>JBJHBJ010000014.1:0-85250 GCA_050485425.1 Ectothiorhodospiraceae bacterium | reverse complement strand
TGGCAACTGCGATTGCTGTCTGTGGCCCCCGGCCACCTGGGATGCCACGGAAGCGGCCAGGAAAGCGCTGTCCTGCGTCTACCGGACCGGCCAGCGTTTCGGTGTCGCCCATCTGGTCAACGTGCTGTTGGGCAAGGAGGACGAGCGCTGCCGTTCCCTCGGCCATGACCGATTGTCCACCTTCGGTATCGGCAAGGAGCTGGACGCCCGTGGCTGGCGCTCGCTGTTCCGCCAGTTGCTTGCCCGGGGATATCTGAAAGTGGACGCCGAAGGCTACGGCTCGCTGGCGTTGACCGAACTGTGCCGTCCGCTGCTGCGTGGGGAGGAAACCCTGGAGTTGCGGAAGGACGAGACCCGCAGCGGAAGCCGGCGCCGCCAGCGCGCCAGCCGGGCCGAGCGTTTCGTGGCCGAGGCCGACCAGCAGCTGTGGGAGTCACTCAGGGCGTGCCGGCGCCGGCTTGCCGATGCCCAGGGTGTCCCGCCGTATGTCATTTTCCACGACGCCACGCTCATGGACATGCTGTCGCGCCGGCCGGCCACACTTGCGGAAATGGCGGACATTCCCGGCGTGGGTGAGGCGAGGCTAAGCAAGTACGGGCAGGTGTTCCTCGACGTGCTGCACGGGCGGGATCAGGTCGAAAGCGCCACGGTGCCTGGCAGCGTGGCGCCCTCAGAGTCCTGACATCGCGCTCCGAACCTCGTCGAGCACATCCTGCATGGCCTCTCCAAGCGCCCGGTTCGCTGCGGTCGTGAAGGCGGACGCGTTGGCCTCCTGCATGTCGGCAGTGAACCGCCGTGAACCGGACAGCACCACCCGTTGTCCTGCCTGGTCGATCAGTCTCCAGCGCAAGCCGAGACGTGCCTGGCCCGGTGTCGTCCGCTGGTCGTGTTCCAGGTGGAGCAGTTCCGTTTCCAGGCGGTAATCGCTGGGGACGCTGGCCGGACTGGCCAGCACGGTATCAAACAGCCCGCTTTGCTCGAAGACGTCCACCACGATCGGCTGGAGTTGCCGTGAAGGCCTCTCGGCCCAACGGTTGTAGGCGAAATAGCGGATTTCGTAATCGGTTTCGCGATAGGCCATGGCGCTGGAGTCGTAGGCCGGGGCGGCTTGCACTCTTGCCACAAGTAGCACGCCAGCCGGCGCCGATTCGCCCCCGGCCCCGTCCAGTTCCGGTGTCATGAGCTGCCAGGTCTGCTGGTAGGTGTCAGGCCTGCCCAGGGACATGCAACCGGCCAACACCAGAATGGCGATGGACAGCAGTGCAGTGGTCGTCAGTGTCCGGCACCGCGCCCCGTGCCGGTGCGCCGCCCTGGTCAGGACGGCGACAGGCCCGTACAAAGGTAACGAACTTGGGTGACGGAACGCTAGACGCATGGCTCAGTTCTCCCCCGGACCGGGCGGACGCTCCGGTCTTCCGAATATCAGCAGGTTCGGGCGCTCGCTCAGCTCGTCGGTGAGCCGGTTCATGCCGGCGGCAACGCCCTGCAGTTCCACCATCAGCTCGCTGAGCTGGGGCAGTGTGGTGGCGGTCAGCGTCTGCAGGCTGCGGGAGCCCTCCATGGTCGCTTCGCCGATCTGTTCACCGGCCGCACCCAGCCGCTGGCTTGCCCGGGTGACCGAGGCGGTCATCTCGTCGACATTGTCCATTGAACGCTGCATCCGGGTCAGTACTGGCATCAGTTCGCGGCTGACTTCCGCGCTGTTGGCCAGAATTTCCTCGCTGTGCCGCATCAGCCCGTCCAGTTGCTCGCTGTTCCGCGCCAGGTTGCCGGTGAGTTGCTCCAGATGGCCCAGCGTGGCGCCAAGGTTCTCGATGTTGTCGTCGTCGAGCACCCGGGAAATGCGCGAGGACAGCCCGTCCAGTGTACGCATGCTTTCCTGCAAGGCCGTTTCCACCCGGCTCATCAGTGACGGGGTCATACTGATGACCGGATAGGGCTCGCCCTCCGGCGTGGGCGGCGGTCCGCGGTCCGCGCTACCACCTCGAAGTTCGATATGGGCAATGCCGGTCAGGCCCTGGGTGGAGAGCTGTGCCACCGTGTCTTCGCGCAACGGGGCCTCTATGGTGATGTCAGCGACAATGCGGACCTTGCCGGGTTGATCCGGAACCAGGTCGATGCTGTGCACCCGCCCCACATTGACGCCCTGGAAGCGGATGACGGCATTGCGGCTGAGGCCGGACACGGATTCCTCGGAATAGATGGTGTAACGCTGGTATTCGCGCTCTGTCATGTCGGTGCTCAACCACAGGCCCACGGCCACCAGCAGCACCGCGAAGACGATGACGAAAAGGCCGACGGCGGTATAGCTGACTCGGGTATTCATCCCTCCATCCCCCTTTTCCGGGCCCTGGGCCCTGCGAAGTATGCCTGGATTGCCGGGTGCGGCTGCGCCGTCAGTTCCGCGATGGGCATGTTTGCAACCACGCGGCGGTCGGCAAGAAAGGCGACCCGGTCCGTGGCGCGCCAGAGCGAATCCATGTCATGGGTGATCATGACCACTGTGAGGCCCAGCAGCTCCCGCAGTTCCATGATCCGGTCGTCGAAGGCACCCGCACTCACCGGGTCCAGGCCGGCGGTGGGTTCGTCCAGGAACAGCAGTTCCGGATCCAGTGCGAGGGCGCGGGCAAGGGCGGCGCGCTTGATCATGCCGCCGCTCAGCTCGCTGGGCTTGCGACCGGCGGCCTCGGGAGGCAGGCCGGCCAGCGCGATCTTGACCATGGCGAGCTCCTCCAGCGTGGTACGGCGCAGTCGCGTGTGCTCCATCAGCGGCAACATCACGTTCTCGAGCACTGTCATGCCGGTGAACAGGGCGCCATGCTGGAACATCACGCCGATCTGTTCGCGCAGTTTTCGCATGGCGTCCCGGGATACTCGGGAGCAGTTGCGGCCGAAAAGATGGATGTCGCCTTGCGTCGGTCGTACCAGCAGGATCAGCTCCCGTAACAGCACGGTTTTGCCGCTGCCGCTGCCACCGACAATGGCCTGGATCTCGCCGCGGCGCACCTCGAGATCCAGATTCTGGTGGATCAGGTTCTCCCCGAGCCGCGTCTCCAGCCCTTCCGCCTGCAGAATGATGCTGCCGTTACCGCTCATAGGTTGACGAGATTGAAGACCACGGAAAAGATCGCATCGGCCACGATCACCAGGAAAATGCTCTGCACGACGCTGCGGGTGGTGGCCCGGCCCACGCTTTCGGTACTGCCGCGCACCGCGAAACCGTGGTAACAGCTGATACTGACGATGATCGCGGCGAACACCGGCGCTTTGATGATGCCCACCCAGAAAGAGCTGGGATAGATGGCCTGTGGGATGCGTCGCAAAAACTCCTCGTAGCCAATGCCGAACATGGCGTTGGCCACCACCATGCCACCCAGCATGCCCATGATGTCGGCAAACAACGTGAGTAGCGGCATGGCCACCAGCAGGCCCAGCATCTTGGGCAGGGCAAGGATCTCGTACGGCGTCAGGCCGATGACCCTGAGCGCGTCCACTTCCTCGGTAATGCGCATGGTGCCGATCTGCGCCGCATAGGCCGAGCCTGTGCGCCCGGCCACGATGATGGCAGTCATCAGCGGCGCCATTTCGCGCAGCATGGTGATGGCCAGCAGATCCACCAGCAGAATGTTGGCACCATACTGCTCAAGAGGGGTACCACCCTGGTAGGCCATGACCACGCCGGTCAGGAACGCCAGCAGGCCGAGGATGGGAATGGCGTTGACGCCGGCGTCCTCGATTTCGGCCACCACCTGCTTCCAGCGGATACGATGCGGTGTCAGCAGGCGCGGCAGCGCGTCCATTGCGAAGCGGCCGACGAAATCGAGATATCCTGCCGTCTGCCGGCCGATTTCCACGGTGTGCTCCCCGAGCCTGGTCAGCGGTCCCGGGCGGGTCGCCTTACGTGCGGTTTCGGGAGCCAGCTTGTCCGCGATCAAGGTGATCAGGGCCTTGTGACGGACGGGGAGTTCATCCAGTTGGAGGGTGACCTCCCGTCGGGCCAGTCGCCGTCTCAGCGTCTCCAGCAGCAGCGCGCCAGCGGCGTCCATCTGGCTGAGGCGCGAGGTATCCAGATACCACGTTTCGCCAGCGCGCCCATTCAGGCGCAGCAATCGCCGTTCCACCGGAGCCAGTAGCGGTGCGGACCAATCCCCATGGCAAACCAGTCGCGTGCCCTCCATGGTGAAATCCGGTTTGTCAGGCGTCTCCGCGGTGTTGTCAGTCATGCCCTGCCAGCGTGGTTGTTCTTGATGGGGGAAGCGGGAACGGCGGCGACCTGCCGCAGCCGGTTCCGGCAGACCCCGGCATTCCGGCCCCCGACAGGGGGGCCACGATCTGAAACTACCATAGCTGAGGTTCGGCGTCGGCGTTTGCCGTGATCGGGTAATGCTGTTAAGGAAACACTGATTAATTCCCGCGCTCGCGTTACAGTTGGATTTTTCGCGATGCTAGGCGCGGTGCGCAGTGCCGTGGTGGTTCCACGGCCAAGCGCCGCAACAACGCAGCGCGAAAAATCCAACTGTAACCCCCTGGGGCTCGGCCGATTTTCGCCCGTGGTGGCGTCGCAAGCCACCACAGGTAGAATGACTACCTGCGGCGCCTTGCTCCTGGCCACGAACGAAAATCGGTCTCGAGCGCGAACGTGAGAATTGATCAGTGTTTCCTTAAAACGACGCCATGGTGACTTTCTCCCCAATTGACCTCCATGCGCATTCCTCTGTCTCGGACGGGACACTGACGCCGGCGGAACTGGTGCGGCGTGCGGCGGAACAGGGCGTGAGAGTGCTGGCGCTGACCGATCACGACACGGTGGCGGGGCTGACGGAGGCGGACGGGGAAGCCGACCGCCGGGGGCTGCACCTGGTACCCGCCGTCGAGATCTCCAGCCAATGGCAGGGCCGCGATCTGCATATCGTCGGACTGCGGGTGGCGCCCGCCGACCGGCCGCTGCTGGATGGTCTCGCCTGGAACCAGGATCAGCGGCGCAAACGCGCCAGAACCATTGCCGAGCGACTGGAGCGTGCCGGCGTCGCCGGAGCCATGACCGTGGTGGAGCAGGCAGGGGAGAGCATGCCGACTCGCAGCCACTTTGCCCGCTTTCTGCTGGAAAGCGGGGCAGTGAGCGGATTCCAGCAGGCATTTGACCGCTATCTGCGGCGAGGCCGGCCCGGCTGGGCGCGGGTGGACTGGATGCAGATGGAGACTGCTGTTCGCCTGATTCGCGGCGCCGGCGGCATCCCGGTGCTGGCCCACCCTACCGCATACGGCTATACCGGTGCCTGGATGCGGCGCATCCTCACCGCGTTCACGGAAGCCGGCGGAGAGGCCATCGAGGTCATCTGCGGCCATGCCGAAGTCCAGCGCACCCAGCAGGCCACCGGTTACGCACTGCGCTTCGGTCTGAAGGGGTCGATGGGATCGGACTTTCACGGCCCTGAGAATCCCTGGGTGGAGCTTGGCCGGTTGCGGGCCATGCCGGAGACGGTGAAACCGGTCTGGGATGACTGGCCCACCGCGCTTCGGCCGTAACGGTCCGGCCGGTGCTCAGCGTTTCTCAGTCATCCCGGCGGGATGTGACCTTGCCTTCGATGACCGAGCCGGATGCGCCGGTGTTCCCGGCGCCGCCTCCCGGGCGGTGCCGCTCCGCCGCTTTGCGAAACTGGCGCCGCAGCCACCAGACGCGCACGCTGAACAGCACTGCCCCGATAACGGCGAGGCCGAGCACGGCCAGGAATACGAACACGCCCACGAACATGGCCGCGGCGAGCATCACGACACCCGCGATAAAGCCCAGTATGCGCATGACCGGGTTGGCGGTGCTGGCTTGAAGCAGATAAGGCTGACGCATGAGTTCTCGTCCCGATGGTGGCTCCGACGCGCTTTCCCGGATGAACATGGGTGCTGATGCGCCGGAATGCAAGGTGCGTTGCCATGGGCCTGCCGCCGTATCAACTGTCCCGGGAATACTGCAGAGACGGTTGAAACCTACCTTGAGTTCTCGGTCACTGTCGCTCCACCCGGCGCCGGACGGGTAGCCAGATAAAGTCCGACCAGAATCAGCAGTCCGCCTCCGGCGTGGTAGGCGTAAAGCCGTTCCTGCAGAAAAATGGTGGCCAGTACGGCAGCGAACAGCGGCATCAGGTAGATGAACATGGCCGACCGGGACGGGCCGAGCACGGTCACGCCGTAGTTCCATCCCAGGTACGACAGCAGGGCGGGGAAGATCCCCACGTACAGGATCGGTGGCAGAACCTCCGGGCGCCAGGTGAAATGATAACCTAGGGCCATCTCCGTCAGGTACAGCACGAAGGTCATCGGCAGCGCCATGGCGATGATCACCGTGATCAGCATGACCGGATGCAGCGGGATGCCCTGGCGCTTCAACAACACGGAATAGAACCCCCAGCAGGCGATGGCCAGCACCATCAGCAGATCGCCGGCCGCGAAGCCGATGTTCAGCAGGACGTCCAGTGAACCGCGGCTGATCACCACGAGGATACCGGCCAGCGCAATGACGATTCCCTGCACCTGCCTGCGGCCGGGGCGTTCCCCCAGCCAGAGGAAGGCGAACACGCCGATCATGATGGGCATGGTGGAGTTCACCAGCGTGATGTTCACCGCCGTGGTGGTGTGTGCCGCCAGATACTGCAGGGTGTTGAACATGCCGGCGCTGAGGAAGGAGAGCACCAGCAGCGCGAGCCAGTGGCGGCGCACCACCGGCCACGACCGCCGGAGGAAAGGCGCGGCGAACGGCGCGATGATCACGAAGGCAACCAGCCAGCGCCAGAACGACAGCGCCATGGGAGGAACGGAATCAATGACACCCCGGGCAACCACGGCATTCCCGGCCCAGAACAGCGCGGCGCAGACCACACCGGTGTAGGCAAGCATTTCCCGGGAACGCTGTTGCATCATGGCCTGTCTCCGTGAACCGCCGGGGCCTCGCCCCCGGTAATCCGGGTAATCTGTGGGACGCTGCACTGGCATTGGCAAGCAATATGGACAGCGGGTACAGTACAGCACTCGCGCACGAGGTGCATCGTCCGGCACCGACTTGTTGCCGGATTCATCGTCATGTCCTGGAGTTGGCCGATGGCCTCATCGAACGAGTTTTCAGATCTGGACCCCTCCCTTCAGCAGTTCCTCCGGGACGGCGTGACGGCCGGTCATGTCTGGGGGTTGCGGGATGCCGAAGGCTGGGCGCTTTCGCCATCCACGACGGATGAGGACGTGCTGGTGTTTCCGTTGTGGTCGTCGGAGGAAGCGGCCCGCGTCTGTGCCGATGCGGAGTGGGCCGGTTACGAGCCGGAAGCCGTACCGCTGGATGAACTGCTGGAGCACTGGCTGCCAGGCATGCATCAGGACAGCTATCTGGTGGGAACCAACTGGGATGCCTCGCTCGACGGTGTGGAAATCCCGCCGCTCGAGCTGCAGGCCGACCTGGAGGCCATGATCGTTGCCCTGGACGAAGAGGGTGAACTGGTGCCGGGTCCGGACCAGCGCTCGGACCATTGACGATGGAAAGCCGGGCATTCGACTACAAGACCGCCGCGCGTCTGTTCTTCAGCAAGATTCCCCATAGCCAGGCGTTGGGGCTGGAAGTGCTGGACGGTGGCGAAGGCTGGCTGATCAGCCGGGTCGCCTACCGGGACGATCTGGTGGGCAACCCGAGCACAGGACACCTGCACAGCGGCCTGCTGACCACGCTGATTGACCAGACCAGCGGTGCCGCCGCGGTTTTCACCAGCCTGCCGCCGGAAGGCGTGGCCACGCTGGACCTGCGCATCGACCACCTGCGGCCTGCCGCGCCTGGTGAGCCGTTGCACGCCCTGGCGGAATGTTATCGGGTGACACGTCACATCTGCTTTGTGCGCAGCGTGGCCTATGCCGACGACCGCGAACGGCCTGTCGCCACCAGCGTCAGCAGTTTCATGCGCACGGGCAGACCCTTGGCGAGCAGAGGGAGGGACAGGGAGTGACCAGTGTCAGAACGTCCATTGCCACTGCGCGCCGCGACAAGGACTACACCGCGGCCATGAACCTGTTTCCATACGCGCGTTTCCTCGGAATCGCCTTCAGTGAGGAGGAGGGGGAGCTGCTGTTCCGCCTGCCCTTCAGCGAACGCAACATCGGCAATCCGGTGATGCCGGCCCTGCACGGCGGCGTAATCGGGGCGTTCATGGAACATGCCGCCATCATGCATCTGCTGTGGAATCTCGAAAGCGCGGTGCAGCCCAAGGTGGTGGATTTCTCCATCGACTACCTACGGCCGGGACGCCCGGAGGAGGCCTTCGCGGTCTGCAAGGTGGTCCGGCAGGGGCAGCGGGTGGCAAACGTCTCCGTGGAAACCTGGCAGAGCAGGCGCGAGCAGGTCATTGCCACCGCGCGCGGGCATTTCCTGCTGTCCCGCCAGGATGAGGCTATTCCCCAGGCCGAAAGCCCTTGAGGAACAGGACGCCGGCGGCAGGAATGTGAATCAGGCCCACGGCGGCGATGAACACCAGCACCACATTCAGATCGGTGGCCATGCCGTAGACCCTGGCCGCCACCCAGCCGAACGCCAGGCCGGTGGAAACCAGCACGATGCGGGCGGTGCGCAGCTGTCTTGCATTCGGTGTGTGGAACGGCAGCCGCCAGTGGGCGTAGATCGCGGCGGCCACGGAAATGACCATGATGATAACGAGCAGCAGGGTATCCATGGCTGCATGATAGCGCGTGGACACGCCCGGGTCAGAGCCCTGCGTGCGCCAACTCGGCAGCCACCAGACGCAATGAGTCCATCCCCTGGATATCCTGCGGCAGCATGGACACCTTGATCGTGTCCAGTCCACGCAGCGTCTCGGGGATCTGGGCAAGATAGTGTGCCTCCTGCTCGCGGCGGCGCCGCAGGAAGTCGCCGTCGGCATCGTCCGGCAGTACGCGGTTGATTACCGCACCGCAGATCGGGATATCGAACTGGCCGAGTGCATGCATTGCCCGTTGTGTTTCCAGGATCGGCAGGCGCTCCGGTGTTAGCACGAACAGGAATCCCGTGGTTTCCGCATCGGTTATCACGCGCCTGGCGCGGTGGAACAGGCGTCGACGTTTGAGCAGCGTTTCGGCAATACGGCGGGTGCGCCGGTCCATGCCCTCGAAGGGGTCCTGGTCCGGCTCGTCGAAGGGGGTGGGGACCTCGGCCCTGCTGCCGCCGGGAGTGAGGTGCTTCAACACTTTGCCGAGCTCTTCGGAGCGCTTGTTGTGGGCCAGCAGGCCATCAGTCCAGGCGGCCATGGCTTCCGGCAGGGCCAGCAAGCGCAGCGTATGCCCGGTCGGAGCGGTGTCGAAGATCACCAGATCGTAAGCATCCAGGCCTTCCAGCAGCACCCGGGAGACCTCCTCCAGCAAGGCCGCTTCCACGGCTCCGGGAGACATGCGGGCCAGCTGCATCTGTCGTTCCACCTCGCGGTGCATCTCCGGGGCAGCCAGCTGTTTCATCTGATCGGTCACCGCGTCCAGATGCCGGGCGGCCTGGGCATCGGGGTCGATCTCCAGCCCCCAGAGACCGGCGGTCAGCCCCGTGACCGTTGCGCCGATCTCGCGGTCAAAGGCGTCGCCCAGCGAGTGCGCGGGGTCGGTGGAGACGACAATGCAGCGCTGGCCGCGGTCCGCAGCCAGTATGCCCAGCGCCGCGGCCGTCGTGGTCTTGCCCACGCCGCCTTTGCCGCCGACGAACAGCACCTTTCTGTCGGCCAGCCCGTGCAGGTTCAGCGCTTTCATCAGCAGCAGCGGAAATGGTCCAGGGGCGAGTGCTCCATGCCCATGCGCTTGTGCCAGTCGTGGAATCGCTCCAGCAGCAGGGGCTGCAATTCCAGAGTGTAGTACGTGGCAGGATTGGGCACGCCCATCATTTCCGAGAACACCAGCAGCATGAACAGGTCGTCCTGATCGCGCCGTGCCCGCGCCATGGTGGAGCGGTAACGGGCGAAGTAGAGTTCTTCGGCAACCCTCCGGGCCTGGTCCAGCCAGGCCCGGAGCTGGTCGCGCCGGTTCTCGTCTTGTGGAGGAGCATCCCGGCCACGATGATCACCGTCTGACATCAGCTTCCCTCACTCGGCGGTATTGGCTGCCGCGTTCTCGCGCAGATGCCTGCGCAGTACGCCGACGCATTCCAGCAGCACCATGATTGCGGCCACAAGGATGACCACGTCGAGGAACAGCAGGAACCACTGACCTTCATTGTAGAAGTTGACCAGCTGTATCAGCAGGGCCAGCGTGGTCATGGTCAGCAGGAAGACGAGCGGTACCAGCGTGAACCACATTGGGCGCGCCATGCGTACGATGATCACGGTGATCACCAGCAGTGTGAGCCCGGCCAGAAGCTGGTTCGTGGTTCCGAACAGGGGCCAGATCAGCAGCCCGCCGCTGCCGTCGAGCCCGCCGGCACCGAACGCCAGGGCCACGCAGGTACCGACGGCGACCAGGGTGGAAAGCGGAATGCTCTTCAGCGCGGGGACGTTATAGATGGTTCCCCATTCCTGCATGATGTACCGCTGCAGCCGGATTCCGGTATCCATCGTGGTACCTGCGAACAGCACGGCCATCACCGTCAGCAGGGTAACGGCAATGCTTTCCGGCAGCCCGACGCCGTCGGCCACGATGGCCGCGCCCCCCTGTACGAACGCGTTCACGCTGCCCTCGCCGAAGGCATGGTAGACGGCCTGCCATTCGGCCAGCGTTGCGAAGCCGGCCGTGGTGGCCAGGATGGCGGCCAGCGCCAGAGAGCCTTCACCGATGGCGCCGAAATAGCCGACGAAGCGCACGTCCCGCTCGTTGTTAATCTGCTTTGACGTGGTACCGGAGGAGACCAGCCCGTGAAAACCGGAAATGGCGCCGCAGGCGATGGTCACGAACAGCAGGGGCAGCATTGACGGCGTCCCGGCAGGCACCTCGGGGTTGATGGCCGGCGCGACCACGGTGGGGTTGCCGATCAGGATGGCGGCGTAGACGATCCCCAGGCCGATGAAAAGCTGAAGGCCGTTGATGTAGTCGCGCGGCTGCAGCAACACCCAGACCGGGAGCAGCGAGGCAATGGCTGCATAGGTGAACAGGATGATGATCCACAGGGCGTTCTGCGGCAGCCCCAGGAAGGTTTCCGGCAGAACCACCGGCACCTGCGGGCCGACCAGGATCAGGCCGTACAGGGCGGCAACGCCGATCAGGGAGACGGTCAGCAGATTCGCTTTGCGGCGGTAGATGAGCTGGCCGATGATCAATGCCACGACGATCGCGCCCCAGACCGGCACGACGGCGGACGGGTTTGCGATCAGCAGGTTGGAGATAACCACCGCGAACACGGCGTTCACCATCAGCAGGACCAGGAAGATGACGATCATGAACAGGCTACGCGCGCGGGGGCCGATGACGTCGCCGGTCACTGCGCCGATGGAGCGGGCGCGGTTGCGCACACTGGCCCAGATGGCACCGGCATCGTGCACGCCGGCGAAGAAAATGGTCCCGAGCACCACCCAGAGAAAAGCGGGCAGCCAGCCCCAGATCACCGCGATGGCCGGACCGACGATGGGAGCGGCGCCGGCAACGGAGGTGAAATGGTGCCCCCAGAGTATGAAACGGTTGGTGGGAACGTAGTCGATGCCGTCCTCGAATTCATGGGCGGGCGTACGATAGTTGGGGTCGAGCTGGAAGATGCGTTCGGCAATGAACCTGGAGTAGATGAAATAACCGAGAGCCATTGCTGCCAGACCCAGCAGCAATATGACGATTGCGCTCATGCGCCACCTCCCTCCTGGTGTCCGTCGGTATCAGCGATGCACTATGCTGCATGACTCACGCGCCATGCTACCGGCTGCGGTCTTGTGGGTAACGCTGCACCGCCGCATCGACATCGGGTGATGGAAAAGCCTGCCAGAGGCCCGCTTCAGGCTGGGGCGTGAACGGAAAGCGGCACATCACGAGTCACCCAGGCCACGCACCCATTGCACCACGCGCTCCACCCCGTCCATGACCTTGGGACAGTACGTATTGAGGAACTGTGCGTCGAGTTCCGCGTTGCCTTCCCGGTCTTCCAGAGCGGATAACGCCCGGGCGCCGTCGAAATCCACGTACGCCATGCGGGCGGTCAGTTCCTGGCGGGGGCGGCCGAAGGCGCTGCCCGGCAGCATGGCGACGCCTGTCTCCTCCAGCAGGGTGTCGCAAAGCTGGTCGCTGGTCTGGATGCCTTGTGCCGCCAGTTTCCCCCGATGGGGGCTGAAATCCGGAAACAGATAGAAGCCGCCTCGTGGTCGCGGCAGCGAGAGGCCGGCCTGCTGGCCCAACCGCTGCCAGCAATGGCTCCCCAGCGCCCGCAGCAGTCGCCGGGAATGCTGGAGGTAACGCTCCAGCTCCAGGCCGCCCTGGAACGCGCGCACCGCCGCGTACTGTATTGGCGCCGAGGTGGATGTGTAGGTTTCGCTGGCCACCACCGCCATGGCGTCGAGCAGCCAGTGCAGATTGGCCGGGACGGCGAAAGTGCCCAGCCGCCAGCCGCCGGCCCCGCACCATTTGCTCAGGCCGCTACTGATGATCGTGCCCTCGGGGTAATACCGGGCCACAGACACGTGCTGGCCGCGATGATGGACTTCGCCGTAGATCTCGTCGGACAGCAGCACCACCCGGTACTTCCTGGCCACGGCGGCCAGCGCGCGCAGCTCGTCCGCGGTGTAGCTGTCACCGGTGGGGTTGTTGGGGTAGTTCAGGATCAGGATGCGGGGCCGGGTCGGGTCCTGGGCGCAGAGCCGCTCCAGTTCCTCCGGCAATAGCCGCCAGTCGTTTTCCGCACGGGTTTCCAGCCAGCGGATCTGGCGCCCGATGATGTGTGCCTGGGGCGCATAGGACACCCAACTGGGCGTCGGGATCACCAGATCGCCGTAGTAGACCAGTTGCAGGATGAACATCAGTTCCTTGGAACCGGGACCGATCAGGACATCCTCGGCGGTAAAATCCACTCCCTGGGTCCGGCGGTGAAAGTCCGCCACCGCCTCGCGCAGCATGCGCAGGCCGCGCACCGGCAGATAATCCTTCTGATGTGCATTGTTCTTGAGCTCCGCTTCCACCGGTGCCGGCACCGGAAACGGGGACTGGCCGAGGCCGAAGCGATAGACCTGGCGGCCGGCGGCGGCGAGATCCGCGCTGCGCTCGTTGATGGCCAGCGTCGCCGACTGGCCCATGCCGCGCACATTCAGATTGAGATGCACTTCCGGCCCGTTGTGCCGTCTGTTCCTGGTGGTTTTCTGGTTCATGCGTCCTCCTTGCCCGCGCTGGCGGCGATGGTATTCCATGGAAACAGCCTAAACTGACATGCAGGGGCTTGCACCCCGACCGGGAGCGCCCGCCTGTTCCCTGATGTCATGGAGCCATGGGCGCTTTTTCGGCATGATGTGAGAAGAGGTCCGATGAGAGAAGGAGTCGAGCAATGACTGAAACACGCATGCCTCGCCGTGGAATGCTGCTGGCGGGAAGCCTGGTGGCAGGTGCCCTGTTGCTGGGAACGGGGTCCGTCGAGGCCCAGCAACGTTTCACGACCATCGGTACCGGTGGGGTTACCGGCGTCTACTATCCCACCGGGGGTGCTATCTGCAGCCTGGTCAACCGGGGCCGGAGCGAGCACGGTATCCGTTGCTCGGCCGAGAGCACGGCCGGTTCCATTTTCAACCTGAACGCACTGGCCGAAGGTGACCTGGAGTTCGGCGTCGTGCAGTCCGACTGGCAGTACCACGCGTACAACGGGACGGACCAGTTCGAAGACCAGGGTGCCAACGAAGATCTGCGGGCCGTGTTTTCTTTGCACCCGGAGCCGTTCACGGTCGTTGCACGTCCCGATGCGGGCATTTCCGGCTTCGAGGAAATCAAGGGCAAGCGCGTGAATGTCGGCAACCCCGGGTCCGGCCAGCGCGGTACCGTGGAGCGGCTGATGGAGGAGTACGGATGGAGCATGCGGGACTTCGCCCTGGCCTCCGAACTGCCTTCGCGGGAGCAGGCTTCCGCACTGTGCGACAACCGCATTGACGTCATTCTGTTTACCGTCGGCCATCCGTCCGGTTCCATCCAGGAACCCATCGCCACCTGCGATGCGCGCCTGGTTTCGGTGACCGGTGACGTGGTGGACAACCTGGTCGACCAGACGCCGTACTATTTCCATGCAACCATCCCTGGCGGCATGTACCCGGGCCATGCGGATGACGTCGAGACCTTCGGTGTGGGTGCCACCTTCGTCACTCGTGCGGATGTGCCGGAGGAGGTGGTGTATCAGGTCACGAAGGCAGTGTTCGAGAATCTGGATACGTTCCGCGGCCTGCATCCGGCCTTCGGTGTGCTGGAACGGGAAACCATGGTGTCGGAGGGGCTCTCCGCACCGCTGCACGACGGTGCCCGGCGCTACTTCATCGAGGCCGGCCTGATCGAGGAATGATGCCGGGCTGCTTCCGGCCACCCGGCCGGAAGCAGCCGCCCCGGCGGAACGCCCAGAGCCCCCACAGTGTTTCCCTGATGGAGATTCCTTTTGGCTGAGGTTCGGCACAGGCAGGAACACGACGCTGCGGAATCCATACTCAAGAGCGAAGTCGGCGGTCGTTCCCCGGAAGGGCTGACCGCTCGCTTCATCTACCTGGTGGCACTCGCGTGGTCCTGCTTCCAGCTCTGGATCGCTTCCCCGTTGCCCTTCATCGTCGGTTTCGGCCAGTTCCCTGATACCCAGGCCCGGTCCATTCATCTGGCGTTCGCCGTGTTCCTGGTGTACCTGCTGTTCGCCGGTCGTCCTTCGCCCGGACGCCTGCCGATCAGCGGCTGGGTCTACCTGCTGTTGACGCTGGCCTGCGCCTGGCTGGCGGTCATGGAGTGGATGGGACAGGGCGTATGGCCGGCACCGGGACTACCGGTGCTGCTGGTGATGAACGCGGTCCTGGCGCTGATCACGATCAGCGCCTTTGCGCCGTCCCGGGATCACCGCCATATTCCGTGGGTGGACTGGCTGCTCGCTATCGCGGCGGGCCTTTCCTCGCTGTATCTCTACCTGTTCTACGCCGAGCTGGCGGCGAGACCGGGCCGGCCGGTGCTGATGGATCTGATTGTGACCGGTGTCGGCATGGTCACCCTGCTCGAGGCCGCACGGCGCTCCCTGGGACCCGCACTGGCGATTATCGCCATCGTCTTCCTGGTCTACACCTTCGGCGGTCCCTACATGCCGGACATGATCGCCCACCGGGGAGCCTCGTTCTCCCGTGCAGCTTCGCAGTTCTGGCTGTACAGCGAAGGCGTTTTCGGCATTGCCCTCGGCGTTTCCACCAGTTTCGTCTTCCTGTTCGTGCTGTTTGGCGCGCTGCTGGACCGGGCCGGCGCGGGCAATTATTTCATCCAGGTCGCGTTTTCCCTCATGGGGCACCTGCGCGGCGGTCCCGCCAAGGCCGCCGTGGTCGCTTCGGGGATGACCGGGATCATCTCCGGCTCCTCCATCGCAAACACGGTAACGACCGGCACGTTCACCATTCCGCTGATGAAACGGGTGGGGTTCCGGGCCGAGAAGGCCGGCGCGGTGGAGGTGGCCAGCTCGGTGAATGGCCAGTTGATGCCGCCGGTGATGGGCGCGGCTGCGTTCCTGATGGTGGAATATGTCGGCATCACCTACCTGGAGGTGATTCGTCACGCCTTGTTGCCGGCAATCATTTCCTATATCGCGTTGCTCTACATCGTTCATCTCGAGGCGGTGAAAGCGGACATGAAGGGTTTGCCTCCCAGCGTGGACACGCCGCTGTTTCGCAAGCTGTTCGTCTTCGCCACCGTGCTGGTCGGGCTGATCGTGCTGTCGGCCGCGGTCTACTACGGCATCGGCTGGATGCGGACCGTCTTCGGGCTGGCCGCCGCACCGATTGTGGCCCTCGGCATACTGCTGGCCTATCTGGGCCTGCTCTGGAATGCCGCACGCTACCCGGAGCTGCACATGGATGACAGCTCCAGGCCCATGGACCGGCTGCCTGCCCCCGCACCGACCATCAATAGCGGCCTGCATTTCCTGTTGCCCATCGTGGTCCTGATCTGGGCGCTGGTCGTCGAACGCCTGTCGCCGGGGCTGTCTGCATTCTGGGCCGTGACCTTCCTGATTTTCATCGTGCTGACCCAGCGACCGCTGCTGGCATTCTTCCGTCGACGCCACGACTACGCCGCGGCCGCCTGGCAGGGCATGATCGATCTGCTGGACGGGCTGAGCCAGGGGGCCAGGAACATGGTCGCCATCGGCGTCGCCACGGCGGCGGCAGGCATCATTGTCGGTACCGTGTCGATGACCGGGGTCGGCCTGGTTCTGACCCAGCTCGTGGAAGTGATTTCCGGGGGCAATCTCATGCTCATGCTGATTCTCGTCGCGGCATTGAGCCTGATACTCGGCCTTGGCCTGCCCACCACGGCGAACTACATCATCGTTGCCAGCCTGATGGCGCCGGTTGTGGTGGAGCTGGGGTCGCAGGCCGGCCTGCTGGTGCCGTTGATCGCGGTGCATCTGTTCGTGTTCTATTTCGGCATCATGGCGGACGTGACGCCGCCGGTAGGCCTGGCTTCGTTTGCCGCGGCCGCGGTGGCGCGGGGCGAGCCCATCCGTACCGGCTTGCACGCCTTCTACTACAGCCTGCGGACGGTCACGCTGCCGTTTCTGTTCATTTTCAACACGCAGTTGCTGCTGATTGGCGTGGACAGCATCTGGGAACTGCTGCTCACCTTTGTCAGCGCCACCGTCGCCATACTGGTGTTCGCGGCGGCCACCCAGGGCTATTTCGTGACCCGCACGCGCTGGTACGAGGTCGCTGCCATGCTGCTGGTGGCGTTCACGCTGTTCCGTCCGGGGTTCTGGATGGACATGATCGAGCCCGAGTTCCGGGAAGTCACGGTCAACGAGGCGCAGCCGATGATCGAGGAACTGCCCGAGGGGGCGCCGCTGCGCTTCCGCGTGGAAGGCATGGACAGCGAAGGTCGCGACGTATCGAAGGTGGTCATGCTGCCCCTGGGTGAGGAGGGCAGCGGCTTCGAGCGGCTGCAGGAATCCGGTCTGATGATCATGAGCCTGGGTGATCAGGTGCGGATCAGCAACGTCAGCTTCGGCAGCGCTGCCGATCGTCTTGCCTTGAGTCCGGGCCAACGCATCACAGGCGTCCTGGTACCCGCCGACCGGCCTGACCGCCGCTGGTTCTTCATTCCCGCGCTGGCTCTGCTGGGAGTGCTCTGGTGGCTGCAGAAGCGCCGTGCCCGCAGTGGCCGGGCAAGGGAGCGGTGACTGTTTCGCAGATGCCTGACCCTTTCGCGCGTACTGTCATGTCTCAGTGGCCGTCTGTGTCGCTGCGAGAAGACGCGGAGGAGAAAGTGTGGCGTGCGACATGACAATACGCTCGAAAAGATTGATAAGGTACCGTTCTCCGGCGCCGTACATAGGTATACTGACTTGTCTTTTCCAACGAAGAGCTGAACTCCGCGATGGAGCTGCTACTGACACGGGATTTCCGCGAATTGCTGGTCGAGCGCCTGGCGTTGCAGGATGCGTCGAAGCCGGTGGTCCCGTTCGGCACCCAGACTGATCGCATTCAGCCGGCTGCCGTGCTGCTGCCCCTGATGGCCGGCGACGACGGTCTGGAAGTGCTGCTGACGCGCCGCAGTGCCGATCTGCGCCAGCATGCCGGACAGATCAGTTTTCCCGGTGGACGCATCGATTCCACGGATGCCAGTCCTGAGGCCGCCGCACTGCGAGAGGCCCAGGAAGAGGTGGGGCTACCTCCTTCCCGGGTGGAAGTGCTTGGCTCAATGAGGCCGTATCAGACCGGCACCGGCTACCTGGTGCACCCGGTCGTCGGGTTTGTCGAGGAGGCGGTGCGGTTAAGGCCCAATCCCGCCGAAGTCGACGAAATCTTCCAGGTGCCCCTGGCTTTCTTCCTGAACCCCGCCAACCATCATCCCCACGTCATCGAGCGGGAAGGGCGCACCTACCATCTGCATGCCATGCCCTACAAGGACTACTATATCTGGGGAGCCACGGCGGCCATATTGCTGGAATTCTACAAACTCCTGTCGGCGGAAGACTGAACGATCAAGGAAATGCTTCCCATGGTATGCCGACGTTCCCCGGGTTAAACTGGGGGACTGTTTCGGGGCCCGTATGCAAGAGGTTTTCGAGAACCGATGAAAAGGCGGAATTTTCTGGCCGGTGCGGCGACCGGCGTGCTGCTGCCGCTGGCGTTTCCTTCCATGGTCTGGTCTGCCGACGAACAGCTCGACGGCGACAGTGTGGGCGCGGATGATTCCGCCGAAGCCATACAGCGCAATGTTTACGCCCTGCCGCCTTCCGATGTGGATGTGATCGGCGAACTGCAGATCGTCGAGGCGACTGCCGATGACACGCTGCTGGATATCGGCCGTCGATACGGTATCGGTTTTGAATCCATGCGCATGGCCAATCCCGGCGTGGACCTGTGGATGCCCGGCGAGGGCACTGAGGTGCTGGTTCCCACCCGGTTCGTGCTGCCGCCCGGACCCCGGCGCGGGTTGGTCGTGAACCTGCCCGAAATGCGTATCTACTACTACCCCGAGCCGCAACGCGGCCAGGATCGGGTCGTGGAAACGTATGCCGTGAGCATCGGACGGATGGACTGGAATACTCCCATCGGCACGCACCGGGTGACGAACCGTCTGGAAAACCCGGCATGGTATCCGCCGCAATCGGTGCGAGACCGGCATGCATCCGAAGGGCGCACCTTGCCCCGGCGTGTGGATCCGGGCCCGGACAACCCGCTGGGCAAGTACGCGATCGGTCTGGACGTGCCGGGCTACTTCATCCACAGCACCAACCGTCCTTACGGCGTCGGTATGCGGGCCACGCATGGCTGCATCCGGATGTATCCGGAAGATATCGAGTCGCTGATCTTCCGTCTGCCGATCGGTACGGAAGTGCGTATTATCAACGAGCCGTACAAGGCAGGCTGGTTCGCCAATGAGCTGTTCGTGCAGGCCTATCCCGTGCTGGAGGAGCACCAGGATCTGGAAGCGGGCAAGTACTCTGCCGCGGTGAAAAGCGTCGCAAGCATGCTGGAAGAGCGTCCGGGGCGTATCGATTACGAGCGCCTGAAAGCGGTGGTGAATACCGCCGATGGCCTGCCGCGCAGCATATCCCGAATGGATATGGGGAATATGACGGCAAAAGCGGATTGACGCCGGATTCCCCTTCCGCGATTGAAAGCGCTTAAGGGTTGCCTTATTGATCGCACCATTAGACGCTATTTTATCTGCAGCAGACAAAAAAAGCCCCGCTGTGAGCGGGGCTTTTTCGTTCCATGGAACCTCACTTGGTCATGGAGCGCTCAAACATCCGGTCGATCTTTTCGTTCAGTTCATCGATACGGCTGCTGTTACGGTTGGCCTGATACTGAGCCGCGTTGGCGGTGCCCTCAGCATCCAGAGCGGTGTCGCGCGCTTCGTTGGCCACGGCCAGAGCTTCCTCGGCCTTGGCCTGAGCGTCTTCCAGCATCATTGCCATTTCGTCGTCATCGGCGGTGCTTGCACAACCAACCACAAACGCCATGGAAGCACCCAGGGCACCAATCTTCAGCAGATTCTTCAGACTATCGGACATTGGGCAATCTCCTTTCACTGTTGTTGTCGTGCCGAACTCCATGAACGGCAACTGCGTGTCATTCTAGGCACAATAATCAGGAATGAAAAGGTGCAACCTTTTCGCAAATAGCCGGAAGGGTGTTTGTCACCGAACGACGACAGGTGTGCCGACCTGAACCAGGTCCGCCAGTCGTTCGATCTCGTCGTCGGTCATGGCGATGCAGCCCTGGGTCCAGTCAGCGATGCGATGGACGTCCGGATCAGCGGGGCCAAGACCGTGCAGGCCGATATGCCCGCCCAGCCCCGTGGTCTGCGGGGGGGTACGGCGGGCGCGGATGGCCTGGGCGATGGCAATGAACTCGTCCACGCTGATGTTGCCCGCATCGTAGGCGCGTCGTGCGTGCTGGTAGGTCGGGTAATCCAGCCCGAGAAATATATGGAACTTGCTGTCGCGGTTGATCCAGGCGATGCGGAAATCACCCAGCGGCGTGCGGCGATCACCACGGAGTCGGTCTTCCGATGGACCACCACGGCCCAGCGCGATGGACGAGATCTGCATCACCGGCACATCGTTGTCGAAAACCTGGATGGTCCGTTGCCTGGTATCCACCAGCAGCCAGGTGCCGTTGTACGCGGAGGAGGGAGGCATGTAATTCGCTGGTTGTGCGTATTCCGCCTGCAACGGAAGCACCCAGAAGAATGCCAGCACAATCAGGAATCGCCAGTATCTCATTCGTATCAGTTCTGCGCTGTTTGGTCAGGCCTGGCCAGATGCATGATGTCGTCGTGCCCGAAAGGCCAGTTCAGTTCCTCGAGTCCGCCGACCCGCTTGACCACCGGAATGCGGTGACCGTAGCGTTCCAGCAGAGTTCCATCTTCCACGATATCCACCTGTTCGACTGTGACGGAATACGCGGAAAGCGCTTCGCTCAGCAGTCGCGCGGCATCATCGCAGAGATGACAGCCTTCTGTGCCATAGAGTAGCAGGTGTACCGTCATGCAGTTTCCGTCGTCAGCAGGTATAATGCGTGGTCTTGAGCCCGCCTGGTGTCCACAGACCCAGACCGGTGCGATGACGTTTTGTACCATCCAATTGCCGATTATCCAACGTTCCCATGCTGAATCGCCGTTTCTCCGTGGCTCCCATGATGGAGTGCACCGACCGCTTTGACCGCTATTTCCTTCGCTTGTTGAGCCGGCAGGCGCTGCTCTACACGGAAATGGTGCCGGCGGCGGCCATCGTGCACGGCAAGTCCGCCCAGTTCCTGCCGTTCCATGAAGCCGAACACCCGCTGGCCGTGCAGTTCGGTGGAAGCGTGCCGGAGGAACTGGCTGTATGTGCCCGGGAAGCGGCCCGGTTCGGGTACGACGAGGTCAACCTCAATGTCGGCTGCCCCAGTGATCGCGTGCAGTCGGGGCAGTTCGGTGCCTGTCTGATGGCGGACCCGCAACGGGTGGCCGACTGTGTTTCCGCCATGGCTGACGCGGGTCCGCTGCCGGTCACCGTGAAGACCCGGATCGGCATTGATCATCGCGATTCCTACCAGGAGCTGGTCGACTTCGTCGGGCGAGTGGCCGAGGCCGGCTGCGGCAGCTTTACCATTCACGCGCGAAAAGCATGGTTGCAGGGCCTGAGCCCGAAACAGAACCGCGAGATTCCGCCACTGGATTATGATCGCGTGTACCGACTGAAGCGCGATTTCCCGGCGCTGGAGATCGTCATCAACGGCGGTATCGAGACGCTGGAACAGTGCCGCGAGCATCTTTCCCGGGTGGATGGGGTCATGCTCGGGCGTGCTGCCTACCACAATCCCGGCTTGCTGCTGGACGTGGACCGGTTGCTGTTCGACACAGCGCCGGGTCTCCGCGGGCGGCACGAAGCGCTGGATGCCTATCTGCCGTTCGTCGAACGGGAACTTGCCGCAGGCACTCCGCTGCCGGCGATGAGCCGGCACCTGTTGGGCTTGTTCCAGGGGATGCCGGGCGCACGTCGCTATCGCCGTTACATCAGCGAGCATGCGCACCTTCCGGGGGCGGGTGCGGAGGTGTTGCAGCGCGCGGCGGAACTGGTGCCGCGACCGCAGGTCCAGGAGCAACTTGCGGGCTGATCGCCGATACCCGCGCGCATGGGCTTGTGGGGGCGCCCGAGCTGTTTTTTTCAGTCCGGGTCCAGCAAGCGGGGGCCGGGCCCCTGTTCGGCCAGTTCATCCCAGGGGTTGCGCAGGGGACAGCTTTCCAGGGACAGGCAGCCGCAGCCGATGCATTGGTCGAGTTGGTCCCGCATCCGCGTCAGGCGTTCGATCCGGTCTTCCAGGTCGGCTTTCCAGCAGGTGGAGAGTTTCGCCCAGTCCTCTGCGGTGGGCGTGCGTCCCTCCGGTAGGCTGGAGAGTGCATCACGAATGGCGGCGAGCGGAATTCCGGTCCGTTGTGCCACCTTGATGATGGCGACGCGGCGCAGGACGTCCCGCGGATACCGGCGCTGGTTGCCCGCATTGCGCCAGCTCTTGATCAGCCCCTTCGACTCATAGAAATGAATGGCGGAGACCGCAACGCCGCTGCGTCTGGCTACCTGTCCCACGGTCAGGATCTTGTTGATACTTTCGTTTGTGCGCTTGCTCATCGGCGTTTCCTTGTGTTGTGTTCTCCTGGGGAGGCGCTGAAATATTCACGCTGTCGCGTTCGGGACCGGTTGTCGTTCGTGGCCAGGCAAGGCGCCACGGGTCGTGGCTCTACCTGTGGCGCCTTGCGGCAGTGGATGCGTCAGCGTTTTCTCTACCGCCGGCGTTCCGATATGGCCACCGATGGTAGACTGTCCGAATGCCCTTCAGGAGGCGATGACGCCAATGCGTCCTGAAGGGCTTTACCTCAGGTTCAGTTGAGGTTCTACACTCCGCACCTCCCGGCAATCAAGACAGGCAACACGCCAATGAGCAGTGATCACCAGATTCGCCAGCGCAACGCCGAAACGGTGGACAGCGATACCGGACAACGCGATGCCTCCGTGTCTGTGCTCCCTACGCCGGCCATCTCCGTAGCCGGCCTCTCGAAAACCTATGACTCGGGCTTCCAGGCACTGAAGAACGTGAACCTGGAGATCCGTCGCGGTGAGATCTTTGCACTGCTCGGACCCAACGGCGCCGGAAAGACAACGCTGATCAGCATTATCTGCGGGATCGTCAATGCCAGCGACGGCCGTGTCCTGGTGGAAGGGCACGATATCGTCCGGGATTACCGGGCGGCGCGCTCGATCATCGGGCTGGTGCCGCAGGAACTCACCAACAACGCCTTCGAGACGGTATGGTCCATGGTGAGCTTCAGCCGCGGTCTGTTCGGCAAGCCGCCGAACCCGACGCATATCGAGAGGGTATTGCGGGATCTCGCGCTCTGGGACAAACGTGACAACCAGATGATGATGCTCTCCGGCGGCATGAAGCGCCGTGTGCTGATTGCCAAGGCACTGTCCCACGAGCCCAGTATCCTGTTCCTGGACGAACCCACGGCCGGCGTGGATGTGGAACTGCGGCGCGAAATGTGGGATGTGGTCCGTTCGCTGCGCGCCAGCGGGGTGACCATTATCCTGACCACGCACTACATCGATGAAGCGGAGGAGATGGCCGATCGGGTAGGGGTGATCAGCAATGGCGAGATCATCCTGGTGGAGGAGAAGCGCGCGCTAATGGAGAAACTCGGCAGCAAGGAACTGGTCCTGCAACTGCACGCTCCGCTGGGCGAGGTGCCGGGCGACCTGCGCGCGCACCGCCTGGAGCTGGCAGCGGAAGGCCACGAACTGGTGTACACCTACGATACGCAGAAGGAAAGCACGGGCATTCCGGAATTGCTGCGGGATCTGCATCAGGCCGGCATCGAATTCAAGGACCTGCGTACAAAACAGAGTTCGCTGGAGGAGATTTTCGTGAACCTGGTGAGGAAGCGTTGATGAACATCCACGGAGTTCGTGCCATCTACGTGTCCGAAATGGCCCGCACCGGCAGAACGCTGCTGCAGAGCGTGGTGTCTCCGGTGTTGTCGACGTCGCTGTACTTCGTGGTGTTCGGTGCCGCCATCGGGTCCCGTATTACCGAGATCGAGGGTGTCAGCTACGGGGCCTTCATCGTGCCGGGACTGGTCATGCTGATGCTGTTGACGCAGAGCGTGTCCAATGCCTCGTTCGCGATCTATTTCCCCAAGTTCACCGGTACTATCTATGAGCTGCTGTCCGCGCCGATCTCCCATTTCGAGATCGTGCTGGGCTTTGTCGGCGCAGCGGCGACGAAGTCGCTGATCATCGGCGTCATCATACTGATCACGGCGAGCTTCTTCGTGCCCATGCAGATAGCGCACCCGGTATGGATGCTGCTGTTCCTGGTGCTGACCGCATTCACGTTCAGTCTGCTGGGCTTCATCATCGGCATCTGGGCGGACGGTTTCGAGAAGCTCCAGTTCGTGCCGTTGCTGATCATAACGCCGCTGGCATTTCTCGGCGGCACGTTCTACTCCGTGGACATGCTGCCGCCGTTCTGGCAGACCGTAACGCTGTTCAATCCGGTGGTCTATCTGATCAGCGGATTCCGCTGGAGCTTCTACGGCATTTCCGATGTCAGTCTGGTTGCAAGTCTCGGCATGATTGCCTTGTTTCTGGGCGCCTGCCTGGCTGTGGTCGCCTGGATCTTCCGGACCGGCTACAAGCTGAAGGCCTGATGACACTGTCACCATGAGACCGACTGTCCTAGTGATTGTCCTGGCCCTGCTGCTGGGGTGCTCCAATCCCCGGGCCCTGGCGTCAGGACCGTCGCTGCAAGAGCCGGAACTGAAGGACGACCACGTGGCGACCGGGGATGGCTACGTGTTGCCGTTGCACACCTGGCCTGCCGTGGGTGGTCCACCGCAGGCGGTGGTGCTCGCCTTGCACGGCTTCACCGATTACGGTGGCGGCTTCAACGCGCTTGCCCGTTCGCTACAGCCGGCCGGGGTCAGCGTCTACGCCTACGACCAGCGGGGGTTCGGGGCCACGGTGGATAACGGGCGCTGGCCGGGACGCGAGACCCTGACCAGCGACGCTCGCACCGTGGCCGAACTGTTGCGCGAGCGCTACCCGGGTACGCCGATCTACCTGCTGGGGAAGAGCATGGGCGCCGCCGTGGTCATGCTGACCATGGCCGGCGACGAGCGCCCGCCGGTGAATGGCAGCGTGCTTGTTTCGCCGGCGGTCTGGGGCCAGGATGTAATGCCGTGGTACCAGCAGCTCAGCCTGTGGGTCGGAAGCCGTGTCGCCCCGGGCATGTCTCTGTCCATCCGCCTGCGCGATCTGATCGGCGTCGAACCCAGCGACGATCCCGATGTCCTGGCGGCCATGCGGGAGGACCCGCTGGTGCAGGACGCGGTGACGGTGGAGGTGGTGGAGCAATTGTCGGGCATGATGGATGCCGCCCTGGAGGCCTCGGAAAAGCTGCCCGGGCCGGCGCTGATCCTTTACGGTGAACAGGACGAGATCATTCCCAGGCAGCCGATCTGCATGATGCTCGAACGCCTGCCGCATCACCCGGCACCGGTGATGCAGGTGGTGCTGTATCCCGAGGGGTACCACATGCTGACCCGCTACACGCAGGCGTCCTCAACGCACGCGGATATCGCCGACTGGATCGGCGATGCGGCGTCTCCCATTCCGTCCGGGCGTTCGATGCCGCCGAGGGACGCCCATGAACGTCTTTGCCAGTGACGTTCTCTCCCCGGACCGGTGTCGAAACCGCCGGGGCTGCAACGACCATGGAGTAACGAGACATCGGAAGAGCAGGGCGGTGTATCGTCGGGCTCATTGGTCATACTGGGAGGCAGCCATGAAATACCTGTGTCTGATCTACGGCAACGAGGAGCAGCGCCACGCGATGGACCCAGCGGAGCTGGAAGCCATAAGCCGGGAGTGCGAGGTCTATTGTTCCCGGTTGAAGGACAGCGGCCGTTGCCTCGGGGCCGAGGCGCTGGACTCCGTTTCCACCGCCACCACGGTCCGTGTCAGAAACGGCAAGGTCATGCTCACCGATGGTCCGTTTGCGGAAACCAAGGAACAGCTGGGCGGCTTCTACATGATTGAGGCACCGGATCTGAACGAGGCGCTGCGCATTGCCGCCGGCATTCCGCCGGCACGTCTGGGCAGCATCGAGGTCAGGCCGCTGCTTACGGACTAGCCGTGGATGCCAAACCATGAACAGCGGGAAGGTTGAACCGGCGGCGACGGTGCGATCGGCGGTGGAGGCCGTCTATCGCCGGGAGTCCCGACGGGTCCTGGCCACGCTGATCCGCCTGCTGGGGGACTTCGAGCTGGCGGAGGAGGGGCTTCACGACGCCTTCGCCGCGGCGCTGGAACAGTGGAGCCGGGACGGCATTCCCGACAATCCGCGCGCCTGGCTGGTGTCCACCGGCCGGTTCAAGGCCATCGACAGTATCCGCCGCCGGGCGCGCTTCCAGTCATCGCTGGGGGAGCTTGCGCATCAGCTGGAACTGGAGGCGGAGCAGGAGGAGCCCTGGCAGAACGACGACGATATTGCGGATGACCGCCTGCGCCTGATTTTCACCTGCTGCCATCCGGCCCTCTCAGCGGACGCCCGTGTGGCGCTGACGTTGCGTGAAGTCTGTGGACTGACCACGGAAGAGATCGCCCGGGCCTTTCTGGTGAAGACCTCGACGATGGCCCAGCGCATCGTGCGTGCCAAGGCCAAGATTCGCGACGCCGGCATTCCCTATGAGGTGCCGGGGGCACCGGAGCTTCCCGAGCGGCTGGATACCGTCCTGCAAGTGGTCTACCTGCTGTTCAACGAGGGCTATTCGGCATCGTCCGGGGGGTCGGTCACGCGCCGGGACTTGTCCGCGGAGGCCATACGGCTCGGAGAACTGCTGGTCGGCCTGTTGCCGGAACCCGAGGCCATGGGGCTGCTGGCGCTGATGCTGCTGCATGATTCCCGCCGCTCCGCCCGCGCCACCGCGGACGGCGAGATCATCCTGCTGGAGGATCAGGATCGCAGTCTGTGGAACCGTGAACAGATTGCCCTCGGAGTTGCGCTGATCCAGCGGGCGCTGGCCACCCGCCGCATCGGCCCGTACACGCTGCAGGCAGCCATCAGTGCCCTGCACGCCGAAGCCGCCAGCGCTGAAGAGACGGACTGGGCGGAAATCGTCGGTCTGTACGATGTGCTGCTTCGCGTTTCCCCTTCCGCCGTGATCGAGCTGAACCGTGCCGTGGCGGTGGCCATGCGGGACGGGCCGGAGCAGGGGTTGCTGCTGGTGGATGCCCTGGCGGAACGTGGAGAATTGGCCGAGTATCATCTGCTTTATGCGGCCCGTGCCGACCTCTGCCGGCGGCTCGGCGACAGTCGGGGCGCGGTTCAGGCCTACCGACAGGCGCTGAAACTGGCGTTGCAGGAACCCGAACGTCGTTTCCTCGAGCGCAGGCTCGCCGAACTGGATCGCGGGTCAGCCTGATTCCGCGAGGACGGTGACCATGACCCGGCGGCGGTGTGGCCGGTGGCGGTGTTCCCACAACCAGATGCCCTGCCATGTACCGAGTGCCAGGCGTCCCTGCGAGACGGGAATGGTCAGGTCGCTGCGGGTCAGCACCGCGCGCACATGGGCGGGTATATCGTCCGGGCCCTCGGCGTCGTGTTCGAACAAGGGGTCGCCGTCCTGCACCAGTCGTTCCATGAAGCGTTCCAGATCGCGGCAGACCGCAGGGTCGGCATTCTCGGAAATGATCAGCGACGCACTGGTATGCTGGAGGAAAACGTGACAGAGCCCGGTTCCGGCACCGGATTCCCGCACGACTGACGCGACGTCGGCAGTGATATCGGTCAGGCCGCGCCCGCTGTTGCTGATGCTGAATGTGCTCTGATACATACGACGATTCGCCTTCTGGAAAACGCGGTGACCTCGTTCAGACCAGCCTGAAAAACCGCCTTGCGTTGGCCGTGGTCTGTTCCGCCAGTGCTTCCGGCGTTACGCCCCGCAGCCGGGCCACGGTTTCCAGGATATGAGGCAGCCAGGCCGGTTCGTTGCGCTTGCCGGCGGGTTTCGGCGTCAACGAGCGGGGCAACAGGTACGGCGCGTCGGTTTCCAGCATCAAGCGTTCGGCCGGGATGTCGGGCACCAGCGTTTGCAGTTCACGGCCGCGCCGCTCGTCGCACACCCAGCCGGTAATGCCGATGTGAAGGTCCAGATCCAGATAGTCCCACAGCGCTTCGCGGCGGTCGGTAAAACAGTGCACAACCGCGTCCGACAGCCGGTCGCGGAAGTCGCGCAGGATCGGGTACAGCCGCTCATGCGCGTCCCGCTGGTGAATGAACACCGGCAACCCGGACTCCGCCGCCAGATCCAGTTGCTGTTCGAATACCGCTTCCTGCCTCGGCCGCGGCGAGAAATCGCGGTTGAAGTCCAGCCCCGTTTCGCCCACGGCAACGACGCCAGGCTCGGCGTACAGTGCCTTCAGTTCGCGCAGCGCCTCCGGCGTCACGTCCCTGGCGACATGCGGGTGCACCCCGGCGGTGGCGGAGAGGTGTTCCGGGTTGTCGCGCGCCAGTTCCAATGCGCGATGACTTTCCTCAAGGCTGGTGCCGGTTACGATCATCCGCCGTACCCCTGCATCCAGCGCACGCTGGATCACCGCGTCGCGGTCGTTCGTAAAGCTCCGGTTGGTCAGGTTCACACCGATGTCGATCAGTTCCATGCGCCGGATCGTCTCCTGCAGTCGGGCCGAAAGCCCCGATTATGGCGGACACGGCAGGTTCCTGTCAGGTCGGGCCCGGGCAGATGACCGGCCCCGCCCGGTTTCGGTAAAGTAGTTTCCCGTTTCCCGAATCGGAGTCACCGCATGCCTTTGGAGTCCGCACTGGAACGCCAGCCGATGCACTGGATCGGCGACTGGGTTGGCAAATGGGCCGCCATGCACCCGGCGCGGCCGGCCGTTCACGATGCCGGCAACAACACCACGTACAGCTACGGGGACCTGAACCGCCGCGCCAACCAGGTGGCGCGCTGGATGACGGATGCCGGCCTGCAGGCGGGCGATGTGGTCGGCCTGGTCTGCAGGAACCGGATCGAGGCGGTGGATATCTACCTGGCCTGCGGCAAGATCGGTGTCATCCTGGCGCCGCTGAGCTTCCGGCTCCGTCCCCGCGAGATCAACGAACTGCTGGAACGCATCCAGCCGAAAGTCCTGTTCCACGAGGATGTGTTCGACGGGTTGGTGGGGGGGCTCTCCCTGCCGGACGGGTTGCGTATGGTCCGGCTGACGGATACTGACAGCGAATACCACGACCAGGTCCTGCGTGGGAACGTTCCGGAGATGAACTGCCCCCTGTCCATGGATCAGACCTTTCTCTACATTCACACCGGCGGTACCACCGCAACGCCGAAGGTCTGTGTTGTCCCGTACCGGCAGATGATCTGGAATTCCATCGATCTGGTCTTCTCCGGTGGCATGCCCGGGGAGGCCAGACTGATCATCACCTTTCCGTTTTTCCATATCGGCGGCTGGAACTCATTTACACCCGTGCTCCACACCGGCGGCTTCGCGGTGCTGATGCGGCAGTTTGACCCCGGTCAGTTGCTGGAACTGATCCCGCGCCACCGCATCACGCACTTCGGTGGCGTCGAGGCGATGTTCCGCTTCCTGCTGGCCCACCCGGCCTTCGCCGAGACCGATCTCTCCACGTTGCAGGGGATTACCAGCGCGGGTGCCCCCTGCGCGGAACCGGTCATGGAGGCCTTCATCAAGCGGGGTATTCCGATCACCCAGGCCTACGGGCTGACCGAAGCCGGGCCGTCGAACTTCATCTACTCCCCGCTGGACGCGCCGCTGGACGAGGTCTGGCGGCACAACCGCAGCATCGGCACCAGCATGATGCACTGCGACTACCGGATCGTCGACCAGGACACGCTGCAGCCGGTGCCGCATGGGGAAACCGGCGTGTTGTGCATGCGTAGCATGCACAACTTCGGCGGCTATCTCGGTGACCCGGAACGTACGCGCAAGGCGTTGCTGGACGATGGCTGGGTATGGAGCGGCGATCTCGCCCGGGAGGACGAGGAGGGCTTCGTCTACATCGTCGGCCGCGCCGACAACATGTTCATCAGCGGCGGCGAGAACGTCTCGCCCGAGGAGATCGAGAACGTGCTGAACCAGCATCCGGCCGTGGTTCAGGTCGGCGTGGTGCCGTTGGTTGACGAACGCTGGGGACAGGTGGCGGCGGCGATGGTGGTGGCGCCGGGTGCCGACGCCGGCCTGGTGGAGGAGTTGATGGCCCATTGCCGGAAAGAACTGGCCGGCTTCAAGGTGCCGAAGATCATCCGGCTGGCCAATGAGCTTCCCGTTACCGGCGCCGGCAAGCTGAATCGCGGCGAGCTCGCGGCGCGATTCGAGGAGCAGGACGGATGAGACTCAGCGGTCGGGTATTGATCATCGCCGGTTCCGACTCCGGTGGGGGTGCAGGCATCCAGGCGGACATCAAGGCCGTCTCGGCGTTGGGAGCGTTTGCCGCCACCGCCGTTACCGCGCTCACAGCCCAGAACACCCTGGGTGTCCATGGTGTGCATCCGGTCCCGCCGGACTTCCTGCGCCAGCAGCTTGATGTGGTGCAGGAGGACCTGGGGGCGGACTGCTACAAGACCGGCATGCTGCATGATGCGGAAGTCGTCCGCGTGGTGGCGGCATTCCTGGACCGTAACGGCACCGGCATTCCGCTGGTGGTGGATCCGGTCATGGTTTCCCAGACAGGATCCAGCCTGCTGCACAGCGAGGCAGTACAGGCGCTGGTCGAACTGCTGTTGCCGCGGGCGACCCTGGTCACGCCAAACCTGCCGGAGGCGGAAACACTCCTGCAGCGGACGATTCCCGATGCCGACGCCATGCCGGATGCGGCCCGCGAGCTGCAACGGATGACCGGCGGCGCGGTACTGCTCAAGGGTGGGCATCTGCCGGGTGACGATCTGGTGGATGTTTTCGTGGATGGCGACAGCCAGACTGTCTATCGGCACCGTCGCATCGACACACGGCATACCCACGGTACGGGCTGCACGCTGGCTTCGGCGATCAGCGCCGGTCTGGCCCAGGGCCTGCCCCTGGAACGGGCCGTGAGCCGCGGCAGAGCTTATCTGCTCGAGGCTATCCGCCAGGCACCGGGGCTGGGCAAGGGGGGCGGGCCCGTGAACCATGTCCATACGGTCGATGCCGACCGGGTCGGCCGGCTGGGCCAGTAGTTCAACTCAGCCGGATTCGCCAGCCCGCCGACCGCCGGGCGCGGCGTAGGTACGCTCCACATAGCGTTCGATGATCGTGCGGAACTCGGTAGCGATATTGTCGCCCTTCAGCGTGACCGTTTTCTCGCCATCCTCGTAGACCGGTGCAACCGGGCGTTCCCCGGTGCCGGGCAGGCTGATCCCGATATTGGCGTGCTTGCTCTCCCCGGGGCCGTTGACCACGCAGCCCATCACGGCCAGCGACATATCCTCCACGCCGACATACTGTTTGCGCCACTCCGGCATGCGGTCACGGACATAGCGCTGGATGTCGTCCGCCAGTTCCTGGAAGAACGTGCTGGTGGTGCGGCCGCAGCCCGGGCAGGCGGCGACCAGGGGTGTGAACGCCCGCAGGCCCATGGTCTGGAGCAATTCCTGCGCGACAATGACCTCCCGCGTGCGGTCGCCGCCCGGCTCCGGCGTGAGGCTGATGCGAATGGTGTCGCCGATGCCCTCCTGCAGCAGCACGGCCAGCGCGGCAGAGGAGGCCACGATGCCCTTGGAACCCATGCCGGCTTCGGTCAGGCCGAGGTGCAGGGGGTAATCGCAGCGGCCGGCGAGGTCGCGATATACGGCGATCAGATCCTGCACGCCGCTCAGCTTGCAGGAGATGATGATGCGGTCATGCCCAAGGCCCAACTCCTCGGCGCGCTCGGCACTGCCCAGGGCCGAGACGATCAGCGCCTCCTTCATGACCGTGGTCAGGTCGTCCGGCTGGGGACGTGCGGCATTGTCGTCGAGCATGCGGGCCAGCAGGTCCTGGTCCAGGCTGCCCCAGTTCACGCCGATGCGCACCGGCTTGTCATGGCGGCAGGCGATCTCGATCATTTCGGCGAATTGAGTGTCACGCCTGGCACCGCGGCCGACGTTGCCGGGGTTGATACGGTATTTCGCCAGCGCCTCGGCACAGGCCGGGTACCGGGTCAGCAGCTTGTGACCGTTGAAGTGGAAATCGCCTACCAGGGGGACGTTCAGGCCCATGGCCAGCAGCCGGTCGCGGATGCGGGGAACGGCCTCGGCGGATTCCTCGTTGTTCACCGTGATACGCACTACTTCCGACCCGGCCCTCGCCAGGTTGGCGACCTGCACGGCGGTGGCCACCTCATCGGCCGTGTCGGTGTTTGTCATGGACTGCACCACGATGGGCGCGTCTCCGCCTACCGTCACACCGCCGACGGGGACGGCCACGCTGCGGCGCCGCTGGGGAAAACCGTTTGAGGTCATGCTCTCGTGTTGCGTTGCAAGAGGGAGCTGCCATGATAATGCAAGTTCGAATGCATTCCCATGAAGCCGGAGGAAAGAAGGTGCCTGACCAGCGTTTCCCCAAGCGCGGCGTAAGCATGCTTGTGATCGCCCTGTTGCTGTCTGGCTGCGCGGCCCTGCAGCCGCAACCGGCGCACCGGGATGTGCTGGCCCTGAACGCCGAGGCCATGGCGGCCTACCATGACGAGGATTGGGACGCCGCCCGTGATGCATACGAACGCCTGCTGGAGGCGGATCCCGCTCGCGCACTGGCGTGGTACCGGCTGGGTAATCTGCAGACCCGCGAGGAGGCGCTGGATGCGGCAATCGCCAGTTACCGTGAAGCCTTGCGCCTGCAACCCGACTACCCGGAAGCCCGGCACAACCTGGGCCTGGTGATGATCAGGCGAGGAGCGGAACAGTTGCGGCAGGGACGCAGGGAGTTGAACCGACCCGCGCTGGTCGTCCAGAGCGACCGTTTCCTGGCCTATCTGCTGGTGGACCTGATCCAGACCGTGGATATCGCCGTGGAATGTGACTGCGAGCAGGAATCGACCGCCGACTAGTGTCTCCTGGAGGAGCGCTGATTGATTCCCGCGCTCGCCGCCAGTGGCGGTCGCCCTTGGCGCGAGCGGCAACAGGAGGTCAGGACAGTGCCTGCCGCGTGGCTTCCTCGGGCACCAGGCCACCGCGGATGAAAGCCAGTGCCGCTTCGATCACATCGTCGGGCGGTACGCGCCCCTCCCACACCCCGTAACGCAGTCCGAGGAAGGAGCCGATACCCATCAGTGCCCAGGCCTGGCCGTAGGCGGAGGTCTTGCGGATCTGACCGGCCTGCTGGGCCCGTTCCAGACGCATCTGGTACATATTGGCCATGTGTTCGTAGTATTCGCGGTAGATGGACTCGTCGATGAATTGCGATTCCAGCACCACGCGGTAGAGATTCTTGTCGTCCACCGCGAACTTGAGGAAGGCCAGCAGCCCCAGCCGCTCCACCTCGATACGGTCGGAAACGCCGCGTGTGGCCTCGGTCAGCGCATGACGCAGCTTGCGGCTCATGAAGCGGACCAGTTCGCGAAGGATCTCCTCCTTTGAGGAGTAATAGATGTAGAACGTGCCCTGGGCGACGCCGGCACGACGGGTAATGCTGCTGACGGAGGCCGTGTGAAAGCCTTTCTCGCCGAATTCACTCTCCGCCGCGGACAGCAGTTTCTGCCGCGTGAGTTCGCCGCGTGCGGTCACGGGCTTCTTGCCTGTCTTGGCCAACGTTCCGTCCTCTGTCGTTTTTCCGCCAATTGCCTGACGTTATTGAACCGGGCAAAACCTGTCAACTGGTTCATGTGCCATATTCGTCCCCGCGCCCATGCCGGCGTTGCCGATTCCGCCGTCACGGGCGCATGACCGGGTAATATCCATCTCAAATCGAGTGTGTTCAAATACTCCGCATTCCATTGGACAACGGCATCGGGAGGCAAGGCTTGAAACCGCTTGAGGACTTGCTGCAGGTGATGGCCAGGCTGCGCGATCCGGAGCATGGCTGCCCCTGGGACGTGAAACAGACCTTCGACACCATTGCCCCGTACACCATCGAGGAAGCGTACGAGGTGGCGGACGCCATCCAGCGCCAGGATCTGGGGGAGTTGCGCGACGAGCTGGGGGACCTGCTGTTCCAGGTCGTGTTCCATGCCCGGATGGCCGAAGAGGAAGGCCACTTCAGCTTCCCGGATGTGGCGGAAGCCATTCGCGACAAGATCGTCCGGCGTCACCCGCATGTGTTCGGCGACGCCCGGGTGGACGATGTGGCCGTCAGCTGGGAGACCATCAAGGCGGAGGAACGTGCGAGCAAGCTCTCCGCCAGGGGAGAAAGCGTCTCCGCCCTGTCGGGCGTCAGTGTGGCTCTGCCGGGTCTGCTGCGCGCGGTCAAGCTGACCAGGCGGGCGGCGCGGGTCGGTTTCGACTGGCCCGATGCCTCAGGCGTGCTGGCGAAGATCCGCGAGGAGCTGGACGAGCTGGAAGAGGTCAGGAACGACACGCCGGATCGACAGGACCTGATGGAAGAGGAACTCGGGGATCTGTTGTTTGCGACGGCCAATCTGGCGCGCCACCTCAAGGTGGATCCGGAGGCCGCATTGCGACGCGCCAATGCCAAGTTCGAATCCCGGTTCCGGCATATGGAGCGCGCGCTGGGTGCGCGCGGTGAGTCGCTGGAGGCGGTGGATTTCGCGCACCGCGAGGCCGCCTGGGAGGCGGCCAAGCGGGTAGAGCGACAAGGCCGGGAGGAAAACGGATGAGGGCGATTTCTGGCGCAGCGGTGCTGGCCGTGCTGCTGGGTGCGAACTGCGCGTTATCGGCGGCGGACAGCGACGAGACACAGCGATGGTCGGTCGGCGCCGGCGGTGCCGTCGTCGTGCCGGAAGGCGGCAGCGAGGGCTACGCAGGTTACCTGGCCCTGGGGTGGCGGTTGCCGTATTCCAGCCCCGGCGCACCGCGTTCCTATTTCGGGCTCGAACTGCAACTCAGCGAGAGCGTCGAGCCCTATCGGCGGGATCGTGGTTCCAGCCGGATAGAGGGCGATGTGCGGGCCGCCGGTATCTATCTGGCCGCCAATACCTACATGACCCGGCGCGCGTTCTTCCGGGCTCGTATCGGCGGCGTCTACCGCTACCTGGACGAATCCCACCGATCAGCCAGGCACCAGGGACGGCTGGGTGTGGGCCTCGGGCTGGGTTACAGCCTGGCCGAGCGGGTCGATCTGGTCACCGATGCCAGCGTGCAGTATCTCGGTTGGGACGCCCGGATGCATTATGTCGGCACCGCCGGCCTGCGTTTCCACTTCTGAGTCAGGACATTAGCTGGTCCATTTCCGCTTGCAGTGCGGTCTGTGACTCAGTTGCCCGGGCAAGGGGGCAGGCCGTTTCGTTCCTGGCTGGTGAAGGCACAGCCGAACGCCGGGCCGGCCACTGCGGCAGCGTCGTTCACCGCATCACCCTCCGGCCGGCGGCCGTTCTTCGTCCACCGGACGAGATCGTCAAAGGCCTGCATCTCTTCCTCGGCGGTGAACGTACAGTGCCCGACGTCCCGCACCACCCGCTGTACCAGCAGTTCCTCACGGCCCGCTTCGGCCACCCGCCTGCCGTAGGCCTGTTGCAGGGCCAGCGGGGTGTACAGGTCTCCCAGCGAGCCGAGGGTGATCACCGGTATGCCGATCTTGCCGCTGGTAGCCGGAATCGTCGAGGTGCCCCCGCGAACGATCTGTGGGTCCTTCTCCAGCCGCAGCACGTTCTGGTTTAGCCACTGCTCGCGGCCCGGATCCGGGAGCCGGTAGCGAACATGGGTCGTTTCCACGACATTGCCCGGCTCCAGTCCGCCCAGTGTGCCGTCCATGTGACCGAAATCGAACAGCAGCACTCCCCAGGCGTCGATCGCCGCGCCGCTCAATGCGTGCGGCCCGCCGCTCAGGTGGGCATGCAGGTATACGAGTTCCTCACCGGCGGGGTAGAGCAGTTCCGGGTAGTCCGGTCCCAGCCGGTTCAGCAGTTCCTCCCGGGTGTCCTGCTGGAATTCCATGTCGGGAAAGCGTGATTCCAGCCCGGTTACAGCTTGCGCAGCCAGGTTGTAGGCCATGAGGTAGTCCAGCACACCGGTATCGACCAGCGGCCCGCACATGGCCAGTGCACCGGCGTACAGGTCCGGATGAAGTTCGGCGCTGGCCGCGGCGACCTGGGCGCCGAGATCGTGGCCAACGATGTAGACGGCCCTCGGGCGGCGATGCTCGGCAGCGAAATACTCGCGCAACTGAGCACTGTGCGTCACGCCGGCGCTGACGTGGTAACCGTTGAAATCGAAACTGGACGCCGCCCAGGCGTAGCCGCGTTCCAGCAAGGCCTGGCGCTGCGGCGGGTTGACCACTTCCAGCGTGGGCTTGTCGCTGCCGCGGAGCGGACGGGCGTAGATCACCAGTTCGCCATTCCAGTTGTCCGGGATTTCCCAGCGGTAGCCGGCGCCGTCCAGCACGCCCCACTGGCGCTCCGTCTGCATCTGTTCCGGGGCACCGAATGGCAGTTGGCTCTGGTCCAGCGTCCAGCTGTCCTCGTCGGGGCCCGCGTAAAGCGGAACGGCCATGCCGATGCCCAACACAAGGAACAGAAGGTGTTTGTGCATGAATCACTAACCTTTTCGAACGTATTGTCAAAGCGGTTTCACGGCCTGACGGATGCGCCCGCTTTCGCAGAGATGCAGAAACGCATCGGCCAGATGCCGCGTGGCATCGGTGATGCGTTGCCAGTCTCTGGCCCGACCGGCATCGTCGCCCGCGTAACGGTAGAAGTCTTTGCGGTCCGGTATGCGGCCCCGGGGCAATTGCCGTATGAATGCATCGGAAGGGGCCACGACCAGGACCGGATCGACGTTCCCCTGGCGCGCCCGCCGCCAGGGCAAGGTCTTGTCGAACCAGCCCGGCGTGATGCTGCCGGCATAATGCGGCATCAGGACGATGTCGTCTGTGACGTCGTAGGCGATATCCAGTTGGTAATCCAGCAGGCCGCCGTCCCGGTAGACGCCGGCACCGGCGCCGGGGATATCCCGCTCGGGCTCCATGACCATCGGGATGGAGCCCGAGGCGAGTAGCGCGTGCCGCAGATTGGTGGTATCCAGCCGGTGGCGGCTGAGATCGAAACCCTGCAGCCCGGGCAAGGCGTCCATGGCGTCCGGATGGGAAAACAGTGCGCGCTGGAAGCAGCTCCTGAGCTGCTGCCGGGACAGGCTGTTCCGGGCCGCGGCCGCCAGCAGTCCGGCCAGCAACGGCTTGCCCTCGCGGGCCAGCAGGCCGCGGCAGCGGACGGTCATCACATGCAGCCGGTAATCCCTGCTGGAGAGGATCTCGGTAGGGCCATTGTCGCCCAGCAGCACGTCGAGCAGGCGGCGGGCTTCAGCGCTGACCTCGCTGGCGGGTGGCTTGTGCCCGTAGCGCTGCTCATGGATATAGGTGTGTTCGAAGCGCTGGAAGGCAGCTTCCGGGTCGCTCTGGGCAGCGCAGGCGAAGCGCCAGGTGGCGATGGAGGAACCGATCAGGAAGCGTGTGCGTGGCGCGCGGGGCAACCAGTCGCCGAACAGCAGGCGGTCCAGGTGATTCAGGATCAGCCACTTCGGCCCGCCGGCAGCCCCGGCCAGGCCGGCAACCATACCCGGGGTCAGGCCGCGTTCGCGGATGCGGCGCAGCGCGGCGGGGCCGGCGCGCAGTTCCAGCAGCGTTTCCGGGTGTCCTTCCATGCGATCGGTCCTGGCGGGAAAGGCGCAGACTATAACGCGGGTGCGGTGGCGAATCCAAACCACCCTCGGGCGCGACCGAAACCGGCATCAGACCTTGCCCACCCAGCGGTTACCCTCCTTGATGAACAGAATGCGGCGGTGGATCTCGGTTCCGTCGCGGAGGATCAGCCTGCCCTCGATGGAAACTCCGTCTTCTGCGTCATCGTTTTCCCGGTCGATGACGATTTCCTGGAGGCCTCCGTGCTCTTCGAACTGCTGTTCGACGGTTTGCGCCATCATGTAGTAGCTGGCTCCGTGGAACGTGCTTCCGAGTGCGCCCTCGGGCGCGAGTCCTTCCAGTGCCTGCTGGGTATTGCCCCTGGCGAGCTCGTTGAAGAAGGCACGGTAGGCGCTGGCCGGGTCGTCCGCGACCCCGTTTTCCGCATCGCCGCAAGCAACCAGGGCGATCAGCGCAAATGCAACAAAGAGCAGCTTGATGTACGGCATTGTGCACCTGTGCGGTTGGAAATTCCCTGCAGTCTAGCCGGGGTGGTCCCGCTGTGTCTCGCCCGGAGGGCCATCGGCCAGTTGCCGGTCCAGTCGGTGCAGGGGGGTGTGGAACAGGTCGAAGGCGAGGAAGTCCTGCTCGAGGGCATCGTACTGGCGGCGGACGTCCCGGATCGAGCCGGCCAGTCCGGGATCCCGGCTGAAACGCCGGGCAATCCGGTCCAGACTGAACCCCACCGCATCCAGATCGCCATAGGCGGACAGCCAGTCTTCGCCGATGATCCGCGGCAGTGCGCGGCGGGCGCGTTCCGGCCAGTATGGCTCCATGCGTTCCAGGCTGCGGTAGCAATCGTCGAGGAAAGCACCCAGCGGCCGGTCGCTGTACGTGCTCCAGTGCCGCACCAGGAAGTGGTCCCAGAGCACGTCCAGCACGATGCCTGCAACCCGGCGGCGACGCTCGGGCAGGCGCAGGCGAGCGGTCGCCATCAACGGATGACGGTCACTGTAGCTGTCCACCGAGCGGTGGCGGCGCGCGCCGTCGAGGACGCGTTCCGGCAGAGTCTGCCGTTCCAGGTTGCCCTTGATCCAGTCCCCGGCCATGTTGCCGAGGCGGTGGGCGTCGTCCGGGTCGGCCAGATACAGATGGGCCAGGTAATTCATGCTTCCGCCACCAGGGAATTGTCCTCTGCTTGACCTGCATCATCGCGCAGTGACGCGGAAAGCGAAACACTGCTCCCGGATATCGAACGGGAGAGACCATGATGGATTTCGCTTACAGCCGTCGCGCGGAGGACATGCGTCGTCAGGTCGGTGCATTCATGGAGCAGTACGTACTGCCTTACAACGCGCAGTGGCATGCGGAGGTGGAGCAGGGGCGCTATCCGCTGGAACTGATGGGGAACCTGAAGGATCTGGCGCGCTGGGACGGACTCTGGAACCTGTTCCTGCCGACCTTGCCGGAGGAGGCGCCGGGGTCGGGGCTCAGCAATCTCGATTACGCGCCGGTGGCTGAGGTCATGGGGCGGGTTCACTGGGCATCCGAGGCCTTCAACTGCAGTGCCCCGGATACCGGCAACATGGAGTTGCTGCACCTGTTTGCGACGCCGGTGCAGCGACGGCAGTGGCTGGATCCGCTGTTCGACGGCAGTGTGCGCTCCTGCTTCGCCATGAGCGAACCCGACGTCGCCTCATCCGACGCGACCAACATTCAGACCAGCATCCGCCGCGATGGCGACGACTATGTGATCAACGGACGCAAATGGTTCATTACCGGTCCCGTGCACCCGAACTGTCGTTTCGCGATCGTCATGGGTGTCTCCGATCCGGACGCCGAATCGCACCGCCGCCACAGCATGGTGCTGGTGCCCCTGGAAAGCCCGGGGCTGGAGCTGGTGCGGAATATTCCGATCATGCACTACCACTCTCCGGAAGGGCATTGCGAACTGGTATTCCGCAACGTGCGCGTACCGGCGGAAAACCTGCTGGGCGAGGAGGGGGCGGGGTTCGCCATGGCCCAGGCGCGACTGGGCCCGGGACGCATCCATCATTGCATGCGCTCGATCGGCCAGTGCGAGGTGGCGCTGGAACTGATGCGGGAGCGCGCCGGCGAGCGCCGGACCTTCGGCCAGTATCTGTCGGATCGTGGCAATGTCCGTGACTGGATTGCCGAATCCCGGCTGGAAATCGACCAGGCGCGGCTGCTGGTGTTGCAGGCGGCCTGGCAGATCGATACGCAGGGCGCCAAGGCCGCGCGCACGGCGGTATCGGGGATCAAGGTCGTGGCTGCCCGCCTGCAGACGCGCATCGTCGACAGGGCCATGCAGGTCTTCGGCGCCATGGGACTGACGCCTGATACGCCGCTCAGTTACCTGTGGACCTGGGGACGGGCAATGCGTTTTCTGGATGGCCCGGACGAGGTGCACCTGGGCGTCGTGGCGAGGGAGGAACTGCGCAAGGCACGGGACACGAGAGGAGCGACGGCACCGTATTTCACGTTGCCGGAGACCCTGCGGGTCGCCGGCGGCGGGGAGTAGCGGGTGTGATGTGCCGTCCAGACGACCGATCCGCCGGACGGCATGACGGAGGACGAGGACGGGCGGGTCAGTCAGTTTCGACCGGGTTGCGGGGTTCCGGGCGGCCGCTCCCGTTGCCGCCGCCGTCGCTGCTCCCGCCGCCATTGCCCCGGCGGCGTGACCCGCCGCTACTGCGGCTCCGTTGCCCGCCGCCGCCGCTGCGGCGTCCGCGCGGACCACCCGCCGGCGTGCGCCGCTCCATCTTTTCCGGCGGCTTCGGATCCGTGACCATCATGCTGGCATCGGCAAAGGTGGACGGGATCTTCTGCTCGATGTAAGCCTCGATGTCCGGCAGCGAATATACGTACTCGTCGCAGGCCAGGCTGATGGCGTCGCCGCTGGCTCCCGCACGGGCGGTCCGGCCGATGCGGTGAACGTAGTCTTCCGCTTCCTGCGGCAGGTCGAAGTTGATGACATGGCTGACGCCGGGGATATGGAGCCCGCGTGCAGCCACGTCGGTGGCGACCAGGATCGGCAACTCGCCGTCCTGGAAACGTTTCAGCAGTGCCTGACGCTTGTTCTGCGGAATGTCGCCGGAAATGACCTGGGCGTCGAAGCCGTTGCCGCGCAGGTATCCGGTCACCATGTCGGCGCCGCGCTTGGTGTTCACGAACACGATGGTGCGGCGCGGGTCGTGGGAATTCAGCAGGCCCAGCAGCAGCGGGATTTTTTCTTCCTTGGCCACATGGTAGAGCTTCTGGGTGACCTTCTGCGCGGTGACCTGCTCGGGCTCGATGCGCACCGTTTCCGGATCATTCATGTGCTCGTAGGCCAGCTCCAGCACACGCTGGGACAGCGTGGCGGAGAATAGCAGATTGATGCGCTTGTCCGGTGGTGGCATGCGTCGCAGCAGGTAGCGGATGTCATCGATGAAGCCCAGATCGAACATGCGGTCGGCCTCATCCAGGACGACCACTTCGATGTTGCTCAGCTTGAACACGCCCTGCTTGAAGAAGTCGATGATGCGACCCGGGGTGCCGACGATGATGTCGACGCCGTCCTGCAGGGCCTTGCGCTGCTGCTCGTAACCGGTGCCGCCGTAGATGGCCACCGACTTAAGGCCGGTAAACCGGCCGAGCAGCTCGGCATCCTTCTGGATCTGCAGTGCCAACTCGCGGGTCGGGGCGAGCATCAGCGCCCAGGGGCCGACCTTGTCCTCCTCGACCGGTGTCTCCATCAGGTAGTGCATGGTCCCCAGCAGGAAGGCGGCGGACTTGCCGGTACCGGTCTGCGCCTGGCCTGCCACATCGCGCTTTTTCAGGATCAGCGGCAGCGTGGCAGCCTGGATCGGGGTGCAGTGCGTGAAGCCCGCCTCGTCCAGGCTGTCCAGCAGGGATGGGGTCAGTCCGAGGGACTTGAAGGAAATGTCTGAACTCAGGTCATTATTCATGGGCGCAAAGGGTACATGATTTCCCGGATTTTGTCGTGATCCCGTTACATGCGGGCGCCGAATTGTTGTATCGTGCGCGGCTTCGCCTGACGGAAGCGGCTGTCAGCGGTGGAGCGGCGAGCCACTTTGTGATTCCATCCGGGTAGCGCGGGAGCATCGGGATACAGGCAATGAATCGAGACGAGACCACGGCGGCGCTGGCCGCCGCCGACAGGCTGTATGATGACAACCAGGTGGAGGCAGCACTGGACCGCATGGCACAGGCCATCACCGCCGATCTGGGCGACGAGCTGCCGCTGGTGCTGTGCGTGATGATCGGCGGGCTGGTGCCGGCCGGCCGGCTGTTGCCGAAACTGGGTTTTCCGCTGGAAGTGGACTATGTGCATGCCACCCGCTACCGCGGCGAGACCTCGGGAGGCGACCTGCACTGGATTGCCCGGCCACGGACGCCTTTGCAGGGCCGCACGGTGCTGATCGTCGACGACATTCTGGACGAGGGGCATACCCTGCGGGGGATCATCGATGATTGCTACGCGCAGGGCGCCAGGCGTGTGGTGACAGCGGTGCTGGTCAAAAAGGAGCATGATCGCTGCCACCCGGAGGTGGCCGCAGAGTATATCGGGCTGACCACCGGCGACCGTTACGTGTTCGGCAGCGGCATGGACTACAAGGAAATGCTGCGTAATGCGCCCGGCATCTACGCCGTCGCCGATCACTGATCAGCAAGGACTGGGGAGACAGACAATGACGGTTGCGATTATCGGAGGCACCGGGCTGACCTCGTTGAAGGGGCTGGCAATCCAGCGCCGCGAGGTGGTGCACACACCCTACGGAGAACCGTCCGGGCCGATCACCCACGGTCTGTTTCATGGTCGCGAGGTGTTGTTCCTGGCCCGTCATGGCTACGGCCACACGATTCCGCCGCACAAGGTCAACTACCGGGCCAATCTGTGGGCTCTCAAGCACCTGGGCGTGGAACGCCTGATCGCGGTGGCGGCCGTGGGCGGCATCACCGACGCCATGGCGCCGGCGCGGCTGGTGGTTCCGGACCAGATCATCGACTACACCTACTCGCGCTCGCATACGCTATTCGAGGATGACCTGACCCACGTCACCCATATCGACTTCACCTACCCCTACGATCCGGCGTTGCGCAAGCTGATGATCGAGGCCGGTGCCAGAGCGAAGCTCGATCTGGCGGACCGGGGCACGTACGGGGCCACGCAGGGCCCGCGCCTGGAGACGGCCGCGGAGATCCGGCGGTTGCGCCAGGATGGCTGCGATCTGGTCGGCATGACGGGCATGCCGGAAGCTGCGCTGGCGCGGGAACTGGGCGTTGCCTACGCTGCCTGTGCCGTGGTGGCCAACTGGGCGGCCGGACTGCACAGCGAGGCGATCACCATGGAAGACATCGACCAGAACCTGCGACTGGGGATGGAACGCGTGCGGGCACTGCTGGGCGAACTGATCCCGTCGATCTGAGCGGTGCCGCGGTGCCGGCGGTCAACCGTCGGCGCGGGTGATCCGGATCAGAACGCCCAGCACCGGGTGATCCAGGTAATGCAACTGGTCACTGCGCATGCGGCGACGTTCCTGCATCAGGATGACCGGCGGAAAGTCGTCAAATTGCGATAGTGCCGCCTGCCGGCTTTCGCCCCGCCGGCTTCTCCCTTCCTCGACATAGCGCAGGTCCACATCGGCGTGCAGGAATCGCTCGCGGGCGATCCTGATCTGGCCGGACAGGCCGGTGGGCGGGCGGAGGAAGGCCATGGCGCGGGTTTCGTCATCTTCCGAGCGCATTCCGTTCACGACGGTATCCCGGTCGCCATCCGCACGCGGCGGCTGACTTCCCAGCGGAAAGGCAACGGCGACGGAGTCCTGTTCACTGAGCCCGGGCTGGCGCCAGGCGATGTGCGTGATCACCTCGTAGCCGGAATCCTGCTGCAGCCGCCTGGCGGTGTCGCGAAGGTTCAGGCTGTTGTCGCCCAGCCGGAGGAACACCTCCGGGCCGGGCGTCACGTTGCTCTGCAGCTCCGCGTAACGGTCATGGACGTTGGCCGGCACGGTCCGGGGCCAGCGCTCCCCCGAGCGCAGGCCACCGCTGTCCAGATGGCGGAAGACGATGATTTCGACGTCGTACAGCTCCTGGTCCGCCGTCGCCGGGACCGGCAGCAGCGATACCGCCAGCAACAGGACCAGCAGCGGGTTTGCCAGCCGGGTACTGCCCTTTGCAGCGCCGCGGCGGGGAAGATTGATCAGGCGTTTGAGCATCGGACCCCCATGCGTCCGTTTCAGGCGGCTTCCAGCCGCAGATCATTCAACAGTTTGTTCAGCAGTGCAAACCGTTGCTCCGGGTCCGACAGTTTGCGGCGGATGCGCAGACGTTTCTGGCCCTCCAGCCTGTAGACGTCAGGTGCGCTCTGGATCAGCGCCACCAGCGCGGCCGGATCGAGCCGGGTTTCGGTGCCGAAGGTCAGGGCGCCGCCGTCCGGCCCCAGCTCGATCTTGCGGATGCCCAGCGGTTCCGCCTCGAGTTTGACCGCTGCGGTGCGGAACAGGTTCTTCGCCGCATCGGGGAGCAGGCCGAAACGGTCGATCATCTCCACCTGCAGGTCCTTCAGCTGTTCGTTGCTGCGGGCGTTGGCGATACGCTTGTACAGCACGAGGCGTGCGTGCACGTCGGGGAGATAGTCCTCCGGCAGCAGGGCAGGGATGCGCAGGTCCACTTCGGCGCCGTGGTGCAGCGGCTGGTCGAGAGCGGGCTCCTTGCCGGAGCGCAGCGCCTTGATGGCCCGGTCCAGCAGTTCGTTGTACATGCTGAACCCCACCTCGCTGATCTGGCCGCTCTGCTCGGCGCCGAGCAACTCACCGGCACCACGAATCTCCAGATCGTGGCTGGCCAGCAGGAAGCCCACGCCAAGATCGTCGTGTGCGGAAATGGCCTCCAGCCGTTTCGCCGCATCCGCGGTCATGGCGCGGTGGTGGGGTGCGATCAGATAGGCGTAGGCACGGTGGTGGGAGCGGCCGACGCGGCCCCGCATCTGGTGCAACTGTGCCAGCCCGAACCGGTCGGCACGGTTGATGATAATGGTGTTCGCGGTAGGCACGTCGATGCCCGATTCGATGATGGTGGTGCACAGCAGCACGTTGTAGCGCTGGTGGTAGAACTCCAGCATCACGCGTTCGAGTTCGCGTTCCGGCATCTGGCCATGGGCAATGCCGATCCGGGCATGGGGCACCAGTTCGTGTAGCTGGTTGCCGATGCGTTCGATGCTCTGCACGTCATTGTGCAGGAAATAGACCTGGCCGCCACGCTTGAGCTCGCGCAGGAAGGCTTCCTGGATCAGTGCGTCATTCCATTCGTTGACGAAGGTCTTCACCGCCAGCCGGCGCGCCGGTGGCGTGGCGATGATGGACAGATCGCGCATACCGGAGAGCGCCATGTTCAGCGTGCGGGGGATCGGCGTGGCGGTCAGTGTCAGCAGGTCCACTTCCGCCCGCAGTTGCTTCAGCCGTTCCTTCTGCTGCACGCCGAAACGGTGTTCCTCGTCGATGATCACCAGGCCCAGGCTCTTCGCCTGCAAGCCGCTTTGCAGCAGCTTGTGGGTGCCAATGACGATGTCCACCTTGCCGTCCCTCAGCCCTTCCAGCGTGGCCGCCTGGTCCTTCGTGCTGTTGAAGCGTGACAGCGATTCCACCTTGATCGGCCAGTCGGCAAAGCGGTCGCGGAAGTTCTGGAAGTGCTGCTGCGCGAGCAGGGTGGTGGGCACCAGGATGATGACCTGATGACCGCCCTGGACGGCGACGAAGGCGGCGCGCATGGCCACTTCGGTCTTGCCGAAGCCGACGTCGCCGCAGACCACGCGGTCCATGGGCTGCGAAGACGCCAGGTCCTGAATGACGGCGTCGATGGCATCCTGCTGGTCCGGTGTCTCCTCGAACGGGAAGGCGTCGGCAAACCGCTGGTATTCCTCGACCGAACACCGGATGGACTTGCCTTCCCGCGCAGCGCGCCGGGCATACAGGTCGAGCAGTTCCGCGGCCACGTCCTTGACCTTTTCCGCTGCGCGGCGCCTGGCCTTTTCCCAGTGATCGCTGCCCAGCCGGTGCAGCGGCGCGTGCGCGTCCTCGGCGCCGGTATAGCGGCTGATCAGGTTCAGCGATGCAACCGGCACGTACAGCTTGTCGCCGCCGGCGTATTCCAGGGTGAGGAACTCGGTGGGGTAATCGCCCACGTCCAGTCGTTGCAACCCCAGGTATCGACCGACCCCGTGATCTTCATGAACAACCGGAGCACCAATACGCAAATCATTGAGATCACGAATCATCAGCGCCGGGTCACGTTCCTGGCGGCGACGGCGGCGGCGTTGCTGGGCGCGATTGCCCAGCAGGGCGGCCTCGGTAATAACCGTGACTTCAGGCTCGCGCAGTACCAGGCTGCGTTCCAGCGGCGAGACGGTGATAGCCAGGGAAATGTCGGCGTTCAGGAACGCCGGCCAATCCGCCACCTCGTTCGGCCGGATGTCCAGGGCTTGCAGTGTTTCCAGCAGCGATTCCCGATGTCCCGGGGTTTCGGCGACAAACAAGACGCGGCCATTCCGCGCCGCCAGGAAATCCGCCAGCGGCGTCCGTTCGTCCTGAGCGGAGCCGTGCAGGGCCAGCGGCGGCAGGTCGTCGGTGGCGTAGCGAATCACTCCGGATGCCGGTCCCTGGGAGAGTGCCTGATCGTCCTCCTGGTACAGTTCCACCAGCGTGGAGCCGGTAAAGCGCGCCTCAAGCTCCCCGGGTTCGATGTACAGGGCGTCCGGCGGCAGCAGCGGGCGGTCCTGGTCGTGACGGCGTTGTTCGTAGCGATGGTCGATCTCGTCCCACAGCTCCCGTACGGCCGGATGGACGCCCTCGGTCAGGAACAGGCAGGTACGGGAGGGCAGGTAGTCGAACAGGGTCGAGGTCTGCTCGAAAAACAGCGGCAGATAGTACTCGATGCCATTCGGCATGACGCCGTCGCTGACTTCACGGTAGATCAGGCTGCGCGTGGGGTCGCCCTCGAAGCGGGCACGAAACTGTCGGCGAAACAGTGCGATGGCCTGCTCATCTACCGGGAATTCGCGGCCTGGAAGCAGCGCGATCCGTTCCACCTTGTGCGTGCTGCGCTGGGTTTCCGGATCGAACACCCGGATGGTATCCACCTCATCGTCGAACAGGTCGATACGATAGGGGTGAGGGCTGCCCATGGGGAAAAGGTCCAGCAGAGCCCCACGGACGGCGAATTCACCGTGCTCCATGACTTCGGGCACGCAGCGGTAGCCAGCCCGCTCCAGCCGCTCCCGCGTGGCGTCAAGCTCCAGCCCGTCGCCGGTGGAGAGCAGGAAAGCGGTCCCGTCCAGATAGGACCGCGGGGCAAGGCGCTGCATCAACGTGGCGGCAGGAACGATCAGAATGCCCTGTTCCAGGGTTGGAAGCCGATGCAGGGTGGCGAGCCGCTGGGAGACGATGTCCTGATGGGGCGAGAACACGTCATAGGGCAGCGTTTCCCAGTCGGGCAGGCTGTGTATGGCCTCGGCTGCCTGCTTGCCGGCGTAGAACCGCAACTCCGTCTCCAGTTGCTGGGCTTCCTGGCTGGAGGCGGTGACGGCGAGCATCAGGCCGGCATCCTCGCGCTGCACGGCTTGCCAGAGGGCAAGCGCGGGGGCGCTGCCGCGGAGTCCGGCCCAGCGGAGCGTGCGACCCGGCTGCCGGGGTAGTGAGGGTTTCAGCGGATGTTGCACGGCGTTGCTCATCGTTGGGTTTGGGAACGGGACGGGCTCAGGCCTTGACCAGTCGCGGGCGCATGGCCAGTTCGCGGCGACGCAGATAGGCTTCGCGCGCAACCCGCACATCGTCGAGGAACCACGTCAGCTCAGGCAGGGTCAGGGCCTGCGGGCCGTCCACCAGTGCCCGGGACGGTTCGGGATGGAAGTCCACGAGTACCATGTTGGCACCGGCAATGACGCCCTGGGCGGTGGCATGCATCATGTCCAGGATGCCGTCGGGGTCGGCGGCACGGCTGCCGACGGAATGCGAAGGGTCGATGCACACCGGCATGCGGGTGAGGCGCTTGAGCACCGGCACATGGGAAAAATCCACGAAGTTGCGGTGCGGGTCGCCCATGTTGGTCTTCATGCCGCGCAGGGCGAATACGACGTGACTGTTGCCTTCGCTGGCCAGGTACTCGGCAGCGTTCAGCGACTCCTCCAGGGTGATGCCGAACCCTCGCTTGAGCAGGACCGGGAATCGCGTCTGCCGGCCGACGTGCTTGAGCAGTTCGAAGTTCTGCGTGTTGCGGGTACCGATCTGCAGCATCACGCCGGTCGGATTGCCGGTCTGTTCCAGCGCCTGCTCGATTTCCCCGATATGACGGTCATGGGTGATTTCCATGGCGATCACGCGGATGCCGTACTTCCCCGCCAGTTCGAAGACCCAGGGCAGGCAGTCCTTGCCGTGTCCCTGAAACGAATAGGGATTGGTTCGGGGTTTGTACGCGCCCATGCGGGCGCAGGTCTGCCCGTGCTGCTGCAACGCCTGGAACATGCGCTCGACATTGCCGGGATTGTCGACGGCGCAGAGCCCGGCGAAGACGTGGAAACTGTCCTGGCTGAAGGTGACGCCGTTGTAATGGAACTCGCTGGAGCGGTGATCGTCCCGGTGGCGCCCCAGCACGCGATAGGGTTCGGACACGCGGATGACGCGCTCCACGCAGGGCAGGGCCTGCATGTCCTCTTCCGTGAGTGCCGCGGTGTTGCCGATCAGGTAGATTTCGGTCAGTACTTGTTCTGCACCCTTGACCGTATGGGTGCGATGCCTGATGCCGTCCAGACCATCAAGGTGCTGCAGTAGCGTCCGGAACGCGTCGCTGTTACGGTCGGCGTCTGCCTCTAGTATTAAAATCATTTGCTTACCTGCAAAAGGTTAGTTGTCACGATATATCCGTAGCAGGTCACCGTAATGGTCAATCCGGCGGTCCCTGAAATACGGCCACATGCGGCGAACCTGTTCGCTGCGCTCGCGGTCGATTTCCGCCAGTAGCACGCATTCCTCGTCGATAGGGGCCTCGGCGAGCAGCTCGCCCTGGGGACCGGCGACGAAGCTGCTGCCCCAGAAGCGGGCTCCCTGTGTGGGTGCGGCCGGGTCCGGTTCGAAGCCGGTCCGGTTGCAGGACAGGACGGGCAGGCCATTGGCCACGGCGTGGGAACGCTGGATGGTGATCCATGCATCCCGCTGGCGGGCCTGCTCGGTGGGTTCATCCTCGCCGGCCCAGCCGATCGCTGTCGGGTAGAGCAGCAACTCTGCGCCGGCCAGTGCCATCAGCCGGGCTGCTTCCGGGAACCACTGGTCCCAGCAGACCAGCACGCCCAGGCGACCGACCGAGGTATCGATGGGAAAGAAGCCGAGATCCCCGGGCGTGAAGTAGAACTTCTCGTAATAGCCGGGATCGTCCGGGATATGCATCTTGCGGTAGCGACCGGCCAGCGTGCCGTCGCTATCCAGCACCACAGCGGTATTGTGGTGCACGCCCGGTGCACGCCGCTCGAACAGCGAACCCACGATCACCACGCCATGTTCCCTCGCTGCCCGGGAGAGGCGCTCGGTGCTAGGGCCGGGAATGGGTTCCGCCAGGTCGAAGACGGCGGGGTCCTCCTGCTGGCAGAAGTAACGGCTGCGGTGCAGTTCCTGCAGCAGCACCAGTCGGGCGCCACCGGCTGCGGCTTCCCGAATGCCGGCCAGACTACGTTCCAGGTTCTCGTCCAGGTTCTCGCCACAGCTGTGCTGAACCAGCGCCACGGTCAATGATTGCTTGGACATCAGCGGAACCCCGGTTGTCAAATGCGAGGCGCATTGTACCCGGGTTTTCGGGTGGGCTAAACGGCCGCGGGGATCTGCATGCTGGCGCAGTGCAGGCTGCCGTGCTGCCGGATCAGCGGCAGGGCATCCACCGGCACGATCTCGCGGTCCGGGAACGCGCCGGCGATCACTTCCAGCGCGGCCTGGTCGGTCGGAACCCGGTAGACCGGAACCAGCACGGCGCCGTTGATGATCAGGAAATTGGCGTAGCTGAGCGGTAGCCGCTTGCCGTCCTCGTCGAAACGCGCGGGCGGCCAGGGCAGCGGGATGAGACGATAGGGTTGGCCGCCGGCATTGCGGAACCCACGCAACTGCTCCTCCATGCGCGCCAGCGGGGCATGGTGCACATCGGCAGTGTCGTCGCAGGCCGTATAGACGATGGTATTGTCCGGGACGAACCGCGCCAGCATGTCCACGTGGCCGTCGGTATCGTCGCCCTCCAGCTCACCATGATCCAGCCACAGCACCTGCCTGGCTCCGAACCAGGTGTCCATCAGGCGCTCCAGTTGCCGGCGGTCCAGATCGGGGTTGCGTTCCGGATGCAGCAGGCAGCGGCTGGTGGTCATGATGGTGCCGTCGCCATCGCTTTCGATACTGCCGCCTTCCATGATCGCGTCGATGCGCTCCACGGCCAGCCCGGCCAGGGCCTGCGGCGCCAGCCGCCCGGTCAGCGCATCGTCAAGATCGGCCGGATACTTGTTCCCCCAGCCATTGAAACGGAAGTCCAGCAGCACCGGGGCGCCGTTGTCCAGCACGGTGATGGGTCCGTGATCGCGTACCCAGATATCGTTGGACGGGATTTCGAAAATACGTGCGCCGAACGTGCCGGCGGCGGCCTGCGCCTGATCCCGGCTATGGGCATCGTGGCAGGCAACGAGCAGCGGCTGCCGGGAGGCGATGAGCCGCGCCATGCGCATGAAGGTCTGTTCCGCCTCGGGCAGGTTCCCGCCCCAGTCGCCGTTGCGGTGGGGCCAGGTGAGGAGTACGGCAGCTTGAGGCTCCCACTCGGCGGGGAGTCTTCGATTCTGCATACCTGGTCTGCGTTCGATCAGTTGCGGCGCTCGACGGCGCGCAACACGCGATCGTGCTCGAAGTAAACGGTGTAGTCGCGATAGACCCAGCGGCTGATGGGCGGTTCGCCCACGGCGGCCACGCGGTTCTCGGGCGCACCGAACCGGCGTTCCACCTGTTCCATGGTCTGCCCGTGACGGGGACGGTCCGTGCCGGCGGCATCGGCTTCCTGCACGGCGTCGATCAGCAGTCGGTCGGCATGCGCCAGCGGTAGAACCGCAAACGCTGTGCCGATGAGGGCGGTCTTGATGGCCCGGTTGATTCCCTTGCGCATGTTCTTGTTTCTCCCTGCAAGCATGCGGCAAGACTATTACATCCGTTCTGGAGGGGCAATTGGTCTGGTAGACTCCAGCCGGCATCCGGGCCGCGTAATGTTCAGAAATGAGAACGAGAGCGCAAAACGCATGGATTTTCCCGACCGTCTGATTCCCGGAACGCTGATTCGCCGCCATCAACGATTTCTTGCAGACGTCACGCTGGGTGACGGAACGCGCGTCACCGCGCATTGTCCGAACACCGGTTCCATGATGGGGTGTCGCAGTCCCGGTGCGCGGGTCTGGTTGAGCCCCTCCCGCGATCCCCGGCGACGGACGCGCTACACCTGGGAACTGGTGGAAGTGGCGGATCAGGTTGTTGTCGGCGTGAACACCGGTCGTTCCAACGGCCTGGTAAGAGAGGCGATCGGGAACGGCTTGCTGCCGGGGCTGGAGTCCTACCCCGTCATCCGGCCGGAATTCCGGCTCCCGGAGACGCAAAGCCGCCTGGATTTCCGGCTGAGCGACACGGCCGGCCAGGCGCACTGCTACCTGGAAGTCAAGAACGTGACTGCGGCGGTGGCTGATGGTGTCGCGCTGTTTCCCGATGCGGTAAGCACCCGGGGAACCCGGCACCTCCGGGAACTCGGCTTGCTCGCCGCGCAGGGCGCGCGGGCAATGCTGGTATTCTGCGTGCAGCGCGCGGACGTCCGGCGGGTACAGCCTGCCGATGACATCGATCCGGCCTACGGCCTGGCCCTGAGGGAGGTGATCGCGCTGGGGGTCCGGGTCGAGGCCTTGCGCGCGCGCGTGTCCGTACGGGGCATCCGGCTTGAGGAACGTATCCCGGTGATCTGCCCGTGACCCGGGGAAAGACGAATTGAACAGGCCCTAGAGGAATGACATGTTCAAACCATTGGAGTTGTTCATCGGACTGCGTTACACGCGCGCCAAGCGACGTAACCAGTTCGTCTCGTTCATCTCCCTGAGTTCGATGCTCGGCATTGCTCTGGGCGTGACCGCACTGATTACCGTGCTGTCGGTCATGAACGGTTTTGAGCGGGAACTGCGGGAACGGATCCTGGGCATGGTGGCCCATGCCACCATCCAGGGGCCGGGCGAACCGTTGCGGGACTGGCAGGGGCTGCGCGAGGAAGTACTGGAACATTCGCGGGTGACGGGTGCGGCTCCTTACGTGACCGGTGAAGTCATGCTCACGCGAGGCGGCGAGGTCAGCGGCGCAATGCTGCGCGGAATCGTGCCGGAATTCGAGGGTGACGTATCCCGGGTGATGGACCAGGTGATCACCGGTTCGGCGGAATATCTCGAGCCCGGCGAATACCGCATCGTGCTGGGCAGCGCGCTGGCGCGGATGCTGGGCGTGGACGTGGGTGACATGGTCACGGTTGTGACGCCGGAGGCCCGGGCGACCGTGGCCGGTATCGTCCCCCGCATCAAGCGCTTCGAGGTCGCCGGGACGTTCCACATCGGCATGTACGAGTATGACCGCGGGCTGGCGCTCGTGCATATGGAAGATGCCGCGACGGTCATGCGGCTGGGGAACGGTGCGACCGGCCTGCGGCTTGAATTCGACGAACTGATGGCGGCTCCGTGGCTGGCCCGGGAACTGGCGCTGACGCTGGACGGTCGCTACCGGGTCAGGGACTGGACCCGCGAGCATGCCAATTTCTTCCGCGCGGTGCAGACGGAAAAGACCGTGATGTTCGTCATCCTGACGCTGATCATTGCCGTTGCCGCGTTCAATATCGTCTCCACGCTGGTCATGGTGGTGAACGAGAAACGGGCCGATATCGCCATCCTGCGGACACTGGGTGCCACGCCGGGCAGCATACTCCGCATATTCGTCATCCAGGGGGCGGTGATCGGTGTATTCGGCACGCTGCTGGGCACGGCCGGCGGCATCGCGCTGGCCATGAACGTGGAAACCATCGTGCCCGCCATCGAGGGGCTGTTCGGTGCGCAGTTCCTGCCGGCCGATGTCTACTACATCAGCGACCTGCCGTCCGAACTCCGCCGCGCCGACGTCGTGCGGATCTCCGGCGTTGCTCTGGTGCTCTCCCTGCTGGCAACGCTGTATCCCGCCTGGCGGGCGGCACGGACCGAACCTGCGGAGGCCCTGCGCTATGAGTAACGATCAACCGGTACTGGAATGCCTGGGCGTTTCCAAGGTGTTCTCGGAAGGGCCGAGCCCCGTACATGTGCTGCGGGGCGTGGACCTGACCGTGGCCAGGGGGGAGCAACTGGCGATCGTCGGCCGGTCGGGGTCCGGCAAGAGCACGCTGCTGCATATCATGGGCGGGCTGGATCAGCCGTCGGAAGGAACCGTGCGCGTCGCCGGCGAGGAGCTCTACAGCCTGGGCAATGCGGAACGTGGCCGGTTGCGAAACCGAGCCCTGGGTTTCATCTACCAGTTCCACCACTTGCTGCCGGAGTTCACCGCGCTGGAAAATGTGGCGATGCCGCTACTGATTCGCCGCGAGCGGCCGGCCGATGCCAGGAAGGCAGCGAAAACCTTGCTGGAGCGCGTCGGGCTGGGCCCACGCATCGGTCACAAACCGTCGGAATTGTCCGGCGGCGAGCGGCAGCGTACCGCGATTGCACGCGCTCTGGTGACCCGGCCGCGGTGCGTGCTGGCGGACGAACCTACCGGCAACCTGGACAGTCATACCGCCGATTCGGTGTTTCAACTGCTGCAGGAGCTGAACCGGGAGGAGGGCACCAGCCTGATCATGGTCACCCACGATGCCGCGTTGGCGGCACGCATGCAGCGTACTGTGACCATGGATGATGGCACGCTGGCGTAGGGAAGTGCTTACCAGTTCTCGCGTTCGCGCGCGAGTCCGGCTGACGGGAGTCAGACCGGCCCCTGGCCGTCGCGACGCCGCAGCCGGCGGCGTCGCAGGTGCGCACGGATGTGCAGCCGCCAGATCATGTGCACCAGACCGTAACCCGCCAGCCCCACCAGGCCGCCGCAGATGATGCTGCCCAGATAGAGCGGCTGCCAGATATTCCCGATCTCGTACCAGAACCACTCCAGGCTGGGCTCGAAGCCGCGATCCCGGACCGGACTGCCGATGAACCAGGTGCCGATCCGGTAGGAAAAGAAGAACATCGGCGGCATGGTCAGCGGGTTCGATACCCAGACCATGGCCACGGCGATGGGCAGGTTGACCCTGAGCGGAATGGCGAAAGCGGCCGCTACCAGCATCTGCATGGGCATCGGAATGAACGCAATGAACAGCCCCAGCGCCACGCCGCCGGCCACGGTGTGCCTGTTCAGGTGCCAGAGATTGGGATCATGCAGCAGTACCCCGAGGAGACGGAGGCGGGGATGGGCCTGGACCGAGGAGGCAGTGGGCAGATATTTGCGCAAAAACTTCCGAGGCATGGACTTTTTGTGAGACCGGCGCTAAACATGGACTCCGACCGGTCGATTGAAGCGGTCGGCTGGTCCGGGCAACCGCCAGGAAGGCGGGACACGGCACGCTGCCATTATCCATGAACTGTCCAGGGAAGGAATATGTTTCGTCTTGCCGCCGGCTTTTCTGTCGGGGTGGTCGCGGTCGCAACAGCCCCGTTTGTCGCCCCATGGCCATGGATGCTCGCGGCGGTGTTTCCATTGGCCTTGCTCCGCCGGCTGTTCCTGGCTGCCGTGATGGTCGGCTGTGCCTGGGCCGCGTGGCATGCCGAACGGGAGCTGGCGCGCTGGCTCCCGCTGAGTGAACAGGGCCGGGAAGTGGAAGTGACGGCGCGCGTTTCCGGCCTGCCGCTGGAACTGGGGCAGGGGTGGCGTATTCCTCTGGTGCTGGAAGAGCGGCCGGCGGACTTGCCGGTTCGCCATGTCCAGCTTTACTGGCATGGCCGGTTCGGGGCACCCGCCGCCGGCGAGCGCTGGGCGCTGACGCTGCGGCTAAGACGACCTTCCGGTCACTGGAACCCGGAGGGGTTCGACGGCGAACGCTGGGCGCTGACCCAGCGTATTCACGCCTAGGCGAACCTGGTCAGCGGCACACATCCGGAGCGCCTGGCCGGGCCTCGCGGCATCCATGCTTGGCGCGGGGTCCTTTCCACGGCCATTCGGGAGGCCGTGCCACAGCCCCGGGCCGAGGCGCTTGCCGTCGCGCTGGTGGTCGGAGACCGACAATACCTGACCGACGGACAATGGCACCAGCTCCTGGTCACCGGCACCAACCACCTGGTCGCCATCTCCGGTCTGCACGTCAGCCTGCTGGCTGGAGCGGTCTGGCTGCTGGTGGGATTCCTCTGGCGCGGCTTTCCGGCGCTGGCAAACCGCTATCCGGCCAGGCTCGCCGGTGCCTGGCCGGCGCTGCTGGCCGCCGTGGCCTATGCCATGCTGGCGGGGTTCTCCCTGCCCACCCAACGTGCGGTGCTGATGTTCGCAGTGCTCGCGGTAGCGTTGTTGCTGCGGCGAAGCCTGCATGCCGGCCAGTGTCTGCTTGCCGCAATCACCCTGATGTTGCTGCACGACCCGCTTGCACCGGCCAATCCCACGTTCTGGCTCTCCACCCTGGCCGTGGCGGCGTTGGTGATCGTGGCCCTGGGCTGGCGTCGTGCGCCGCTGCAGGGCTGGCTCCGCTCGCAGCTCGCGCTGCTGGTCGTGCTGGCGCCGGCCACCGCCTACTGGTTCGGTCAGATCGCCTGGGTCGCACCCCTTGCCAATGCGTTGGCGGTACCGCTGGTCGGGGCACTGGCGGTGCCGGTGCTGTTGCTGGGGGCTCTGCTGCTGCCGGCATGGCCCGCGGCTTCAGAGTTTCTGTGGCAGTGGGGCGGATGGATGCTGCTCGGGCTGGACGGCCTGACCGGGTGGCTGGCAAGCCTGGTGGATCTTCATCGCACGGCGGACGGCCTGCCATGGTGGCTGGCCATGGCGGGTATGATCGGTGCCTTGCTGGTGATCATGCCGAGGCACTTTCCGGGAAGGTTGCTGGCGCTGCCGCTGCTCATGCCGTTGCTGCTGGTGTCCGACACCGGTCTTCCCGCGCAGCGCGCGGAGGTGACGCTGTTCGATGTCGGGCACGGGCACGCGATGCGTGTGCGGACCCGGGATCACATCCTCTGGCTGGACAGCGGCCCTGCCGGTTGGAACGCCTCCGTGGATGCCCTCGCTGCGGGAACGGTACTGGCATACAGCCGGGCCAGGGCCGGTTACAAGGGCGGCTTCGATGCGGCCGGCGTGCCGGCCCGATCGCTTTGCGAACTGACCGGACGCTGGGAATGGAATGGCGTCAGGTTTCACGTGATCAACTTGTCCGGCAGCGGCTGTGCGCTGCTGGTGCATGCCAATGGAGAGTCCCTGTTCGCGCTCCAGGGGCTGGAACGGCCCATGAGTGCGGGCGATCTGGCACGTTTTCACGACCGGATGGACATCGTGATCATGCCGGGCCACGGCCACCGGGACCTGGGTGCCGCCATGCTGTCGCGGTTGCACGAAACCAGCGACGTGCTGGTATCCACCAACGCCGACAACCGCTGGGGGCTACCGCATCAGGAGGTGCGGGACGCCGCCACTGCGGCGGGAGCACGGCTCTGGGTCACCGGCTGTGCCGGCGCTGTCCGGGTGATGCTCGGCAGCGGGCGTGGCGTACGAGCGCCGGAGGGAGGGCGTTACTGGTGGCGACAGGCCCGTGGTCAAAACTGTGAACCGTGACCAGGTGGCGCCCGTGGGAATTGCCTGTCGCTTCCTTTATCATCCCGTCCCAGTACTTCGTCTGACGGAAGGGATACTGCGACCGTGTTGGAACTCATGAAGGCTGGCGGCTGGCTGATGCTGCCCATCATCGCATGCTCGATCGTGGCCATGGCCATTATTTGCGAGCGTTTCTGGAGTCTTCAGCGCAAGCGGGTGATTCCTTCTCATCTGGTGGCCCACCTCTGGCACCAGGTCAAGAACAAGCAACTGGACGCCGGCCAGATTCGGCAGGTCCGGGAGGCCTCGCCACTGGGGAGGGTGCTTGCGGCCGGCCTGGTGAACATGCAGCACACGCGCGAAATCATGATGGAAAGCATCGAGGATGCCGGCCGTCATGAAGCGCACGGCCTTGAGCGTTTCCTCAATACGCTGGGCACGATCGCTGCCATCACCCCGTTGCTCGGACTGCTGGGCACCGTGATCGGCATGATCAAGGTGTTCAGCGCCATCACCGCGCATGGCGTCGGCAACGCACCAGCCCTGGCCGGAGGCATTTCCGAGGCGTTGATCACCACTGCCGCCGGGCTTTCCGTTGCCATTCCCGCGCTGATCGCATTCCGCTATTTCCGTGGCCTGGTGGACAAGTACATCGTGGAAATGGAACAGGAGGCGCTGAAGCTGGTCGAGGTTATCCAGGGCCAGCGCGGCGCACGTGCCGAGGTGGGCCGGTGAATCTGCGTCCAAGACGCCAGGACGAGCCGGAGATCACGCTGACGCCGCTGATTGACGTGGTCTTCCTGATGCTGATCTTCTTCATGGTCAGCACCACCTTTCTTCGCCAGGCGGATCTCGAGGTGACCCTGCCGGAAGCCAGCCGGGAACCGGCCGAGCGCACGGCGGAGCCGATTGAACTGGCAATCAACGCCGACGGCGAATTCTTCGTGAATGGCCGGGCGCTGGTGAACAGCCAACTGGAGACCGTGCGGCGGGCGCTGGAGCAGGCCAGGGACGAAGCGCCGGAATCCCCGCTGCTGATCCGGGCGGATGCGCGGACGACACACCAGAACGTAATCACCGCCATGGATGCGGCAAGCCAGGCGAATCTCTCACGGTTGTCCATCGCCACCGTGCCACAGTCCGATGAATGACGCCCCACCACCGGCACGGCTGGCCGGATCTGACACAAGCCCGGCCGGCACCCTGTTCCCGCCCCGTGCCCGACATAACGAGGAACGTGTCGGGCAGCTATGCTTCACGGCATCCGGGGCTATCCGGCCCCGGCAACGGCGCGGAGAGCTGAGGGCATGAGCGCTTTTCCGGAATTCTGGCTCAAGCTGACCCCCCGGTCGCTGGCGCTGCTGCCGCTGTCCTGGGCCTATCGCGTGGTCGTGCTTGTCCGCCGTCTGGCGTTCAGCAGTGGTCTGCTCAGACGCATGAGCCTGCCGGTGCCGGTGATCGTGGTGGGCAACATCTTCGTGGGCGGCACCGGCAAGACCCCACTGGTGCTATGGGTCACCAGGCATCTGCGAACGCGGCAGCTCAAGCCGGGCATCATTACGCGTGGGTACGGCGGCAACGCCACCGCCTGGCCGCAACTGGTGGAAGCCACCAGCGATCCCGCCATCGTCGGTGACGAGCCGGTGCTGCTCGCGCAGCGTAGCGGTTGCCCGGTGGTTGCCAGCCCGGATCGTGTCCAGGCAGCGCAGGCGCTGCTGGAACATTACGGCTGCAATGTCATCGTGTCCGATGACGGCCTCCAGCATTACCGGATGCGGCGCGACCTGGAGATCGTCGTCATTGACGCGGCACGCGGCCTGGGTAACGGTCAGTGCATCCCCGCGGGGCCGTTGCGCGAGCCGCGACGCCGCCTCAAGGGCGTCGACCTGCTTATTGCCAACGGCGGACCCTCCTGGCTCACGCCCTACTATTTCACCCTGCGCCTGGACAAGGCGCGGCAGGTGGCCAAGGCCGACACTGTAAAGCCGCTGGCCGAGTTCTCCGGCATGAAGGTCCATGCCGTGACCGGCATCGGGAATCCGGACCGCTTTTTTGCCGCACTGGCGCGATTCGGCCTCGAGGTCATCCCGCATCCGTTTGCCGACCATTATCCGTTCGAGAAGAAGGACATCCACTTCGACGACACCCTCCCGGTCCTGATGACCGAGAAGGATGCGGTGAAATGTGTCGGTTTCGCTGACGACAGGCACTGGGCCGTGCCCGCCGAAACGGTGCTGACGGCGGAGACCGAACGCGCCCTGATTGCCAAGTTGCGTGCCGCGCTGGACGTCCGGTGGCGGAAACGGCGCCGCGCGCTGGCGCGTGAGCGGATGATGGCGGGGCGGCGGTCGTGACGGCTGCGTTCACAGTGATTGTTCCCGCCCGACACGGCTCCAGCCGCTTTCCCGGCAAGCCGCTGGCGTTACTCGCCGGCAGACCGATGGTGCTGCATACCTGTGAACGGGCCATGGCGAGTGGTGCCGCCACTGTCGCAGTGGCCACGGACGACAGGCGCATCGCCGAGGTCGTGGAGGAGGCCGGCATTCGTTGCCTGATGACTGCACAGGATCACCAGTCGGGAACGGATCGCCTGGCCGAGGCTGCAGCCATGCTCGGCCTCGATGACGACGCCATTGTGGTCAACCTCCAGGGGGACGAGCCGCTGATGCCGCCCGAGCACATACACCTGGTGGCCGGGTTGCTGGCCGAGCATCCGGCGGCCGACGTCAGCACCCTGGTGATACCGCTGGACGTTGCCGAGGAATTGCACGATCCAAACGCGGTCAAGGCTGTTGTCGACGGGCAGGGGTATGCCATGTATTTCAGTCGCGCGCCGATCCCCTGGGACCGGCAGCGGGCGGGCACACCGGAGCCCGGGCGGACCGGCTGGTTGCGGCATCTGGGGATCTACGGCTACCGTACGGCTTTCCTGAAACATTACCCGTCCTTGCAGCCACCTGCGGTCGAGCGGGTGGAATCCCTGGAGCAACTCCGGGTGCTGTGGCACGGACACCGCATCATTACAGCCACGGTGGAACAGGGAGCGGGGCCGGGTGTCGATTCTCTGGAAGATCTTCAGCGCGTGGAAACGTTGCTGAGCCGCTGCCGATAGCGGTCCGGCAGCGTGCCGCTGTCACGGACCCTCAACCAAGAGGACTATCATGGCCGACTCGGAACTGGTACGGGTGCTATTCGTCTGCATGGGCAATATCTGCCGTTCACCGACAGCAGAAGGTGTGTTCCGTAACCTTCTGAAACGGGAAGGGCTTTCCCACCTCGTCGAGACCGATTCCGCCGGCACGCACGGGTATCATGTTGGTCGTCCGCCGGATGCGCGGGCACAGGCCGCCGCACAGGCACGTGATATCGACATCAGCGATCTGCGCGCCCGTAGCGTGGAGTTGTCCGACTTCGAGTATTTCCACTGGATCGTGGCCATGGATAACGACAATCTCGCGAACCTGATGGCCGAATGTCCCCGGTCGCACCGGTCGAAAGTCAGCCGCCTGCTGGATTTCGCGCCGGAGTCGGGTACCGAGGAGGTTCCCGATCCGTACTACGGCGGCAACGCCGGTTTCGAGCACGTGCTGGATCTGGTGGAGGCAGGGAGCCGTGGGCTGCTCCGGGCCATTCGCACGAGACACCAGATCTAGTCTCCCGTAACAGCCACCTTGTGGGGCTGTCACGAAAAACGCCGTCGTAAATGACGGCGTTTTTCGTCGACCCGTTGCGCGGCACGCTCAGTTCTGGCGGTCGCGCTGCCCGGAGGGTGTCGACGGCTTCTCCGCCGGGGCCTCGCTGTCGGAAGCGGGCGTCCGCCGCACTTCATCGTGCTCCGAGGGTTGTTCCGCCTCCTGTTCCCCGGATTCCGGCGGTCGTCCGGCGTCAGGCTGAGCCTTCGGTTCGGCAGCCTGTGCCGATTTCTGCTCGGCTTCCGGTTCGCGCTCCGGCGCCGGCTGCTGGCGGGGTGCTTCCGGTTGCCGCTGCTCCACGGGCTGCCGCGGCTTGCGCTCCTGCGTCTGTTCCGGTTTCACGTCCGCTTCCGCCGGTTTCTCCGGCTCCGGGGTCTGTTCGGGGGCGAAATCCTGCTTCTGTCGCGGCCCAGCCTCTGCATCCCCGGCCGCCTTGCGAGCCGGTGCCTCAGAAGCTGGCGTAGTGTCTTCCCTGGGAGGAGGAGAGCGTTCCTCCTTCGGCACTGCCGACGTCTCTGCCGGTTCCGCTTTCTGCTCCGGCGCTGCGCTTTCGGGGGTCGCAGGCGTCGGTTCGCTGCGGGGTTCCTGTTTCGGCTTCGGTTCCGGGACGGCATCGTCCGCCTTTACCGTCTCGGTCGAGGCAGCGGCAGGTTGCTTCTCGGTCACGGCGGCCTGTTTCTGGCCGGCAGGAATGCGCGGCCGGCCGTCCCGCTGCCGGGGATCGCGAGGCTTCGGCGTGTCGGAGGAAGCCGCCTTCTGGGGAGCAGGCCGTTCGGAACGTGTTTCCTCACCTGCGGGGACGTCTCCGCCGGCGGCCTGTGTGCCGGGTTCCGTTGCCGTCGCCGATTGCTGATTCTGGTCTCCGGACTGCTGGCCACCACGACGACGGCGGCGACCTCCGCGGCGGCCGCGCCGGCTCTTGCCGCTGCTCTGTTCGTCGCCCTCCTTGGGCTGCTGGGCCGTGGCCGCACCAGGGGATGGTTCCTGCTTCTTCGTTTCCTCCGCCGGTGCCTCGTCCTTGCGCCCGCGGGACGGCGCGGGTTTGCGGCCGCGGTTATCGTCGCCGCCAGCACTCTTGTTCGAGGACTCCTTCTCCTTCTGCCCGCGTTCCCCGGCTGACCGTTCCTTGCGGGGCTGATCGCCCTGCGCGCCATTGCCTCGCCGGCTGCCACCACGGCTGCTCCGGCGCTGGCGACTACCTCCGCCGTCCTCCTCCTGTCTGCCGGTGCGCTGGCGACCGCCGCCACTGCTGCCGGAAGCCGGCTTCTCTGCCGGTTGCTGCTCGGCATCGCCGGTAAGGAGGGAGCCGATCCAGCGGAAGAAACCCTTCATGCCGCTACCGGCATCCTGGCGCTCCTGCGGAGAGACCGGCCGGGGCTGGGGTTGGGGCGGTTCCGGCTGAGGCGGCGGCGCCATGGCCGGAGTGACCGACTTCACGGCCGGTTGCTCCGTGCGGGGGCGGGCGGCGATGCTTTCCGGAACAATCTCGGCTTCTTCCGCGGTGACCAGCTTGTAGCTGGTTCCGTCGGCGGAGCTGTCGTCGGAGCGGATGCGCTGGACGGAGTAATGTGGGGTTTCCAGCGCCTTGTTCGGTATCAGCAGCACATGAACGCCGTGCCGCTGCTCCACCAGGTTCACCGCCTGGCGCTTTTCGTTCAACAGGAAGGTGGCGACATCCACCGGGACCTGCGCGAGCACCTTCGCCGTCTTCTCCTTCATCGCCTCTTCCTCGACGATGCGGAGAATGGAGAGTGCGAGCGATTCCACGCTGCGCACCGTGCCCTGTCCGTTACAACGGGCGCAGACTTCCTGACTGGCCTCGCCGAGGGAGGTGCGCAGGCGCTGCCGTGACATCTCGAGCAGACCGAAGCGGGAAATGCGGCCGATCTGTACGCGCGCCCGATCCATTTTCACTGCGTCCCGCAATCGCTGTTCCACCTCGCGTTGATTGCGGTTCGGGCCCATGTCGATGAAATCGATCACGATCAGGCCGCCGAGGTCGCGGATGCGAAGCTGGCGGGCGATCTCGTCGGCCGCCTCCAGGTTGGTGTTCAGCGCGGTTTCCTCGATATCGCTGCCTTTGGTGGCGCGAGCGGAGTTGATATCGATGGAGATCAGCGCTTCGGTGTGATCGATCACGATGGCGCCGCCGGACGGAAGCTGGACCTGGCGGTCGAAGGCGGACTCGATCTGGCTCTCGATCTGGTACCGGGTGAACAGCGGGACGGTGTCCTCGTACAGTTTCACCTTGGGCAGGAAGTGCGGCATGATCTGCTGCACGAAATCAATCGCCTGCTGGTACACCACCGGGTCATCGATCAGTATTTCCCCGGTATCCGAACGCAGATAGTCCCGCAGTGCGCGGATGATGACATTGCTTTCCTGGTAGATCAGGAACGGGGCCGGCCGTTCTTCACCGGCTTTCTGGATCATCTCCCAGAGCTGCAGCAGGTAGTTCAGGTCCCACTGCAACTCCTCGATGTTGCGGCCCACGCCGGCGGTGCGGACGATCAACCCCATGCCTTCCGGCGCATCCAGCTGTCGCAGCGCTTCCCGGATTTCATCCCGCTCGTCGCCTTCGATTCGGCGGGACACACCGCCGGCGCGGGGGTTGTTGGGCATCAGAACGAGATAGCGACCGGCCAGGCTGACGAAGGTGGTGAGCGCAGCACCCTTGTTGCCGCGTTCCTCCTTGTCTACCTGGACCAGAACTTCCTGGCCTTCCTTGATGACGTCCTTGATGGACGTGCGGCCGGAAGAGTCGCCGCCGTTACCACTGTAGTACTGGCGAGCAATTTCCTTGAACGGAAGAAACCCGTGGCGTTCAGAGCCAAACTGCACGAACGCAGCCTCGAGACTAGGCTCGACGCGCGTGATGCGCCCTTTGTAGATGTTGGACTTCTTCTGCTCCCTGGACGGGGTCTCTATATCAAGGTCATAAAGCTTCTGACCATCGACGAGTGCCACCCGCAGCTCTTCCGGCTGGGTGGCATTGATTAGCATTCTTTTCATACAGTTCCTGTCTCCAACGCTCGACCACGCGCAGAATCCCGACAGGACGTCGCACTTTGCCGGCCCGGCGACCGGAAGCCGACGAATGGGCTTCCGGCATCGCATCGCGCTGTACGAGCAGCGCTGCGGCCAGATGCCAGGCGATAAAGTTGATGAAGACGGTCCGGGGTGTTGGCATGGGAGCGTGTTACCGTGCCGATTTGAAGCGGCACACCGTGATAACTGAAAAAAGCTGCTCGCCTTATGGCGGGCAGTGCGAAACCCAATCTGTTCTGAAGCGCTCACTGTGTTCCCGAGAGTCATCAAACGGTCGGGCGCGAGCGTCGCGTAAATATAACAGCGATGTGGTACTGCAGCAAACGGCACCATTGGTCCCGAAACGCGCGGTACTGCTATTATCCGGGCGTGACCAGCATGGACAGAACTGCAAATCCCGGCGTTCGTCATGTCACCATCGACAACGATGGTGCGGGCCAGCGCGTGGACAATTTCCTGATGCGTGAGCTCAAGGGCGTTCCCCGAACGCGTATCTACCGGCTGCTTCGCAAGGGGGAGGTCCGGGTGGACGGCGGGCGCGTTGGCCCCACGCACCGGCTCAAGCCAGGGGCCGTGGTCCGTATTCCTCCCATTCGCACGACCGTTCCGCCGGATGCCGGCGGCAATATGCCGGAAGGACTTGCCAGGGTGCTGGAAGACGCCGTGCTCCATGAGGATCCGCGACTTCTGGTAGTGAACAAGCCGGCCGGTCTGGCGGTCCATGGAGGAAGCGGTTTGCGGTTCGGGTTGATCGAGGCGCTGAGACGGCTTCGCCCGGATGAGCCGTTCCTGGAACTGGTGCATCGCCTGGACCGTGAGACCAGCGGATGCCTGCTGATTGCCCGGCGGCGAAGCACGCTTCGGCAACTGCACGAGATCATCCGCGCCGGCGGGTTGGAGAAACGGTATCTCGCCCTGCTGGCCGGGCAGTTGCCGCGCGGGCCGGTTCCGGTGGAGGCGGCGCTGGACCGGGGGGGGCGCCGGGCTGGAGAACGGATGGTGCAGGTGTCCGGCACGGGGAAAGCATCCAGAAGCGTATTCCGTTGCGTGGAGCGGTACCAGGACTGCTGCCTCGCAGAGGTCAGCATCGATACCGGCCGCACCCATCAGATACGTGTGCATGCGGCACATCTTGGCTTACCCATCATCGGCGACAGCAAGTACGGTGAGGCGGAGATCAACAGGCGGTTCAGGAAGCTTGATCTGGGCAGGCTGTTCCTGCATGCGAGCAGTCTCCAGTACACCGATCCCCTGACGGGCGAGCGCCAGGTGTACTCGGCTGAGCTCAGCCCGGACCTGCGGCAGTTGCTGGACCGGCTTCAGCCGCGATGACGGGTTTCTCTCCAATTTATTTCGGTGCATTGAGGGACGGTAAGCAATGAACGACGAACGCTGGGAGCGGCAGGCACTGCGGGACATCGCACTGGAGGGCATACGGGAGCGCCGTCTTGCGCGGCGTTGGGGTATTTTTTTCAAGCTGCTGTTTTTCGCCTACCTGATCTTCGTGCTATTCGCCTTTCGCGGTGTGGATTTCGGGCTGACCTCGGAGGCGACGCCAGCCGAGCATACGGCCGTGGTGAAGGTCAACGGCATGTTGCTGCCGGACGGCAACAATTCAGCGGAGCTGATCACCCGCGGCCTGCGGGAGGCCTTCCGCAACGAAGGGACGCGTGCCGTGGTGATGCATATCAACAGCCCGGGCGGCAGCCCGGTGCAGGCCAGCCAGATCAACGATGAAGTGCGCCGCCTGAAGGAGGAGTATCCGGACATACCGGTCTACGCGGTGGCGGAGGACATGTTTACCTCGGGCGCTTACTACCTGGCCGTGTCCGCAGACCGCATTTTCGTCGATCAGAGCACGATGATCGGTTCCATCGGCGTTATCGCCCAGGGGTTCGGGCTGGAAGAGGCCATCGAGAAGCTCGGTATCGAGCGCCGGCTGTACACGGCAGGGGAGAGCAAGGCATTCCTGGATCCGTTCTCGCCGGAGCGTGAGGAGGATGTGCAGTGGATACAAGGAGTGCTGGACGAGGTGCACCAGCAGTTCATCGATGCCGTGCGCACAGGACGCGGTGACAACCTGGTCGAGAACGACGAACTCTTCACCGGCCTGGTCTGGACGGGGCGGCGTGGCATCGAACTGGGCCTGGCCGACGAGCTTGGCAGCCTCAGCTATGTGGCGCGGGAAGTCGTGGGCGTGGATACCGTGCGCGATTTCACGCCCAGGCAGAATATTCTCCAGCAGCTGAGCGGCCGCCTGGGCTCAAGTATCGGTGAACGCATCGCCCAGATGGTGCTGGGCGAGCCGGGTCTGCGCTAACCGTTGCACTGCAATCCGGCTATCGCTCAAGGGAGCGATATGCCGGATTGCCGCAGCAGTTCGGTCAGTCTGATCAGCGGCAGGCCGATCAACGCTGTCGGGTCGTCCCCTTCCAGAGCGCGAAACAGGGTGATTCCATAGCCTTCCGAGTGGAAGCTGCCGGCTGCATCCAGCGCCGGTTCCACTGCGAGGTAACGGGCAATCTGCTCGTCGCTCAGTTCCCTGAAGTGCACAGTGAAGGGCACGACGCCCGAGAGTACGCGGCCGGTCTCCGTATCGTGCACACAAAGACCGGTCAGGAAATCAACGCGTCTTCCCGAAGCGTGTCGAAGCTGCTCCGTCGCCCGCTCGACGGTTCCCGGCTTTCCGAGCACTTTCCCGTCCAGCACGGCCGCCTGGTCCGAGCCGATGACCAGGGCCGGGCTCTGCCGCGCGGCCACTGTAGCCGCCTTCTCCCGGGCCAGCCGCTCCACATATTCATAAGGTGTTTCCCCCGGCAGGTGCGTTTCGTCGATATCCGGGGAGGCCACCGTGTACTCGATATGCAGCCGGTCCAGCAGGGCGCGGCGATAACGGGAGCCGGAGGCGAGTATCAGGCGAGGTGTGGGCATGTTCATGCGGTTTTCCGGTCGAGAATTGAGCAGTACTTGCCCGGGCATTCAAGACCAGGCGGCGGCGGCGGTCAACAGATGGCGTAACGTGCTGCCGGTGCGGATCCGGCGCAGTGTCAGTTGCTTTGACAGTGCACAACTGCGCAGATAATATGCGCCCCTTATGACTCGTCAGTCGCTACCGGTGGCCGTGGATATGGTTCGTCTTGCCGACAGGCAGGAGGAACTGGTCGGCGAACTGCCCGTGGGCAGCCTCGCACGGTTGTGTGACAGTCTGACCAGCGAGCAGGGTGTCGTCGCCGTCAGGCTGCAATTCGGCAGGGACGAGGGCCGGCGGTTGATTGTTCGCGGGACGGTCTCGGCAACGGTGGAATTGCAGTGCCAGCGCTGCCTGAAGCCGATGCCCTGGCATTTACAGGCGTCGGTGCTGTTGGCGGGGTGTTATTCGGAACAGGATATGGACAGCCTTCCGGAGATCTATGATCCGGTTCTGATCCCCGACGAGCGCCTGCGGCTGGCGCAGCTCGTTGAAGATGAACTTATTCTGGCCCTGCCGACCCTGGCCATGCATGAGGATGATCCCGGTTGCCGTCCACTGGATATCCAGGCGCCGGTGCCGGAGCAACCTGATGATGAGCGGCAGGCCAATCCGTTCGCCGTTCTCGGCGCCTTGAAGCGACGGGACGACAGCTAGTTCTTACAGGAGAGTGATCCATGGCGGTTCAACAGAATCGGAAAACCCGTTCCAAGCGCGGCATGCGCCGTGCCCATGATGCCCTGTCGGGGCCGACGCTGTCCGTGGACAGCACCTCCGGCGAGACCCATCGTCGCCATCACATCAGCGCCGACGGCTACTACCGCGGTCGCAAAGTGCTGAGCAGCGATAACGAAGAATAAGCGCATCAGGTGATTCCGCCCCGGAATTCCGGGGCCGGACCATCTGCCTGGCCTGCTGGAACCGGGACTCACCGACTCTTTTCGGAAGCCGATGACCGAATCTGTGACCATTGCGCTGGACGCGATGGGGGGTGACCACGGACCCAGCGTGGTCGTTCCCGCCGCCGTTGCCGTCGCAAAAAGCCAGCCCCATGTGAGCCAGATCCTGGTCGGCGACCAGGACGTGCTGGAGGGCGCGCTGCGCCAGCATGGCGGTTCCGGCATCGAAAGCCTGCGCATCCATCACGCCTCCCAGACCGTCGGCATGGACGAGCCGCCTTCCCAGGCGCTGCGCCTGAAGAAGGATTCCTCCATGCGGGTGGCCATCAACCTGGTCAAGGACGGGGAGGCCGACGCGATCGTCAGTGCCGGTAACACCGGCGCACTGATGGCGACGGCCCGCTATGTACTGAAAACCCTGCCCGGTATCGATCGCCCTGCAATCATTACCACCATCCCCGCCATTGGCGGATACACCCGCATGCTGGATCTCGGCGCGAACGTGGACTGCTCGGCAGAGCACCTGTTCCAGTTTGCGGTGATGGGTGCAGTCATGGCAGAAGCGCTGGATAATCGCGGATCGCCGAAGGTGGGGTTGCTGAATATCGGTGAAGAGGAAATCAAGGGTAACGATCAGGTCAAGCAGGCCGCCCGGATTCTCTCGCAAAGCCAACTCAACTACGCTGGTTACGTGGAAGGCGACGACATCTTCACAGGTAACGTGGATGTGGTGGTATGCGACGGATTCGTGGGCAACGTGGCGCTGAAGACGTCGGAAGGCGTGGCTTCTATCATTTCCCATTACCTGCGGGAAGAGTTCCAGCGGAATCTGCTGACCAGGCTGGCGGGGCTCGTGGCGCTCCCGGTACTGCGGAATCTGCGAAAGCGCATCGACCCCAGGCAGTACAATGGAGCCAGTCTGCTGGGCTTGCGCGGCATCGTGCTGAAGAGCCATGGCGGCGCGGACGTGTTCGCGTTCCAGCACGCCATCGAGACGGCTGCACTCGAAGTGGAGAAAGGCGTCCCCGCGCTGATTGACCAGCGCCTGGACCAGATGCTCTCAGAAAGAGACGACAAGTGATACAGACACGCATCATCGGAACGGGCAGCTATTTGCCCGAGCGGATCATGACCAATGCCGAACTGGAGAAGCTGGTGGATACCAGCGATGCCTGGATTCGGGAGCGGACGGGCATCGCCGAGCGTCGTCTGGTCGCTGAAGACCAGAGCTGCAGCGATCTCGCCATCGAGGCATCCCGCGCCGCCCTGGACAGCGCCGGTGTGGCAGCCGAGGACATCGATCTGGTTGTGCTGGGCACCTGCACGCCGGACCGTATCTTCCCCAGCACGGCGTGTCTGGTGCAGCGCGCCCTGGGGATCAGGTCCGGCGCACCGGCCTTCGATGTTTCCGCCGCCTGTTCCGGTTTCGTCTATGCGCTGGACGTGGCCCATCGTTTCATCGGAACGGGAGGCGCCCGGCGGGCGCTGGTCATCGGCTCGGAAACCATGACCCGCCTGCTGGACTGGACCGACCGTGGTACCTGCGTGCTATTCGGCGACGGGGCCGGTGCGGTCGTGCTCGAAGCTTCCGACGAGCCCGGTATTCTGTCTACCCACCTGCATGCCGATGGCAGCCAGGAAGAGTTGCTGCACGTGCCCTGGGGAGTCGGCCGCGGCTACAAGGCGCTCGACGACACCAGCGGGAAGATCAAGATGCGCGGTAACGAGGTTTTCAAGGTTGCCGTCCGTACATTGGGCAGGATCGTCGACGAAACCCTGGAAGCGAACGGCCTGACCAAGGCCGACGTGGACTGGCTGGTCCCGCACCAGGCGAATATCCGCATCATCCAGGCCACCGCGCGCAAGCTGGGCCTGCCGATGGAGCGTGTGGTACAGACCGTGAAGTACCACGGCAACACCTCCTCGGCCTCGATTCCCCTGGCGCTGGATAGTGCTGTTCGAGACGGCAGCATCAAGCGCGGCGATCTGCTGCTGCTGGAAGCGTTCGGTGGCGGATTCACCTGGGGCTCCGCTCTGGTTCGCTACTGATTTCCCGCGGCTGTCGCCGTTTTCTGCCGGAAGCGGCGCAGTGATCGAGACCAAGGAGCTGCAATGACAGACAAGACCGCCTTCGTATTTCCGGGCCAGGGTTCCCAGTCGCTGGGTATGCTGGCGGCGCTGGCGGAGGCCAGCCCGGAAGTGAAGACGACGTTCGCCGAAGCCTCGGATGCGCTGGGCGAGGATCTCTGGACGCTTTGTCAGGAAGGTCCGGAGGACGTCCTCAACCGCACCGATCGTACCCAGCCGGCCATGCTGGCGGCCGGCGTTGCAGTGTGGCGTGCCTGGCTTGGACGCGACGGCAAGCAGCCCGCTTTCATGGCCGGTCACTCCCTGGGGGAATACTCGGCGCTGGTCTGCGCCGGAGCGCTGTCGTTCGCGGACGCTGTCAGGCTGGTTGCCGAGCGCGGTCGGTTCATGCAGGAAGCCGTGCCGGAAGGGCAGGGCGCGATGGCCGCCATCCTTGGTCTGGACGACGCAGCGGTGCGCCAGGTCTGCGCGGATGCGGCACAGGGCGCCGTGGTGGAGGCGGTGAATTTCAATGCCCCGGGACAGGTGGTCGTAGCCGGCAACCGGGACGCGGTGGACCGCGCCTGCGAGGCAGCCAAGGCTGCCGGCGCGAAACGCGCGCTGCCCCTGCCCGTCAGTGTGCCGTCCCATTGCGCGCTGATGAAGCCGGCCTCCGAACGACTGGCGCAGGCACTGGCCGATGTCTCGGTTTCCTCTCCGACCATCCCTGTTGTGCACAACGTGGATGTCAGTCTGGCCGCCAGTCCCGACGCAATCCGCGAACGCCTGGTGCAGCAGTTGTACCAGCCGGTGCGCTGGGTCGAGACCGTCGAATGGCTGGCCGCGCAGGGCGTGACGCGACTGGTCGAGGCTGGTCCGGGCAAGGTGCTGGCCGGCCTCGCCAAGCGCATTGACAAATCCCTTGTCGCCGTCCCGGTACTTGATCCGGCCAGCCTGGACAAGGCGCTGACAGGAGGAGAACAAGCATGAGCGAACAGCGAGTGGCTCTGGTGACCGGCGCCAGCCGCGGGATCGGCAAGGCCATTGCCCTGAAGCTTGCCAGCCGGGGAGCCGTGGTGGTAGGGACGGCGACCAGCCAGAAGGGTGCCGACGGCATCAGCGAATATCTGAAATCCGCCGGCGCGACCGGCCGGGGCATGGTCCTGAACGTGACCGACCCGGAAAGCATCAAGCAGGTGCTGGACGCGATCACCGCCGAATTCGGCACCCCGGCCATCCTGGTGAACAACGCGGGGATCACCCGGGACAACCTGATGATGCGGATGAAGGACGAGGAGTGGGACGATATCCTCGACACCAATCTCACGTCCGCCTACCGGATGATCAAGGCCTGCCTGCGCGGCATGATGAAAGCGCGCTGGGGCCGTATCATCAACATTTCCTCGGTTGTCGGGGCCACTGGCAATCCTGGCCAGACCAACTACGCTGCGGCAAAGGCGGGGCTGGTCGGCCTGACCAAGTCCCTCGCCCGGGAGGTTGGTAGCAGGGGGATCACCGTCAATGCGGTGGCGCCGGGGTTCATCGACACCGACATGACCCGTGCGCTGGCGGATGATCAGCGCGCGGAACTGACCAGGCAGATCCCGGTGGGGACGCTCGGCCAGCCGGACCATATTGCCGCGGCCGTGGGCTTTCTAGCCTCGGACGAGGCCGAGTACATCACCGGTGAAACGCTGCACGTGAATGGTGGCATGCACATGGGATGAAGAGCGTCATCGGCGCCTTTCGCCAATGCGCTATGGTAAGTACCAATCTGTTTTCATAGAATACGCCGTCAACAAAGTCTGGACCGGCGAAAATCGGGAGTAACAAGCTTATGAGCAGCATCGAAGAACGCGTCAAGAAAATCGTGGTTGAACAGCTGGGCGTCAAGGAAGAGGAAGTGACCCCGGAAGCGTCTTTCGTGGACGACCTTGGCGCGGATTCCCTGGATACCGTGGAACTGGTGATGGCCCTGGAAGAGGAATTCGAATGCGAAATTCCTGACGAGGAAGCCGAAAAGATCACCACGGTCCAGCAGGCAATCGATTACGTGCAGAACCACCTGGACAAGTAAGCGTTCAGCTGATTGCTCGTGACCGGACAGACTCGGGAAGGGCGCAGGCGACAAGGCCGGGCGCCCTTCTTGAGTTTATTGGCAAGCAAGGAAGAGCCGGCAGACCGCTGCCTGTGCATGGAGCCGGCGCTTCCCAAGGCATGAGGACAGTCCCTTGGCTAAACGTCGTGTTGTAGTCACCGGCCTGGGCATCATCTCACCGGTGGGCAATACCATCCCGGAAGCCTGGGCGAATATTCTGGCGGGGAAGAGTGGTATCCGGCCGATCACCCGTTTTGATACCGAGCCTTTCTCCACCCGTTTCGGCGGTACCATCGAGGGCTTCGACCCGAAGGATCACATGAATCCGAAGGACGCCCGCAAGATGGATCCGTTCATCCACTACGGAATTGCCGCCGCAAATCAGGCTGTTGCGGATTCCGGACTGGAGATAACGGACGAGAATTCGGAACGTATCGGCGTCGCGGTGGGCTCCGGTATCGGCGGTATCAACTGGATCGAGAACGGTCATAAAGCCTATCTCGACGGTGGCCCCCGGAAGCTCTCTCCCTTCTTTATTCCCGGCGCCATCATCAACATGATTTCCGGCCACCTCTCCATCATTCATGGAATCAAGGGGCCGAATATCTCCGTGGTAACGGCATGCACCACCGGTACGCACAACATCGGTGAAGCTGCGCGTATCATCGCCTACGGTGATGCCGACGTAATGATTGCCGGCGGCGCGGAGTTCGCGACCACCCCGACCGGGCTTGGCGGCTTTGCGGCGGCAAGAGCGCTCTCCTCGCGCAACGATGCTCCGGAGCAGGCAAGCAGGCCCTGGGACCGGGATCGCGACGGTTTCGTGCTCAGTGATGGCGCCGGCGTGCTGGTGCTGGAGGAGTACGAGCACGCCCGCAAGCGGGGGGCCACCATCTACGCCGAACTCGCCGGTTACGGCATGAGCGGCGATGCGTACCACATGACCCAGCCCTCCCAGGGCGGGGAGGGTGCCTCCCGCTGCATGCACCTGGCGCTGAAGGACGCCGGCCTGAATCCCGAGCAGGTGGACTACATCAACGCCCACGGGACGTCCACGCCGGCCGGCGACGTCGCGGAGAGCAATGCCGTTAAGCGCACATTCGGCGATCATGCCTACAAGCTGGCGGTCAGCTCCACCAAATCCATGACCGGTCACCTGCTGGGGGCCGCCGGCGGCGTGGAAGCGATCTTCTCCATCCTCGCTCTTCGTGACCAGGTGGCGCCGCCGACCATCAACCTGGACAACGTGGACCCGGAAGCGGATCTGGATTACGTACCTCATACCGCGCGGGAAATGCCCATCAGTGTCGCACTGTCCAACTCCTTCGGGTTTGGTGGTACCAACGGGACGGTGCTGTTCCGCAAGCCTGACTAGCCGGCATGTCGGCAGCGCATCTCGTCAACGGAAGCCCCGATCTCGCCCCTGAACCGGCGGATCGGGGCTTCCTTTATGGCGACGGCCTGTTCGAGACCATCTATGTCAGGCAGGGGAGGGCTCCACTCTGGTTCCGGCATTTCAACCGTTTCCGGCGGGACGCGGCGAGGCTGGGCCTGCCCGTGCCGGAGGAGACCCCGTTCCTGCAGGATTTCGAACGTTTGCGGGCGTTGACGGGACTGGACGAGGCGGTATTGCGGCTTCAGTGGACTGCCGGGACAGGCAGCCGCGGACTTCTCCGCCCCGAACCCGTGGCACCGACGCGGGTCAGTGCCATGACGCCGTTACCGCCGTATCCGGCGTCTTGCTGGCGGGATGGCGTGAGGCTCCATCTCTGCGAGCTGCGTTTGTCCGAGCAGCCGGCGCTGGCCGGTATCAAGCACTGCAACCGCCTGGAGTACGTGCTGGCGCGGCGGGAGTGGGGCGATACCGAACTGGCGGACGGTCTGCTTCTGGATGGCCATGGACGGGTGGTCGAAGGCACCGTCAGCAATGCGTTCGCGGTACGGGACGGCGGCCTGTACACCCCGGCCTTGACCCGCTGCGGCGTTCAGGGTGTGATGCGGGAAACAGTGATGGCGCTGGCCGATACATTAGGGCTGTCCGCGGAAGTCGGCGATTTCAGCCTGGAATTCTGGCTGGCAGCGGACGAACTCTTTATGACCAACAGCCTGGTCGGCATCTGGCCGGTGCGGGGGCTGGCCGGAAGGCGGATGGTTCCCGGCCCGGTCACTCGCCTCCTGCAGAACGCCCTGCGCAATGATGCCGTTGCCTGGATGCCGTAAACCGAAGACGGATACCCCGGATAGATGATTCGAAAGCTTGGCAAACTCGCCTTCCCGCTGTTCGTGCTGCTGTGCATAGCAGTTGGCGTGCTCTATCTCGATTACCATCGCTGGCTGGACGCCAGTCTGCATGATCGGGACGAGCCTCAGTACCTGGACGTGCCGTCAGGAACCTCCTTCCGGGCGCTGGTCGGCCACCTGGAGCGGGAGGGCCTGCTGGACCGGCCCCGTTACTTCGAGTTCATGGCACGACACAGCGGACAGGCGGGCCGCATTCAGGCCGGTGAGTACTCGGTGCCGGCCGGGGTCACCCCGCCGGAGCTGCTGCGCCAGCTGGTGGAAGGGCGTGTGATCCAGTATCGGTTTACGCTCATCGAGGGCTGGACTTTCAGCCAGTTGAGAGCGGCTCTTGAAGCCGATCCTCGCATTGTCGATACCCTGGAGGGCCTGGATGGCGATGCCGTCATGGACCGCCTGGAGCGGCCCGGTACGCATCCGGAAGGCTGGTTCTATCCGGAAACCTACAGTTTTACCCGCGGTACAACGGATGTGCAGATACTGCGGCGGGCGCTGCATGCGATGGAAACGCAGCTCGAGCAGGTCTGGGAACAACGGCAGGAAGACCTGCCTCTGGAAACACCGTATGAGGCGTTGATCCTGGCGTCCATCATCGAGCGGGAAACCGGCAAGCCCGCGGAGCGAGGCAAGGTCGCCGGTGTGTTCACACGGCGGCTGGAACTGGGCATGCGCCTGCAGACCGACCCCACCGTCATCTATGGCATGGGCGACAGTTACGACGGCCGGATCCGCACGAGGGATCTGCGTACCGATACGCCCTACAACACCTACACCCGTCACGGCCTGACGCCGACCCCGATCGCCATGCCTAGCGGTGCGGCGATCATGGCAGCAGTGAACCCGGAACCCGGGGACGCCCTCTATTTCGTCTCCCGCGGCGACGGTAGTCACCATTTCTCGGCCACGCTGGAAGAACACAACCGCGCAGTCCGGCGGTACATCCTCGGGCGGGACGACTAGGCTATGAACGCGCAACGCGGTCGTTTCATTACGCTGGAAGGCGTCGAGGGCGCGGGCAAGAGCACCGCCCTGGAAACGATTGCCGAGATCATTCGTGGTCACGGCGTTCCGCTGCATGTCACCCGGGAACCGGGGGGAACCCCACTGGGCGAACGGATCCGCAACCTCCTGCTCGACCGTGACCAGCAGGACATGGTGCAGGATACCGAGACCTTGCTGGTGTTCGCTGCCCGCGCCCAGCATCTCAGCCAGGTGATTCTGCCCAGGCTGGAGGAGGGGACCTGGGTGCTTTCAGACCGCTTTACCGATGCCACCTATGCCTATCAGGGAGCCGGCAGAGGGACCGATCTCGCCCGTATTGCGGAACTCGAGCAATGGGTCCAGCAGGGCTTCGGCCCCGACCTGACCCTACTGCTGGATCTGCCGGTGGAAATCGGGCTCCAGCGCGCGTCCGCTCGCGGCGAACCTGACAGGTTCGAGCGGGAATCGGCGGACTTTTTCCGCGCTGTCCGCGATTGCTACCTGGAGCGCGCCGCCTCCGCACCGAACCGTTTTCGGATCATCGACGCCTCCCTGCCCATCGAGCAGGTACAGGAGGCGTTGCGGCAAACCCTTCAACAGTGGCTGGCGCGGATATGAACAATACGTTGGATAGCCTTCCCTGGCATGAAGGGCTCTGGGCACGCTTCCAGCAACAGCGCGAAACCGGCCGACTCCCCCACGCACTGCTTCTGGCCGGACTGCCCGGTCTGGGAAAACGGCGGCTGGCCACCCGGCTGGCCAGGCAACTGCTCTGCCGGCAGCCCGGCGACGACGGTGCCTGCGGGCAGTGTGCCGCCTGCAGCCTCCTCGATGCAGGAACGCATCCCGACATCCGTTATCTGTCCCCGGAAGGGGACAGCCGAGTGATCCGTGTCGATAGCGTGCGCGGGCTCACGGAATTCATCGGCATGAAAAGTCAGTATGGCGGCTACAAGATTGCGATTATGGATCCGGCGGATCGCATGAATCGCAATGCGGCCAATAGTTTGCTGAAGACTCTTGAGGAGCCGCCTGAGAATGCCTTGCTGATACTGGCCGCTGATCGGCCCAGCATGCTGCCTGCGACCATACGCAGCCGCTGTCAGCAGGCAGTTCTTGCGCCGCCCGCATTTGCGGATGCAAGCCGCTGGCTGCGGTCCCAGGCGCCGGCGCTCGCGGCCGAGGCCGAACGCTTGCTGCCGTTCACCGGTGGCGCGCCGCTGAAAGCGCTCAAGGACGCAGAAGAGGGTGTTCAGGGCAGGTTGGAGCAACTGGCGGAACAGCTGAGCGACACGGCGAACGGGCGACTCAGTGCGGTGGAGGCCGCAGCGGCCTGGGGTAAGGATCAGCAGGCGCTGCTTCTGGATCTGCTGACCTATCTGGCACAGCAACTGGTCCGTATGGATGGCGATGGCAGCGCGGTTTCGCCGCCGCTGGCCGTCGCCGGCCGGATCGAACCGATGGCGCTGCATGGGTATGTGGACTATCTGTACCAGACCAGGGGGCTTTCCGAGCGGTCGCTGAACCCGCAACTCGCCGCGGAAGATCTGTTCGTGCGTTGGGTGCGGCTGAACCGACACGGCGCGTCCAGGCGGGCGGCCCGAGGCTGAAGTGAAGGACTGACAGACGGAGCGAACAAGGCATGAATGATCCACGCAAGGCAGGAGGCGCGGCGCGTCAGGGGATCCTGTCCCTGACGATCAAGGACAAGCATGCGCTTTATGCTGCCTATATTCCCTATATCAAGAACGGCGGGCTGTTCGTTCCCACCAACAACAGCTACCGGCTGGGAGATGAAGTCTTCATGCTGCTCAGTCTGATGGACGAAGCGGAGAAGCTGCCGGTGGTGGGCAAGGTGATATGGATTACCCCGAAGGGCGCCCAGGGTAATCGCACGGCCGGCGTCGGGCTGCAGTTCAGTGACAAGGATGGCGGGCCGGCACGGACCAAGATCGAAACCTATCTGGCCGGTGCCTTGGAATCCGATCGCCCCACGCATACCATGTGAGCCCTCGACCGCAAACGAACCGGGCCTTGCATGACCACGCCGCTGGTGGATTCCCACTGTCATCTTCACATGCTGGAGACACAGGAGGATCACCCCGAACCCTATCTGAAACTGGCAGCCGAACAGGATGTGGGGCATTTCCTCACGGTATCGGTGGACCTGGACAGCTTTCCGGGCCTGCTCGCGCTCGCCGAGGCCTACCCCCAGATCTCAACCAGTGTCGGGGTCCATCCCTGCGGCAAGACCTTGCGCATGGCAAGCCCGGAGGAACTGGCCGGGTTGGCCGCTCATCCCAAGGTGCTGGCCATCGGCGAAACCGGTCTGGATTACCTCTGCATTGACGGCGAACACGACCATGAATGGCAGCACCAGCGGTTCCGTGACCAGATACGTGCCGCCAGACTCGCCGGGAAGCCACTTATCATCCATAGCCGACAGGCCCCGGAGGACACCGCGCGCATCCTGAAGGAAGAGGGGGCCGACGCCGTGGGCGGTATCATCCACTGCTTCACGGAGAACTGGAAGGCTGCCTGCGCGTTCCTCGATCTTGGCTTCCATATATCGCTGTCCGGCATCCTCACTTTCCAGGGGGCTGGCAAATTGCGGAAAGTGGCGAAGAAACTGCCAGCGGACTATCTGCTGGTCGAAACCGACTGCCCGTACCTGACACCCGTTCCCTATCGCGGCCGGCAGAATCAACCGGCCTTTGTACGTCAGGTTGCCGCCTGCCTGGCGGAGGTTCGCGGCGAGCGACTGGAAAACGTTGCCGAATACACGACAGAGAACTTCTACCGGCTTTTTCCTACGGCCGCACGCCCGCAGCTGACGTCTGTCTAGCCAGTTCGGCCGCCATCGCCACGGCGCGGTGGAGTTTCTCCGTCGGTGTATAGAAGTGCGGGGAGAAACGAACGCCGCCGCCGCGCCCCGCGCAGATCACGCCCTGCTGCATGAGCCGGCGATACAGCGCCTGGCTGTCCCGGTCCCCGGAGGCCCTGAACGTGACGATACCCGAGCGGCGTTCTTCGGAAGCGGGCGAGAGCAGTTCCAGGTCCGGCTCCTGTGAAATGGCATCCATCAGCAGTGCAGCGTTCTCCAGCACGCCGCGTTCCACCAGTTCCAGACCGGCATCGTCCTGCAACACGGTCAGGCTGGCTTCCAGGCCGTGAATTCCCAGCATGTTCGGACTGCCGCACTCGAAGCGGCGTGCGGTGGACGCAACCTCCCATTCCTTCCTGCTGTAATCTCCAGCATTTTCAATCATGTGCCAGCCATACTGGCTGGGCTGCAGCAAGTTCAGCAGGGAAGGGCGGCACCAGAGAACACCGAGGCCTTCAGGACCCAGCATCCATTTATGGCCGTCCGCCACCACGAAATCCGGGTCCACGACCGAGCGATTGAAGCGTAAAGCGCCAAGACTCTGAATGGCATCCACGCAGAACAGCACGCCGCGTTCCTTGCAGGCTCGGCCCAGCGGCGCCAGATCCATGCGCAAGCCGGAGCCGTACTGCACCGAACTCACCGCCAGCAGCCGGGTACGCGGGGTGAATGCTGCCAGCAGGGCCTGCTCCGGCGTCTCGCCGTCATCAAGATCCACATCGCGGATCGTTACCCCGAAGCGATGGGCAAGCGATTCCCAGACGATGCGGTTCGACGGAAACTCGGCCGAGTTGATGATCACCTCGTCGCCTTCTTTCCAGGGGAGTCCGTAGGCAATGAAAGACAAGCCCTCCGAGGTGTTCTTGATCAATGCGACATCATCCCGGCTGTCGGCCTGGATCAACTCCGCGAGACGGTCCCGCAAGCGGGTCTCCCGTCGCAGCCACTCGGGGTACTCGGCAGCGCCTCTGATCACGTTGGTTTCCGCAAAGGCCTTCACGGCGTCCCGAGTCCGGGCGGGCCAGGGCCCGACGCCGGCGTGATTCAGATAGATGACATTCTCATCCTGAGGAAATGCATTTCCAATCATGAACTTATCCCAATAACCTGAAACAACCACTGAAGCAGCCACAAGCTACCCATGCCAGCCCCCAGCGTAGCCAGTACGCTGCGGCTGGTCCATGCAACCACCGCCGCGATCAGTCCGGCCAACAGCCTCACGTTCTCCAGATGAAAGCCCGGTTCCGGTCCACCATAGACAATGGCTGGCAGGACAATGGCCGAAATCACGGCGGCGGGTACGAATCGCAGCGGGCGCCGCAATGCGGCGGGCATTTGCCGTTCGCCGAAAAGCTGGATACCGGAGAGCCGCATCAGAAAGGTACCGATACCGGCCAGCACGATCAGCGCCCACAGTGTCAGCGTGCTCATTCCGGTGCGGCCTCCCGTTTCTCAAGAAGCAGTTCGGCGACCACGCCTGCGCCTATACCCGCGATACCGCCTATGGTCAGCCCCAGTTGGTAAGGTGCCTCGTGCGCGATGACGGCGACGGAACCGCCCACGACGGCGGCAACGACGCTGGGCCGGTCACGGACCACCGGCACCAGCAGCACGAGGAAGACAAGCGGCAGGGCAAAGCCTACCTGCCAGGACGCCGGTATGGTGGCACCGAGCCAGATGCCCACCAGCGTTGCCATCAGCCAGACCACCCACAGCGTAAAGGCGATTCCCATGTAGTAGTCGAAACGCCACCGCAGATCCTGTTTGTCGGACTTGCCGTAGAAGCGGGTAACGCCCAATGCATACGCCTGGTCCGTCAGAAGATAGGCAACCACGGACTTCCGGCGGAACGACAGACCACCGAAGTACGGTGCAAGGGACGTGCTGTACATCACCATGCGCAGGTTTATCAGCAGTGCCGTGACCAGAATCACCAGGGGCAATGCACCATCGCCGACCAATTGCGCGATGATCAACTGCGATGCTCCCGCAAAGATGATGACCGACATGGCAAAGCCCGCCAGCGCACCCATACCCGCGTCCACGGCTGCAATGCCGGCCATCATGCCGAACGGCACAACGCCGGGAAGCATCGGGGCAACGGCGCGCAGGCCGTCCATGAGAGCGTGTTTGCGATGTGAAAGGGGCATATTGGTATGTCTTGGACAATCGTGGTTCTTTCGCCGCGACAAGCAAGAGGGCAGCGACTTGTTCATGGAAGCAATTCGCTTAATCATCGCATTGAACGGAGGTGGCTCCTAACGACAGCATACTTAACTTCGCATAATGTATATTATGTTAAATAGTGACGGTGGGTCGAGATCAATGCTACAGGATTGTAGTGAGCTCCTAGGCCTCTGCCGTTTTCAGGGCGCACTCCGACTCCGATGATGGACTGAGAGCGCGGAAGCTGGCCGCGGAAATCGAGGCCTCCACAACCTCCACAGCTATGTGATCAAGTCCTTGCGAAACGCCTGCGGGAACTGCCCAGGAATCATTTGGCAGGGAAAGAAAAGACTAACTCTGGTAACACCAGTTCCCACCGCTCACATCGCAGATAGCTGGCGTATTCAACTGATGAGTCTTGCTGACGGCGCACCAGAACAGCCGAAACCCTCGCCTGCGCACACGCCATCCCATTTGGCGGTTCGAAACTTTGAGCAAGTCGCCCGACGACTTCTCCCTGAGCGTCAAGCAATAGCCACCGGTTCTCCCTATTCTCCAGCCATAGCGGGTCTCCAGTCTTGAGGTTACTGATGGTCTTGTGTATGGCGTGCGACGGCGAGTAGCGACCTGCGAATCCCATGTCCACATCCCTGGGTGTCAGCCGCAGGTAGCGACGATCGAGCATGACCTCTGCATTAGCGACCTGAACGGGCTGACGACGTAGAAGAGCCGGATCTTCCGGCAACTCATCGACGATTCCGAACTCCTTTTCAAGGCTGACCAAGGCCAATGTCTGCCGAGCACGAGTCATGGCGACGTAATACAATCGGCGGGGCGCGTCGGCATCCTCGTTCCGCCCTGCTCTATCCCAACCACCATCGAGCACCACGACGTGGTCGAACTCCAACCCTTTGGCGCGATGCGCGGTCAACAGCACGAGGCCCGACTGTTTACGACGCACCTCCCGCCCCCATTCCGCAAGCCATTCGACGAAATGGTCGACAGGCAACTCCGAGCCACCGGTCTCCAGCGCGTACTCATCGACGGCCTCGCGCAGCAGTCCCCACCAGCGCCCTTCCGGTTTTGCGTCGAGCCACTGGCTGATGCCTGCAATGTCCACCAGTCTGGACTGCCGCTCACGGAGCCATGTGAGCAACTGTTGGGTTTCCCTCAATAACCAGACATGCGGGTTTTCCTGGTCGGCCATCTGCGCCGGGATGCCGTTCAATTCGCAATAACAGAATACGGGCTCCAGATATTTCCATTCCCGGGCAATTACTGCCGTACTGCTCCAGTCCCAGCCAGGATGCAACTCAGACAGCCGCCGTAACTCGGTCATCGCCACCAACGCCTGGCTGCGCATGTTTTCTCCAGCGGGTAGCAGTTGGACTCGCCCACGGCTGACCGAATCAATTGTTTCCCAGTCTCCCCCGGGAGGCTGCTTGTTCCTTGCCCCATCTACCATGATGGGATGTTCCGATTTCATGCGCTTGCCAGCGGATGCGATCACCAAATTGGCGACATGGATGATATTGGCAGTAGATCGATAATTTTCCGTCAGATAGGCGAGCCGCGTATCGTAATCCGTTTCAAAGCGCCTGATGAAATCAACCGATGCGCCATTGAATGCGTAGATGTTCTGATCATCATCCCCAACCGCGAAAAGACTTAGGCGACCATCGTCATCCTGAAGCGTACGGCCGGCCAAGGCGGAGATGAGCTCGTATTGCTCAGTGGCAATGTCCTGATATTCATCGACCAGTATCCAGCGAAAGCCCGCCAGCAGGCGTTCACGCTGGGCATCAGCTTCCTCCGGTGGTAGATCGTCCCCTCTTAGCAGCGCTACTGCCTGCTGCAAGACTTCCCTGAACACACCATCGCTCAAATCCACCCGCCCTATGAAGCTGGCTCCAACCAGGCGCATGGCTAAGGCATGACATGTAAGAACGGTAACCCCTTTAGCATCGTCGCCGATCAGCGCAGCAAGACGACGTCGGATTTCTACCGCGGCATGGCGGTTATAGGCCAGTGCAAGAATGCCACGCGGATTCTCTCGCCGCACGCGCAACAGGTAAGCAATGCGGTGCACCAGTACCCGTGTCTTGCCGGAGCCCGGCCCAGCGAGCACGAGAACATTGGTTTTTTCGCGATCGTCGGTAACGATGCGCTGCTGCACCGTGCTATTCAGGCTTTCAACGATGTTTTGCCATGACTCCGGCGTTGTCTGTAGCGCGAGTTCCTTTTCCTTGTCCGGCATCCAAAGATGGATAAATTCGTCCTGTGACAGGCTGAAGTAGTCCATGACCAGACGCAGCGCATCAGCCATCGCCTCCAGAGCCCGCTGGGCATAAGCACCCATAACGTGAACCTGAAATACCTGCTCGGCATAGTGGCTCTTCAGCGGCTCGAAATCCGCCTTGCTAAAGGCGCGCCGCTCCTGGCTCAGGCGGATTGTCATGGCCGGACGGAACACTGCCAGACCCTTGCCGAGACGAATGACTTCCTGTTCGTGCAACCATAGCAAGGCGCGATCCATCAGTTTCTGGGGATCCTTCATCTCAGCCTTCAGAACCAGATCTCCGTCTAAAGCCTGAAGAAGTTTGCCAAGCGTGGTCTCCGCGAGCACATCATTGCCCCGTTGCCCATTGGGCACACTGGCGAGAAGGTGCTGGAGCAGCCGATCTGCCGCCTCTCGGCGCAGGTTCGCTGTCTTTTGCAGTGCCGACCACTCGCGCTGCAGTATCACCTGCACACTCTCGGCATCCAGTCGACGAAGGCCGATGCTTCCCCGGCCGCCGTCATCGTCTCGACCGTCAAGAGACAAGCCCTTGGCAAGCCGCCAGATCTTCTCCGGCAAGGCATGCGTGAATCCGTTGTTTTTCAGTTGCTGTGTGGCGTGGCGCAAATGCAGGACAGACCTCTCACCCGTGCTTAGCTCCATGCCAAATTGTTTCATCTGGTCGATCAGAGCGGCTTCCAGGGATATCGCTTCCTCAAGACGCTTTTTCGACGATCGCTCCACGCCAACATGTACAAAAGCAGTCAATGCGGTGTCATTGCTCGCAATGCCCAGCCGCTCCAAATCGTAAAGTGCGCGCCGCACGCCTTCAGCTGTGAGGCCGGAGACGCCCATCAGCTCATCTGTCGAAATACCCTCATCTGCGTCGGCCGATATCAGGCTGTCCACCAGCGAGAGTAATTTCTCCCGGTACTCCGTGGTGATTGGAGCTTTATCCAGCTTTTTACGCGCAGCATCAGCGGTTGGCACGCGTAAGGACGATGGGAAGACCTGAACCTGGTTTTCCTCGCGAGAAAGGTGTGCTGCCTCTTCCAGCCAGGACAGCGCGGTGCGAACGCGCGTATCGTCCGTGGCGGAGTCACGTTGAAACGCGCCCTCCTCATCCTCGGAGAGAATTTCACCGGCTGTAGCGATCACCTCGCCGCCGAACTGCATTTTTCTGTTGAAACGGCGCAAGGACCGCAGAATTGCGTGAATCTCCTGCCGGGTCAGCCGCGAACGCGCGGACATGCCGAACTGGCGTTCAACATCATCAGGTGTATACAACAGGACACACTGTGCCTGACGGCGATCACGACCCGCACGCCCTGCTTCCTGCACATAGTTTTCAAGGGATCCCGGAATATCGGCGTGAACCACAAGCCTGACGTCCGGCTTGTCGATTCCCATTCCGAAGGCGTTGGTTGCCACTATGATCCGGAGCTCACCGCGTACAAAGCGCTCCTGAACACTTTTCTTGGTTTCAGGCTGCAGTCCGGCATGAAAATGTGCGGCGACCAGCTCCTTTTCTCTCAGGAACTCCGCCACTTCCTCCGTACGCCTGCGGGATGCGCAGTAGACGATCGCCCCTCCCGCTCGATCAGGCGGCAGGTATTGTTCGAGTACTGTGTGGATATGGGCGAATTTTTCCCCGGGCGTGGTGGGTACAACTGAAAAATCCAGGTTAGTACGGCTCGCACCACCGTCGAACACCTGGAGATCGACGCCGACCTTACCGTGGAAATGGCTCAGGATATCCGCCACCACGTCCGGCTTGGCCGTTGCGGTTAAACACATTACGGGCGGCACCGCTCCTTCGCTGGCGCGTTCCTTGATAAAGCGACCGACGTAGCGGTAGTCGGGTCGGAAGTCATGTCCCCACTTTGAGATGCAGTGCGCCTCGTCCAATACCCAGGCACCAATCTCCCGCTGGGCAAGTGCGTTCCGGAATCCGCGGTTTCGCAACTGCTCCGGCGAGACGATCAGAATCCCGATGTCACCCAACCGCACCCGATTCAGCACATCGGCTCGCTCGGGTATCGACAGCAGGCCATTGAGGGCCGCACATGAGGCGATACCTCGCGCCTCCAGGCCCGCTACCTGATCGGCCATCAGCGCGACCAGTGGCGATATGACCACTGTCAGTGCGCCTGTCTTGTCATAGCGGGAAAGCGCTGGTATCTGATAGCACAGGGACTTGCCAGTGCCAGTGGGCAGAATGCCTAGAACGTGCTCACCCCGCATGCCCGCCTCAACGATAGTCCGCTGAAGTGGGCGGCCATCCTCACCTGCTGGTTCCGGGCGAAAATCATCGAACCCGAACCAATGCGTGAGTTCCTTGCGTGCATCGTGCCGTTCAGAGCACCAAGAGCATGCAGGGCTGGTGCATGGGGTATCGCGCAGACGGCGCACCAATTCTCCAGCCTGGGGAAACTGGTGTCGCACCCATGGCGGCATAACGGAATTACCGCCAGCAACCGAGAGCCATGCCATGGCATATGCAAGTGCCCAACTGTGTTTCGCTGCATCCGCGAGAACTTCGCGGCCGTAAGTCACACATCCGCGTCCTTTCAGATAGCACTCAATAGCTGCAGTGCCTTCCGTATCGGACGGGCGTGCGGAGCGCCGCACGGTCGTGAAGAATGAATTAAGCCCGGTAGCTGATTCGCCTTGAGTGGCCAGCCAATGCCAGGCAAGCAGCAGGTCGGGGTTCGTTTCATGAAGTGCCAGGAACGCTTCTCGCTGATCACGGAACACATCGAGCGTCAACCGCGCATCCAGTTCGGGATCATTCAAGCGTCCCCGCTTGAGTTGTCCGTTCTGGTAGTGTTTTACCAAGTGGTGGTAAGGGTTTCGCGGAAATGCGAGCGGGTTGAGGCGCAGCGTATCGACGGCGGGCATCTGCAGCAGGCGCAGATCCGGCTTAAGGGCTGCAAGGTGGGGAAGATCAAACGCAATCAGGTTGTGACCCAGAAGAAAGGCGGAGTTCTCCGCAAATTGATCAAGTTTCCCCAGTATCGAGACCGGAAACTCCTTTCGTTTTTCCGTATACGTAAAGGCTGCATCATCGTCGCCACGGACTGCAGCCAGACTGTGAATCCGACCGTTTCGCCGACCTACTTCAAGATCGATCGATAGACAATTCGGGGAAAATGCCTTTTTATCATCTACCTTGATTGCATATTCATCCATAATTCGTATGTCATTGCTATCTGCTCCCTGCAATTGTTGAATCCAAGTCCGCTTCTATCCTGAACGGACAGGCACTATCTCACTTTTCGTCTTTGGGTCGAACCCACACTTGCTCATGGCTCCATACTCTCAAGGTTTGGAGCCTTCGGGAATCCCGAGGCGGTTCATCCTGCGTTAGGATGCCTGACAAGTCACGGCTAATGCACGAGATAAGCAACGACTATGGGCAACATCCGGACGATCTGCTGGCCCGGTACGAACAGCAGCAGACCGAAATCCAGGATATCCTTGACCAACTCAGGGATATACTGAACGCCGGACTGACCAACAAACCCGCCTAATTCACCAGCCGGTGATTTGGTCTGGCTGACTGGCTGTTCATCTGCTGATCGCCTTCGTTGATGAAGCCGATGGCCGGTTCAACGGCTCCGAACCGGGTGCGAAACCCGCATGAGC
>JBJHBJ010000013.1:0-87180 GCA_050485425.1 Ectothiorhodospiraceae bacterium | reverse complement strand
CCGCCGTGGATCTGCACCGCACGATCGGCCACGCGCCCCACCATCTCGGCGCAGAACAGCTTGCAGCAGGACGCTTCGGTGCTGACGTTCTCGCCGCGGTCCTTCTTGCGGGCCGCCTCCAGCACCATGGAACGGCCGGCGTAGGCTTCCGCCTTGCTATCGGCCAGCATGGCCTGGATCAACTGGTGCTCGGCGATCGGCTTGCCGAACTGCTTGCGCTCCATCGCGAAACGCAACGCCTCGTCGATCAGGCGCTCGGCCACGCCGACGCAAACGGCGGAGATATGCAGACGGCCACGATCCAGCACCTTCATCGCTGTCTTGAAGCCCTGCCCTTCCTTCGCCGGCCCGCCGATCATGTGCTCGGCCGGAACGCGGACATCCTCGAAGATCACGTCGCAGGTATGCGAGCCGCTCTGGCCCATTTTCTTGTCCGGCTTGCCCAGGGTGATGCCCTTGGAATCGGCATCCACCAGGAAGGCGGACACCCCGCCGGCACCCTTCACCTCTGGGTTGGTGCGCGCCATCAGCGTGAATACGCTGGCGTACGGCGCATTGGTGATGTAACGCTTGGTGCCGTTGATGATGAAGTCGTCGCCGTCCCGGACTGCCGTGGTTTTCACCGAACCGGCATCCGAACCCACGTCCGGCTCGGTCAGCGCGAAGGAACCGATGATCTCGCCGGTGGCCATGCGCGGCAGATACTTCTTCTTCTGCTCGTCGGTGCCATCCATGATGATGCCCTGGGAACCGATGCCGTTGTTGGTCCCCATGATGGAGCGGAAAGCCGGCGAGGTGTGGCCCAATTCGAAAGCCACGCAGGCCTCCTCTTCCATGGTCAGGCCCAGGCCACCGTGCTCCTCGGGGATAGACAGGCCGAACAGGCCGAGTTCCTTCATCTCCTCGACGATCTCGTTGGGAATCCTGTCGTTTTCTGCGACTTGCTGTTCCATCGGAATGAGCCGCTCGCGGACGAAACGCGAGACGATGTCCAGCAACTGATTCAGGGTCTCCTGATCACGGATCATGAGGGATTCCTCCAAAGGGGTTCGGGATACGCACCGTCCCGGACGGCCGGCAGGCGAACGGACCGGAACAACGGGTTCTGACGATACCGGGCCGGGCATCGAGTCCGGACAGCCGCTCCTCCACAGCCTCGGCGACCGGCTGCGTATAATGATGTGCAGAACATGTCGTCAGGTTTGCATTGAAATCTGGCACGAACTATTCTTTGCGTCAAGTTTTTGGAATTACATTTCGCATTGCGAAATCGAGCCGCACTCACAGGGACACCGGTGAATACGACGCGCCCGGGCGGCGCGCCGCGTTCACCGGCATTGTTCATGTCATGCGGACAACCGATCGGCAGAGGGGAACACGACACATGGCACTCGACGCGAACCGTAGCGATCTGTCACTGGCCGTGATCGGCACCGGCGCCATGGGACGGGGCATTGCCCAGATCGCGGCGCTGGGCGGCATCAGGGTATTGCTGCATGACGCCAGGGAAGGGGCCGCCGATGAGGCCCGCGCCTTCGTCGGCAAGATGGTCGACCGCCTGGTGGAAAAGGGCAAGCTGGACGACGCCTCCGCAGGTGAAGCCAAGAGCCGGCTGCAGGTGGTCTCCAGCCTCGCCGACCTGGCCCCGGCCGACATCGTTGTGGAAGCCATCGTCGAGCGACTGGACGTGAAGCAGTCGCTGTTTGCGGAACTGGAATCCGTGGTCGGGAAGGACGCCATCCTGGCCACCAATACCTCGTCGCTGTCGGTAACGGCTATCGCCTCGGCCTGCAAGCACCCCGAACGCGTGGTGGGTTTCCACTTCTTCAACCCGGTGCCGCTGATGAAACTGGTTGAAGTCGCCACGGCCGTGCGCACCGCCGACTGGGTCGCCGAAGCGCTGGTCGCGCTGGCCAGGCGCATGGGCCATACCCCCGTGGTCTGTACAGACTCCCCGGGTTTCATTGTCAACCATGCCGGCCGCGGCTTCGGCACCGAGGCCCTGCGCATCCTGGGCGAAGGCATCTGCGAGACCATCGACATGGACCGCGTGATGCGCGAAACCGCGGGCTTCCGCATGGGACCGTTCGAACTGCTGGACCTCACAGCGCTGGACGTCTCCCACAACGTGATGGAGTCCATCTACGACCAGTACTACCAGGAACCACGCTTCCGGCCCTCGTTCATTACTCGCCAGCGACTGGCGGCCGGCCTGCTGGGCAAGAAGGTCGGCGAGGGGTTCTACCGCTATCCCGACGGCAAGCCGGAACAGCCCGCCGAGCCTCCCGCCCCGGCCAATGGCAACCGCGCCATCTGGGTCAGCCGTGCGGACGCCGACAGCCATCAGGCGGTGACCCGGATGCTGTCGGCTGCCGGCGTGCAACTGGACGACGGCGTGACTCCGGGCACCGATTCGGTCTGCCTGGTGATGCCGCTCGGGCTGGACGCCACCAGCACGGCGCTTGAACAGGGCCTGGACCCGCAGCGCACGGTGGCGCTGGACACGCTGTTCGGTCTGGATCGCCGCCGGACGCTGATGACCACGCCGGTCACCCTGCCGGCGGTGCGAGATGCGGCCCATGCCGCGCTGGCGGCGGACGGGGTGCCGGTCACGATGATCCGCGACAGCGCCGGCTTCATTGCCCAGCGCATCGTCGCCACCATCGTGAACATCGGCTGCGACATCGCGCAGCAGCGTATCGCCACCCCGGAAGACATCGAGACTGGCGTCAAGCTGGGACTCGGGTATCCTCATGGACCGCTGGGCTTCGGCGATACCCTGGGGCCGAAGCGCATACTTCGAATCCTGGAAACCATGCAGGCCTATTACGGTGACCCGCGCTACCGCCCCAGCCCGTGGCTGAAACGGCGGGCCATGCTCGGTGTTTCCCTGACCACCCCGGAAAGCTGAACAAGAATGGCGCCGCTCGCCATGGAGGAATCTTCAACATGATGAACGCCTATCTCTACGACGGCATCCGCACACCCATCGGCCGCCACGCCGGCGCGCTGGCCAAGGTGCGCCCGGATGACCTGCTGGCCCACTGCATCCGTCATATCGTGGAGCGCAGCGGCTTCGACCCGAAAACGATCGAGGACGTGATCGCCGGCTGTACCAACCAGGCCGGTGAGGACGCACGTAACGTGGCCCGGCACGCCGGGCTGGTGGCCGGGCTGCCGGTGGATGTGGCTGGCCAGACGGTCAACCGCCTGTGCGGCTCCGGCCTGGCCGCCGTGCTGGACGCCGCCCGTGCCGCCAGCAGCGGCCACGGCGAATTGTTCGTGGCCGGCGGCACCGAAAGCATGAGCCGGGCGCCGTTCGTGATGGCCAAGGCGGAGTCCGCCTACAGCCGCGATTTCCGCATGTTCGACTCGACCATCGGCGCGCGCTTCCCGAACCCGCTGGTGATCAAGCAATACGGTGGCGACACCATGCCGGAAACCGCCGACAACGTCGCCAGCGACCTGAGTATCAGCCGCGAGGAAGCGGACGTCTTCGCCGCCTGGTCGCAGCAGAAATACCAGGATGCCAGGACCGCCGGATTCTATGACGGAGAACTGCTTCCCGTGGAGGTCTCCACCGGGCGCAAGACGCCGCCGAACACGGTGAGCGAGGACGAGCATCCGCGTGCCGGTACCACGGCGGAAAGCCTGGCCAAGCTGCGCACCCTGTTCGAGGGCGGCGTGGTTACAGCCGGCAACGCCTCCGGCGTGAACGACGGTGCCGCCGCACTGCTGGTCGGCACCCGCGAGGCCGGCGAACGCGCAGGCATCAAGCCCCGCGCCCGCATCCTCGCCGGCGCCGTGGCCGGCGTCGAGCCCCGGGTCATGGGCCTGGGCCCCGTGCCCGCATCCCGCAAGGCCCTGGAGCGCGCCGGGCTGACGCTGGAACAGATGGATGTCATCGAACTGAACGAGGCCTTCGCCTCACAGGTGCTGGGCTGCACCAAACAGCTCGGGCTGGCCAACGACGACCCCAGACTCAATCCCAACGGCGGTGCCATCGCCATCGGTCACCCACTGGGCGCCTCCGGTGCCCGGCTGGCGCTGACCGCCATGCGCCAACTGGAACGCATCGACGGCCGCTATGCGCTGGTCACCATGTGCATCGGTGTCGGCCAGGGCATTGCCGCGGTCATCGAACGCGTCTGATCGACCGCGCAGCGCCGTTCGTTCGGCGCTGCGCGCATTCACCCCTTACAATTGCCTTTGTAACGCGAACAGGCGGCTTTCGGCTCGCCGTGGAGGACACGCAATGAACCGTTATCAGTGGGACGACGCCCTGCTGCTGGAGCAGGAACTGACCGACGAAGAGCGCATGATCCGCGACAGCGCTCGCGACTACTGCCAGGAACGGCTCATGACCCGCGTGCTGGAAGCCAACCGCCACGAGCATTTCCACCGCGAGATCATGAACGAGATGGGTGAGCTCGGACTACTCGGCCCGACCATCCCCGAGGAGTACGGCGGCGCCGGCGTCAACCATGTCGCCTACGGCCTGATTGCACGCGAGGTGGAGCGGGTGGATTCCGGCTACCGCTCAGCAATGAGCGTCCAGTCCTCCCTGGTCATGCACCCGATCCACGCGTACGGCAGCGAGGAGCAGCGCAAGAAATACCTGCCCAAGCTGGCCACCGGCGAATGGGTCGGCTGCTTCGGCCTGACCGAGCCCGACGCCGGCTCCGATCCGGGCGGCATGAAGACGCGGGCCAGGAAGGTGGACGGCGGCTACCGCCTGAACGGTTCCAAGATGTGGATCACCAACTCGCCGATCGCCGACGTGTTCGTGGTCTGGGCGAAACTGGACGACGTCATTCGCGGCTTCGTGCTGGAAAAGGACATGGACGGACTGAAGGCGCCGAAAATCGAGGGCAAGTTCTCCCTGCGCGCCTCGATTACCGGCGAAATCGCCATGGACGACGTGTTCGTGCCCGAGGAAAACCTGCTGCCCAATGTGCAGGGTCTGAAAGGCCCGTTCGGTTGCCTGAACAAGGCCCGTTACGGCATCAGCTGGGGTGCCATGGGTGCAGCGGAATTCTGCTTCCACGCCGCCCGCCAGTACACGCTGGAACGCAAGCAGTTCGGCCGGCCGCTGGCTGCCAACCAGCTGGTGCAGAAGAAGCTGGCCGACATGCACACCGAGATCACGCTGGGGTTGCACAGCTGCCTGCGCCTGGGCCGGCTGATGGACAGCGGCGACTGGGCTCCGGAGATGATTTCCCTGCTCAAGCGCAACAATTGCGGCAAGGCGCTGGACATCGCCCGCGTCGCTCGTGACATGCATGGTGGCAACGGTATCGCCGACGAGTACCATGTGATCCGGCATGTGATGAACCTGGAAGCCGTCAATACCTACGAGGGCACGCATGACGTGCATGCGCTGATCCTCGGCCGGGCCCTGACCGGTATTCAGGCATTCAGCGCCGAAGGCTGATAACATACGGGGCCGTATGGACGACCCCGCCCTGCCGGTTCCGAGGCGACGGGCGGAGCGAAAGTCACCCTCAGCAGATTGAAGAAACGCCACACGATGGAGGCATTCATGGAGAACAACGAGGCCGTGGAACGCGAAAGTATGGAGTTCGACGTGCTGATCGTGGGCGCCGGCCCCTCCGGCCTGGCGACTGCCTGCCGGCTCGGCCAGATTGCCCAGGAAAACGGTCAGGAAATCAGCGTGGTGGTCGTGGAGAAGGGCTCGGAAGTCGGCGCCCACATCCTCTCCGGCGCCGTGTTCGAGCCCCGGGCCATGAACGAACTGTTCCCGGACTGGAAGGATCGCGGCGCACCGCTGAATGTCCCCGTTACGCGTGACGACATCTTCTACATGCGCGGCCCGGACAAGGCAACCAAGGTGCCCGGTCCCTTCGTTCCGAAGACCATGCACAACGAGGGCAACTACATCGTCTCGCTGGGCAATGTCTGCCGCTGGCTGGCGGAGCAGGCCGAGCAACTGGGTGTCGAGGTCTTCCCCGGCTTTGCGGCGGTGGAGATCCTGTATGACGAGAACGGTGCCGTGGCCGGCGTCGCCACCGGCGACCAGGGCGTGGGCGCGGACGGCCAGCGCAAGCCCGGTTACGAGCCCGGCATGGAGCTGCGCGCCAAGTACACCATCTTCTCGGAAGGCTGCCGCGGCCATCTCGGCAAGGAACTGATGGGCAAGTTCAACCTGCGCGAGGGTGTGGACCCGCAGCATTACGGCATCGGCATCAAGGAGCTCTGGGAGATCGACCCGGAGAAGCACGAGGAAGGCCTGGTGATGCACAGCGCCGGCTGGCCGCTCACCGAGTCGAAGTCCCACGGCGGCGGCTTCCTCTATCACCTGGAGAACAACCAGGTGGCGCTGGGCCTGATCACAGACCTGGGCTACAGCAACCCCCATGTCAGTCCCTTCGACGAAATGCAGCGCTGGAAGACCCACCCGGAGGTGAAGAAATACCTGGAGGGCGGCAAGCGCATCTCCTACGGCGCCCGCGCCATTGCCAAGGGCGGTCTGCAGTCGCTGCCGAAAATGACGTTCCCGGGCGGCCTGCTGGTGGGCTGCGACGCCGGCACGCTGAACTTCGCCAAGATCAAGGGCAGCCATACCGCGATGAAGTCCGGCATGCTGGCCGCCGAGGTGATCGCCGAGGCGCTGAAGGCGGAACGGGGCAACGACGAGCTGACCGAGTACAAGGCCGCCTTCGAGGGTAGCTGGGTGTACGAGGAACTGCACAAGCAGCGCAATTTCGGCCCCTACCAGCACAAGTTCGGCAACTTCCTCGGCTCCGGCCTGGCTGTGGTGGACCTGAACTGGCTCGGCGGCAAAATGCCGTACACGCTGCGTGATCCCGTGCCGGATCACGAGACGCTGAAGCCGGCAGCGGACTGCAAGAAGATCGACTACCCGAAGCCGGACGGCAAGCTGACCTTCAACAAACTGGATTCGGTGTTCATCTCCAACACCAACCACGAGGAAGATCAGCCCTGCCACCTGACGCTGAAGGACCCGGAGGTGCCGATCAAGGTCAACCTGCCGAAGTGGAACGAACCGGCGCAACGCTACTGCCCGGCCGGCGTCTACGAGGTGGTGGAGAACGACGACGGCTCCAAGCGCTTCCAGATCAATGCGCAGAACTGCGTGCACTGCAAGACCTGCGACATCAAGGATCCGACCCAGAACATCCACTGGGTGGCGCCGGAAGGCGGCGGTGGTCCCAACTACCCGAACATGTAACGGGGCTATGGGGCAGTAACACGCAAAAGGGGGCGCCTAGGCGCCCCCTTTGCTTTGCTACCCTGCCCTGTCGTCAGCCAGCGGCGCTCTGCAAAGCCACGATCATCCGTGTATCCTCGAACGCCTGTTCAGGCGTCGGAAACCTCGTGAACGAACCTCGCAAACAAGTCCCGCTGGTAGACGGAATGACCTGGCTGTTCCTGGCGCTGGCCGTTGTGTCGGGTGGCGCGTTGTGGTGGTTGCGGGGTACGGGGTCATTGCGCGAGGCGACGGGTGAGGCCCTGCTGCTGCTGATCGCCGTTATCCCGATCATCCTGATGGCGGTGCTGCTCGGCGCCTACGTCCAGAAGCTGATCCCGGCCTCTCTGGCGCGGCGCTGGGTGGGCACGGACAGCGGCATCCGCGGGCTGGCTCTGGCAACGGTGGCGGGCGCACTGACACCGGGAGGCCCGTTCGCCGCTTTCCCCTTAGCGGTGGGCCTTTATCACGCCGGCGCCAGCCTGGCGGTCTGCGTCACCTACATTACCGCCTGGGGCGTACTGGGCGTGCAGCGGATCCTGGTCTGGGAGATCGCTTTCTTCGGCATCGAGTTCGTCGCGCTGCGCATGCTGGTATCGCTGCCGCTGCCGTTCGTGGCAGGCCTGATCACGGCCATGCTGTTCCGCCCCCGGGAGGGCCGCTGATGCTGCTGGCCTACGCCTCGGTATCGATCATCCTGGTGTTTGTGCTCTACCTGGCTTCCCGACGCGAGGATGTCTCCCACCGCGAGGCCGTGTCGTCCGGGTGGCGCCAGTTGCGGCCGCTGCTGATACGACTTCCGGTGGCACTACTGGCCGCCAGCTTCATCGCTGCGTTGATTCCGGAAGGCTGGCTGATCCTGCTGCTGGGGGATACCTCCGGCGCCGGCGGCATTCTGCTCGCCTCGCTGCTCGGTGCGATCCTGCCGGGCGGGCCCATCGTCTCCTTCCCGCTGGCAGTGGCGCTGTTCAGCGCCGGAGTCGGCGCCCCGCAGATGGTCGCACTGCTGACGGCCTGGTCCGTACTCGCATTCCACCGCGTGCTGGCGTTCGAGATTCCCATGATCGGCTGGGATTTCGCCTGGCGGCGGCTGGCTGCCAGCCTGGTGCTGGCACCGCTGTCAGGGTTGCTGGCGCAATGGGCCATGATGGCGACACGGTAGGACCGGTCCCGGCCCCACCGCATCGCATGGCAGCGTTCTATTCGAACACCGGTTCCATGCCGGCGTCAGTCAGGGCTTCCGCCCGCGCTTGCATCCAGCCTTCGATGAAGGCCTCCTCGTCGGAGGAGGGATCCGCTTCCGTATAGGCATTCCAGGCGTCCATCAACACCTCCTGGCGATGGACCAGTTCGTCCTGATGTTCCTGCATCTCGTCGGTCCAGATACCGATTTCCTTGTAGTACGTCACCACGGAATCATGGAATGGAACCACCCACGTCATGTTCTGGTTATCCAGGTGGTAGCCGTCGTTACCGGGGGCACCGTCCTTGTAGCGGTCATGCTCCTCGACGAAGAAGCGGATCAGCGGATCGATCTTGTCACCCTCGAGCCCGGCGTTGGCGACCAGTATGGGATAAGGGTAATCAGAACCCGCCCAGCGGTTGTCCTCGCTGATGCCGGCACCGGACGTCACTTCCTGCGGCTGGAAATACGGCGCCACCGCCTGCATCCGTCCCCAGGCTTCGGTGTCGTCGGGATCCATGGCGGCGAACTGTGCTCCACGGTTGCTCGATTCCACGCGTCGGGCATGCGAGGAATTGGGCGCGGTATGGACGGCGTCCGCACGATTGGCAATGATGCCATCGAAGGCGCTGCCATAGCCGGAGAAGGTCACTCGCTCCACGTCGTCCCAGGTCAGGCCGCCGAACGCCAGAAAGGCCTCCATGTTCAGGTTCAGGGCGTCCGCGCCACGCACGTAGGCAACCCGCTTGCCGGCCATGTCCGCCGGCGTCTCGATATCGATATCACCGGCGATCAGCACGCCCTGCCCCGCCCCGCCCAGCGCGGTGGTGATGACACGGATCGGTTGCGGCCCCCAGTCCGGACCGGCGAACATCATCACGCCCTCCGAGCCGTAATAGGCGGCGATGCCGCAGGCACAGTAATCGACTCGCCCGTCCCGTAGCGGCGTCATGCGCGTCACATCGTTGTCGCCGGGAAGAATGCGGACGGAAACCCCCTCTTCCTGCAGCACATTGCCAATGGCTGCCATCTGAGCATACCCGGTTGAACCGGTGCCGTAGGCGGTCATGGCCAGCGTGCTTGGAAGCTCCGCATCGGCTGCCAAGGGGCCGAGGAACACGGCGGTGGACAGCCCCGCAGCAACGGCCAGTGAACTGATGGATGACCTCATCGTTTTCTCCTCCTGCGCGTCTTCGTTGAGCACGCGTTCGTGGTGGGCGAATGACACTGCAGCGGCAATCGATCGTCCCTGGCCCGACCGTACTGCGGCATTGCGGGGCAGACAGGATCCGGCATCTGCCCGGAAGGATTGAGAAGGCGACTTGCGATTCAGTCTTGCACAGCGTTGAGGGGTAGGCAATTTTTATGAAATACTGGTTCACCCAGTGAACCCGCATTGAAGGTGCTAGCGGCCCGGAACCAGCACCCCGGCACCCACAAGCTGATCGATCTCCTCGGCGCTGAAACCGTGCTCCCGCAGGATGTCTGCCCCCTGCTCGCCCAGCATCGGAGCCGGCAGGTCCGGTTGCTCTTCCGCGCCGGGAAAACGCAAGGGATGGCGCAGGGACGTCAAGGTGCCCTCACTGGGATGTTCCACCCTGCGAAAGAAGCGGACTGCCGTCAGGTGCGGGTCGTCCAGCAGGTTCTCCAGCCGATTGACGGGGCTGCACGGAATGTCCAGCGGCTTCAACGCCGCCAGCCACTCACCGGTGGTTCGCGACGGCATCGCCTCGGCCAGTGCCTGGTACAGCTCCCCGACGCGTTCGCTGCGCTGGGAGGCATCCGCCAGCCAGGCTTCCTCGGCCAAAGCCTCCTCCCCCACCAGACGGAAAAAGCTCTGCCAGTGCTTGGTGGCATAAGGCAGTACGGCGATGTAGCCGTCGGCAGTGCGGTAAGGGCGCCGGTGGGGAGACATCACCCGCTGGTAGCGGAGACCTCCCAGCGGAGGATCGAACACATGACCGCCCAGGTGTTCGGCCATCAGGAACGACACCATGCTCTCGAACATCGGGGCTTCCACCGCCCCGCCCTGCCCGCCACGCTCTCGCGCCAGCAAGGCGGAGACGATACCGAAGGCGGTGTACAGGCCGCAGATCTTGTCCACCAGCACGGTGGGGATGAACGCCGGTTCCCGGTCCGTTTCCATGGGCAGGGATGCGAGACCGCTGACGGCCTGCATCACGTCGTCGTAGGCGGGCTCGCCGGCATATGGCCCATCGCCGCCGAAGCCCACGGCAGCGCAATAGACCAGCGACGGGTTCGCCGCCAGCAGGCGTCCGGACTCCAGCCCCAGCCGCGCCACGGCACCGGGGCGCATGTTATGCAACAGCACGTCGGCCCGCGCTGCCAGCCGATAGAGCACCTCGCGCCCCTGGGCAGACTTGAGGTCCAGCACCAGCGAGCGCTTGTTCCGGTTCAGGTTCAGGAAGCCGGCGCCCATCCCGCGGTTCCTGGCCGGCGCCGCAGCCCGGAAGATGTCGCCTTCCGGCGGTTCCACCTTGATCACCTCCGCACCCAGATCACCCAGCAATTGCGATGCGAACGGGCCCAGCACGACGGAGCTGAGGTCGAGTACCCGGATGCCTTTCAGATGGTGGAACATGGGCGTGCCGTCCTGTCGATGCTGAAGACGAAATCAGTCTTGCACGATCCACCGTTCAACCACAATAATATTGAAACGCTGTTTCAGTAGATGAACCCAAGGAGCCGGACCATGGTCTACGCGCCGGTCGCAGCCCTGCTGAAGGGGCTGCGCGTCCTGGAATCCGTCAACCGCATCGGGCCTGCCACGCTGAAGCAGATCCAGGCAGACACCGGGCTGCCCAAGGCCTCCGTGCTGCGGTTGCTGGAAACGCTGTGCCATGACGGCTACGTGATCACGATGCCGGAGCAACACCGATACATGGTGGCGGCACGCGCGCTGGGCCTGGCAAACAATTACCGCCCGGACGAAGCCCTGCTGTCGGTCGCCCGCCCGATCATGGAGGCGCTGCGCGGCGAGACCGGCTGGCCGTCGGACATGGCCATCTACCAGGGCGGCAAGATGGTCATCGTGGATACCAGCCGGCAGCCGGGGATGCTCTCGGTGAACCGCTCCGTGGGCGCCCGCGTTCCGGTCATGAGCACGGCTGTTGGCCGCGCCTACCTGGCCTTCTGCGCCGAGGAGGAACGCGAACGGATCCTGGCCGACGTGGCCCGGGACGATGATCCGGCGGAGGCGCTGGCCCGGGATCCGGCGGCGGTACGGAAGCTGATCCGGGACACCCGCGAACGGGGCTACGCCCTCAGCGATCAGGAATATGTGAGCACCATCCGTGCGGCAGGGATTCCGGTCATGCGTGACGGTACCGTGGCTTGCGCCTTCAACATCATCGCGCTGGCCCAGGCCGTGCCCATGGAGGCGCTGCGCAACCATTACGTGCCGCTGCTGATGGGCGCGCGCAACCGGATCGAACAGGCCATTTCGCCATCGGGAGGCGACCAGCAGGCAGCAACTGACTAACGGGCCGCGGCCCCTGGAGGAGATACCGTGGACTTTTCCCTTTCCGCCGATCAGAACAGCATCCGGGACCTGGTCGCCAAGGTCTGCAGCCGGTTCGACGACGATTACTGGCTGAAGCAGGACGAGAGCGCCGAATTCCCGGAGGATTTCTACCGCGCGGTGGCTGATGCCGGCCTGCTCGGCATCGCCATGCCGGAAGCCTACGGCGGATCCGGCCTGGGCATCACCGAGGCCGCCATCATGATGGGAGCCATTTCCGAAACCGGCGCGTGCATGAGCGGCGCCTCCTCGGTGCACATGAACATTTTCGGCCTGAACCCGGTGGTAGTCTTCGGCACAGACGAACAGAAGCGACGCATGCTGCCGCCGTTGGTCTCGGGAAGCCACAAGGCCTGTTTCGCAGTGACCGAACCCGATGCCGGACTGAACACTGTCAAGCTGAAAACCCGAGCCGAACGCCACGGCGACCATTACGTGCTCAGCGGCCAGAAGATCTGGATCTCCACCGCCCAGGTGGCCGACAAGGCGCTGATCCTGGCGCGCACGACGCCGCTGGACCAGGTCAGACGCAAGACCGACGGCCTGAGCCTGTTCTATACCGACCTGGACCGTTCGCGGGTGGAAGTCCGCACCATCCGCAAGATGGGACGGCACGCCATCGACTCCAACATGGTGTTCTTCAATGACCTGCCGGTACCAGCGGACGACCGTATCGGCGAGGAAGGCAACGGCTTCCGGATGATCCTGCACGGCCTGAACCCGGAGCGCATCCTGATCGCCGCGGAAGCCGTCGGCATCGGCCGCGCCGCGTTGCGGCGTGCGGCCCGTTACGCTCGGGAACGGGTGGTGTTCGACCGTCCCATCGGCCAGAACCAGTCCATCCAGCATCCGCTGGCCAAGGCCTGGATGGAACTGGAGGCGGCCCAGTTGATGGTCATGAAGGCGGCAACGCTGTACGACCAGGGACAGGACTGCGGCGCGGAGGCCAACGCGGCCAAGTACCTGGCTGCGGAGGCCGCCTTCGCCGCCTGCGAGGCCGCCGTCCTGACCCACGGCGGCATGGGCTACTCCGCCGAATACCATGTGGAACGCTACATGCGGGAATGCTTCATTCCGCGCATCGCACCGGTCAGCCCGCAGCTGATTCTCAGTTTCATCGCGGAAAAGATGCTGGGCCTGCCCAAGTCCTATTGAACATCGACAACAACAGCCCCGAGAGCCCCCCGGAGGAGACCCCATGTTCGACCGCCACCTGCCTGTCTGGCCGCCCCACGCACCCAGGGAACTGACGCTGCCGGAAACCAGCCTGTACACCAACCTGGCAGCCTCCGCCGGGCGTTATCCGGACACCGCGGCCATCATCTACTATGGCCGCGAGCTGCGCTTCTCGGAACTTCGGCACCAGGTGGACCACATGGCCGGCCATCTGCAGCAGCAGGGCGTACAAACCGGCGATCGCGTCTTGCTGTACATGCAGAACTGCCCGCAGTTCGTCATCGGTTTCTACGCCATCCTGCGCGCCAACGCCGTGGTGGTGCCGGTGAACCCGATGAACCGGCACGCCGAGCTGGACTACCTGATCCAGGACACCGACGCGCGGGTCGCTCTCACCAGCCAGGACGTCTACCCGCATCTGGCGCCGTTCCTGGAGAACGGGCGCCTGCGGCATGCCGTGGTCGCCACCTACCTGGACTACGCCGATCCGGCAACCGACCTGTCCCTGCCGGACGTGGTGGCGGAACCGCGCCTGGCCATGCTGGGTGATGGCGCCGTGCACTGGGCGAAAGCGCTGGCCGCGGCAGAACGGCCCGGCCCGCACACGGTCGGCCCGGATGACCTCTGCGTGATCCCCTACAGTTCCGGAACCACCAGTAACCCCAAGGGCTGCGTGCATACCCACCGCAGCACCATGGCCACCACCGTGATCGGCAGCCTGTGGACCATTGTCGACCACGATGCGGTACAGCTGGTGACCGTGCCCATGTTCCACGTCACCGGCATGCAGGTCTGCATGAACAACAGCATCTACGCCGGCTGCCCGATGATCATCATGACCCGCTGGGACCGTTTCACCGCCGCCGAGCTGATTCAGCGCTACCGGGTCACCAACTGGCGGAACATTCCCACCATGGTCATCGACATGCTGGCCGACGACCAGATCGAACGCTACGACCTCTCCAGCCTGGAAGCCATCGGCGGCGGCGGTGCCACCATGCCGCGGGCGATCGCCGGCAAGCTGTACGACATGGCAGGGCTGCGCTACATCGAGGGCTACGGTCTGTCGGAGACCATGGCCACCACCCACGCCAACCCGCCCCAGGCACCCAAGGCGCAGTGCCTGGGCGTCCCCGTGATCGGCGTGGATTCCCGCATCATCGACCTGGAAACCGGCGAGGAGCTGGGGCCGGACGCCAGCGGCGAAATCCTGATCCACGGCCCGCAGGTGTTTCAGGGCTACTGGAACCGCCCGGAAGAGACCGAGGCCGCATTCATCGAACTGGACGGCAAGCGCTTCTTCCGGACCGGCGACATCGGCTACTACGACGAGGAGGGATATTTCTTCCTGGTGGACCGCGTCAAGCGCATGATCAACGCCGCCGGCTTCAAGGTCTGGCCCACCGAGGTGGAATCGCTGATGTACGACCATCCGGCCATCCAGGAAGTCTGCATCATCTCCACGCCGCACGCCCGCCGGGGCGAGACGGTGAAGGCGGTCATCGTGTTACGCCCGGAATTCGCCGGCCGGGTCAGCGAGGACGACGTAATTGACTGGTGCAAGGCCAACATGTCCGCCTACAAGGTGCCGAAGCTGGTGGAATTCCGGAAGGAACTGCCCCGCTCGCCCACCGGCAAGCTGATGTGGCGTTACCTGCAGGAAGAGGAAAACCGGGCGGAGCGTGAGACGTGATGCCGCTTCCCCTGCCCGCAGGCATCCGCTCCCGTCACGTGGATAACGGCAACGGCCTGGTCATGCATCTGCTGGAAGCCGGATACGAAACCGCCGATCGGCCCTGCGTCATCCTGCTGCACGGCTTCCCGGAACTGGCCTACACCTGGCGCCGCATCATGCCCCCGCTGGCCGCGGCAGGCTACCACGTGGTGGCCCCCGACCAGCGAGGCTACGGGCTGACCACAGGCTGGGACAATCGCTACGAGGCCGACCTGGGACGCTATCGCCCGTTGAACCTGGTGCGTGACGTCATCGGGCTGCTGCAGGCCCTGGGACGCCGTTCGGCAGCCGCCATCGTCGGTCACGACTTCGGCTCACCCGTCGCCGCCTATTGCGCGCTGATACGCCCCGACCTGTTCCGCAGCGCCGTGCTGATGAGCGCACCGTTCGCCGGGCCGCCGGCCTTCCCGTTCAACACCGCCGACGGCGGCACGCAGTCTCAGAACCGCAGCGGCGGGCCGAACCTGCATGCCGGCCTGGACGCGCTGGACCCGCCGCGCAAGCATTACCAGTGGTACAATGGCACGCCGCAAGCCAATGCGGACATGCTCCACTGCAGCCAGGGGCTGCATGCCTTCCTGCGCGCGTACTTCCACTACAAGAGCGCGGACTGGGCGGGAAACACGCCGGAACCTCTGCGTTCGGCCGAGCCGCGGGAACTGGCCAGGATGCCCCACTACTACATCATGGAGCGCGACAGGACCATGGCCGAAACCGTGGCGCCGCATATGCCCGACGCGGCGCGGATTGCCGCCTGCACGTGGCTGCCGGACGAGGAACTGCGCGTGTATACGGAGAGCTTCGCCCGTACCGGCTTCCAGGGCGGCCTGCACTGGTATCGGGCCAGCGCGCAGCCCGGGACCCAGGCCGAGCTGCGACTCTATGCAGGACGCACGCTGGATGTTCCTGCTTGCTTCATGACCGGCTCCGCCGACTGGGGCACGTACCAGTCCCCGGGCAGCTTCGAGCGCATGCGGGACGGGCACTCCTGCACCCGGCTCCTAGGCTGCCACTTCATTGACGGTGCCGGTCACTGGGTCCAGCAGGAGCAAGCCGAAGCGGTCGGCCAGCACCTGCTGGCGTTCCTGCAATCGCCGGAAGTACGCGACGCCGGGCAAGCCTGACTACGGCGCCTCGGCAAGCCGGTCCACCGGGGGGCGGCCATACAGCGCAACCACTCCCCGGATGTCGCCGGCCTGCGGCTCCCGGAATGTTTCGGCGTAGCGGAACGACATGATCTGCCCGCTCGGCCCGGCATGGTTCAGCCCGATGGCATGGCCGATCTCGTGAATCAGCGTATAGCGGAGATCATAGGCGTCCAGATCGCCGTCGAACCCCACTTTCCAGCGCTGGCGCGGGTTCAGGCAGACCAGGGACTGCCTGATGGGCGCGACCCCATCCGTGACCGCGGATTTCAGGGCAACGTTTGCAAAAGCGCGTCCCGCCGGAAGCTGCTGGGCGCCGATCACAATGTCCGCCTCGTCCGTCGAGGTCGCCGACAGGAAACGGATGTCCGCGACCTGCTCCCAGGCCCGGAAGGCGGCACGCACCTCCCGCTGGAATTCCTCGCCGGGAATGCCTGACAAGGCCGTCAGCACACCCGGCGACACCATTCGCTCGCAGTTGCGCGCCCCATCGAAGCGTACGGGCTCGTCGACGAAGCCATAGCTCACCGTTGCCCCGGTGCCGGCTTCCGGGTGCCCCCATTTGACGAACGTGCCCTCAATCTGCAGCAGCCGGTGACCTTCCCCGCGTATCTCCAGCGAGCCGGCGCTTACGGCAGCGGCCATCAGCAGGCCGGCCACCAGTGCCACCATCGTGATGCGCAAATGTCTTGCCATGCCCGGCCCCGTTACGCCTGCCAACAGGCAAGACGTTAACGGGTAAGCAAACTGCGATCAGAGCAGGACGTCACAGAACGCCCGATGAGCGATCGGCGAACGCCTAAGGTTCCTCAAGGAACCCTAAGCGGAGCTCTCTTTCCGGCAACGATCGCGGTCGCCGCCGCAGATATCGCAATCGCCTTTCAGGCCGGCGGCGCCCAATCCGCCACAGGAACCCTTCACCGGCTTGTTGGAGAAGATCACGCCGATGGCCATGCCGGCGAACAGCAACAGGAACAGCAGGATGGCGACCACGAGGGTGGTGAGCATCAGTCCGCCTCCTCCAGGTAGGGGCTGAACGCAGGCGTCATGCGTTCCCGCACCACGCCATTGTCCAATACCAGTAACAGTACCGCCAGGTCGCTCTCCAGCGCAAACCGGTAGCCCACCTCCGCCCCCAGGGCGGTTATGGCAGTGGCCAGGCCGTCGGCCTGCTTGCAGCTCTCATGCAACACGGTCACCGAGACCAGTTCCTGCGGGATCGGATAGCCGGTGCGCGGATCAATCGTGTGTGAATACTCGCGGCCGCCATCCCGGAAGAAGTTGCGGTAACTGCCGGAGGTGGCCACCGCCTGGTCCCCGGGTTTGATGATGCCGTGCACGGCGCGCTGACCGGCAGAGGGACGCTCGATGCCGATACGCCAGGGGTTGCCGTCGGGCTTGCTTCCCTTCAGGCGCATGTCGCCACCAATGTCCACCAGGTAAGCGTCGATACCGCGCGCTTCCAGGCGATCCGCGAGCAGATCCACGGCATAGCCCTTGGCGATGGAGGAAAGGTCGAGATGCACGCCGCCCGGTTGTGTCAGTTCCCGGCGCTCCCGGTCCAGCACGAGCTGCTGCCAGCCCACCCGCTCCCGCGTGCGGGCGATGTCATGCTCGTCCGGAGGCTGATCGCGGGCGCCCTCGGGCCCGAACCCCCAGAGATTGACCAGCGGCCCCACTGTGGGGTCGTAGGCGCCGCCGGATGCCTCGGCAAGCGCCAGCGCGGCGTCGAGCACTGCCGCGAACTCCGCCGGCAGCGTCATCGTCTGCCCGGGTTCTGCCCGGTTGAACCGGCTCAGGTCGGAGTCTTGCCGGTAGGTGCTCATCTGGGCGTTGACGAGTTCCAGCGCCGCTTCCAGATCCTCCCGCAGGCCCTCCAGCTCGGCGCTCCCCGGTTCGGCCACGAGCTGCACCGACCAGACAGTCCCCATGGTCGGCCCCGAGAGCGTATGCAACTGCGGGCCCGGACCGCAGGCTGCCAGCAGCAAGACCAGCAGGGTCGCCAACAGGACGCGCAAGTCAGCCTCCGAAATCGTCCAGCAGGATGTTCTCGGGCTCCACGCCCAGATCGGTGAGCATCTTGATGGCCGATGCATTCATGATGGGTGGCCCGCAGAGGTAGTACTCGCAGTCTTCCGGAGCCGGGTGGTCCTTGAGGTAGTTGTCATAGAGCACCTGGTGAATGAAACCCGTGAGGCCCTGCCAGTTGTCCTCCGGCAGCGGGTCGGACAGGGCGAGGTGCCAGGTGAAATTGTCGTATTTCCCGGCCAGCATGTCGAAGTCCTCGACATAGAAGGCCTCGCGGTAGGAACGGGCTCCATACCAGAAGGTGATCTTCCGCTTGCTCTGCAGGCGCAGCAACTGGTCGAAGATGTGGGAGCGCATCGGCGCCATGCCGGCACCGCCGCCGATGAAGACCATCTCTGCGTCGGTATCCTTGGCGAAGAACTCACCGAACGGGCCGAACACGGTGAACCTGTCCCCCGGCTTCAGGCTGAACACGTAGGACGACATCAGCCCGGGGGAGACGTTCTTCGTACCGGGCGGGGGCGTCGCAATACGCACGTTGAACTTCAGGATGCCCTTCTCGTCCGGATAGTTGGCCATGGAATAGGCCCGGATCACAGTGTCGTCATTGCGGCATTCCAGGTCGAAGAACCCCATCCGCTCCCAGTCGCCACGGTACTCCGCGGGGATGTCGAAATCGCGGAACCGGACGTGGAACGGCGGCGCCTCCATCTGCACGAATCCGCCGGCGCGAAAATCCACTTCCTCGCCCTCGGGCAGCCTCAACACCAGCTCCTTGATGAAGGTGGCGACGTTGTCGTTGGAAATGACCTCGCACTCCCATTTTCGCACCTCGAAGAACTCCGGCGGCACGACGATCTTCAGGTCGCGCTTGACCGCCACCTGACAGGACAGCCGGTAGCCCTCCCGCACCTCCTTGCGGGTGAAATGGTCGACCTCGGTGGGGAGGATGTCGCCGCCCCCCTCGATGACCCGGCAACGACACTGACCACAGGTACCGCCGCCGCCGCAAGCCGAGGACAGGAAAATGCCCTGGGCGGCGAGCGTCCCCAGCAGCTTGCCGCCACCGGCCGTGGTCAGTGATTTGTCCGGGTCGTCGTTGATGGTGATCTCGACGTCGCCGCTGCTGACCAGCCTGGAACGTGCCGCCAGGATGACAGCCACCAGCACCAGCACGACGCCGGTGAAGGTTGCCACGCCGAACAGGATCTCGAAGACCATCTCGCGCCTCCCGTTCGCTAGAGTTGCACGCCGGCGAAGGACATGAACCCCAGCGACATCAGCCCCACCACGATGAACGTGATGCCCAGCCCCTTGAGCCCGTCGGGGACATCGCTGTATTTCAGTTTCTCCCGGATGGCAGCCAGCAGCACGATGGCCAGCGCCCAGCCGACACCGGAGCCGAAGCCGAACACCACGCTTTCCCCCAGGCTGTAGTGCCGTTCCACCATGAACAGGCTGGCGCCGAGAATGGCGCAGTTGACGGTGATCAGCGGCAGGAAGATGCCCAGCGCGTTGTAGAGCGCGGGCACGTACTTGTCCAGTGCCATTTCCAGAATCTGGACGATGGCGGCGATCACGCCGATGTAGCAGAGCAGGCCGAGAAAGCGCATGTCCAGGGTCTGCAGTGCCGGAATGCCGGTCCAGGCCAGTGCGCCCTCGTCCAGCAGGTTGTGCAGGATGAGATTGTTCACCGGCACCGTGATGGTGAGCACCACCACCACCGCAATCCCCAGGCCCAGCGCCGTCTCCACTTTCTTGGAGATGGCCAGGAAGGTGCACATGCCCAGGAAGAAGGCCAGCGCCATGTTCTCCACGAACACGGCGCGTATGAACAGGCTCAGGTAATGCTCGAACACATCAGAACGCCTCGCTGGTCCGGGAGTTGGGTGCGATCTCGTACGGCTGCTGCTCCACCTGATCCGCCTTCCAGGCGCGCAGCAGCCAGATGAAGCCGCCAATCAGGAAGAAAGCACTGGGCGGAAGCAGCATCAGGCCGTTCGGGGCATACCAGCCGCCCTCCGACAGGGGCCGCAGTATCTCCACGCCCAGCAGCGTGCCGGAACCGAACAGTTCCCGGCAGATGCCAACGAACAGCAGCACCACCGAATACCCCAGTGCATTGCCGAAGCCGTCCACGGCGGACAGCACCGGCGGGTTGTTCATGGCGAAGGCCTCGGCCCGGCCAAGGATGATGCAGTTGGTGATGATCAGGCCCACGAATACCGAGAGCTGGCGGCTGACGTCGTAGGCATAGGCCTGGAGGAACTGGTCCACCACGATCACCAGCGAGGTGATGACGGTCATCTGCACGATGATGCGGATATTGGACGGAATATGCGTACGAATGACGCTGACGAAGAAATTGGCCAGTGTGAGCACGAAGATCACCGCCAGGCACATGGTGATGGTGGTCACCAGCGTGGTGGTAATGGCCAGCGCCGAACAGATCCCCAGGATCTGCAGCGCGATGGGGTTGTTGTTGAAGATCGGCTGGAACAGCACGTCCTTCGCTCTTGCCGTGGCCATGATGTCGCCTCCTCGCCGCGCGCTCAGATCGCGCCGCTGCCGTTATCCCGATACGCCCGGCGCATGCGCTCCAGATAGGGGCCGAAACCGGCCTCGCCCACCCAGAACCGCACCAGATTGTTGACCCCGTTCGTCGTCAGCGTGGCGCCGGACAGTCCGTCCACCAGATGTTCATGGCCGGGTGTCCCCTCCCCCACGGCCCCCTTCAGCACCCGGATGGCCACCTCGCCGTCGTCGTCGAACAACTGCTTTCCCTGCCAGTTCCGCTGCCAGCGGGGATTGTCGATCTCCCCGCCCAGTCCCGGCGTCTCGCCGTGTTCGAAGAAGCCGATGCCGGCCACGGTGTTGGCGTCCGCCTCCAGCGCCAGGAACCCGTACATGGTGGACCACAGGCCATAGCCGTGAACCGGCAGGATGATGCGGTTCACGTCGCCGTCGTCGTCGTAGGCGAGAAACACCTCGGCCACGTTCGCCTGGCGCCTGATACTGGCGGGATCCGGCGTGACCGGTCGACTGGCTGCCGGGTCGCGGGCGGCGCGCAGCGGATCGTAGTCCTCGGGCCGTTCCACATACGCACCCGTGTCGATGTCCACAAAACGGCGATCGATACGCTCGAAGGCGGCGCGCACGTCCATGCCCGGCTGGTACAGATCCGCGGCCCGCAGGATATTGATCTGGCGGTACTGCATGCGGTTGTCCAACTGGGCCGGGCGCAGCCCCACCGACGCCGTCGAGACAACCACGGCACAGGCAAGACAAACCAGGAACGCGACCCGGATGGTGTTGCCGATACTTTCCTTGTTCGAGGCCATTCATGCCTCCCTGCGCCGCAAGCGGCGCCGGATGTTGGCCTTGATGACGAAATAGTCGATCAACGGCGCACAGAGGTTGCCGAACAGGATGGCCAGCATCACGCCCTCCGGGAACGCCGGGTTGACCACCCGGATCAGCACCACCATCACGCCGATCAGGAAACCGAATATCCACTTGCCGGTATTGGTCATGGCGGCGGACACCGGATCGGTGGCCATGAATACCAGGCCGAAGGCGAAGCCGCCCAGCGTCAGGTGCCAGTACCAGGGCATGGCGAACATGGGGTTGGTATCGCTACCGATCAGATTGAATAGCAGAGCCAGCGCCAGCATGCCCAGGAACATGCTCAGCATGATGCGCCAGGAGGCGATCTTGGTAACCAGCAGCACCACTGCCCCCAACGCGATCACCAGCGTGGAGGTCTCGCCGATGGACCCCTGGATGCCGCCGAAGGCAGTGTGCATCCAGGTCAGGTCCACACCATTGGTGCTGGCGGCCACGCCGGTGGGCCCCGCCGCGTAGTCCAGCTCACCCACCGCGGCCAGCGCCAGGGGGGTTGCACCGGAGAAGCCATCGACGGCCGTCCATACCGCATCGCCGGACATCTGTGCGGGATAGGCGAAGAACAGGAAGGCCCGCCCGACCAGGGCCGGGTTGAGGAAGTTCTTGCCGGTGCCGCCGAAGACCTCCTTGCCCACCACCACACCGAAACTGATGCCGAGGAATACCTGCCAGAGCGGTATCGTCGGCGGCAGGATCAGCGTGAACAGGATGCCGGTCACGAAGAACCCCTCGTTCACCTCGTGACCGCGTTTCCAGGCGAACAGCCCCTCCCAGATGAAACCGCCCAGGTAAGTGACGACGAAGATCGGCAGGTAGTACACGGCGCCGTGCAGGAAATTGGACGCCGCGCTGGCCGTGTCGAAGCCCGCGAACATCAGCACCAGTTCGGTGCGCCAGCCGGGGATGGGATCGTAGCCGAATTCCACGATCTGCAGGTTCGCCTGGTAGCCGGCGTTGTACATGCCGAACAGCAGCGCCGGCAGCGCGGCGAACCAGACCGTCATCATCACCCGCTTGAGGTCGATACCGTCACGCACGTGGGCACTGGCGCGCGTGGTACTGGCGGGGCTGTACAGCATGGTGTCGAACATCTCGTAGAAGACGTAGTATCGCTGCAGCTTCCCCCCGTCGTGGAAGTGCGGCGCGATCCGCTGGTCGATGAACCGCCTCAGCCCCATTCAGCCCTCCACCTCGATCCGTGTCAGGTTATCCCGCAGGATCGGGCCATACTCGTACTTGCCCACGCAAACGTACGTGCACAGCGCCAGGTCCTCTTCCACCAGTTCCAGCGCGCCCAGCGCCTGAGCCATCTCGATGTCGCCGACCACCAGCGCACGCAGCAACTGCGTGGGCAGGATATCCAGCGGCATCACTTCCTCGTACTGGCCCAGCGGCACCATCGCGCGCTCGCTGCCATTGGTGGTCGTTGAAAAGCCGAACCGTTTCCACGGCATCAGGCGGGAGAGATAGATATTCATCACCGAATGCCGGTTGGCTCCCGGTGACAGATAGCCCAGCAGACGGCGCTCATGCCCTTCGCGCAATACACTGACCTGATTGGCCAGGCGGCCGAGATAGGCGGTTGGGCCGCGGGCGGTATAGCCGTTCAGGACCGAACCGGAAATGATCCGGTTCTCGCCGGGCTCCAGCTCGCCGGCCGTCAGGTCATCCACCGATGCGCCAACCCGGGTACGCACCAGCCTGGGCTGCCTGACCTGCGGGCCTGCCAGCGCCACGATCCGGTCGGTATGGAGCCGTCCGCTGGTGAACAACCGACCGATGGCAATCACATCCTGATAGCCCACCACCCAGACCGCACGGTTCATGTGCACCGGCGCGAGGAAATGGATATGGGTGCCAGGATTGCCGGCCGGATGGGGGCCGGCAAAGGTCTCCTCGCGGATCTGCCCGTCGGCGAACGGCGGCAGGCCGGAGCCGGCCGCGCGGCAGACCCATACCGGCCCGTCCGTCAGTCGGGAAAGCACGGTCAGTCCGTCACGGAAGGCGGGCAGTTCATCCTGGATGATCACGGCCGGGTCAGGGGCCAGCGGGTTGGTATCCATCGCCGGGACGAAAATGGCGTGCGGTACCGTACCGGGGGCCGGCACCTTGCCGAATGGCCGGGTGCGAATGGCAGTCCACTCGCCGGAGGCGACCAGTTGCTCCTGGACGCGGCCACGATCCAGGCGGGCAAGCGTGGCAGCGTTGTGTGCCGTGAATGGCTCATCGCCGTCTGCGCCGGTGGCGTCGATCACCACGGAAAGCAGTCTGCGTTGTTCGCCGCGGTGAATAGCGGTTACCCGGCCGGCGGCAGGGGCCGTGTAACGCACACCCTCCGTCTTCTTGTCTTCGAACAATACCTGCCCGCGCCGGACCCGGTCGCCCTCTCGGACGAGCATCGTCGGCTTCATGCCGGGATAATCGGCACCCAGCACGGCGACCGAACGGACCCTGGATCCCCTTTCGATCTCCTGGCGTGGTGCCCCGGCGATTGGTATGTCGAGTCCCCGCCTGATCCTGATCATGGCGCTCGCCCGTCTTTATTCTTGTTCAGTCTCCAGGGTCACGGCAGGCCGGAATTCTCTGCCCCCTGAGCTCTTCTCCAGACCGACCTGCCGCATCCACATGCCGGTGAGGCACTCGAACGTCTTGCGTTCCCCCTAAGTATGGTTCAAGGACAAGGGCTTACCAGTCCCTCCGAGCAGAGCTTCGTGGTCTATGCTTTGGAGGAAGCGCCGAAGCGTGGTGGCCTTGGCGTTCTGGCTTGCTGGGGGAGGAAAAGCCGATGGAAACACCGCTACACGTCGTACTGGCCGAAAAGGCGGCACTGATGCCGGAAACGGGCGGCACACTGTATACGGCCAGACCGGATATGCGAGCGTCGGAGGCCATCCGCATCATGACGGATGCCAACATCGGCTGCGTGCTGGTCATCGACAACGGCAAGCTCGCCGGGATCTTCTCCGAGCGAGACGTCCTGCGCCGCATTGCAGACCGGGGCGTTTCACCAGGCGCCGTCATGGTGAAAGATGTCATGAGCAGCAAGATCTTCACCGTGAAACCATCCATCACCGTCGAGGAGGCCCTGGTGCAGTGCACCGACCGGCGCATCCGGCATTTGCCGGTCGTGGACGGTGGCAGACTGATGGGACTGCTGTCCATCGGCGACCTGGTGCGCTTCGCGGTACAGGACAAGGATCGCGATATCGCCGACCTGATGGATTATATCCACGGACACCAGATCGAGGTCTGACCTCTCCCTGGGGATACACCAGTCGGCCCTGCCAGGCGCAGGGGCGCGTCTTTTCGCGGCCAGCATTCATGAGCGATTCCGATATCGACACACTCCGCCAGGCACTGGGAGCTTTCGCCACCGGCGTCACCGTGGTCACCACCCTCACCGGTGACGGCAAACCCGAGGGGATGACCGTCAACAGTTTCAGCGCGGTCTCCCTGCAGCCTCCCCTGGTCCTGTGGTGCGCGCACCGGGGCATCGGCCCCTTCGATGCCTTCCATCAGGCAAGCCACTACGCCGTCCATGTTCTTCATGCCGGACAGCAGCCCCTGGCGGAACACTTCGCCCTCGACACCGACGACAAGTTCAGCGGCGTCCCCTTCGAATCCGGTATCGCAGGCCTGCCCCTGCTGGGGGAATTCGCCGCGCTCTTCCAGTGCCGGGTGGAACAACGCCTTGACGGTGGAGACCATGAGATACTGCTGGGTCGCATACTGCAGATGGAGCATCGCCTGGCGGAGCCGCTACTGTTCCACGCTGGCAGATTCCGCATAATCTGAGCTGTCCGAGCAATCAGGCTTATATGGTATCATTTGGCCATACGCCACCGTACTGAACCTGGAGGAGACCATGGATTATCGTGCGCCCACCCGCGACATGCGCTTTGTGCTCAACGAACTGCTCGATTTCGATGCGGTGAGCGGGCTCCCCGCGTTCAGCGAGGTCAGCGATGACCTGGTCGCAGCGGTGCTGGAGGAGGCGTCACGCTTCACCGGCAACGTGCTCGCCCCGTTGAACAAGAGCGGCGACCAGGAAGGCTGCCGCTGGAAGGATGGCGAAGTGACCACGCCCAGGGGTTTTCCGGAGGCCTATGCCCAGTATGTGGAAAGCGGCTGGAACTCCCTGCCCTGCCCCCCCGAATACGAGGGCCAGGGCTTGCCGGCATCGCTGGCCACCGCCGTGCAGGAAATGCTGAACGCGGCGAACATGTCCTTCGCACTGGGCCCACTCCTCACTGCAGGTGCCATCGAAGCCATCAACAATCATGGCTCGGACGCGCAGAAGACCACCTATCTTCCCCGACTGGTGAGCGGTGAATGGACCGGCACCATGAACCTGACCGAACCCCAGGCCGGCTCCGACCTCGCCCAGGTGCGAACCAGGGCGGAACGCGCCGGGGAACACTACCTGCTGCAGGGCCAGAAGATCTTCATCACCTGGGGTGAACACGACTGTGCGGAGAACATCATTCACCTGGTCCTGGCGCGTACGCCCGACGCCCCTGCCGGCGTCAAGGGCATTTCCCTGTTCATCGTGCCGAAATTCCTGGTGAACGAAGATGGCAGCCCGGGCAAGCGCAACGACGTACGTTGCGTCTCCATCGAACACAAGCTGGGGATTCACGCCAGCCCCACCTGCACCATGGCCTATGGCGACGAAGGTGGCGCCGTGGGTTACCTGGTCGGCGAGGAAGGCCAGGGCCTGGCCTATATGTTCACGATGATGAACGAGGCCCGGCACAAGGTGGGGTTGCAGGGCCTTGCCATTGCCGACCGCGCCTACCAGCAGGCCCTCTGGTACGCCAGCGATCGCGTGCAGGGCAAGCCCCTGGTTCGCAAGGGTGACGAGAAATCCATCATCGGTCATCCGGACGTGCGCCGCCTGCTGATGACCATGAAAAGCGGTGCCGAAGCCATGCGCGCGCTGGCCTATTTCGCCGCGTATTTCATGGACCTGGCACATCACCACCCCGACGACGAGCAGCGCCAGCAGGCGCAGAGCCGGGTGGACCTGCTGATTCCCATCGTCAAGGGCTGGAGCACCGAACTGGGCGTGGAATTGTCATCGCTTGGCGTCCAGGTGCACGGGGGCATGGGCTTCGTCGAGGAAACCGGTGCCGCGCAGCATTACCGGGATGCCCGCATCATCACCATCTATGAGGGCACCACCGCCATCCAGGCCAACGATCTGATCGGCCGCAAGACCTTCCGTGACCAGGGAGCTGCGATGAAGGCGCTGATCGCCGAGTTCCGTGAAGACCAGCGGGCACTGGAAACAGCCGGCGGAGATCTGGCCGACATGGCCTCGCCGCTGGCGCAGGCGCTGGACGCACTGGAGAAGGCGGCCGAGTACATCACCCGGACCCACGGCGAGGCACCGGCCGATTCCGCCGCGGCCTCGGTGCCCTACCTGATGCTGGCCGGCTTCACCGCCGGTGGTGCTCTGATGGCCCGCGCCGCGGTCAAGGCCAGGCAGGCACTGGACGGCAATGCGGAGGACAGCGCGTTCTACCAGGCCAAGATCGTCAGCGCCCGGTTCTACGCCGATCACCTGCTGCCGCGCGCCGCCGCCAGCCTGCCCGCGGTACTGGCGGGTGGACGCTGGACCAACGCCCTGTCGCTGGAGCAGTTCCAGCACCAGTCCTAGTGCCCCGTAACAGCAGTTCGCAGCATTTCTGAGCGTCAGCCTTGCGCTGGTGCTAGGCGCGTCCCTTGGCAATGGCGGGCCCTTGCCAAGGGACGCAACAACGCAGTGCGAAAAATCCGGCCGCAACCCCTTGAGGGGGCGGCCGGAACATCCGGTTCAACTGCCTATCACACCCCTGCGCTTCAACGCATCCACCTCGCCGGCGCTCCTGCCAAGCAGTTCGCACAGCACCTGCTCGGTGTCGGCTCCCAGCACCGGCGGTGCCCGGTCGGCGGTGGCGGACTCCCCATCGTAGCGTATCGGATTGGCCACGCTGGGTATGGTTCCCAGTCGCGGGTGGTGCAGTTCTCGACGCATCCCCCTCGCCTGCACATGCGGATCGGCGAATACCTGGTCCAGCCGGTTCACCGGTCCGCAGGGGACCCCGACGCCTTCCAGCGTTTCCAGCCAGTGTGCCGAGGAATGCTGCCGGAACAGGCCCTCCAGCAGGGGCACCAATTGCTGCCGGAAACGGACCCGGCCGGCGTTGGTCGCGTAATCCGGGTGCTCGGCCAGTTCCGGACGGCCGGCAGCCTTGCAGAAACGGCGGAACTGATCGTCGTTACCCACCGTCAGCACCAGATGCCCATCGGCGGTGGCGAAGACCTGATAGGGAACGATATTGGGGTGGGCATTGCCCATGCGCTCCGGCGCCTGCCCGCTCACCAGATAGTTCATGGCCTGATTGGCCAGGCTGGCCACCTGCACGTCCAGCAGCGCGAGATCCACCTGCCGCCCCCGCCCGGTGCGCTCCCGCTCCGCCAGCGCGGCAAGCACGGCCACGGCGGCGTACATGCCGGTGAGCACATCGGTGATGGCCACGCCCACTTTCACCGGCTCCCCACCTTCGGCATCGGACTGCCCGGTAATGCTCATCAGCCCGCCCATGCCCTGAAGCAGAAAGTCATAACCGGCGCGATCCCGGTAGGGCCCGGTCTGGCCGAAGCCGGTGATCGAGCAGTAGACCAGTCCCGGATTCACCGCCTTCAGCGACGCATAATCCAGCCCATAGCGTGCCAGGCCCCCGACCTTGTAGTTCTCCAGGAGCACGTCGCTATCTGCCGCCAGTTCCCGAACCAGCGCCTGTCCTTCGGCGGTGGTGATGTCCACGGCCACGGAACGCTTGCCGCGGTTGCAGGACAGGTAGTATGCGGCCTCCCGGGTTTGTCCCTGCTCGGCATATGGCGGCCCCCAGCCGCGGGTGTCGTCGCCACGGACGGGACGTTCGATCTTGATCACGTCCGCCCCCAGGTCGGCCAGCAGCTGGCTGGCCCAGGGTCCGGCCAGGATGCGGCTCATGTCCAGTACGCGAAGATGTTTCAGTACCGCCGCCATGACTTGTTCCTCCAGTCGAAAAGGCGGCGCGTGCCAGGCGCCACCGGAAACGCAACAAAAAAAGGCCTCCCGTGGGAGGCCCTGTCCAGTCACTGACGCGCAGACGCTACAGCGCCTGTACGTCGTCGGCCTGGAGGCCTTTCTGGCCCTGCACCACGTTGAATTCAACTCGCTGGCCGTCTTCCAGGGTACGGTAGCCATCTCCGCGAATGGCACGGAAATGCACGAAGACATCATCACCGCTTTCGCGGGCGATGAAGCCAAACCCCTTCGCCGCATCAAACCACTTGACCGTGCCCTGCTCTCTTTCTGCCATGATTCCTACAACCTCTATCACTTGAGACACTGCGGCCAACCGCCGCATACCACTCCGGACCGCAAGACAATGCGGTGCGTAGTGCCGACAAGCCTACTGCAAGAGCATGCCCGTACCGCAGGAAGCGCGCGAGCCCATGTTCTGCCGGGTTTATCGCCGAAGTGACTCGATACTACGCCCACCCACGGTTTGCAGGCAAGAACAGCGAAAACGACTGGGCCCCGCTTTAGCGGGGCCCAGTGGAAAGGATGCGGCCTGGATATGCGCCGGAATCAGGCGCTGTCCACTTCCTTCATGCTCAGCCGTACACGGCCCTGACGGTCCACTTCAAGCACTTTCACGCGCACAACATCGCCCTCGGAGAGCTTGTCGGCCACGTTCTCCACCCGCTCGTTGGAAATCTGCGAGATATGCACCAGGCCGTCCTTGCCGGGCAGGATATTCACGAAAGCGCCAAAATCCATCAGTTTGGCAACGCGACCCTCGTAGATCCGGCCCACCTCGATGTCGGCGGTGATCAGTTCCACGCGCCGGCGTGCTTCCTCGCCGGCCGCCTTGTCCACCGAAGCGATGGTCACGGTGCCGTCGTCCTTGATGTCGATGCTGGCCCCGGTTTCCTCGGTGAGCTGGCGGATGGTGGCCCCACCCTTGCCGATGACGTCACGGATTTTCTCGGGATCGATGCGGATGGTGATCATGCGGGGCGCGTACTCGGACATGTCCGTGCGCGGCTCGGCGATCACCTTGTTCATTTCCTCCAGGATGTGCAGCCGTCCGGCACCGGCCTGCTCCAGGGCCTGGGCCATGATTTCACGGGTGATGCCGTTGATCTTGATGTCCATCTGCAGCGCGGTGACGCCCTGCGCGGTACCGGCCACCTTGAAATCCATGTCGCCCAGGTGGTCTTCGTCACCCAGAATGTCGGTCAACACGGCAAAGTCGTCGCCTTCCTTGATCAGGCCCATGGCAATGCCGGACACCGGCGCCTTGATCGGCACACCGGCATCCATCAGCGCCAGCGAGGTACCGCAGACGGACGCCATGGAGCTGGAACCGTTGGATTCGGTGATCTCGGACACCACGCGAATCACGTACGGACAGTCCTCCGGCTTCGGCATGACGGCCATGACGCCGCGCTTGGCCAGGCGGCCGTGGCCGATCTCACGACGCTTCGGGCCGCCCATGAAACCGGTTTCACCGACGCAGTACGGCGGGAAATTATAGTGCAGCATGAAGGGTTCCTTGCGCTCCCCTTCAATGGCATCAATGATCTGGGCATCGCGGCCGGTGCCCAGCGTGGTCACCACCACGGCCTGGGTTTCGCCGCGGGTGAACACGGCGGAGCCGTGCGTGCGCGGCAGCGTCCCCAGTTCGATATCGATGGGGCGTACCGTGCGCGTGTCGCGGCCGTCGATGCGCGGTTCGCCGGCCAGGATACGGCCGCGAACGATCTTCTTCTCCAGCGACTTGAACGCGGCGACCACATGGCTGGAGGTGCGTGTTTCCGACTCCTCGTCGGACAGCTTTTCCACCGCCTGGTCGCGCAGGGCGTTGACGCGGTCGTTACGCTCCTGCTTTTCCTGGATGCTGTAGGCTTCGCGCAGCGGCTGCTCGAATGCGGCAGACACGTCCTGCGCCAGCGCCTCGTCCTTGGCAGGCGGCTGCCAGTCCCAGCGGGGCTTGCCCACCTCGGCTGCCAGCTCCCTGACGCAGTTGATCGCCGCCTGCATCTGCTGGTGGCCGAACAGCACGGCCTCCAGCATGACGTCTTCCGGCAGTTCCTGGGCCTCGGACTCCACCATCAGCACCGCGTCTTCGGTACCGGCGACCACCAGGTCCAGCTGCGACGATTCCAGCGCCTTGAAGCCGGGATTCAGCAGGTACTGACCGTCCCTGTAACCCACGCGAGCAGCGCCGATCGGACCATCGAACGGAATACCAGAAATGGCCAGTGCGGCGGAGGTGCCAATCAGCGCGGGAATGTCCGGGTCCACGTCGGGGTTCATGGAGATCACCGTGGCGATGACCTGAACCTCATTGTAGAAACCGTCGGGGAAAAGCGGGCGGATGGGGCGGTCGATCAGGCGGGAGGTCAGGGTTTCCTTCTCGGAGGGGCGACCCTCGCGTTTGAAGAAGCCACCCGGGATCTTGCCCGCGGCGTAGGTCCGCTCCTGGTAGTTGACGGTCAGGGGAAGGAAATCGCGCTGACCAGCGTCGTCCTTCTTGCCGACCACGGTGACCAGCACCACGGTATCGGACATGTTGACGAGAACGGCTCCCGTCGCCTGACGGGCAATGGCTCCGGTCTCGAGCGTGACGGTGTGATCACCGTATTGGAACGACTTGGTAACAGCTTTCACTAGATTTCCTCTTTACCTTTCCCAACAGCAGGACAAACGCACGCCCTTGCGCGCGGCCCCTTGAATTACCGGCGCAGGCCCAGGCGCTCGATCACGGTCTGGTAACGGCCCTGATCCTTGCGCTTCAGGTAATCCAGCAGCTTCCGACGCTGGTTGACCAATTTCAGCAGGCCCCGGCGGGAATGGTGGTCCTGCTTGTGTTCGGCGAAATGGCCGGTCAGGTGCGAGATGCGGCTGGACAGCAGCGCGATCTGCACCTCGGGAGAACCGGTATCCCCAGCGGAACGCTGGAAATCCTTGACGATCTGGCTTTTCTGCTCGGCAGACAGAGACATGCGTTTGAACTCCTGGTATTCCGTGTATTCCGAAGGCCGCATATTGTAGCTGCGGCTGTCTGTGGTAACAAGCTAAACTCTGTTCCCCACAATGATTTTCCCGCCGACCTCCGGCCGACGGGATCCGCTTCACAAATTCATCAGGCGTTTCGGGGCAATGCGCCCGTCATCCTGGACCTCGCCCATTCCCAGAAAGCGTTCCGGCGCATGCAGGCGCACCCAGCCCGATGCCGGCGCCGCCGGCACCCAGACGGCCTGTCCCTGGCACAGGTAATGCGCGGCATCGGCGGTCAGCCGGACCTCCGGCCAGTGGGCCAGCCCGGCCTCCACCGGCAGCAGCAATGCGTCCAGCTCCTCCTCGGAACGATCCTGAAGCTGTTCCATGGTCACCATTTCGGGATCGTCGAACGGGGTCAGACCGATCCGTCGCAGCATGGTAACGTAGGCTCCGCACCCCAGGTGCTCACCGAGGCTTTCCACCAGGGAGCGCACGTAGGTGCCCTTGGAGCAATGCACCAGCAACTCCAGCTCCTGCTCCGTGCGCTCCAGCAACTCCAGCAGGTGGACGGTCACCGGGCGAGGCGGGCGCTCCACCTCCAGTCCCTGACGAGCCAGGGCATAGAGCCGCTGGCCCCGGTGCTTGAGTGCCGAGTACATCGGCGGAACCTGTTCGATGTGGCCGCGCAAGGGCGCCAGGGCCTCTTCGACGGCAATGCTGTCCAGGGCCGGCACGGGTCGCTGCGCCAGCAGCTCACCCTCGGCATCGCCCGTGGTCGTGGTGCCGCCCAGTCTGCAACGGACCCGGTACCGTTTGTCCGCATCCAGCAGAAAACCGGAGATCTTGGTCGCCTCTCCCAGGCACACCGGCAACAGTCCGGTGGCCAGCGGGTCGAGGCTGCCCGTGTGGCCGGCCTTGCGCGCGCGGTAGATCCGCTTGACCTGCTGCAGCGCACGGTTGGAGGTAATGCCTCCCGGCTTGTCCAGCAACAATATGCCGTTGACCGGCCGTTGATTTCTTTTGAAGCGCACGCCGTTCCTGCCGCTACCGATGTTCAGTCTTCGTCCCGCGGACGCTCGTTTTCCATGACCCGGTCGATCAGTTCGCTCAGGTGCGCGCCGCGATCAAACGAGGGATCATGCATGAAATGCAGCTGCGGAACGCTCCTGATCACCATGCGGCGACCCAGTTCCCGACGCAGGAAGCCGGCGGCGTTGTTGAGCGCCTCTGCAGCCTCCCGGCTTTCCGCCGCGTCTGCGCCGAGCACAGTCATGAAAACCTTGGCATGCCCCATGTCCCGGGTCACCTCCACGCCCGACACGGTCACCGAACCGCGGACCCTGGGGTCCTTGACCTGGTCGCGGATCAATGTGGCCAGCTCCCGCTGGATCTGATCGCCTACCCGGCGTGAGCGAGGGCTCTGCTTGGACATACGCACCTTCCGTCACGAAAAAGGCCCGCCGGTGAGCCGACGGGCCGTGATAGCGCTCGACGCGGATCAGAGTTCGCGTGCCACTTCGATCCGTTCGTAGCACTCGATCTGGTCACCGACCTTGACGTCATTGTAGTTCTTCACGCCGATGCCGCATTCCGTGCCGGACCGCACTTCCTTGACGTCATCCTTGAAGCGACGCAGAGACTCCAGCTCGCCCTCGTAGATGACCACGTTGTCGCGCAGTACACGGATCGGGTTGTGCCGCTTGACCACGCCCTCTTCCACCAGGCAGCCGGCCACGGCTCCCAGCTTGGAGGACTTGAACACGTCGCGGACCGTGGCAAGACCGATGATCTCCTCGCGGACCTCCGGTGCCAGCATGCCGCTGATGGCCTGCTTCACCTGGTCAATGGCCTCGTAGATGATGCTGTAGTAGTGCACATCCAGCTCGGTCTCCTGGATCAGCTTGCGGGCGGCGGCATCGGCACGCACGTTGAAGCCGATCATGATGGCGTTGGACGCCAGGGCCAGGTTGACATCCGATTCGTTGATGCCGCCAACGCCGGCCTGGATCACGTTCACCTTGACCTCGTCGTTGGACAGGTCGGCCAGCGACTGGGTCAGCGCCTCCGCCGAGCCCTGCACGTCCGCCTTCAGCAGGATGTTGACCTGGCTGAGTTCGTCTTCCTTCAACTGGCCGAAGATGTCTTCCATCTTCGCCGCCTTCTGCTGGGCCAGGCGCTTGTCCCGCTGGCGTTCCTTGCGGAACTCGGACACTTCCCGCGCCTTGCGCTCGTCCTTGACCACCATCATGTCGTCACCGGCATTGGGCAGGCCGGACAACCCCAGCACCACAACCGGAATGGACGGACCGGCACTCTCAACCTGCCGCCCGTTCTCGTCGAGCATGGCTCGCACGCGACCATATTCAACGCCGGACAGAATGACGTCGCCGCGGTGCAGCTCGCCGTTCTGGACCAGGATAGTGGCCACGGGCCCGCGCCCCTTGTCCAGGCTGGACTCGATCACCACGCCGGTCGCCGGGCAGTCGGCCACCGCCTGCAATTCCAGCAGTTCGGACTGCAGCAGGATGGACTCCAGCAGATCATCGATGCCTTCGCCGGTCTTGGCGGACACATGCACGAACTGGTAATCGCCGCCCCAGTCCTCCGGAATGACCTCGTGCTGGGTCAACTCCTGCTTGACCCGATCCGGATCCGCTTCGGGCTTGTCGATCTTGTTCACGGCCACAACCAGCGGCACACCAGCCGCCTTGGCATGGCGAATGGCCTCTTCAGTCTGTGGCATGACGCCGTCATCCGCAGCCACCACCAGCACGACCACGTCGGTGATCTTCGCCCCGCGGGCCCGCATGGCGGTAAACGCCTGGTGACCGGGGGTATCCAGGAACGTGACCATGCCCCGCTCGGTTTCCACGTGATAAGCACCGATATGCTGGGTGATGCCGCCAGCTTCCGAGTCCACCACCTTGGCCCGGCGGATATGATCCAGCAGTGAGGTCTTGCCGTGGTCGACGTGCCCCATGATGGTGACCACCGGCGCCCGCGGAATCTTCTCGCCTTCCGGTTCCGCCACACTGGCAACCACTTCGTCCTCGATGGCGGAATCACTGACCACCTTCGGCTTGTGACCGAGTTCTTCCACCAGCAGCACCGCGGTTTCCTGATCAATGACCTGATTGATAGTGGCCATCATGCCCTGTTTCATCATCTCCTTGATCAGCAGGGCCGCCTTTACGCTCATGCGTTGTGCCAGTTCGCCCACCGTGATGGACTCAGGCACCTGAACCTCGCGCACCACCGGTGCAGTCGGCATTTCAAAGCCGTGCTGCAGTGTCTTGCCCGCTCCGCCCTTACCGTCCTTCCGCTTGCGTTTGCCGCCGCGTCCGGGCGCCATGCGCAACTCGTCTCGGCCTCCGTCATCCCGGGCCTTCTTGGCCGCACGGCCACCGCGACGGCGAGCCGCCTCCTCGTCCTCGCTGGGACGCGCGGCCTTGCCCTTGGGCTTGTCCTTGGCCTTGCGGCGGCTGGACTCGGCTTCGGATTCTGCTTCCAGCGTGGCCGGATCGGCCACCGGCGGTTCTTCGGCCTTCTTGCCCGTGTCCTGCGCGGGAGCAGCAGCTTCCTCCTCCTCGACGGCCCGCGCGGCAATCTCTTCCGGTGTCGCAGAAGCTTCGTCGGCCGCCGGCACGCCCTCGTCGGCGGGCTGTTCGGCCGGGGCATCGGGCTCTTCGGCCTTCACCTCGTCCGCCACCGCCGTCGCGGTTTCCGCTTCCTCCGCGGCCCGGCTTGCCTCTTCCTCGGCCTGCAACTCCTGCTCGCGCTGACGCTGTTGCTCCAGCAACTCCTGCTCCTGGCGCTCCTTTTCGGCTTCCACCACGCTACGCTTCACGTAAGTGCGCTTCTTGCGCACCTCCACGTTGACCGTACGGGTCGGGGCCGCAGCACCCCGGGCGCCGCGCGCCCCACCGCCGCCGGAGCTGAGCTTGATCTGGCTCATGCTCTTGCGTCGCAGGGTGATCTTGCGGGGGCCGTCGGCATCGCCGGATTCTTCACCCCGGCCATGCGACTTGCGCAGGTGCGAGAGCAAGGTCGCCTTGTCCTCGTCCGACAGGACGGCGTCCGCATCGCGGATATCGACGCCAGCCTCGCTGAGCTGGGTCAATAGGCGCTCGACCGGGGTCCCCACCGCTTCTGCAAACTGTTTGACTGTGACTTCCGACATGCACCTCTCCCCGAATCCTGAACTTCTGCTCTGCGCGGCCTGCCATTCACACCGCTGTACTTCACGGCCGAGTGGTTACACTCGACGCCGCCTTCAGGACTCCTGCTGCTGTTCCTGCGAATCCGCAAACCAGGGCTCACGAGCCTTCATGATCAGCGCCGCAGCACGCTCCGCATCGATATGCGTCGATTCCACCACATCGTCCACCGCCTGCTCGGCCAGATCTTCCATGGTTACCACGCCGGTCGCGGCCAGCTTGTAGGCCAGTTCCTCGTCCATGCCTTCCATGCCCAGCAAGTCGTCCGCCGGCTTGGCATCGCCCAGCTTCTCTTCCGTGGCAATCATCTGCGTCAGCAGAGAGTCGCGGGCACGCGCGCGGAGTTCCTCGACGATGTCTTCGTCGAACTCGTCAATCTCCAGCATTTCGGAGGCCGGCACATAGGCCACCTCCTCCACGGTAGAGAAGCCTTCCTGCACCAGAATGGCGGCGACTTCCTCATCCACGCCCAATGCCTCGATAAACATGGACATGGTCTTCTCCGCTTCCGCCTGGCTCTTGGCCTCGGCGTCGGCAGAGGTCATCACGTTGAGCTCCCAACCGGTCAGTTCGCTGGCCAGGCGTACGTTCTGGCCGCCCCGGCCGATAGCCTGAGAGAGCTGGTCCTCGACCACGGCGATGTCCATGCTGTGGGAGTCTTCGTCAACGACGATGGACTCCACGTCAGCCGGTGCCATCGCATTGATCACGAACTGTGCCGGATTCTCGTTCCAGAGGATGATATCGATACGCTCGCCGGATAGCTCATTGGACACCGCCTGCACACGCGAACCGCGCATGCCCACGCAGGCCCCGACCGGGTCGATACGCGGGTCGTTGGACCGCACCGCGATCTTGGCACGCATGCCGGCATCCCGGGCGGCGCCGAGGATGTCGATCAGTTCCTGCCCGACTTCCGGCACCTCCAGCTTGAACAGCTCGATGAGGAATTCGGGAGCGGTACGGGAGACGATCAGTTGCGGGCCCCGGGCATCCGGCCGAACCTCCCGCAGATAACCGCGGACACGGTCACCGGTGCGGAAGGCTTCACGTGGGATCATGTCCTCGCGGGGGATGAGGGCCTCGGCATTGTTACCGAGGTCCATGATCAGGTTGCCGCGGTCGACCTTCTTCACCAGGCCGGTAACCAGTTCGCCAACGCGGTCCTTGTAGGCATCCACGACCTTCGCACGCTCCGCCTCACGCACCTTCTGCACGATCACCTGTTTCGCGGTCTGGGCTGCGATGCGACCGAACGCCACCGACTCCATGGGCTCCTCGATGTAGTCGCCCACCTGAATGTCGGGATTCTGCTTGCGGGCGTCCGACAGACGGATCTCCTGGTCCGGCAGCTCCATCTCGGCATCGTCTTCCACAACCAGCCAGCGGCGGAAAGTGTCGTACTCGCCGGACCGACGGTCCACCGATACGCGGACCTCGATCTCGCCGGGCGAGCGCTTTTTCGTCGCGGAAGCCAACGCTGCCTCGATGGCCTCGACGATGACCTCCTTGTCGACGCCCTTCTCGTTGGAAATGGCTTCTACGACCAGCAGAACCTCTTTGCTCATGCTTGATACTCCACACCCGGCGACCGGGTAATCACCAGGTTTGCGATTCAGATATCCGGAATCAGATTGGCCTTGTCGACAACTTCCAGGGGAACGGCATAATCCACCCCTTCCTCGGAAACCAGTATGCGGCCATCATCAAAGCCCCGAAGCTCTCCGCGAAACTTCCGGCGCCCTTCCCAGAGCTCGGCCAGCCGAAGCTGGACCCGCGATCCGGCGAAACGCTGATAGTGTTCCGGGGAGAACAGCGGCCGATCCAGGCCAGGCGAGGAGATCTCCAGCCGGTAATGGCCTCGGATCGGATCTTCCACATCCAGCAGGCCGCTCAGTTGATGACTGACCCGCTCGCAATCTTCCAGCGTAATGCCGGCATCGGCATCAATGTAAACACGCAACAACCCCTCGCCCCGGTTCGGCCGATACTCCACGCCAACCAATTCGTAACCCATGGCCTCCACCACGGGTTGGAACAGCCCGTTGAGCTGCCGGGCGATGCGATCCATACACTCTCCGCACAAACAAAAAATGGGCCCAAGGCCCATCCATCATCCAGCGGCAACGCTGTATTATAGCGAAGTTCGGGAACCCCGCACCAGCGATACCCTGGTCTGCCTCAGATCCCGGCGCTTTCGTGGCCATCCTGCCTCGCTCTCGGATGGCACACACCCCGGAACAGGGCTTGAACACCAGTGATAAAAAAAGGCCGCAAGCGGCCCATTTTTATAGTGGTAGCGGGGGCAGGATTTGAACCTGCGACCTTCGGGTTATGAGCCCGACGAGCTACCAGACTGCTCCACCCCGCAATCGACGCTGCGCATGGTAACGACCCGGCGCGGGGAATGCAAGAGGATTCTGGTGTGCCGCCCCGCAAGTATCCTTGCACGCTGCGGCCTCTGGCGCCGGTATCGCCAGGCATTGGCGCGCAGGCGTAGCCCCGGCTGCGGCAAGCGGCAATAACACTGCGACGGCGGCGCCAGAGGCCGCAGAAATGCTGCGAACTGCTGTTACGGGACACTAGCGCCGCTTGTTCAGCAGACGCCGCAGGTCATGGTGATAGATGAAGCCGGGCAGCGCAAAGACCAGGAAGAGACAGAGGGTCACCACGTAGAATTCCCAGTCCTGGGGATAGATATCCCCGGTGAGCCTGTACTCGATGCCGACCGCGATGGCCCCGACGACCCCGTACAGAATCAGCCACTCCAGCAGACGCACCCACTCACGCTTGCCCCGGGCCGGCGGGCGCAGCACGAAAAACACACGGTCCGTCAGCCAGGGCAGGTTTGCGGCCACCAGCGCAATCGCAAGCAGCACCACGAAGGCCAGAGCATTGGTCATCGGGTAATCACGACCTCTTGCATCAGCCAAAGGCCGCCATACAGACGGCCACCAGCGATCCCGGGAAGATACCCAGCGCCAGGATCAGCAAGCCGTTTGCGGCCAGCACGGCACGGAAGCCTCCCGAACCGGACGGTTGCGGACCCTCGCCTTCCGCCTTGTCGAAATAACAGTAGCGGACCAGCCGCAGGTAGTAGAACGCCCCCACGACCGCGCCGATCACCGCGAGCACAGCCAGCCAGATGAAGCCGGCTTCGATCACGGATCTGAGCACCATCCACTTGGCGTAGAAACCCACCGTCCCGGGTATGCCGGTGAGAGACACCATCAGAACGAGCATCACGAAGGCGAACAATGGGCTGCGCTCGTTGAGCCCCTTGAGATCCTCGATGTGATCGGCCTCGAATCCCTTGCGCGCCAGCAACATGATCACACCGAATGCCGCCGCCACCGTGAACGCATAGGTCACCGCGTAGAACACGGCGGCGCCATAGCCTTCCGGGGTGCCGGCGACGAAGCCCATGAAGATGAAACCGATATGGTTGAAGGTGGAATACGCCAGCATGCGCTTGATGTTGGTCTGCACCAGCGCAATGGTGTTGCCTACCAGCAGCGACAGCACGGCCAGGAGCACCACCATGTGCTGCCAGCTCTCCAGCAGCGGCAGCAGGCCTTCGCCGATCAAACGGAAGAACAGACCGACGGCTGCCACCTTGGAAGCAGTCGCGATGACCAGCGTGACGGGCGTCGGCGCTCCCTGGTAGACATCGGGAACCCACATGTGGAACGGCACGGCGCCGAACTTGAACGCCACACCCACCATCATGAACACCAGGCCGAACAGGAACAGCAACCGGTTCTGATCCATCTCCGACGCGGCGGCGGTAATGCCTGCCAGGTCCAGCGTACCGGTGACGCCATAGAGCATGGACATGCCGTACAGCAGCATGCCCGAGGCCAGCGCACCCAGCACGAAGTACTTCATGGCGGCCTCGGAGGCGCGGGCGGAATCCCGGTCGAACGCCACCAGCGCATAGAGGGACAGCGACATCAGTTCCACGCCCAGGTACAGGCTGAGCAGGTTGCCCGCGGAGACGGTGACCATCATGCCCAGCACCGCAAACAGGCCAAGCATGTAGAACTCGCCCTTCAGCAGCCCGCGGTCGCGCAGGTAATCCCTGGAATAGGCAAAACCGAGGAATGCCAGCACCAGGATGGCGGTCTTGAGAATCACGCCCAGACTGTCGGCGACGTAGGTACCGCTGAAGGTGGTGGCATCCACGCCCCATTGGGTGGTGATGGTGATGACGACACCGACGACCAGCGTGAGCTGGGTCAGCCAGTAGGCCGGGCTGTGGTCGCGATCGTTGCTGAACAAGTCCACCACCAGCACCAGGCAGGCCATGGCGAGCAACCAGATTTCCGGCAGCGCGAGCAGCAGATCCGGCTTCTCGAACACGTCGTTGGTCATACCTTTTCCTCTGAGCTCAACGGGCGGTCAAGGCCATCCCCGTCAACGATTCGTTATCCCGTTCAGGCTTGCGCCATCACCAGTTGCAGCAACTGCTCCAGCGACGGCTCCATGATCTCGATCAACGGCGCGGGCCAGAGCCCCAGCCAGAGCACGGCAACGGCCAGCAGCGCCAGCACCAGTTTCTCGCGGCCATCCACGTCGGCCAGCGCGGCCACCTTTTCGCTGGCCACCGGACCATACATCACCCGCTTGACCATCCACAGCGTGTAGGCGGCGCCCAGGATCAGGGTCAGGCCGGCGAAGAACGCGTACCAGAAGCTGGCCTGGAACGCGGCCAGGATGACCATGAATTCGCCGACGAACCCGGACGTGCCCGGAAGACCGGCGTTGGCCATGGCAAACAGCACGAACAGCCCGGCAAACACCGGCATGCGGTGCGCCACGCCGCCATATTCGCTGATCATGCGGGTATGCATGCGGTCGTACAGCACGCCGACGCACAGGAACATGGCCGCGGAAATGAAGCCGTGCGAGATCATCTGCACCATGCCGCCGCCCAGCGCCAGCAATGCGGCCGACTCACCGGTGTTCACCACCACCTGGAAAACAACGAAGAAACCCAGTGTCACGAAGCCCATGTGCGCGATGGACGAATAGGCGATCAGCTTCTTCATGTCTTCCTGCATCATCGCAACCAGGCCGATATAGACTACGGCCACCAGCGACAGCAGGATCATCAGCCAGTCCAGTTCCAGGCTGGCACCAGGCACCACCGGCAGGCTGAAGCGCACGAACCCGTAGCCACCAATCTTCAGCATGATCGCGGCCAGGATGACCGAACCACCGGTGGGCGCCTGCACATGTGCGTCCGGCAACCAGGTATGGACCGGCCACATCGGTACCTTGATGGCGAAGGCCAGCAGGAAGGCGATGAAGATCCAGATCTGCGCGGACAACGGCAGGTTCAGTCCGTACATGTCCAGAATGGCGAAGCTGCCGGCCTGGAACTGCAGGTAAATCAGCGCCACCAGCATCAGCACCGAGCCGACGAAGGTGTAGAGGAAGAACTTGATGGTTGCGTAGATGCGGTTCTGGCCGCCCCAGATACCGATGATCAGGAACATCGGAACCAGCACGGCCTCCCAGAACACATAGAACAGAATGGCATCCAGTGCGCTGAACACACCAACCACGATGCCTTCCATGATCAGGAAGCAGCCGAGGTACAGGTTGGGCTTGTAGGCAATCCGGCCCCAGGCGGCGATCAGTACCAGCACCGTGGAGAACGTGGTGAGCACGATCAGCGGCATGGAGATGCCGTCCACGCCCAGATGGTAGTTCACGCCCAGCACTTCCACCCATGGCCGCAGCTCGACGAACTGCATGTCCGCGGTGCCGGGCTGGAAACCGGTGATCAGCAGCAGGCTGAAAAGAAAGGTTGCCAGGCCGATCACCATGGCGAGTACGCGCCCCTGTGCTGCGCGCTCATCGCCCAGCAACAGGACCAGGGCGCCGCCCAGGATCGGCATCCAGATCAGCAGGCTCAACAACGGCCAGGAGGACTCCAACATCCGCTACTTCCTTACCAGCAATTCAAGTTCTGCCCCCGCGGCTGCAACGCCCGCAGGACGAATGATTCCGTCAACCACCGGTGCCCTAGCGGGCCCCGAACACGAACCAGGTGAGCATCACCAGCAGGCCGATGATCATCACGAAGGCGTAGTGATACAGGAAACCGGTCTGGCCGCGACGCAATGCCGCCGCCGCTCTGCCAATGGCACGCGCCGTGCCGTTGACCAGTACGCCGTCGATCAGACCGGCATCCGTGACCTTCCAGAAGAACCGTCCCAGACTACGACCGGCACCGGCGAATACGTTCAGATGCAACTCGTCAAACCAGTACTTCTTTTCCAGTACCCGGTACGCCAGCGGGAAGCGCTGCTGTAACTGGCCGGGCAGCTCCGGCCGCTTGATATACAGATACCACGCGGTCAGGAAACCGGCCGCGGCCAGATACAGGGGCGGCGCCACGAAACCATGCAGCACCAGCTCCCAGGCACTGCCGTAGCCCGCTGCCACCGACGCCAGGACGTCATTGGCCGGAAGTACCCGGATGGCATCGCCGAACCAGTCGCCCAGCATCATCGGCATGACGGTGAACAGGCCGACCAGCACCGACGGTATGGCCAGCAGCACCAGCGGCACGGTAACCACCAGCGGGCTTTCGTGCAGATGCTCGCGGGTATGGTGATCCATGCGCTCCTGGCCGTGGAAGACAAGGAACAGCAGGCGGAAGCTGTACAGCGCCGTAACGAACACCCCGGCCAGTACGCAGATGTAGGCGAACGTCGCACCGGCGCGATCCGCTTCGGCCACGGCCAGGATGATGCCGTCCTTGGAGAAGTAGCCGGAGAATGCCGGAAAGCCGATCAGGGCCAGCGTCCCCAGCAGCATGGTCCAGTAGGTCACCGGCATGTACTTCTTCAGACCACCCATCTCACGCATGTCCTGCTTGTGGTGCATGGCGATGATCACCGAACCGGCACCCAGGAACAGCAGAGCCTTGAAGAAGGCGTGCGTCATCAGGTGGTAGACACCGGCCGCGTAGGCGGAGGCGCCCAGCGCCACCACCATGTAGCCGAGCTGGGACAGCGTGGAATAGGCCACCACGCGTTTAATGTCGTTCTGCACCAGGCCGATCAGCCCCATGAACAGCGCGGTGAAAGCTCCGATCACCAGCACGAAGGACAGCGCTACCTCGGACAGCTCGTAGATCGGCGACATGCGCGCCACCAGGAAGATGCCCGCGGTCACCATGGTGGCGGCGTGGATCAGGGCCGAAATCGGCGTCGGGCCCTCCATGGAGTCCGGCAGCCAGACATGCAGCGGCGCCTGGGCGGACTTGCCCATGGCACCGATGAACAGCAGGATGGCGGCCACTGTCGCCACCTGCCACTCGGCGGCGCCGAAAATGTTCATGGTGAGACCAGGATTGGCAGCGGCGGCGTTGAACACCTCACCGTAATTGAGGCTGCCGTAGTACATCAGCACCGCGCCGATGCCGAGCAGGAATCCGAAGTCACCCACACGGTTGACCAGGAACGCCTTCAGGTTGGCGAACACCGCGGTCGGCCGGTTCATCCAGAACCCGATCAGCAGGTACGAGACCAGGCCCACGGCCTCCCAGGCGAAGAACAACTGCAGGAAGTTGTTGGACATGACCAGCATCAGCATCGCGAAGGTGAACAGCGCGATATAGCTGAAGAAACGCTGGTAGGCGTTGACCCCGGCCAGGCTCTCCTTCGGCCAGTTGTGTTCTTCGTCGGCCATGTAGCCGATGGTGTAGATGTGCACCATCAGCGAGACGAAGGTGACCACCACCATCATCATCGCGGTCAGCCGGTCGACCAGAAAACCGACCTCGAACTGCAGCCCGCCGGCCACCATCCAGTTGTATACCGTGCCGTCGAAGGGCTGACGGTCGCCGCTGATCAGGCCGATCAACACATGGAAAGACAGCAGGAAGGAAACGCCGACGCCGAGGCTGGTCACCCAGTGAGCACCCGCGCGGCCAATGGTCGAGCCGAAGAACCCCGCGATGATGGCGCCGAGCAGCGGGGCAAGCACAATGACGAGATAGATGTTCTCCATGGATATCAGCCCTTCATGCTGTCCAGATCGGCCACGTTGATGGAGTTCTTGTTACGGAACAGCACCACCAGGATGGCAAGCCCGATGGCGGATTCCGCCGCGGCCACGGTGAGAATGAAGAACACGAAGACCTGGCCGGCCAGGTCACCCATGAACGTGGAAAAGGCAATGAAGTTGAAATTGACCGCCAGCAGGATCAGTTCGATGGACATGAGCAGCACGATGGCATTCTTCCGGTTGAGGAAGATGCCGGCCATGCCCAGCGCGAACAGGATGGCGCCCAGTACCAGGTAGTCTGAAAGCTCGATCATCGGTGTTATTCCTGTTCCGATCCGCGGCGGGAAGACGGCAGATTGACCAGGCGCAGGCGGTCCGCCTTGCGAACCTTGACCTGTTGCCCCGGGTTCTGATGCTTGGTTCCCTCGCGGCGCCGCAACGTCAGCATGATGGCGGCGATGATCGCCACCAGCAGAATGACCGCCGCCAGTTCGAACGGATAGACGTAGACCGTATAGAGCACGCCCCCAAGCATCGAGGTGTTACCGGCGCCCTCGGGGATGGGCATGGCGGGCTCGGGCAGCGTTTCCGGCGCGAACAGGCCGGAGCCCACTACCAGCAGCATCTGGATGGCAATCACGACGGCGATGGGCACGCCGATATAGAAGTGCTTCATGAAACCTTCACGCAACGCGCCCAGGTTCAGGTCCAGCATCATGACGACGAACAGGAACAGCACCATCACCGCGCCGACATACACCAGCACCAGCACGATGCCGAGGAACTCGGCTCCGGCCATGATCCACAGAGCGGCGCTGTTGAAGAAGGCCAGCACAAGGAACAACGCCGCATGCACCGGATTGCGCACGGTGATCACCATGGTGGCCGCGAACAGCAGCACCAGAGCGAACACGTAGAAGATCAGCTGTTCAATCACTGCATCACCCTGTATCGGTTGCCGCCTCAGCGGTAAGGAGCATCCATGGCGCGGTCCGCGGCCAGCTGCTTTTCGTATTCGTCGCCAAACGCCAGCAACTGCTGCTTGTTGACGATGTTCTCGCCCCGCTCTTCCATGTGGTATTCGAAGACCCGCGTCTCGACGATGGAATCCACCGGGCAGGATTCCTCGCAGAACCCGCAGTAGATGCACTTGAACAGGTCGATGTCATAGCGCGTGGTCCGGCGCGTGCCGTCCTCGCGCTGTTCGGACTCGATGGTGATCGCCAGCGCCGGACAGACCGCCTCGCACAGCTTGCAGGCAATGCAGCGCTCCTCGCCGTTGGGATAGCGGCGCAGCGCGTGCCGGCCGCGGAAACGCGGCGACTGCGGCGCCTTCTCCTCCGGGTACTGGATGGTCACCTTGCGCTTGAACAGATTGCGTCCGGTCAGCTTCAACCCACGGAGCAGCTCCGTGAGAAAGAATGTGCGGACGAAGTCGCTAGCAGCACTCATTGAGGGACACCTATCAGTTGAACCAGGGCCCGAGGCCGGCAATGATCATCAACGCCAGCACCACCAGCCAGACCACCGTCACCGGAATCAGCACCTTCCAGCCCAGCCGCATGATCTGGTCATACCGGTAACGCGGGAAGGTGGCACGGAACGCCAGGTACAGATACAGGAACACCGCCATCTTCAGCACGAACCAGACGATGCCCGGCACCCAATCGAACAGCGGCCCCAGCACGGGCAGGCCGTGGAACGGCGAATACCAGCCGCCCATGAACATGATCACGGCCAGGCCGGAGATCAGGATCATGTTGGCGTACTCGGCCAGGAAGAACACGGCAAACGCCACGCCGGAATACTCCACGTGGAAGCCGGCAACGATTTCCGACTCGCCCTCGGCCACATCGAAGGGTGCGCGGTTGGTCTCGGCTACGCCGGAAATCCAGTAGACGATGAACAGCGGCAGCAGCGGCAGCCAGAACCAGTTCCAGATCGGCCCGGCCTGAGCCTGGACGATACCGCTCATGTTCAGGCTGCCGGCGGCCATCAGCACACCGACCAGCGCAAAGCCCATGGCGATTTCGTAGGAGACAATCTGTGCGGCCGAGCGCATGGCGCCCAGCATCGCGTACTTGGAGTTGGAGGCCCAGCCGGCGATGATCACGCCGTAGACGCCCAGCGAGGTCATGGCCAGGATGTACAGCAGCCCGGCATTGATATCCGACAGCACCAGGCCCTCGCTGAACGGCATCACCGCCCAGGCGGCCAGCGCCGGCATCAGCGACAGCAGCGGCGCGATCAGAAACAGGAAGCGGTTGGCGTTGGCCGGCAGCACCACTTCCTTGAACAGCAGCTTGAACACATCGGCGAAGGGCTGGAACAAGCCCAGGGGACCCACCCGGTTGGGGCCGTTACGCGACTGGATGGCCCCGATCACGCGCCGTTCGGCATAGGTCAGATAGGCCACAGCCAGGATCAGCGGACCGACGATCGCGACGATCTTGGTCATGATCCAGACAAATTCCGTGAATTCCGCCATGGGTCTCGTCAATCCCGTTATCGTGTCACTCCGGGCAGCACAGACCGCTGCCAGAGGAGCCGGCCGCACCGGGCCAGGTTTACCGGTCGTTCTTTACCGCGCCCGGGAACCGGGCGCCCCATCGTTCTTCAGACGCGCCGCAGCGTCACCGGCCCGAACTGTGCTCCAAGCCCGGCGGTACCCTCGACACCGACGGGTACCCAGACCACGTTGTCGGGAAGACTCTCGTCCATCCCGACCGGCATGCGAGCGGTCTGTCCATCCTGGGTCACTTCCACCCAGTCCAGCTCGCTCAGGCCATGCTGCTCGGCCACCGCCGGCGATACCAGCACCTTCACTTCGGTGGCCTGCCGGGTAGCCTGCAGCGCCTTGGCCCGACGCACCAGGGCGTCGGTGGCATACAGCGGCACCGAGCCGATGCGCATCAGCCCCTCGCTCGCGGAAAGCTCCGTGGTCGGCGCGTTCCATGCCAGCGGCGCACTCTCGGCGCTCTCGCCCGTCGCGCTCCGCGCCTCGGCCAGCACCTCTTCCGAGGACTGCTGCTCGAAGCCCTGAAGCTGCAGCACGTTACCCAGCACGCGCAGCACTTTCCAGGCGGGGCGTGCTTCGCCCACCGGACGCACCACGCCGGGGAAGGACTGCCAGCGCCCTTCGGCGCTGATGTAAGTGCCCGAGGTCTCGCTGAAGGTCCCCACGGGCAGCAGCACGTCGGCATAATCTTCCATGGCCGGCGTGACGAACGGGGTCATTGCCACCACCAGTTCCGCCTGCCGCAGGGCTGCCACCGCGGCCGCACCATTCCAGCAGTCCGCCTCAGGCTCCACCGCCATCAGCAGATAGCCCCGCAGCGGTTCGGAGAACATGCGCCGTGCATCCAGACCAGGTGCCGACTCGGCCTCGCCACCCGCCTGACGGTGGGGGACGGCGCCGGTCAGCCAGGCACCTGCCGTGTTCGGACCCTCGGTCAGGCAGCCGACGCGAACGCCCGCCAGTTCGGCGATCAGTCCTGCCACGGCACGCAGCGCGGCGCCCTGCGGATGCGACTCCACATACGGTCCCAGCAGAATGGCGCCGTTGCCGGCATCCATCAGGCGCTGCGCCAGCTCGGCGGCCTGCGGGTCGTCCTGCTCACCGGCCAACAGCACCTGGAAGCCTTCCGGCGCGGTGCGGCCGGCCTTTTCCAGCAGCACCGAGGCCACGGCGGCCAGGCGGCGGACCATGCCCGGCGCATCGGCCACCAGCTGGTCGGCCACCGGGTAGTTGAATTCGTAGCGGCGTGGGTTCAGGTAACTGACCTTGCCGCCGCGCAGCGCGGCCTTGCGCAGCCGGTGATTGATGATGGGCTGCTCGGCGCGCGGGTTGCTGCCGACCAGCACAACGGCATCCAGTGTCTCGAGTTCGGCGATGCCGAGACCCAGCGCCGGATACAGCGGCCGGCTCTGCTGGTCGGAGAAATCCCCGGTACGCAGGCGGGCGTCGATGTTGCGGCTGTCCAGCGCCCGCATCAGTTTGCCGGTGAGGTACTGCTCTTCCACCGTGGCGACGGGTGAGACCAGCGCGCCCAGCTGGCCACCACCATGCGCATCCACCAGTTGCATCAACCGGCGGCCGGCCTCTTCCAGCGCGTCCTCCCATGAACAGTCCTGCCAGCGGCCGTCCCGCTTGATGCGGGGGCGCTGCAGCCGGTCGTCGCTTTGCACGCCCTGATAGGCAAAGCGGTCACGATCGGAGATCCAGCATTCGTTGATGTCCTCGTTGTCGCGGGGGACCACGCGCTTGATCTTGCCGTGGACATGATGGATCTGGACGTTGGAGCCGGCGCAGTCGTGCGGCGCCACACCGGGGTGACTGAGCATTTCCCAGGCCCGGGCGGTGAACCGGTAGGGTCTGGAGGTCAGCGCACCCACCGGGCAGAGGTCGATGACGTTGCCGGACATCTCCGAATGCACACCCAGGCCCACGTACGTGGAGATTTCGGTGTGCTCGCCGCGTCCCATGCCACCCAGTTCACGTTGCCCGGCCACCTCATCCAGGAAGCGCACGCAGCGGGTGCAATGGATGCAGCGCGTCATCTCGGTGGCGATCAGCGGACCGAGGTTCTCGTCCTTGACCACGCGCTTGCGCTCGGAGAACCGGGACACGCCGCGGCCGTAGCCCAGGGCCAGATCCTGCAGTTCGCACTCACCGCCCTGGTCGCAGATCGGGCAGTCCAACGGGTGGTTGATCAGCAGGAATTCCATCACGCCCTTCTGGGCCTTGACCGCACGCTCGGAGCGGGTGCTGATCTTCATGCCGTCGGCCACCGGGGTGGCGCAGGCAGGCAGGGGCTTCGGTGCCTTTTCCACGTCCACCAGGCACATGCGGCAGTTGGCCGCGATGGACAGCTTGCGGTGGTAGCAGAAACGGGGCACGTGCACGCCCTGCTTGTCGGTGGCCTCGATGATCATGGAGCCCTTGGGGGCCTGCATCTCGACGCCATCGACCTCGATAGTCACCAGATCCGGGTTGCTTGCTTCAGCCTTGTCTGTCATGCGGCGGCCCCCGAGGCGTCCTCGACAATCGAGCGCTTGTGCTCGATGTAGTACTCGAATTCATGCCGGAAATGCTTCATGAAGCTCTGCACCGGCCAGGCCGCGGCTTCACCGAATGCGCAGATGGTATGCCCGGCTATCTGGCCGGCAGCGGCCTCCAGCAGTTCCAGGTCCTCCCAGCGCCCGTGGCCGGCCACGATGCGCTTGAGTACCCGGTGCATCCAGCCGGTGCCTTCGCGGCACGGCGTGCACTGGCCGCAGGACTCGGCGTAATAGAACTGGCTGATACGACAGATGGCGGCGACCATGTCAGTGGTCTCGTCCATCACGATCAGGCCACCGGAGCCCAGGCCGGAACCGGCCTTGGCCAGGCTGTCGTAGTCCATGTCCAGCTCCAGCATGGTATCGCCCGGAATCACCGGCATGGAGGAGCCGCCCGGAATCACGGCCTTGAGCTTGCGCCCCTTGCGCACGCCGCCGGCCAGCGCCAGCAGATCCTTGAACGGTGTGCCCAATGGCAGTTCGAAGTTGCCCGGTTTCTCGACGTGGCCGGACACGCAGAAGATCTTCGTACCGCCGTTGTTGGGCTTGCCCATCTCCAGGAACCAGTCCGGCCCTTGGCGCAGGATCGTGGGTACCGAGGCCAGCGTCTCGGTGTTGTTGATCGTGGTCGGCCGGCCGTACAGGCCGAACTGCGCCGGGAACGGCGGCTTGTAGCGCGGCTGCCCCTTCTTGCCCTCAAGGGACTCCATCAGGGCCGATTCCTCGCCACAGATGTAGGCACCGGCACCGTAATGGTTGTACAGGTCCACATCGATACCGGTGCCCTGGATATCCTTGCCCAGCAGACCCAGTTCATAGGCTTCCTTCAGCGCCTGCTCCATGCGGTGGAACGGCTCGTGATGGAACTCACCGCGCAGGTAGTTGTAACCGACGGTCGCGCCCATGGCGTAACAGGCGATGGCCATGCCCTCGACCAGCGCATGCGGGTTGAAGCGCAGTATGTCGCGGTCCTTGCAGGTACCGGGCTCGGATTCATCGGAGTTGCACAGCAGGTATTTCTGGCCCGGGGCGTTGCGGGGCATGAAGCTCCACTTCACGCCGGCCGGGAACCCGGCCCCGCCACGGCCACGGAGATTGGCCTTCTTGATCGTCTCGATGATCTCTTCCTGCGGCGTCTTCTCCGCCAGGATCCTGCGCCAGGCCTGGTAGCCGCCGATCTTCTCGTAGTTCTCCAGCGTCCACGGCTCGTCGAACTCCAGTGTGCGGTAGCAGACTTCGTTTGCCATGGTTACTCCAGATTATCCAGAATCTCGTCCACCTTCTCCGGGGTCAGGTGGGTGTGGTAGTGGCCGTCCACCACCATCATCGGGCCACCGGAACAGGCCGCCAGGCACTCTTCTTCCACTTTCAGCGTGATGCGGTTGTCGGCGGTGGTCTCACCGAGCTTGATGCCCAGCTTCTTCTCGCAATGGGAGACGATGGAGTCGGCGCCCATCAGCCAGCAGGAAATATTGGTGCAGACGTTGACCTTGTGCCGCCCCACCGGGCGGGTGTCGAACATGGTGTAGAACGTGGCCACCTCGTAGACCGCCACCTTCGGCTGGCCCAGGTACTCCGCCACCGCGTCCATCAGCGCCTCGGTCAGATAGCCGCCGTTGGCGTCCTGCGCTGCATGCAACGCCGGTATCAGTGCCGAGCGCTTCCCCTCCTCGGGAAACTTGCCCAGCCAGTGATCGATTTCCTTTCGCACTTCCGGCGAAAGCAGCTTTTCCGACAGGCGCTCCGAACTCAACGGTCGATCTCCCCGAATACGATGTCCTGTGTGCCGATCAAGGCCACCACGTCGGCCAGCATGTGGCCACGGGCCATTTCATCCATGGCCGCCAGGTGTGGGAAACCGGGAGCCCGCACCTTCACGCGATACGGCTTGTTGGCCCCGTCGGAAATCAGGTAGACCCCGAACTCCCCCTTCGGCGCCTCCACCGCGGCATAGGTCTCGCCGGCAGGCACGCAGAAGCCCTCGGTGAACAGCTTGAAGTGATGAATCAGCGACTCCATGTCGTCCTTCATCTCCTCGCGCGTGGGCGGCGCGATCTTGTGGTCGTCCACCATCACCGGGCCGGGGTTCTTGCGCAGCCAGTCGATGCACTGTTTGATGATATGGGTGGACTGGCGCATTTCCTCGACCCGCACCAGGTAACGGTCGTAGCAATCGCCGTTGGTGCCTACCGGAATCTCGAAATCCAGCTCGTCGTAGACCTCATAGGGCTGCTTGCGGCGCAGATCCCACTCCACTCCGGACCCCCGCAGCATCGGCCCGGTGAAGCCCAGCTCCAGCGCGCGCTCAGGAGACACCACGCCAATGCCCACCAGGCGCTGCTTCCAGATACGGTTTTCGGTGAGCAGGGTCTCGTACTCGTCCACGCAGGCGGGGAAACGGGCGCAGAAGTCTTCCAGGAAGTCCAGCAGGGAGCCCTGCCGGGCCTCGTTCAGCACTTTCAGGTCCTTCTCGCTGCGGAACCGGGAAGGCTCGTACTGGGGCATACGGTCCGGCAGATCACGATAGACACCGCCCGGACGGTAGTAGGTGGCATGCATGCGCGCCCCGGAGACCGCCTCGTAGCAGTCCATCAGATCCTCGCGCTCGCGGAAACAGTACAGGAAGGCGGTCATCGCCCCCACGTCCAGGCCGTGCGCGCCGAGCCACATCAGGTGATTCAGGATGCGGGTGATCTCGTCGAACATGGTACGGATGTACTGTGCGCGCTTCGGCGGCGTGATCCCCAGCAACTGCTCGATGGCCATCACGTAACCGTGTTCGTTGCACATCATGGACACGTAGTCGAGACGGTCCATGTAACCGATGCTCTGGTTGAACGGTTTGCTTTCCGCGAGCTTTTCGGTGGCCCGGTGCAGCAGCCCCACGTGCGGATCGGCCCGGCGAATGGTCTCGCCTTCCATCTCCAGCACCAGGCGCAGCACGCCGTGGGCAGCGGGATGCTGTGGGCCGAAGTTCATCGTATAGGAACGGATATCACCCATTGCCGGTTTCCTCCCTGGCCTGCCGGTCGGCGTAGCGGTTGTCGTCACGGATCACGCGCGGCACCAGCACCCGCGGCTCGATGGTCACGGGTTGATAGATGACACGGCGCTTTTCCTCGTCGTAACGCACCTCGACGTTGCCGATCAGCGGGAAATCCTTGCGGAAGGGGTGACCGACGAAACCGTAGTCGGTGAGAATGCGGCGCAAATCCGGATGGCCGTCGAACACAATGCCGTACAGGTCGAACGCCTCACGCTCGAACCAGTTGGCGCCGGCCCAGATGGGCACCACGGACTGCACGATGGGGAAATTGTCGTCCGTGCAATAGCACTTCACGCGCAAACGGACATTATGGGTCACGGACAGCAGGTGGTAGACGGCGGCAAAGCGCCGGCCGGTGTTGCCGGTTATCTCGTCGACCCCGTAGACGCCGGTCAGCCCGAGACGGGCGAAACTGTTGCCTTGTACACCTCGGGAAAACCCGGACGTGCTGGCCTGCTCGGTAATCCACTCGCCCTGCCCATAGGCGGCATAGTCGACGCCGCAGAGATCGCTGAGCTGGGTAAAGGCGAAGTGAGGCAGCTCCTTCAGGGACTGCATGACGGCGAACAGCTCGTCAGGCACCACCTCGATGGTGACCTCATCCCGCACAAGCTCGGGCCCGGACACGCGCCCCCCGAACTCCTGCCGCAGTTGTTCTGCCAGTTTGCGCTGCGCTTCAGGCATGGACGATCAGTCTCCGTCTTGAATTCAACGGGCGATGGTGTTGGTACGGCGAATCTTGTTCTGCAGTTGAACGATGCCGTAGAGCAGCGCCTCCGCCGTGGGCGGGCAGCCGGGCACATAGATGTCGACCGGCACCACGCGGTCGCAGCCCCTGACCACCGAGTAGGAATAGTGGTAGTAGCCGCCGCCGTTTGCGCAGGATCCCATGGAGATGACCCACTTCGGGTCCGACATCTGGTCGTAGACCTTGCGCAGCGCCGGCGCCATCTTGTTGCATAGTGTGCCGGCGACGATCATCACGTCCGACTGGCGCGGGCTGGGACGGAAAATGATCCCGAAACGATCCAGATCGTAGCGAGCGGCGCCGGCATGCATCATCTCGACAGCACAACAGGCCAGACCGAAGGTCATCGGCCACAGGGAGCCGGTCCGGGCCCAGTTGAACAGCTTGTCCGCGGACGTGGTGACGAAGCCCTTCTCGAGAACGCCCTCTACTCCCATTCCAGCGCTCCTTTCTTCCATTCGTACAGGAAGCCGATCAGCAGAATCGCCAGGAACACCCCCATGGATGCGAAGCCGAACAACCCGATTTCGTCGAGCACGATAGCCCAGGGGAAAAGAAAGGCGATTTCCAGATCGAAGATGATGAAGAGGATGGCGACCAGGTAGTAGCGCACGTCGAACTTCATGCGCGAATCCTCGAACGCCTCGAAACCGCACTCGTAGGGCGACAGCTTCTCCTCGCTCGGCCGGTGCGGGCCCAGAATGAAACCGGCAACCATCAACACGGCACCCAGGCCGAGACCGACGATGATAAACAGCAGTATTGGCAGGTAATTCTCGAGCATGCGCCTGTTCCCCAACCCGGACAGCCTGTTGCGACCACCGGGCACCCTGGACTCAACATCGCGGCGCAGTCTAGAGCAGACGCGCGCGCAGTGTCAAGCGCTGAAAAGAAAAAACGCTATATATAACAGGTACTTACGAAGCCGAGAAAAGCCGAGGCCTCGGATGGAAATAATGGTGCGGATGGCCGGACTCGAACCGGCACGGCTTGCGCCACTGCCCCCTCAAGACAGCGTGTCTACCAGTTCCACCACATCCGCACGTGGGAGGGTTGGCAAACCCTTGGGGAATCGGTCACCGACTCCCTGACTACCGGGCGGGGATTCTATCAACCCCGGCGGTTCGCGGCAAACGAAGATGGTGACGGCGTCACCTGTGGCCCGGACAGGCAAATAAGGGCTTCGTGCTGGCTGGCATGCAGGAAGGCGGACGGGGACCAATCCCAGCCGGTTATCCATTCCCCGGCTACCCGCCGGGGGCACAAAAAAGCCGTCGCGGAAGCGACGGCTCGTTTCGGGGCATCCCGGAACCGGTGATCAGTCTTCCGGCGGTGGCGGTGCATCCTCTGCCGGGGCATCCGCCGGCGCCATGGGCGCTTCCTCGATCTCGATCGGATCGTCCACCAGATCGACAACGCTGGCCGGAGGGCCGGCCTGCCGGCTGGCAATCACGGCGAGTGTGAGACTGGTGAGAAAGAAACCAGCCGCCAGCAGAGCGGTCACCTTGACCAGAAACGATGCCGAGCCCTGGGAACCGAACACGGTGGCGGACGCACCGCTACCGAATGCGGCACCGGCATCGGCCCCCTTGCCGTGCTGCAGGAGCACCAGCACGACAATCGTCACGGCGATGACCACATGGATCACCAGGATAATCTGTCCCATTCAATCCTCTCTCGTTACCGACCGCTACCGCGCCGCGCGGCAGATGGCCAGAAAATCATCAGACTTCAACGATGCGCCCCCGATCAGGCCGCCATCGATATCCGGCATGGCGAACAGCGCGCCCGCGCTATCAGGTTTGACGCTGCCGCCATACAGCATTCTGAGCGTATCCGCGACACCATCATCCAGCCGTCTCACATGCTCCCGTAACAGGCCATGGACCTCCTGCGCCTGCTCCGGGCTGGCGCTGCGGCCGGTACCGATGGCCCAGACCGGTTCGTATGCGAGCACACAGCGGGCCAGGCCGATCATTCCCACCTCGGCGATGACCGCATCCAGTTGTGAGAGCACCACCTCGGCAGTCAGCTCGCGCTCGCGCTGCTCCAGCGTTTCCCCGAGGCAGACCACCGGACTGAGCCCACCCCGCAGAGCGGCGGCCGCCCGGCGGGCCACCAACTGGTCGGTTTCCCCGTAGAGGGCACGCCGCTCGGAGTGCCCGACCAGCGCATACCGACAACCAGCTTCCGCCAACATCGCCGCGGATACCTCACCGGTATAAGCCCCTTCATCCGCGTCGCAGACATTCTGCGCCCCGAGGCCGAGACGGCTTCCCTTCAGGCTCTCCGCCACGGTCTGCAGCAGCACGAAGGGCGGCAATAATACCACTTCCGCAGGGAAATCCTCGGAAAGCCCGGCAGCCGTCTCCGAGGCAAGTCGCGCAGCCATGTCACGCGAACCATGCATCTTCCAGTTACCGGCGACCAGCATTCTGCGCTTGCTCACTGTGCTCGTTTCCTTGGGTTGTCACGACCAGGGTGTGATACGGACAGCGGCTCGGAATGGTACCCGCAGTACACCGGCAGATCAACGCGTTGCGATCATTGAAGCGCGGTGCGCACCACCTCGGCCAGTTGTGCGGCGGAACGCTGGACCACCGTCTCATCCCGCCCCTCGACCATCACCCGGATCACCGGCTCGGTGCCCGAGGGGCGCAGCAGAATGCGGCCGTTGTCGCGCAGTTCGGCTTCCATTGCCTGCACGGCCTGCCGGATCTGCGGCGAGTCGTCCAGTCCCTGCCGGGTGGCGACCGGCACGTTGATCATGCATTGCGGATACTTTTCCATGCCGGCGGCAAGCTCCGCCAGCGACTGGCCGGTATGCACCATGGCCTCCAGCACCTGCAAGGCGGAGATGATGCCGTCGCCGGTCGTGGTGCGATCCAGGCATAACAGATGGCCGGAGGATTCTCCGCCCAGTAGCCCACCGCGCTGCTTGAGCAGCTCCAGCACGTAGCGATCCCCGACCTTGGCGCGCAGGAATTCCAGCCCGTGCGACCGCAGTGCGTTCTCGAGACCGAGGTTGCTCATCAATGTGCCGACCACCGGCCCCCGCAGCAGGCCTGCCTGATGCCGGTCACGGGCAATGATGTAAAGCAGCTCATCGCCATCCACGACACGGCCGTGGGCGTCCACCATGATCAGTCGATCACCGTCACCGTCGAACGCGACCCCGGCATCGGCCCCCTGCTCCACCACACTGCTTCTCAGCGCATCCGTGTGCGTGGATCCGCACTTGACGTTGATATTGAGGCCGTCCGGGCGGTTGCCGATCGAGATCACCTCGGCACCCAGCTCCCTGAACACCTCCGGGCCCACGTGGTATGTAGCCCCGTTGGCACAGTCCACCACGAGCCTGAGTCCGTTCAGGCGCACATCACGGTCGACCGAACTCTTGCAGAACTCGATGTAGCGGCCGGGGGCATCGGCAAGCCGGGACACCTTGCCCAGGTGTGCCGAGGGCACCGTGGTCAGCGTCTCGTCCAGCATGGCCTCGATGGCTTTCTCGGTGGCGTCGTCCAGCTTCTCGCCGTCCCGCGAGAAGAACTTGATACCGTTGTCTTCATGCGGATTGTGGGAAGCACTGATGACGATACCGGCGCCCGCGCGCAAGGTGCTGGTAAGGTAGGCGATGGCCGGTGTCGGCATGGGACCGAGCAGGCGGATATCGACGCCGGCGGCCGACAGGCCGGCCTCCAGTGCGGACTCGAACATGTAACCGGACAGGCGGGTGTCCTTGCCGATCAGCACCAGGCGTCGGTCCTGGCTGGCGAGCACGCGGCCGACAGCCCATCCCAGCTTGAGAACGAAATCCGGGGTGATCGGGTGCTCCCCCACCCGGCCACGTATGCCGTCGGTGCCAAAATAGCGATTCGCCATGACTGCTCCGTCAGTAACCGTCTCGAGAGTATTGCCCTGTTTCAGCGCCGCTGTGGACGGCGTTGCTCGTCGGCCATGCAGCCCGCTGCACCTCCCCCTCGCACCTTGCCTCAGCGGCACGGCGATCACCGCTTGGAGATGGCATACGGTCGAGAGGATGACGCTGTCCTCGGGCGTCTATTCTTCAGGCGTCGGTGGGAACCTCGCCCCTGGCCAGGGCATTGACGATAGCCAGCGCCTCCACCGTCGGACCGACATCGTGAGCGCGAATCAGCAGCGCCCCCTCCCGCGCTGCCAGCACCGCAGCTGCAATGCTGCCGTGCAGGCGCTGATCCACCGGCGCATCCAGCACCTTGCCGATCATGGACTTGCGCGACATGCCGACCAGTACCGGCAGGCCCATGGAAACAATCCTGCCAAGGCCGGACAACAGTTGATAGTTGTGCCGCAGGGTCTTGCCGAAGCCGAACCCCGGGTCCAGCAACATCCTGCCGCGGTTGATGCCGGCAGCAGTACAGGCAGCCACTCGCTCACCCAGGAATGCCATGACTTCCGAGACCACCTCGCGATACTCCGGCGCCTGCTGCATGGTCCGCGGCTCTCCCTGCATGTGCATCAGGCAGATAGGCAGCCCCGTAGCCGCGGCAGCCTGCAAGGCACCGTCGCGGCGCAAGGCCATGACGTCATTGATCATGCCCGCCCCCGCCTTCGCGGCTTCGCTCATCACCTCGGGCTTGGTGGTATCCACCGAGACGGGCACCGGCAGTTCGGCGCTCAGGCGCTCAAGCACTGGCATGACCCGGTCCAGCTCCTGCTGCACCGAAACCTCGGCCGCGCCGGGGCGCGTGGATTCGCCACCGATATCAATCATCGCGGCGCCTTCGTCGACCATTCTGCGGGCCTGTTTCAGCGCCTGTTCCGGGTCCGTGAAACGGCCGCCGTCGGAAAAGGAGTCGGGGGTGACATTCAGCACCCCCATGACCTGCGGCCGGTCCAGACGTAACGGCTTGCCGCCACAATCAATGACAACCGGCCCGTGAGTCACGGGCCGGTTCTTCGTTGCAGTAGCCACTAGTGCTCCCCGGCAGGGTCTCCGAGCTTGCCCCCGGACGCTCTGTCACCGCGTTCATCGGCATCGGCCTTGCTGGAGCCACCACCAGCCGAATCACCCTCCTGGCCGCGATCGGAATTCCAGCCCCGGGGCGGTCCGACCGGCCGACCGGCCATGATGTCGTCGATCTGGCTCTTGTCGATGGTCTCGTACTTCATCAGTGCTTCGGCCATGACATGGAGCTTGTCCATGTTGTCCAGCAGGATCTGCTTCGCACGCTCGTAGTTGGTGTCGATGATGGAACGGATCTCCTCATCGATGGCGTGCGTGGTTTCATCCGAAACGTTCTTCTGCTTGGTCACCTGATGACCCAGGAACACCTCGCCCTCGTCCTCGTTATAGGACAACGGCCCCATCCGGTCGGACAACCCCCACTTGGTCACCATGTTACGGGAGATCTCGGTTGCCCGCTGAATGTCGTTGGAAGCGCCGGTGGTCACCCGGTCCGCACCGTAGATCAGTTCCTCGGCCAGGCGGCCGCCGAACAGCGAGGCAATCATGCTGTTCAGCCGCTGCTTGGAGTAGCTGACCCGGTCTTCCTCGGGCAGGAACATGGTCACGCCAAGCGCCCGCCCGCGCGGAATGATGGTGACCTTGTGCACCGGATCGTGGTCCGGTGTGGTCAGGCCGACAATGGCGTGGCCGGACTCGTGATAGGCGGTCAGCCGCTTGTCTTCCTCATTCATGACCATGGAGCGCCGTTCCGCGCCCATCATGATCTTGTCCTTGGCACGCTCGAAGTCCTCCATGTCCACGTCCCGCTTGTTGGAACGGGCGGCGAACAGCGCGGCTTCGTTGACCAGATTGGCCAGATCAGCGCCGGAGAAGCCCGGCGTACCACGAGCCAGGATGAACGGATCCACGTCCCGGGTCAGCGGCAGCTTGGACATGTGCACCTTCAGGATCTGTTCGCGGCCGCGCACGTCCGGCAGCGGCACCACCACCTGGCGGTCGAAACGGCCGGGGCGCAGCAGCGCCGGGTCGAGCACGTCAGGGCGGTTGGTAGCGGCAATGACGATCACACCCTCATTACCCTCGAAACCGTCCATTTCCACCAGAAGCTGGTTCAACGTCTGTTCGCGCTCATCATGGCCGCCGCCCAGGCCGGCGCCACGCTGGCGACCGACGGCGTCGATTTCGTCGATGAAGATGATGCATGGCGCATGCTTCTTCGCCTGCGCGAACATGTCACGCACCCGCGAGGCGCCCACGCCGACGAACATTTCCACGAAGTCGGAACCGGAGATGGAGAAGAACGGCACCTTGGCTTCGCCGGCGATGGCCTTGGCCAGCAGCGTCTTGCCGGTACCGGGCGACCCTACCATCAGCACGCCACGGGGAATCTTGCCGCCGAGGCGCTGGAACTTGGTGGGATCCCGCAGGAAGTCCACCAGCTCGGCCACGTCTTCCTTGGCTTCCTCGACGCCGGCGACGTCGGAAAAGGTCACCTTGACCTGCTCCTCGGTCATCATCTTGGCCCGGCTCTTGCCGAAGGACATGGCACCGCGGCCGCCGCCGCCGCCCTGCATCTGCCGCATGAAGTAGATCCAGACGGCGATCAGCAGCAGGAACGGCGTCCAGGAGATCAGGATCTGCAGCAGCATGCTGCGGCCTTCCTGCTCCTTGGCGTCGATGGCGACGTTGTTGTCCAGCAGCGTACCGATCAGTGCCCGATTGTCGGTTTCCGGGCTCAGCGTGGTAAACGAGCTTCCACCGGTGGTGGTGCCGGTGATTTCCTGCCCCTGGATGGTGACGTCACGGATGTTCCCCCGCTCCACGTCGGTGAGGAACTCGGAGTACGTGATCTTGTTCGGCGTCGCGGCCCGCTCCTGGAAGTTGGAGAAGACCGACATGAGCACGACGGCAATGATCACCCAGAGGATGAGATTCTTGGCCATGTCGTTCAAGGCGTGGCACCTCGATCGGTTTGCTTCCGGCGACCACCGGAAGACTGGTAAAGACACCAGATGTGTCGACTAACCCTACTACAGCTTTTTTTGCCGGGCCAACAGATAGGTCTCCCGGCTTCGATCGCGTGATGCGCGGGGCTTGCGCGTTATCACACGGTTGAACAGTTGCCTGAGTTCCCGGAGAAACGGATCGAACCCTTCTCCATGGAAGGTCTTGACCAGAAAATCGCCGCCCGGTTTCAATTCCTGGCGGCAAAAATCCAGCGCCAGTTCAGCAAGGTACATGGCGCGGGGCTGGTCGACTGCTTTCATCCCTGAAATATTGGGGGCCATATCCGAAAGTACAAGGTCCACGGGCTGCCCCTGCAACGCCTCATGCAACCGGTCCAGCGCCGCCTGCTCGGTGAAATCCGCCTGCAGCACGGTGACGTCGGGCAGCGGATCCATCGGCAATATATCCAGTGCGACCACACGGCCGTGCACCCCCGTGATACCGGCGGCATACTGCGTCCAGCCCCCCGGCGCCGCCCCCAGATCCACCACACGCATCCCCGGCTTGAGGATGCGGTCCTTTTCCTGGATTTCCTGCAGCTTGAACATCGCCCGGGATCGATACCCCAGGCGTTGTGCCTCCTTGACGTAGGGGTCGCTGAAATGCTCCTTCAGCCAGCGACCGCTGCTCCTGCTACGGCTCATCGGCGTTCCCGCGGTCCTGCCCGGCCTGCCACAGGAGCAGCACGCGGCGCGTGCGCCAGGCCAGCCAGAGACTGGCCGCGGCGCTCCCGGTCAGCAGCACCATGATGTCCTGCGCGGACGACAGCTCGAGCAGCCCCACGCCCAGCCAGAGACAGACCAGGAACAGCAGCACGACGCCCAGGTCCAGCTTCAGCGCCGGCAGCAGGATCGTCTGTGGTGGTGCGCGGCGGCGTGATACACTCGCTCGCCCTGATTTTTCCGGAAACTCTTCCGCAGCCATGAAGACACTCAACGAACAGCAAAAACGTCACCTTCGGCGCCTTGGCCACGAACTCAGGCCCGTGGTCCTGATGGGGGCTGCAGGCCTGACCCCCACGGTGCTCGAGGAAATCGATCGCGCCCTGACCGATCACGAACTGATCAAGGTCAAGGTGGTGGCTGACGATCGCCCCCAGCGGGAGGCCCTCATCGCCCGCATCTGCAGCGAGACCAGCGCCCAACTGGTGCAGTCGGTGGGCAAGATCGCGCTGCTGTTCCGCCGATCGCCGATCGAGAAGAAACGGCGGATCGCACTTCCATAGGGGGCTTCCCTAACGGAAAATATCCTTGCGCGCCGCCGGCCCCGCCGGTCCTGCGGCGACCAGGCTCAGTCCGAGGACGGCCACCGCCATGAACACGATCTGGGCCAGGCCGTGCAGTTGGCCGAAGGCCTCCGTGCCGCGCGCGGCGTCCATCTGGCTGCGCAACGCGAACTCCCCGAGCACGGTCAGCAGCAGCATGACCAGCACCACCCAGAACCGCCACTGGCGGAATATCATCCCGCCGCGCTGGACCAGATAGACCAGCAACAACGCCAGGCCACAGCCGATGCCCACCCACGCCATGGCGGTAAACATCTCCCCCGCCACCAGACCCGCCAGTTGCCGGTCCTCCAGCACCGAGAAGACGGCAGGGGCGGCAATGTAGCCGATGGCCCAGAGACCGCCAACCCAGAATGCGGTGAGTACCCGCTCGGCGAGAGACGTCATCGGCAGCGTGGATCAGATGTACTTGACCGCAACAATCTCGTACTCCCGCGTTCCGCCGGGAGCCTGGACCGCGGCAATATCACCTTCCTCCTTGCCGATCAGCGCGCGGGCAATCGGTGATTGCACACTGATCATCCCTTCCTTGATGTCCGCTTCGTCCTCGCCGACGATCCGGTAGGTGAACTCATCGCCGGTGCTCTCGTCCACCAGATCCACCGTGGCGCCGAAAACGACCTTGCCGTTGGCATTCAACGTGGTGACGTCAATGATCTGCGCATTGGCCAGCTTGCCTTCGATCTCGGCAATGCGCCCTTCGGTAAAGCTCTGCTGCTCACGCGCGGCATGGTACTCGGCGTTCTCCTTGAGATCACCGTGGGCACGCGCCTCGGCAATAGCCTCGATAATCCGGGGCCGCTCCTTGTACTTGAGGCGGTTCAGCTCCTCGCGCAGCTTCTCGGCACCGCGCACTGTCAGGGGAACCTTGCTCATGCAGTAGCCTCCTTATGCAGCATCTGCAACCGTTTCACCTCGGTCACATCCAGGTGCTCCAGCGCCAGCACAGTGGCCCGCGCACCGGCAATGGTCGTGGTGTAGCTCACCTTGTGGTGCAGGGCCTCGCGTCGAATGGAGTACGAATCGCCGATGGCCTGCCGCCCCTCGGTGGTGTTGATGATCAGCTGTATCTCGTCGTTCTTGATGGCGTCAACGATATGCGGCCGCCCCTCGCGCACCTTGTTGACCGGTTTGCAGGGGATACCGGCCTGCTCGAGCACCTGCGCCGTACCGCGCGTGGCCACCAGATCGAATCCCCGCTCCACCAGGGCACGGGCGATATCCGGCGCTGCCGGCTTGTCGGCATCCCGCACACTGATGAAGACCTTGCCACTGCGGGGCAAGTTCACACCGGCACCGAGCTGCGACTTGGCGTAGGCCTCGCCGAAGCTCAAACCGATACCCATCACCTCGCCGGTGGACTTCATCTCCGGTCCGAGGATCGGGTCCACGCCCGGGAACTTGATGAAGGGGAACACGGCTTCCTTCACCGAGTAGAACTGCGGGACGGCTTCCTTCTCCAGGCCCTGCTCCCTGAGAGTCTGGCCCACCATGCAGCGCGCCGCCACCTTGGCCAGCGGAATGCCCGTGGCCTTGGAAACGTACGGCACGGTGCGCGACGCCCGCGGATTGACCTCGAGGATGAAGATATCGTCACCCTTGATGGCGAACTGGGTGTTCATCAGACCGACCACGTTCAGCGCATGGGCGAGCTGGCGGACCTGTTCACGCATCCGGTCCTGCACCTCGGCCGACAGGGTGTAGGGAGGCAGCGAGCAGGCAGAGTCACCGGAATGCACGCCGGCCTGCTCGATATGCTCCATGACACCGCCGATCAGCACGTCCGTCCCGTCGCAAATGGCGTCGATGTCCACTTCCACGGCATCATCCAGGAAGCGGTCGAGCAGTACCGGGCTGTTGTGGGAGACCTTCACGGCCTCGTTCATGTAGCGCTCCAGCTCGGTCTCGTCGTAGACGATTTCCATGGCCCGGCCACCCAGCACGTACGAAGGCCGCACCACCAGCGGGTAGCCGATCTCGGCGGCGAGCCGGTAGGCCTCCTGGGCGGTGCGCGCCAGGCGGTTCGGCGGCTGCCTGATGCCCAGACGCTCGATCAGCTGCTGGAAGCGTTCCCGGTCCTCGGCCAGGTCGATGGAATCCGGCGTGGTGCCGATGATCGGCGCTCCTGCCGCCTCCAGGTCGCGCGCCAGTTTCAGCGGCGTCTGGCCGCCGTACTGGACGATCACACCCTTCGGCTTCTCGATGTGGATGATCTCCAGCACGTCCTCCAGTGTCAGCGGCTCGAAATAGAGCCGGTCGGAGGTGTCGTAGTCGGTGGACACGGTTTCCGGGTTGCAGTTGACCATGATGGTCTCGTAGCCATCATCCCGCAGGGCAAGCGCCGCATGCACACAGCAGTAGTCGAACTCGATGCCCTGGCCGATGCGGTTCGGACCGCCGCCCAGCACCATGATCTTGTCCCGCTCCGAGGGCTGCGACTCGCACTCTTCCTCGTAGGTGGAGTACATGTAGGCCGTGGCGGAGGCGAACTCGGCCGCACAGGAATCCACCCGCTTGTACACGGGATGGATATCCAGCTCGTGCCGGCGCGCGCGTACCTGGGCTTCGGTGGCACCGGTCAGCCGCGCCAGGCGGCTGTCGGAGAAGCCGCGGCGCTTGAGCGCGAACAGCTGCTCCACCGTGAGCGGGTTGAGGCCGGTGTTCTTCACGAACCCTTCCCACTGCACCAGATCCTCGATCTGGGCCAGGAACCAGGGGTCGATGGCGGTGAGCTTGTAGATCCCCTCCACGGTCAGGCCGACCCGGAAACCGTCGGCCACGTGCAGGATGCGCTCGGCATGGGGCTGCAGCAGGATCTCCTGGATCTGCTCCCGGACATCCGCCGCCTGCAGGTCGAACCGTGGCTCCAGCCCGTCCAGGCCGGTTTCCATGCTGCGCAGCGCCTTCTGGAATGACTCCTGGAAGGTCCGGCCAATGGACATGGCCTCGCCCACAGACTTCATCTGCGTGGTCAGCAACGGCTTGGCGTTGGAGAACTTCTCGAACGTGAACCGCGGCATCTTGGTCACGACGTAGTCGATGCTGGGCTCGAAGGAAGCCGGCGTGGCGCCGCCTGTGATCTCGTTCTGCAGCTCATCCAGCGTGTAGCCCACGGCCAGCTTGGCCGCCACCTTGGCAATCGGGAAGCCGGTGGCCTTGGAGGCCAGTGCCGAGGACCGCGACACCCGCGGGTTCATCTCGATCACGATCATCCGGCCGTTCTCGGGGTTGATCGCGAACTGCACGTTGGAACCACCGGTTTCCACACCGATCTCGCGCAGCACCGCCAGCGAGGCGTTGCGCATGAGCTGGTATTCCTTGTCGGTCAGCGTCTGCGCCGGCGCCACGGTGATGGAATCACCGGTATGAATGCCCATCGGATCCAGGTTCTCGATAGAGCAGACGATGATGCAGTTGTCCGCCTTGTCGCGGACCACTTCCATCTCGAACTCCTTCCAGCCCAGCACCGATTCCTCGATCAGCAGCTCATTGGTGGGCGAGAGATCCAGTCCGCGCTCGCAGATCTCGATGAATTCCTCGCGGTTGTAGGCAATGCCGCCACCGGAGCCGCCCATGGTGAACGACGGCCGGATAATCGTGGGGAAGCCGATACGCGACTGCACATCCAGCGCCTGTTCCATGCTGTGGGCGATCTCCGCCCGCGGCGTATCGAGACCGATACGGGTCATGGCCTCGCGGAAACGCTCGCGATCCTCGGCCTTGTCGATGGCATCCTTGTCGGCGCCGATCATTTCCACGCCGTACTTCTCCAGCACGCCGTGGCGGTCCAGATCCAGCGCGCAGTTCAGCGCCGTCTGCCCGCCCATGGTAGGCAACACCGCATCCGGGCGCTCCTTGTCGATGATGCGCTCCACCACCTGCCAGGTAATCGGCTCGATGTAGATGGCATCGGCCATGTCCGGGTCGGTCATGATGGTGGCCGGGTTGGAGTTCACCAGGATGACGCGAAAGCCTTCCTCTCGCAGGGCCTTGCAGGCCTGGGCCCCGGAGTAGTCGAACTCGCAGGCCTGGCCGATGACAATGGGTCCGGCCCCGATGATCAGGATGCTCTTGATGTCGTTACGCTTGGGCATGGTGTCTGGTCTTTCTCGCTGGCTCGGTGCATGGCCCGGCGCGGCCGGCGCCGGACAGAGGGCATACGGTCAACCGCGTCGCTGACGCATCAGCTCCACGAAATGGGTAAACAGCGGCTTCACGTCGTGCGGCCCCGGGCTTGCTTCCGGATGTCCCTGGAAGCTGAAGGCCGGCTGGTCCGTGCGGTGGATGCCCTGCAGAGAGCCGTCGAACAGCGAACGATGGCTGGCGCGGACGTTGGACGGCAGGCTGTCCTCGTCCACGGCAAACCCATGGTTCTGGCTGGAGATCATCACCTGGCCGGTGTCCACGTCCAGCACCGGGTGGTTCGCGCCGTGATGGCCGAACTTCATCTTCATCGTCCGTGCCCCGCTGGCCAGCCCCAGCAACTGATGCCCCAGGCATATGCCGAAACTGGGCATGCCGGAATCGACGATCTCGGCAATGGCTTCGATGGCGTAGTCGCAGGGCTCGGGATCACCCGGACCGTTGGAGAAGAAGACGCCGTCCGGCGCCATGGCCAGCACCTCGCTGGCCGGCGTGCGTGCGGGCACCACGGTGACCTTGCAGCCGTGATCGACCAGCAGCCGCAGGATGTTGTGCTTGATGCCGTAGTCGTAGGCCACCACGTGCCACTGGAACTCATCGGCATTCCGCGGGGCGGCGTCCTCGCGCCCGAGTTCCAGATCCCAACTGCCGCGGGTCCAGACATAGGACGTCTCGCAGGAAACAGTCTGCGCCAGATCCATGCCTTTCAGGCCGGGAAAGCCGCGGGCGGCCTCGACGGCCCGCGCCTCGTCCACATCGCCAGCCATGATGCAGCCGTCCTGGGCACCCTTTTCCCGCAGGATGCGGGTCAGGCGACGGGTATCCACGCCGGCGATAGCCACCACCTGGCTGCGTTTCAGGTAATCGGCCAGGCTTTCCTCGCTGCGCCAGCTGCTGGCCCGCAGCGGCAGGTCACGAATGACGAGCCCGGCCAGCATGGCTCCCCGGGATTCCTCGTCGATGGCGTTGGCACCCACGTTGCCCACGTGGGGATAGGTGAGGGTCACCAGCTGCCGGCTGTAGGACGGATCGGTGCAGATCTCCTGGTAGCCGGTCATGGCCGTGTTGAACACGACCTCGCCCACGGTCATGCCGTGCACGCCAATGGCCTCCCCGCGCAAGACGGTGCCGTCAGCCAGAGCTAATATTGCCGGTGCGTTCAACTGACCCTCCTGACTCTGGACGCGCAAAAACGGGAGGGATCGTCAAGATACCCTCCCGCTGTTCTCTGAATTCGGATACTTCCAACCTTACCGCCGGGAAGAAGTCCTGCGGAAACCCCTCACCGGTTTTCGTGGCCAGATAGTTTAGGCAAACCGGCGCCGATTGTCACGGCCGGCAGGCACGGAAAACACCGCCTCAGACCTTCCTGCGAACATCCATTACATTGCGCAGATTGGAGATTTTGTCCATCAGGCGGCTCATCTGCGTGACATCGCTGATCTCCACCGTGAGCGTCATCCGCGCCCTGTGGTCATCCCGGCCGGTGGAGGTGTTCACGCCGAGCACATTGAGTTTCTCGTTGGTGAGAATGGCGGTGATGTCGCGCAGCAGGCCCTGGCGGTCGTAGGCATCCACCTGGATATCCACCGGGTACTTGTTCTCGGCACGGCCGCGCCAGCTCACGTCCACCAGGCGGTGCTCGTCGGTTTCCATGAAGTGATGGACGTTGTTGCAGTCGCGCCGGTGGATGGTCACGCCCTGCCCCTGAGTGATGAAACCGATGATCGGGTCGCCGGGAGCCGGCTTGCAGCAACGTGCCATGCGGGTGAGCAGATCGCCCACCCCGTAAATGGTGACGTCGTCCTTGCCTTCGTCCGGCGTGGGCCGGCCCGGCACCAGCTCCGGGCGTTCCCGGGGTGGCAGCACCTGATCGCCCACCAGGCCGGCGATCTGTCCGGCCGTGATGTCCCCCCGGCCGATGGCGGCCTGGAATTCCTCCAGCTTGGGGAACCGCGTCCTCTGGGCCAGTTGTTCCAGGTTGATCTCGCGGATACCCAGCCGATGCAGCTCGCGCTCCAGTTCCTGCCGGCCGGCGGCCACGTTCTTGTCGTGGTCCTGCTGCTTGAACCAGGCCCGCACCTTGGAGCGGGCGCGGGAGGTGCGCAGATAGCCACGCGCGGGGTTCAGCCAGTCCCGGCTGGGACTGCCGACCTTGGAGGTCAGGATTTCCACCTGGTCGCCGTTGCGCAGTTCGTAGGTCAGCGGCACGATTCGGCCGTTCACCTTGCCACCCCGGCAACGGTGGCCGATATCGCTGTGGATATGGTAGGCAAAATCCAGCGGCGTGGCTCCCCGGGGCAGGTCGATCACATCGCCCCGTGGACTGATGACGTAGACCCGGTCCTCGAACACCTCGGCCTTGAAACGGTCGATGAAATCCTCGGCACCGGATTCCTCACGCCCCCACTCCAGCAACTGCCGCAACCAGGCAATCTTCTGCTCGAAGCGTTGATCACGGCTGCCGCCTTCCTTGTAGCGCCAGTGGGCGGCCACGCCCAGTTCGGCCTGCTCGTGCATCTCGTAGGTGCGGATCTGCACTTCCAGGGTCTTGCCCTCGGGCCCGACCACCGCCGTATGCAGCGACTGGTAGTTGTTTTCCTTGGGGGTGGCAATGTAGTCGTCGAATTCCTTCGGGATGTGCTTCCAGAGGCTGTGAACCACCCCCAGCGTGGCGTAGCAGGCAGCCACGTCATGCACCATCACGCGCAGGGCACGGATGTCGAACAGTTCGTGGAAATCCAGCCCCTTGCGCTGCATCTTCTTCCAGATACTGAAGATGTGCTTGGGACGGCCGAACACTTCCGCGTCGATGCCGGCCTGGCCCAGCGCCTGGGTCAGTTGCTCGATCACCTCGCGGATGTAGCGTTCCCGGTCCTGGCGTTTCTCCCGCAGCAGCCGGGCCACCCGCTTGTAGGTGTCCGGCTCCAGGTAGCGGAAACAGAGATCCTCCATCTCCCACTTGACGTGCCAGATGCCCAGGCGGTTGGCCAGCGGCGCATAGATGTCGCTGGTCTCACGGGCAATCAGCTTCTGCTTTTCCTCCGGCAACGCCTTCAGGGTACGCAGGTCATGCAGGCGCTCGGCCAGCTTCACGAACACCACGCGGATGTCCTGCGCCATGGCCAGCAGCATCTTGCGCAGGGCCTCCGTCTGGGCATCCCGGCCGCTCACGCTCTCGGGCTGGTCACGCAATTCCTTGACCACGTCCATGCGTTCCACGCCTTCCACCAGCTCCACGGCATCGGCATCGCAACGCTCCCGCAGGCGCGCCCAGTCCTTGCCCGCCAGTTCGGGAATATCGTGCAGCATGCCGGCAGCGATGGTATGCACGTCCAGCTTCAGGCTGGACAGAATGGCGGCCACCGACAGGGCATGCTCGAAATAGGGCTCGCCAGAAGGCCGCTGGCGGGAGCCGCATACGGCCTGCACCGTGTCCCAGGTACGCGCCAGCAATACCTGTTCCTCCGCCCCCAGTTCCAGGCCGGTCGCCTCCATCCAGCGCTCCAGGGTGACTTCACCCCGGGCAAACAGGTCACTGAGATCGTCCGTTACGCTGACCATTCGGGCACTCGTACTCCGTCAAGCTGCTATTGCTGCAGGCAGCGCCAGGCAGGCCGTTCTCCCCAGGGAGCACCGGCTGCCTGCTGTTCTGAAAACGCTGGCATTTTACGCGGCCCGCACGCGGATGCCAGTGCGATATTTCACGCGACTTGCGAACAGCAGAATGACTGTATATATTCACACTACTGCATAAACAAACAGGTAACCGCCATGCAGGCACTGACACAGCGGCAAATGGAAATCCTGGGCTTCATCCGGGAATTCATCCGGGAGCACGGTTTTCCTCCCACCCGGGCGGACATCACGCGCGGCCTGGGCTTTCGTTCCCCCAATGCGGCGGAGAGCCATCTGCGCGCCCTGGAACGAAAAGGCGCGGTGGAAATCCGCGCCGGCTCCTCACGAGGCATCCGCCTGCTCGGAGAGGAAACCGGTTCCGTGGACGAAGAGGAAGGCTTGCCCATTATCGGCCAGGTCGCTGCCGGCAGCCCGGTACTGGCTGAAGAACACGTCCACGGGCGCTGCCCCATGGACCCCGCGCTGTTCACCCCGCGCCCCGACTATCTGCTTACCGTGCGCGGCATGAGCATGCGGGATGCCGGCATTCTGGAAGGCGACCTGCTCGCCGTGCATAGCACCCGGGAGGCCCGCAACGGCCAGATCGTCGTCGCACGCCTGCACGACGAAGTCACCGTCAAGCGCTTCCGCAAGGAAGGGCACCGCGTCTGGCTAATGCCAGAAAACCCTGATTTCACTCCCATCGAAGTGGATTTGCGGACGGAACCGCTGGTCATCGAAGGCCTGGGCGTTGGGCTGATACGCAACGGACTGGCTCTCTGAGCAGCCATCGCACCGCCCCCGACGGAACCATGGGCAGGATGCCTGGCAACCGACTTATCGCGAGGTCCGCCATGAACGACGCTCTGAACCAATTGCTGCAGGAACCCGCCATCTGGCGGGGGGGAGATACCCGGGAAACAGGCTTCCGGCATATTCCCAGCGGCTTTGCCGAACTGGATGGTGCGCTCCCCGGCGGTGGCTGGCCTGATGCCGCCCTGACCGAGGTGCTGCATACCCAGGACGGCATTGGCGAACTGCGTCTGCTGATGCCGGCCCTGGCCCGACTGAGCCGTTCCGGTCGCTGGATCGCCCTGATCGCCCCGCCCCACATGCCCTATGCGCCGGCACTGGCCGCCCAGGGAGTGGATCTCTCCCGGATACTGCTGGTACACCCGCGGGAAGGCCGCGACACGCTGTGGGCCGCGGAGCAGGCCCTGCGTTCCGGAACCTGTGCCGCCGTATTGGCCTGGCCTTCTCCTGGAACCACCGGCCAGCAGCTCCGGCGGCTGCAACTGGCCGCCGAAGCGGGCCAGAGCTGGGGCATCCTGTTGCGCCACGGCACCTGTGCCGCCCAGACCTCCCCGGCCGCACTCCGGCTGGAACTGCTGGCCGGACATGAAACAGCCCTGATCCGGGTCATCAAATGCAGGGGCGCACTGGTGCGCCAGGAAATCCAGCTCAACCTGGACTGCCCCCGAACCCGTGCCATGCCTTTGCCCGGCAATACGCTGACACCGGTTTCCAGACCCCTGGCGGGCCCACGCCGTAACTGGCCCCGGCAGCGGCCGAAAACCCGCCCCAGCCGACCCCAGCCGGAGCCTCCGCCGCAGATGCCGCTGCCACTGGATACCGCTGGTGGGGATCCGCGGCGGCTGCGGCTGGTACAGCGTCAACGGGAAAGCTACTGATCCGATCCGGCAGCGGCAGACAACGCCGCTGTCGTCAACCGCCCCGCATGCTCTGGCTCGCGCTCACATTCCCCCGACTGCCGCTGGAGGCCCAGGCGCGGGAATCCCTGCCGCCGCTGGGTATCGTCGAAGCCGGCAGGCTCTGCTGCGTCAACGGAGCGGCCGGCAGGGCGGGCATCAGCCCCGGCATGACTCTGTCGGCCGGCCGGTCGCTACTACCGGAATTGCAGTTACTGGAACGCCAGCCCTTCTCGGAACGCAAGGCGCTCATCCGCCTTGCGGGCTGGTCCCTGCAGTACACCAGCCACGCCAGCGTCCAGGCGCCCGACTGCCTGCTACTGGAGCTTCGGGGGAGCCTGCGGCTGTTCGGCGGCCTGGATGCACTGTTGCAGCACATTCACAGGGATCTGGAGGCCCTGGGTTACAGTTGGCAGAGCGGATTGGCCCCGACTCCGACGGGGGCCTGGCTACTGGCGCGCGCCAACGACGCTGAGCCGGCGCTGGACATGGACGCGTTCAGGCAACGGCTGCCGGCACTGCCGGTCGGATTACTCCCCCTGGAGACGCTCCAGCGGCAGGCGCTGAAGGGGCTGGGCATCCACACTCTGGAACACTTGCTGAGCCTGCCTTCCCGCGATCTGGCTCCCCGCCTGGGCCGTGCTCCGCTGCTGTTGCTGGAGCGCGCCCTGGGACAACGGCCGGACCCGCGCCCGGCGCACTGCCCCGACAAGTCCTACCATGGAGAGCTGGAACTCCCGGCGCCGGCCCACACCAGTGAAGCCATCCTGTTTGCCTTGCAGCGCCTGATCCGGGAACTCACCGGCCTGCTGCGGGGCCTGGAGGCCGGTGTGCAGCGGCTGGAGCTGGTGCTGGATCACCGGAAGCACACGCCAACCCGGCGGACTCTCGGTTTCATGCAGGCCTGCCGCGACGAGGAACGGCTGCTGATGGTCTGTCGCGAACGGCTGGACCGGCTGCAACTGCCGGCACCGGTGATCCGAATCGGCCTCCACGCCTGCAGGCTCCTGCCTCTGGCACCGGAAGCAATGGCGTTGCTGGATGCACGGATGGAGGAACAGGAACGCTGTTGGCGGCATCTCGCTGAACGGCTGGAGGCCCGGCTGGGAGAGCACTGCGTTCAAAGCCTCGGCACTCGCCCCGACCATCGTCCGGAACATGCCTGGTGCACCATGAAACCCGGCAGCACAGTAAACCAGGCTGCCAACCCGCACCGTCCCCTGTGGCTACTGGCCACCCCACAGCGATTGTCCACCGAAGGAGGACTGCCCTGCTGGCAAGGCACCCTGGTGCTTCACAGTGCACCCGAGCGCATCGAATCCGGCTGGTGGGACGGGAAGGACATCAGCCGGGACTATTATCAGGCCCACGCGTCCACCGGCGCTCTGCTATGGATCTTCCGCGAGCGGCGCCCCCCGCGGCAGTGGTTTTTGCACGGCTTTTTCGGTTGACCCCGTTTGACAGCCTCACCACTGCGGCCTAGTGTCAAAAAGACACATGCGTTCGATGTCTGCCAGCGAGTCAACGCCGGCACACTCGCTTCCGGCATGGCCGTATGCCCCGCCGGAACGGCATCGACGGGAAGTCCGGCGCACAGATGGAGTTCCCCATGACACGGATTCATACCCTGCTGATCGGCCTGGTGCTCATGACCGCCTTCACTACCGTCCAGGCTGAGCGCCTGACCGTGGCCATCCCCTCCTCGTTCGTACCATTCATGTTCCAGGAAGACGGCGAATGGACCGGTTTCGAGGTGGAACTCTGGGAAACCATTGCCGAGGAAAACGACTGGGAGTTCGAATACAACACCATGAACTTCTCGGGCATTATCACCGCGCTGCAGACCGGGCGCGTGGATGCCGCCATCGCCGCCATCACCATCACGTCCGAACGGGAGAACACCATGGATTTCTCCCACGCCTATTACGACAGCGGCCTGATGCTGATGGTGCGGGCTGACAACGACGAGATCGACGGTATCAACGACCTGGACGGCAAGCGGCTGGCGGTGACCATCGGCACCACCAGTGACGACTACGCGGAAGCCAATCTGGAGAACACCGAACTCACCCGCTTCTCGCGCGCCGAACAGGCCTATCTCGAAGTGCGCGCCGGGCGCGTGGACGCCGCCCTGCATGACACGCCCAACGTGCGCTATTACATCGAGACCGCCGGCGACGGCGACGTCAAGGCCGTCGGCGACAATCTGGAAGCCCAGTCCTACGCCATGGCCTTTCCACGGGAAAGCGAGTTGCGCAATGCCGTCAACATCACCCTGCTCGCCATGATGGAAGACGGCCGCTACGCGGAGATCTACGAGCGCTGGTTCGGCGAGGAACCCGACCCCCGCTGACAGGCAAATCCGTCGACCGCCAACCGGTGTCCGTATCGGCCGCCGGTTGACGGTACGCGCACGCAGTAAACACTGCTGCATCCATCAACGTTGCTTGAAGAGACCAGGCCATGGATTTCCGTTGGCAGGTTGTGTGGAACGCTTTGCCGCAGATGGTGGACGGCGCCCAGCTCACCGCCCAGATCACGCTGCTGGGCATCGGCGGGGGACTGGTGATCGGCACGCTCTGTGGCCTGATCACCGCTTTCCGCATCCCGGTGCTGCACTGGCTGGTATTCGCCTATGTGTCGGTGATTCGTGGCACACCCATCGTGGTGCAGGCCATGTTCATCTATTTTGCCCTGCCCCTGGCGCTGGATATCGCCCTGTCCGGTTTCGTGGCGGCCTCCATCTGCCTGGCGATGAACGCCGGCGCCTACATCACTGAAATCGTCCGCGGTGCCGTGCAATCCATCGACAAGGGCCTGACGGATGCCGGGCTGGCGCTGGGCCTGTCGTACCCCCAGGTACTGATGAACGTGGTCGGCCCTCTGGCTTTCCGCCGGACCATACCGCCGCTGGGCAACCAGTTCATCATCAGCCTGAAGGATTCGGCACTGTTTCTGGTCATCGGCGTCGCCGAACTCGCCCAGCGGGGGGAACAGCTCACCGCGCAGACCGGGCGGGCACTGGAGATCTGGACAGCGGTGGCCGTGTTCTACCTGATCATGACCTTCACGCTGGCCATGCTCATGCGGCTGATCGAACGGAGGATGCGCATCCTGTGAGCCTGATCCAGTGTCGAAACCTCTCCAAGAACTTCGGCATGACCCGTGTGCTCAGCGATATCACGCTGGATGTCACCTCCGGCGAAGTGGTGGTCATCGTCGGCCCCTCCGGCTCCGGGAAATCCACGCTGCTGCGCTGTCTGAACGCCCTGGAACCCCTTTCCGGCGGTACGCTCACCGTCGGGGGCAAGCAACTGGGCGCCCGTGGCACCAGCAAGCGGGAAATCCGCCAGGAAACCGGCATGGTCTTCCAGCAATTCAACCTGTTTCCACACATGACGGCGCGCGAGAACATCATGCTGGGGCCCCGCAAGGTCCGTAATCTGTCGCGCCGGGAAGCCGGGGCACTGGCCGACCGCCTGCTGGACCGCGTGGGCCTGGCCGACCGCTCCCATCATTACCCGTCGGAGCTTTCGGGCGGCCAGCAGCAGCGCGTGGCCATCGCCCGGGCGCTTGCGGTGAACCCGCGCGTGATGCTGTTCGACGAACCCACGTCGGCGCTGGACCCGGAACTGCGCGGGGAAGTGCTGCAGGTGATGAAAAACCTGGCCTCGGAGGGCATGACCATGATCATCGTCACCCATGAAATGCGTTTCGCCGCCGATGTGGCGAGCCGCCTGATCTTCATGGACGAGGGCCGCATCCTGCATGACGGCAGCCCCAGTAAGCTGTTCGAGCAGCCGCCCTCGGACCGTTTCCAGGATTTCCTGCGCCACGTGCAGACCTGAGGGAACCGCTATTCTGCCGGCTCCGGCTCGCGCACGAACTTCAACACGGCAGACATGGCCGCGCGATCAAGCCGGACCAGTGCCTTTGCCGATGCGCCCTGCCAGTTCAGCCGTGTGGTCTCTCCCGACGGTTGCTGCAGAGCCTGTTCCAGGGCGTCGGCATCCACCGGTGCCCCGTCGGCATCCCGGATCTGATCCAGCGCCCAGTCCAGGTCGTTGTCATGCAGCAGACCCGGGCCGTGCTCCGTCTCGAACACCAGCGCACCCTCCTCGTCGAGATAGGCCGCGTCAATCCGCTCCACCTCCACCCCGGTATGGGTTTCCAGCCCCCCGTCCGCCCGGTGGCGAATGATCCAGGGAGTTTCGTCCAGCGCAATGAATACGCGCTGCGGACCGTTCTGGAAATACCAGCACCCTCGTTCGTCCACGGCGTAGTTCCGGCCGATGAATTCACGGAAGTGACGGTGGCCGATGCGCTCGCCATCCAGTTGCCAGTCACCGCGACTGTCCAGCCGCAACCAGCCGTAAACCGCCGGAACATTGGGCCAGCGCTGCATGGCGCGAATGACGCTTTCATCCATAGTCCTTACCTCAAGTCAGGGCTTCGCCGATGGGCAACACAAGGGGAAGCCATCACCCCTCAGGTTCTCTTATACTGCCTGGGTAGGGCCTGGGGTATCCAAGCTCTCCGGATCCCCAGGCCCTACCCAGCGGACAATACGTTCTGTCAGGTCAGTAATACAGGAAGTATGAGCCGACACGCCCTTTTGCAAATTCGCGAGGAAACCTTGCTGGCCGGGGACGGCGGCAGATTCATGGTGACCCATGTCTACGGCACCGAGAACCCGTTGCCACCCGTGATCTATCTGCCGGGCATGTTTACCGGCCGCAGTTTCTGGTTATCCCCCAAGGGCATCGGGCTGGCCGCCCATCTTGCAAAACAGGGTTTTCCCGGCCTGATCGTGGAGCGCCGGGAACAGGGCTGCGGCGCACGTCCGGGGCTGGAGGAGCACCTGCTTCATGACCTGCCCCTGGTTCAGGCACAGGTATGGAAACTGTGGAGTCGCCCTGCCTTCTGGGTGGGGCATTCCTTTGGCGGGGTGCTGGCCGCGAGGGCCGGAGCCGGACCACTGGACATGAACCAGATCGCCGGGCTGGTGCTGTTCGCCTCCCAGTTCGAAGTGGGCAAGCGACCGCTGCACCCCCCACTATCCTGGTTAACGGCCGCCACCGCCCGCCTGCTGGACCGCTTCCCCGCCCGCCGCCTGGGCCTGGGACCACAGGACGAACCCGTGGCCGCCATGCTGGACGCCATCCGGATTGTCACGCAAGGCCGGCGCAAGCCGGACATTCGCGAGGCACTGGGCCGGATCACCATCCCGGCGCTGGCCATTTCCGGCCTGGGGGATCGGGTGGATCCCAGTGAAGGCTGCGAGAAGCTGATTGCGCATTTTGCCAGTCGGGACAAACGCTTCATCGCCGCCGGTCTGCGCAACGGCTTCGGCGAAGACTACGACCATGCAGGCATCGTAGTGAGCAAGGGGGCCCAGCAGGAAATCTGGCCCATCGTCTCCGAATGGCTATTGATGCACAGCCGCTCCAGTCTGTCGAACTCACGCCCGCACCGATAACTGCCTGCGGTGCGTATCGCTGCGCTCTGAGCGCCCTGTGACCGGTGGAATACTGTACATATAAACAGTATATTGGTCGGCATGTCCTATGCCGAACTGCATTGCCTCAGCAACTTCACGTTCCTGCGCGGCGCCTCGCATCCTCACGAACTGGTTGAGCGCGCCGCTGCGCTGGGATACCCGGCACTGGCTCTCACCGATGAATGTTCGGTAGCGGGCGCGGTCCGCGCCCATCAGGCGGCAAAGGCCCACGGGCTCAAGCTGATCATCGGCAGCGAACTGCAGCTGGCCGATGGCCCGCGTCTCGTTCTGCTGGCCCCGCATCGCGAGGCCTACGCCCAGCTCAGCGCCATGATCAGCCTGGGACGCACCAACGCCCGCAAGGGTCGGTACCGTTTGTACCGGGAAGATCTCAGCGGCCGCGTGCCGGACTGCCTGGCGCTATTGATTCCGGAGCGCCGCAGCGACCAGGAGGCCGCCGCCTGGTTTGCCGGGCAGTTCGGCGACCGCGGCTGGCTGGCAGTGGAGCTCTTCCGCGAGGCGGACGATGCCGACCACCTGGCGCACATACAGGCTTTGGGGGCCGCCACCGGCCTGCCATTGGTGGCGGCCGGCGACGTACACATGCACCGGCGGGGACGGCGCGCACTCCAGGACGCTCTCACCGCCATCCGTCTGCGCACGCCGGTCGCCGAACTGGGCCTGGAGCGTCTGCCCAACGGCGAACGCCACCTGCGCAGCCTGCATGCCCTGGAGCAGCTCTACCCCCCCGAGTTGCTGGAGGAGAGCCTGCGCATCGCCGAGCGGTGCGACTTCAGCCTGGAGGAGCTTCGTTACGAATATCCGGAAGAACTGGTTCCGCCGGGGCGCACCCCCGGCAGTCATCTGCGGGCCCTCACAGAACAGGGCGCCCGGCGGCGCTGGCCCGACGGTGCCCCGCCGCAGGTGCGGCAACAGATGGAACGGGAGCTGGCGCTGATCGCAGAGCTGCGCTACGAACCGTTCTTTCTCACCGTACACGACATCGTGCGCTATGCCCGCAGCCAGGGCATTCTCTGCCAGGGCCGGGGATCGGCAGCCAATTCCGCGGTCTGTTTCGCGCTGGGAATCACCGAAGTGGATCCGGCGATCCATCAGCTCCTGTTCGAGCGCTTCGTCTCCAGGGCCAGGGGCGAACCGCCGGACATCGACGTGGATTTCGAACATGACCGCCGCGAAGAGGTCATTCAGTACATCTATCGCAAATACGGCCGGCATCGCACCGCGCTGGCCGCCACCGTCATCAGCTACCGTCCGCGTAGCGCCGTCCGGGACCTGGGCAAGGCGCTGGGGTTCGCGCCATACCAGGTGGAGCAACTGGCAGGCAGCCTGCAGTGGTGGGACGGCCCGCACATCGCCGAGGAACGCATCCGTGAAGCCGGCTTCACGGCGGACAATCCGGTGATCCGGCGTTTGCTGGTCCTGTGCAGGGAACTCATCGGCTTTCCCCGCCACCTTTCCCAGCATGTCGGCGGTTTCGTCATTTCCAGCGGACCATTGAGCCGGCTGGTGCCTACCGAGAACACCGCCATGGAAGGACGCTCGGTCATCCAGTGGGACAAGGACGACCTGGAAGCACTGGGTCTGCTGAAGGTGGATGTGCTGGCACTGGGCATGCTGAGCGCCATCCGCCGGGCCCTGGAGTTGCTGGTCCGTCATCATGACCGGCCTCTGACCATGGCGACCATCCCCAAGGAAGACCCCACCGTCTACGCCATGCTGCAGAAGGGCGACGCCGTGGGCGTGTTCCAGGTGGAGTCCCGGGCCCAGATGGCCATGCTGCCGAGGCTGAAACCGCAGGAGTTCTACGATCTGGTCATCGAGGTGGCCATCGTCCGGCCCGGGCCGATCCAGGGGGACATGGTGCATCCCTATCTGCGGCGGCGGAACGGCGACGAACCGATCAACTATCCCAGCACGGACGTGAAAGCGGTGCTGAAACGCACCCTGGGCGTGCCCATTTTCCAGGAGCAGGTGATGAAGCTGGCCGAAGTGGCTGCCGGTTTCGCCCCGGACGAAGCCGATCAGCTCCGACGTTCCATGGCCGCCTGGCGGCGCAAGGGCGGGCTGGGCCATTTCGAGCAGCGGTTGCACGACGGCATGCGCGAGCGGGGCTACAGCAAGGAGTTCATCCAGCGTATCTTCCGGCAGATCCAGGGCTTCGGCGAGTACGGCTTCCCGGAATCGCATGCCACCGGTTTCGCCTTGCTGGTCTACGTCTCCGCCTGGCTGAAACATTACTATCCGGCAGCCTTCACCTGCGCCCTGCTGAACAGTCTGCCCATGGGCTTCTACGCCCCGGCGCAACTGGTCCGCGATGCCCGGGAACACGGCGTCGAGGTGCGCCCCGTCGACGTCATGCACAGCCATTCGGACAGCACGCTGGAGCCCACCGGCGATCCGGAGCAGCCGGCCCTTCGATTGGGTCTGGGCATGATCAAGGGACTTTCAGCGGCGGGAGCCGGCCGCATCGCCGCCGCCCGGACCTCCGCGCCATTCCTTGATGTTCATCACCTCGCCCGGCTGGCACGGCTGGACCGGCGGGATCTGGTGGCCCTCAGCCAGGCTGGGGCCCTGAAAACCCTGGCCGGACATCGCCGACAGGCCTGGTGGCAGGTGCTGGGCATCGACCAGGGGGCACCAATGCTGGCCGCGGCCGGCGACCGCCCGCCGCCACCGCTGGCACGGCCCGGCATCGGCGAGAACCTGGTGCAGGATTACGCCAGTATCGGCCTGAGCCTGGAGGCACACCCGGTGAAGCTGCTGCGCCGGCAACTGGACCGTCAACGCTACCGCACTGCCCGGCAACTTCACGAACAACAGGCCCACGGCACGCTGGTACGCACGGTGGGTATCATCATCGGCCGTCAACGGCCCGGCTCGGCCTCCGGCGTCACCTTCGTCACGCTGGAAGACGAGACCGGGCACCTGAACGTGGTGGTCTGGCCGGCCACCGGAGAGGCGCAGCGCAAGACGCTGCTGCGCGCGCGACTGCTGGGGGTGGTGGGGCGCTGGGAACGCCGGGACAACGTCTGCCATCTGATTGCCGGCCGCCTGGTGGATCACACCGACCTGCTCGGCGACCTGCCCACCCGGTCGCGGGATTTTCAGTGATGGTTAGCTTGGGGTTCTGGTGGCTTCGATCCGGTTACGGCCGGGATGACTGTTCCGGACACGCCGTGAACCCATCCCTGGGGGCTTGACGATCGCATCCCTGCGATCGACAGTCCGGAACAGTCATCCCGGCCGCAACCTTGGAGAAGAGATCACCGCCTGTTGTTGTACCACGGCAAGGCCTGGAGCGGGACCACGCCTGCGGACTGTCGGCAAGAGGGACCTCGCCGACAAGCCTACAGGGATGTATTCACGGCGTGTCCGTAGGCGTGGTCCCGCTCCAGGCCGGATCGAAGCCACCGAACACAAGCACGAATCGCTGCGCTCTGAGCGCCCTACCGGGCGGGCTGCAGGGTGGCGAACGGATCTTCTTCGCCGGTGACCGGGTCGGGCATGTCGACAATGCTGCCGGTGAGGCTCTCGAAGTCGTAGAGATCGGTGTCGCCCAGGTGGGAGGGGCGGACGTTCTGCAGGCTGCGCAGGATGGTGTTGAGGCGCTTGGGCTCCTCCTTCTCCCAGGCGTGGATCATCCGCTTGATCTGCGCGCGCTTGAGGTTTTCCTGCGAGCCGCAGAGATTGCAGGGGATGATGGGGAACTCCTTCAGTCCGGCATACCGCTCCAGATAGGACTCCGGCACGTAGGACAACGGCCGGATCACCACATGCCTGCCGTCGTTGCTCTTCAGCTTCGGCGGCATGGTGGCCAGCTTGCCGCCGTAGAACATGTTCAGGAACAGCGTCTCGATCAGATCGTCGCGATGATGACCCAGCGCGATCTTCGTGGCGCCCATTTCTTCCGCCGCCGAGTACAGAGCACCCCGCCGCAGTCGGGAGCATAGCGAGCACATGGTCTTGCCCTCGGGCAGCACCCGCTTCACCACGCTGTAGGTGTCCTGCTCCAGGATGCGGTACGGCACGCCGATGGATTCCAGATAGTCCGGCAACACGTGCTCCGGCCAGCCGGGCTGCTTCTGGTCCAGGTTCACCGCGATCAACTCGAAGCGCACCGGCGCCCTGCCCTGCAGCAGCCGCAGGATGTCGAGCATGGCGTAGGAGTCCTTGCCACCGGACAGGCAGACCATGATGCGGTCGCCGTCCTCGATCATGCGGTAGTCCCGGATGGCATTTGCCACCAGGTAGGTCAGCCGCTTCTCCAGATTCTTCAGATTCATGGTCACAAACCCGAGCCCAAGACCGTCCAACAGTTGACGCCGGACCTTATAGCATTCCCCGCCCCGGGACAAAATGCGGCAACGCACAAAGAAAGCGTTCTATCGCCCGCAAGTATCAGCCCAAAATAATCTAAGCAGACATATGTCACCGTGATATATAGAACCAGCCTTCTTACGGGATTTCCCCATGGACACCAGAACCTTGTGCCTGGGCGCGCTGACCTTCGGCGAAGCTTCCGGCTACGAAATCAAGAAATGCCTGCAGGACAGCATCGGCCACTTCCTGGAGGTCAGCTATGCGGCGATCTACCCTGCGCTGGCGGACCTGCACAGGCAGGGGCTGGTGCATTGTCAGGAAGTCCAGCAACGCACCCGGCCGGACAAGAAGATCTACCGTCTCACCCCGGCGGGCCGGCAGGCTTTCGTCGCCGCCCTGCTGCAGTCCCAGGGCCGGCACAAGATCCGCTCCGAATTCCTGGCCCTGGTGTTCTTCGCCGAGTTCCTGCCCACGGCCCACCTGCAGCGGATTGTCGAAGAACGCCTGGCCGATTTCGACAGCTTCGTGAAACTGGCGCAGGAATGGCTGGCCGACGAAGGCCTCTCCGCCCCGCCCGGTGCACGGTTCGCGGCCGGATATGGCCTGGCCGTCAGCCGTGCAGCCCGCGATTATATTCGCGATAACCGCCACCTGCTCGATGAGGCGGCAACTCCGATGACTGCCAGGGAGGCCTGATCATGAATCGCAAGCCGTTGCTGATTGCCGGACTGTTGCTGGCCGGGCTGGTTCTGTGGGTGGCCAGCGGCCATGTGTTCCGCGACACGCCCACCGCTGCCATCGACCCGGATTCCGACACCCGGCCGACCGCACTGCCCCGTTTCACGGTAGAAGTCCAGGAGCTGCGGGCCCAGCCCATTACCCGCACCCTGATCAATCAGGGACAGACGGAGTCCTTCCGCCAGGTCACTCTGCGTGCGGAAACCACCGGCACCGTGGAAGCCATCCTGATACCCAAGGGCAGCCGCGTGGAAGCCGGCCAGGCTCTCCTGCGTCTGCGCATGGATGACCGCGACGTGCGACTGGCCGAGGCCCGCGCCAACCTGGCCCAGCGACAGGCCGAGTTCAACGCCACCCGGGAACTGGCGCGCGACGGCTTCCAGTCCGCCAACGCCCAGCGCCAGGCGGAAGCGGCGCTGGAAAAGGCGAAGGCCGAACTCAAGGCCATCGAACTGGATCGCGAACGCGTGACCATCCGCGCCCCGTTTGCCGGCATCGTCAATGACCGCATGGTGGAAATCGGTGACTATGTGGCGGTGAATACCGCAGTGGCGCAACTGGTGGACAACGACCCGCTGCTGGTGACCGTGAACATCGCCCAGCACGACCTGGACGGCCTGAGGCCTGACGGTCCGGCGGAGGTGCGGCTGGTGAACGGCGAGACCCGTCGTGGAAACATCCGCTTCATCTCGGCGGCCGCCGACACCGCCACCCGCACTTTCCGGGTCGAGGTGGAACTGCCCAACAGTGAACGGCCCGTGCCAGCCGGCATCAGCGCCGAAGTCCGCATGCCGGTCGGGGAGGTGGCTGCCCACCGTGTCTCTCCCGCCGTGCTCGCGCTGGACGGCGGCAACGCGTTGGGCGTGAAAACGGTGGACGCCGAAGACCGGGTGGTGTTCCGGCCGGTGGAGGTCGTGCGCGCCGAGCGGGACGGTGTCTGGGTCTCCGGTCTTCCCGAGCACGCCCGAATCATCACCCTGGGCCACGGCTTCGTCAGCCCCGGCCAGCAGGTTGCCGTGCGCCAGCAATCCGACTCCACGGATCAGGCCAGGCAGTAGCACCGGCAAGGGCCGGGGAGAAATCAGCATGCATACCCTGATCGACGCTGCCTTCCAGCGCACCCGCGCGGTGGTGCTGGGTTTCATATTCATCATCCTTGCCGGCATCGTCGCCTGGTCCACCATTCCCAAGGAATCGGAACCGGACGTCGCCATTCCCATCATCTACGTCACCGCCACCTACGAAGGCATTTCCCCGGAAGATGCCGAACGCCTGCTGGTTCGCCCGCTGGAGAAGGAACTGCAGGGCATCGAAGGCGTGAAGGAAATGCGCAGCACCGCCGCCGAGGGTTACGGCGGCGTGCTGCTGGAGTTCGATGCCGGCTTCGACAGCGAGCGCGCCCTGGCCGATGTGCGTGAAAAGGTGGACATGGCCAAGTCCAAGCTGCCGCCCGGAACGGACGAACCCACGGTGAACGAAATCAACGTGGCGCTGTTCCCGGTGCTCACCGTCACGCTCTCCGGCGCGGTGCCGGAACGCACGCTGGTCAGCCTGGCGCGGGACCTGAAGGACAGCATCGAAGCCCTGCCGGGCGTGCTGGAAGTGGACGTGGGCGGCGACCGCGAGGAAGTCATGGAAGTGGTGGTGGACACCACCGTCATGGAAACCTACGGCATCAATTACGACGAGCTGCTCAGCATCATCCAGCGCAACAACATGCTGGTGGCCGCCGGCGCCATCGACACCGGCGCCGGCCGCATGGCGGTGAAGGTGCCCGGCGTGATCGAGGACGTCAACGACGTACTCACCCTGCCCATCAAGGCCGTGGGCGACACCGTGGTGACGTTCCGCGACGTGGCCCAGGTGCGCCGCACGTACAAGGATCCGGACGGCTTCGCCCGGGTCGGTGGCGAGGCGGCGGTCTCGCTGGAAGTCTCCAAGCGGGTCGGTGCCAACATCATCGAAACCATCGCCGACGTGCGGCACATCGTCGAGACCGAACGCGCCGAATGGCCGGCCTCCGTCCGCGTGGACTATCTGCAGGACAAGTCCGACGACATCCGCGACATGCTGCGCGACCTCCAGAACAACGTCGCCAGCGCGGTGCTGCTGGTGATGATCGTGATCATCGCCGTGCTCGGCGTACGCCCGGGCATCCTGGTCGGGCTGTCCATCCCCGGCTCGTTCCTGGCCGGCATCCTGGTCATCAACGGCATGGGCTACACCATGAACATCGTGGTGCTGTTCAGCCTGATCATGGTGGTGGGCATGCTGGTGGACGGCGCCATCGTCGTGGTGGAGCTGGCCGAACGCAAGATGGCCGAGGGGCTGGACCGGCGGGCCGCCTACGCCTTCGGCGCCAAGCGCATGAGCTGGCCGATCATTGCCTCCACCGCCACCACCCTGGCCGTGTTCTTCCCGCTGCTGGTGTGGCCCGGCATCGTGGGCGAGTTCATGAAATACCTGCCCATCACGGTGCTGATCACGCTCACCGCCTCGCTGGGCATGGCGCTGATATTCATCCCGGTGCTGGGCGGGCTGATCGCACGCCGCACGCCGGAACAGCAACGCCAACTTGCCATGGTCACCGCTGCCGAGCACGGTGACCTGTCCACCATTCGCGGCTTCACCGGCGGCTATCTGCGCATGATGGAACGCCTGCTGCGCCACCCCGGCCTGACACTGATGGCGGCCATGATGATCATTGCCGGCATCTACACGGCTTACGGCGCCCTCGGCCGCGGCGTGGAATTCTTCCCGGACGTGGAGCCGCAGTTCGCATCGGTGCAGGTGCATGGCCGCGGCGACCTCTCCGTGTTCGAGAAGGACCGCCTGGTGCAGCAGGTGGAGCAGCGCATCCACGGCATGCCGGAACTCAGGACCGTCTACGCCCGCACCATCAACCGGCCGGACACGGAAGCCGCCGAAGACCTGATCGGCTCGGTACAGGTGGAATTCCTCGACTGGCAGCAGCGTCGGCCGGCCCGCGAGATCCTCGAGGAGATCCGCCGGCGCACCGCCGACCTGCCCGGCATCACACTGGAGGTGCGCGAACAGGAACAGGGGCCGGGCGGCGGCAAACCCATACACGTGGAGTTCAGCAGCCGGGCGCCGGAACGCCTGCCCGCCACCGTGCACCAGGTACGCGAACTGATGAACGGCCTGGGCGGCTTCGTGGACGTGGAAGACAGCCGCCCGCTGCCCGGCATCGAGTGGCGACTGCGCGTGGACCGGGAACTGGCCGCCCGCTACGGCGCAGACGTGGCCGTGCTGGGCAATGCCGTGCAGATGGTGACCCAGGGCGTGAAGGTGGCTGAATACCGCCCGGATGACGCCGATGAGGAAATCGACATCCGCGTGCGCCTGCCGCTGGAGGAACGCAGCCTCGACCGCCTCGGCCAACTCCGCGTGCCCACCATGCAGGGCATGGTGCCGGCGGCCAACTTCGTTCGCTTCGAACCGGCGCCGAAGACCGGCACGCTGAAGCGCACGGATGCCCGGCGCGTACTCAGCATCAAGGCCGATGTCGCCGACGGCCTGCTGGTCGACGACCAGGTCCGGCGGTTGCGCGCCGCCATCGCCGAAGCCGGACTGGACCCCGCGGTGGAAATCACCTTCAAGGGCCAGGATGCGGACCAGCGCGAAGCCGCCACCTTCCTGGTCCAGGCCTTCGGCGTGGCCATCTTCCTGATCGCGATGATCCTGGTGCTGCAGTTCAACAGCATCTACCAGACACTGCTGGTGCTCTCCGCCATCGTCCTGTCCACCGCCGGCGTGCTGCTGGGCCTGCTGCTCACCTGGCAGCCCTTCGGTATCGTCATGAGCGGCCTCGGACTGATCGCGCTGGCCGGCATCGTGGTGAACAACAACATCGTGCTCATCGACACATTCAACGAGATGAAGCAGCGCGGCCAGCAGAGCATGGAGGCCATCCTCCGCACCTGCGCCCAGCGTATGCGGCCGGTACTGCTGACCAGCTTCACCACGGTGCTGGGCCTGATGCCCATGGTGTTCCAGTTGAACATCGACCTGATCGGCCGGGAAATCACCCACGGCGCGCCCTCCACACAATGGTGGACGACGCTGTCCAGCACCATCGCCGGCGGTCTGACCTTCGCCACCATCCTGACCCTGGTGATCACGCCGTGCATGCTGATGCTGGGGGAAAACGTGGGGGCGTGGTTTGCGGCCCGGCGGACCCGGCATGACGACGAGGGGCTGGAAGCCGACCCGACTACGACCGGCGGGCAGCAATAATGAACCCCACGGACCGGAAAACTCTGCCGCGCGATTGGCCAACGCACTCGGGCTCACGCCCGGCGGTAGCAACCGCTGCGCGGTTACTCCCTACGCCGGTTCCGCTCAAGCGTAGGGTGCTCAGAGCGCAGCGATGCGCACCGGTTACGCCAATGGTGCGCATCGCTGCGCTCTGAGCACCCTACGGTCTTGACCAACAAGACGGTATCTACGTCGGGTGTGTGGCGGACCCGCGGCATTGATGCAGAGTGTGCCCCCCCGCACTCACCGGGACGCTAGTTGAAGTTCACGGTCGTCGGCGGCAAGCCGCGATTCACCGTGACATCCCGGATATTGTCCCGCAATTCGTTGCGAACCGCGGTATCGGATTCATCCGGATTATCGTCCAGCGCCTGGCAGGTATAGGAAACCTGCCAGTCTCCCTCCGGCAGCCGCGGGGAGCGGAATTCCAGGGACGAATCCGCGGCAAACGAGACGACCGGCTCATTCCGGCTGCCGGTATTGCCCTGGATGTCGGTGGGCGCATCGGCATCATCGCGAAACACGTACACGGCCACGTCATTGGGCTGTCCGCTGCCGCAGACGTTCGGGATGGAACCGTCGATCCGGCCGGAGCGGTCATGCCTCGCCGCATAGCCCACGGGCTGAAGCAGAAAATAATCCTGCTGCAGCCCCCCATCCTGAATGAACTGGAGTGCAGCTGCCGTATGCACGACCAGTGTCACCGTGGTGGATGAACTCCCCACACTGAACTCGACGGGAAAATCGACACGGTCGGCGGGAACATCCACGGGGAATCTGCCGCCGCCACCCACCGCATCGACGACGTAGGAGAACTCATCGACCGTATTCCCCCGCACCTGAAGACGAATCTGATTGTAATTGCCGGAAGGCACGCTGATACCAGTCAGCAGTATTTCGCCGTCGTCATCGGAAAACAGCGATACTTCCCGCTCGCTGATGCTGACAGACCGGGTTGAACCATCCGTGTGGCGCACCCGGACTCCGAATGTGGAGAGCACCACCTGCTCGAACCCTCCCCCCTGGGCGCCGACAATGCGCAATGTCAACCCACCGGAACCTCCACTGCCATTATCGTCGTCATCATCACCGATCAGGTAGAGCTGGCAAGCGGACAGCAACGCCGCGGCAGCGAGAACCAGGGAAAAGCGGAGGGAGCGCATGCGGGTCATCCTTTGATGTGAAGGCCTTCTGATCTGGCGAAAGCGTAATCCAGCGCACGAGCCAGGGAAAGAGGCCGTGTCCCCGGCCTGCCGGACGGCGGGATTCCAGCGATAGAAGGCTTCATCGCCAACCGTGGAATCCCGCCGGATTCAACACTCCACTATTGCGGAAGATCCACAGTCTGGGGAATATCGTCGGCAATCACCTCCACTGTGACTACGTCGAAGAACTCGACGTCGCCGGAGTTGTCCTGGTCCGGCTGGTCCAGGTCCGCATCGCAGGTCAAAGCCAGGTCGTAGGTGCCCTCGGGCAGGAAACCGATGCTGTAGCGATAGAGGCTCGTTGGCTCCTGTCGGACCAGGCCCGTGGTAATCGGGCCTTCGTCGTCAAACACATCCCGGGGCTCCTGATCTTCCTCGAAGACGTAGACCGCCGGCGTACAGCCGGCAGCGCCCGCCACATGGCCGGCCACCGTTCCTTCGATATGCCCGCTGGACGGGCCGTCCACCAGACGCATCATCGGGCGGAGATAGTAATAGCCGCCCAAGCCCGGATCATCGGTGGGAACCAGGGCGCGCCGAAGATCGATGTCCAGCACCAGATCCGCGTGTTCCCCGGCCGAGATCGTGAAGTTCTCCTCCAGGCGGAACCCCACCTCGGGATCACCGGGAATGGCCAGTCCAAATGACATCCCGTCGAGAAAGTCCACGTGGGAAGTGGTCAGGATCTCTCCGCCGGGCGCCCCATCCTCCATGAACAGCAACGTGATCCATTCATACTCGCCGGCCGGAACCGAGAGGTTCTGCACCAGAATCTCACGTGCCCCACCCTGCAGGTCGAGTAGGTTATTGATCGTTCTGGGC
>JBJHBJ010000012.1:51160-92594 GCA_050485425.1 Ectothiorhodospiraceae bacterium | reverse complement strand
CCCACACATCGCCTTCGCGGCGCAGCAGATAGCCCTCGCCGCCGGAAATCAGCAGTTCGAGCGCATCGCTGGAACTCAGGCGCATGTGCCGCGCGTCGAGTATGTCCACGGTCAGCAAGCCGAAATCTGTGGAGTACGTGGCCCGAACACCGTCCCGGGCCAGGGCGTTCCAGGAGATGGTCGCGGTTACCGCGACCGCGACCAGGATGAGCGGCAGGGTCAGCCAGTGCTTCATGGAAGGGACCCTCTCCACAACGACCTCTGCAGGGCGTCAGAAGACACCCTGCAGAGGTGGGGTTTGCCGAGGACCGCGCCGGGAGGGATGTAAATAAATTCGACACGAGCTCCCCTTCTTGAGAGAACGCCGCGGGAGGTGCCCAGGAGCGTGCGACCTCGTGTAGATAAGGTAGGGTGTGCACCACAACGTGGTGCGCACCGTTTGCAGGCACCCGCTGGTGCGCAAGCTGAATGCTTGCACACCCTACATGGGCTGCGGCCTTGCGGCCGATGGTAGCAACCGCTGCGCGGTTACTCCCCTACCGCAGGATATGCGGCGTGGGGTAGACACCGTCTTTGGTCAGGACCGTAGGGTGCTCAGAGCGCAGCGATGCGCACCATTGGCGTGATCGGTGCGCATCGCCTCTGGCTCTGAGCACCCTACGTTTGAGCGGAGCCGGTGTAGAGGGGTAATCGCCGCAGGCGATTGCCACCGCTTCGGCCGACGGCCGGAGACTTGCCCGGGTTTCCCGGTAACGTGCGATCAAGCAAAAGAAAGGCCCGCCGAAGCGGGCCTTCAACGCTCTCGGTAAAACGGTACTCAGGCGTTGTGCTTGCGCCGGCGGGCGGCCAGGCCGAGACCGACCAGGCCCAGGCCCAGCAGGCCCAGCGTGGTGGGTTCCGGCACGCTGGTGGGGGTGCCCTTGCCATAGAGGTTAATGTGGGACAAACCGCCACCCCGTCCGAATACATTGACGAATTCCCAGTCACCGGAGAACACGCCTTGTACCAGCGAGAACACAAACCATTCATCGGGTTGGTTGCCGGTGCCGAACTTGAAGCCGATGGCACCCTCGCTATAGGTGTTCCAGAAGGAGGAATCGAAACTCCACGTTCCGGTGGACCCATTCTGGGTGTATTCGATCATGAAGGGATTGTTGGCCGGTTCGTCGCTCTTGCCGGCGGGCTCGTACCCTGTGCCCACGCCTGTAAGAAACAGGTCGTTCATGGGGTTGCCGGTCAGATTGCCTTCGCCTGCATCCAGGCAGGCGGACACCTGGCTGTCGTCCCCGAGCATGTGATTCAGCTCGTTCGACTTGCAGAGAATCTGGTCCGCGCTGGCAGTACCCGCGAGAGAAGCGCCCAGCAAGACCAATGCGCCAGTGACTGCAGTTGTGATCGTCGTTGTCTTCATTCGGTTTGTCTCCCAGCTACGGCTGAGTGAGTGCTGATACCAACCCCTGCTGTAGATTGTTGCTTTATGGGCTGCACACTCTACGCATGCGAATAGAAAGCAGGAAGCGTGCCTGAGCCCCTGTTCTTTACCGATAATCTTTCCATTTCATAGGGTTGCGTATTAAATAAAGCGGAAACACTTCATGCGCTATTTTTCGTGTTGTAAAGGAACCTGACACCGTGTGAATTCGCACACGGAATGGCTTGCCAACAAGGTGGTAAAGCCATCACAGTTAGGGGAAACTTCGTTCTGAAAGCCGAGTTACCGCGAAGGGTTACGTCCCCCGTGGTGCCGAGGTCCGTCGTTGTCGGAGGCACCTCCGGGAACGCCGACTTATGGAGAAAAGGAAACAATGGGCTGGATCAAGGTAACCCGTATCAGCGTGGCCGCTCTGCTGGCCGTCTTCCTCGCCGCCTGCGGCACCACGCCGCAGCCCTCGGGGCCACCGCGCGGCGGCGCGACCGAAAGCGATTACGTGATCGGCGCCGGCGATCAACTCCAGATCTACGTGCGGGACAACCCCGACCTCTCGGTGACGTTGCCCGTGCGGCCGGATGGAAAGATTTCCGTCCCCATGGTGCAGGACGTGCGCGCGGCGGGTCTCACGCCCAGCGCGCTGGCCCGGGAACTGGAAATGGAACTGTCGGAATTCATCCGCACGCCGAATGTCACAGTCATGGTGATGAGTTTCGTCGGGGCGTACGATGACCAGGTGCGCATCATCGGCCAGGCGTTGCAACCCCAGGCGATCCCCTATCGTGACGGCATGACGGTACTCGATGCCATTATCCAGGTGGGCGGGCTGACCCAGTTCGCCGCCGGCAATCGCGCCCGATTGGTGCGAGGCGGGCGGGAAGACAGTCAATCCTACCGCCTGCGGTTGAATGATCTGCTGAACGATGGGGATATGCGGCACAATTACACGCTCCGGCCAGGCGACGTCATTGTCATACCGGAGGCGTTCTTCTAGCGCCCGGCAGAGGCCCTGCACGGAACGTCAACCCCGGCAGAATGTTTGCTCCGCGATCAGGTGGGCCCCGCGCTGACGGAGCTGTATATTTAAGGACGAACTGCTTCAATGCATGAGCTTTACACCTTCATCCTTGGCGAGCTCCGCGGCAGCTGGCGTTTTCGCTGGTATGCGTTGCTGGTTGCCTGGGTGGTCGCCATTGCCGGTGCCTATGTCATTCTCACCATGCCGGACGAGTACCGCGTGCAGTCCCGCGTGCAGGTGGATACCGAGTCCATGCTTCAACCGCTGCTGCGTGATCTCGCAGTCTCCCAGGACCTCGGCAGCCGGGTAGAGCTTCTGAGCAACACGCTGTTGAGCCGGGACAACCTGGAACGCATCGCGCTTGAGAGCGATCTGATGGTGGGTGCGCGCACGGAATATGAAGAACAGCAGGTTCTGAACAACCTCCGCAACCGCATCAGCATCAACGCCCCGGGCCGCCGCAGCAACGTCTACAACATCGCCTACACCTCCAGCGACCCCCAGCGCTCGCGCCAAGTGGTGCAGTCGGTGCTGGATATCATGATGGAGCAGGCGCTGGGCATGCAGCGCACCGATTCCGCGGCCGCCTCGGACTTCCTGGAGCGTCAGGTGGAGGAATACGAGAACCGCCTGCGCGCCGCGGAACAACGGCTGGCGGAGTTCAAGCGCCAGAATGTCGGCCTGCTGCCGGAGCAGGGGGGCAGGGATTACTACCAGCGCCTGCGGGCACTGGAGGAAAACCTTGACCAGATGCAGTCCGAACTGCGCACCGTGAATAACCGCCGGACGGCCTTGCGCCAGCAGATCCAGCAGATGGAAGCCGGTGAAGCGGTACAGGATGTCCGCAACCCGCGCCTGCAAGCCGTGGAGGAACAGCTTCGGGAGAGCCGCAACCGGTTGGACGAGCTCCTGCTGCGCTACACCGAGTCACACCCGGACGTCATCGCCATGCGCGATCGCATCGAGCGCCAGGAGGCCGAGCGCGACCGCCTGGAAGCGGCACCTTCCGGAATCACCAGTGGTGACGTCAGTAGCAACCCCGTCTACCAGGAACTGCAGATCAGGCTCAACGAGCAGAACTCCGAAGCCGCCGCCCTGCAGACCCGCATCGAGGATCAGGAGCGCCGTATCGAGAATCTGCGCTCCCAGGTGGACGAGATCACCGAGGTGGAAACACGCTTTGCCGATCTCACCCGCGACTACAATGTCACGCGCGAACGCTACCAGATGCTGCTCGGTCGGCTGAGTACCGCGCAGCTCTCCATCGAAGCCGATTCCTCGGGCAACCAGGTGCGGTTCCGTCTGGTGGATCCGCCGATCGCGCCGGCAGCCGCCTCCGGACCACCCAGGGAAGCCTATCTCATGGCATTGCTCCCCATCAGCCTGGGTATTGGGGGCGGGTTCGCATTCTTCCTCCATCAGTTGCGGCCGGTGTTCCAGAACCGCCGACTGCTGGCGGAGCTGACGGGGCGGCCGGTGCTGGGTTCCGTCAGCCTGGTCATGACGCGCAACCAGAAGCGCCTGAAGTTCGGTGCGGTTGCCATCTTCGGCATGGCGGTCATGAGCCTGGCGGTGGCAATCGGGGTCGGCGTCATGTTTGCGGACGTGGGCGCGGAGCAGCTCCAGACAGCACTTCGGAGGCTTAGCCTGTGAGCACCATAGAGAAAGCCATGGGGCGTCTCGGCAAAACCGCCGACACCACCCCCCAGCAGAAGGAAAGCCGGCCGCCGGAGCAGGAGCCGCCTCCGCGCAGACCGCCGCCGTCCCAGTCCCCCACCGGGCCGCTGCAGATCGATTTCCGCAGGCTGCGGGACAACGGCATCTACCCGCCAGACGCCATGCAGCCGGGGCTGAAGGACCAGTACCGCCGCATCAAGCGCCCGCTGCTGGCCAATGCCACGGGCCGCAAGGGCCTGGCGGTGGAGCGCGGTAACCTCATCATGGTCACCAGCGCTATCGCCGGAGAGGGCAAAACCTTCACCTCGCTGAACCTGGCGCTGAGCATCGCGCAGGATCCGGATTACTCCGTCACGCTGGTGGACGGCGACGTGGCCAGAGCCAGTGCCAGCCGCCTGCTGGGTGTCCAGGGGGCGCTGGGGCTGCTGGACTTGCTGGCGGACGAAACCATGTCCGTGAACGAAGTGGTGCTGTCCACCAGCATTCCCTCGCTCACCGTGCTGCCCGCCGGTCAGCCCCACGCCCTGAGCGAGGAACTGCTCTCCAGCGACCGGATGGAGCGGGTGATCAACGCACTGGCCGACAGGGATCGCAATCACATCATTCTGTTCGACTCCCCCCCGTTGCTGGCCAGCCCCGATGCGGTGACGCTGTCGGCCAACGTGGGCCAGATCGTGGTGGTGGTGAAAGCGGGCTCAACGCTGCGCCACCAGGTTGTGGAAGCCGTGGATCAACTGGATGCCGGCAAGGCCATCAATATGGTGCTCAATCAGTCCATCGGCGGCATGGGCGGCGACGAATACGGAGGCTATTACGGTGCGTATGCCGAGGGGCGCTAGCCGGCGCCTCTGGCTGCCGCTGCTGTCTGCCGTCTTTCTGCTGGGCGTGGCCGGCCAGGCGCCGGCGCAACAGGCACGCACCGCCGTCGCGGAGCGTACCGGGCCGGAGGCCATTCCCACGCTCACCGGCTGCCGGCTGCCGCTGCCGGGGCGCGGCGACCAGGACAGCGGCCTGGCTTCCCAGTACATATCCGACCGGCAGGGGAGCCGGTACCTGCTGGCGCCGTCGCTAACCCTGCGCCAGACGTATTCCGACAACATCACCCTGGCGCCCAGTGGCGAGGAGGAATCCGACTGGGTCACGGCCTTGATCCCGGCAGTCAGCTTCTGCCGCCTGCGCCCCCGTCTTCGCACCCAGATGGATTACGAAGCGCAGATGCTCCACTACTGGGGCGACTCCGATCGCAACGACATACTCCACCGCCTCAGTACCGACAACACCGCCACGCTGATCCGGGAACGGCTCTACCTGGATTTCGGCGCCCGCTACGAACAGCAGCCCATCAGCAGCCGGGGCGCGTTCGCCAACGATGTGATCCTGAACACGGACAACCAGACCGACGCGCTGAACATGCGCATCAGCCCCTACCTCTATCAGGATCTCGGGCCGGTGGGGACATCCGTGCTCCGTTATGGCCTCTCCAGGACGGTGTACGACGAGAATATCCGCAACGTCACGCGCCAGAGCGGCAGTCTGCTGGTGTTCAGCCCCCAGGAATCAGACCCGGTCAGTTGGCAGGGCAGCGTGCGCACGGAACGTGTCGACGGCGGCGCGCGAGACCGGGTCGACTACTTCGACGACGCCTTCCTGGAGCTGGGCTACCGGGTATACGGGCGCCTGCGGCTCATCGGCAGGGCCGGCGTGGAAAGCGAGCTGCAGGACGACGGCGAATGGGACCGTTTCAGCAGCGACTACTGGGAAGCCGGCTTCCGCTGGAGCGACAACCGCACCAGCGTGGAAGCCCGCTACGGCGAGCGCTTCTTCGGTGAAACCTACTTCGCCTCCATCAGCCGCCGCGCCGCCCGCCAGACGCTCAGCCTGAGCTACCGCGAAACCCAGCAGATCTCCGATCGCTTCACCGTGCTGGCGCCGGAAGACATCGGCCTGCCGGGCGGCGTGACCGATCCGGATACCGGCGAGTTCCTGCCGTTCCCGCCCATCGTGCTGGCGGAAAACGAAGTGTTCCTGAGCAAGCGGGCCACCGCCTCCAACGTCTACCGCACAGGCCGCTCCACCATCCGGCTCTCGCTGTTTCATGACCGCAGGCAGTACCTCATTGCCGGTGACGAGGAGGAACGCTACGGCGCCGAAGCCTACTGGCGCTGGCAGTGGTTGCCCAGGACCGCCGTCATCCCCCGCGTAAGCTGGGAGGAGATCGAATTCCGAGACGGCCGTGAAGACACCTTGCGGGGCGCCCAGCTCAGCCTGGCGCACATGCTCAGCCGCAACATGCAGGCGGGTGCCACGGTGCGCTGGCAGGATCGGGATTCCAACGAAGGCCCGGCCGGGGAATACACCGAGCGGGCAATCAGCGCACAGATTACCCGGTTGTTCTGATGGGTGGGCGGTGATCATGGACGGTGCATCCAGCAAGTACCGGCTCTGGCGATGGGATGTGGTGCTGATCGCTGGCGCGTTCGCCCTGGTGCTTGCCCTGCATTTCACGCCGATCGAGCGGCTCTTCGGGCGCTGGCTGCGCTTTGACGAAGCCTATTCCCACGGGCTTTTCGTCCTGGGGGTAACGCTTTTCCTGCTCTATCGCGTGCTCGGCCGGCATCGTTTCCCGCTCGCGCCCAGTGTTACGGGCCTGGTGCTTGCCGCCCTCACCGCCCTGTCCGTCGCACTGGCTGACATCGTCAATATCCTCATCCTCCAGCAGTTGGGCGTCGTCTTCCTCTGGTGGGCGCTGGTGGTTGCCGGCCTGGGGTGGCGTGCCGGCCTGAAACTCGCCGTTCCCATCGGCTTTCTCTACTACGCGGTACCGATCTGGGACTATCTCACCCGGCCACTCGTAAACGCGGCAGTTGTCGTGAATGATTTCCTGCTGGGTTTCATGGGCATCCATTTCCGGGTGGACGGCGTCTATATCCAGTTGCTGGACGTCGGCACCTTCGAGGTGGCCGATGGCTGCTCCGGCCTGCGCTACCTGGTGGTGGCGCTAACGTTGACCACGCTTTTCAGCGCGCTCAATTTCTCCAGACTGCGGGAATGGGTGGTGCTGCATGCCACTGCGGTGGTCATGGCCCTGCTGGTCAACTGGGTGCGTATCTTTGTCATCATTCTGGCCGGCTACCATACCGACATGCAAAGCAGCCTCATTGCAGAGCACGAACTGTTCGGCTGGGTGCTGTTCGCAGTGGCATTGCTGCCCTTCTTCTATTTTGCCAACCGCCTCGCCAATCGCTCGCCCGAGCAGGCCTGGGGCGACGCTGCCATGCCGGAAAGCCGGAAGCCCTCCGCCACGAGAACGGCGGTGATCCTGCCTCTGGCGATCGTGCTGGTGGCGGCGCCGCACCTGGCACTGACGCTGGGTGCGGCGCAAGGCGGAGCCGCGTTCCACCTCTCCGCGCCTGAAGAGATCGGCGCCTACCAGCGCCAGCCCCAGACCAGTGACGGACTATGGAATCCGATCATGCGGGGGCCGGACCTGGTGGTCAGGGAAACCTATGTGCCGGCCGATGGTGCCGGCCCCCCTGTCCATCTGGGAGTCTGGTACTACGGTGATCAGCGGCAGGACAGGGAACTGGTCCAGTTCAGCAACCGCGTCGTGGACGGCAACGAATGGCGCGTCGAGCAGCGCCTCAGGAACCCCGGGGAGCTGAAAGGGTGGAGTGTGCTGGTGGTGCGGCATCGCTACCTGAATCAACGCCGGGCAGTCGCAATGAGCTACAACGTGGCGGGTCGCTGGGTGGATGACGAGATCGCCGTAAAGGCAAACATGCTTCGCGGGGCATTCGCCGGCCGGCGGGACGGCGCGCTGGTTACCGTGAACTCGCCCTGCGAACAACCCGACTGCGAAGAAACCGTACAAATGCTCACCGACGTCGTACATCAGTACATCGTGCCCGTCACCGAGCGGGCCGTGGCCGGCGGTGGCTCATAACCAAAGGAAAAAGTCTCCCAAATGTCGCGTCTTTCAGCTCCCACGTTCATCTGCATCGGCATACAGAAGGCAGGCACCTCATGGCTCTACCGCATGGTGGAACAGCACCCTGAAGTGCTGGCCAGCGAGCCGAAAGAGCTGCATTTCTTCAATCGGGAGCACAACTACCGCCGCGGCCTGGACTGGTACCTGAGCCATTTCGCCTGGAACGACCAGGCAAAGGCCGCGGGTGAATTCACCCCGGATTATCTCTGGGTTCGCGAGAAGCTGGGAGAAGGCCCGGCGCTGGCGGCAACGCCCAATGTGCCCGAGCGCATGGCGGAAGCCTTTCCCGATCTGCAGCTCATCGTCATCCTGCGTAATCCCGTTACCCGCGCGGTATCGTCCTACTACCACCATATCGGTGCGGCCCGTCTCAGCCCGAACCGCCGGCTGAGCGAGGTGGGTGATGAATGGGGCATCCTCTCCATGGGGCATTACGCGGATCACCTGGAACGCTGGTTCCGGTACTATCCCCGTGAGCGCTTCCAGATCCTGGTGTACGAGGAGGACCTCACCGGGGACGCGCGGCTCCCAACGCTGGCGAAGGTCTTCGAGCATATCGGCGTGGACAGCGAGTTCCAGCCATCCAACCCCGATTCACGCTACAACAAGCGCCGGTCTCATTTCGACTACAGGCTGTCCCGGCTTTCCGGGCGCATGCAGCGGCTGGCCCGGCAGTACGTGCCGGAGTTCATCAAGGACCGCCCTTACTGGGACATACCGGTCAGCGATGAGGAAATGGCGCAACTGGAAGCGTATTACCAACCCCATAACGAGCGTCTTGAGGCCTTGCTGGATCGTCGCCTGCCCTGGTGACGGAGTTGTTTCCCCTAGTCTTCGTCGTCGTTGTCCGAACGTGGCGACAGGCGTTGACGAAGCCGGTAGTTCTCAGCTGCCAGCCGGTTGAGGCTCTCGTTCAGCTCGCGAACGGAATCGCGGAGTTCATCCGCGGATGAACGGGAAAGGTTGTACGACTGACTGCGAACGAAACCCAGCAGCTTCCGGCGCAATGGTGCCGGCAACACCGCGTTTCTCACGCTGCGGCTCACCCCTTTCCGCCACCGGTACAACGTGCCGTACCGGAACGCCGCCCGCGGGGACTCGAGTGACAGATAGAAGTAGCGCACGTGCTGGGGAAGGCGCCCCGGTTCGGTGATAACGCGCCGCTCGTCGTCGTCCAGCCGGTCAAGGAAGGATCGGAGCGCATCCCGCATCTCCGGCCGGTATTCCGGGGCAAGCTGCTGGTAGGCACCGTAGATGAAGCTCAGGGCGAAGGTGTACCAGCCTGGCAGCAGTCCCCTCGGATCCTTCAGCTCTATCAGGTCGTGCTTGATGGCCTCCATGACATCAATAACCTGGATAAATCGCTTTCCGATCGTTCCGGTAATTGAGTTCTCATGTACTCGATAGTGGTATAGCGGCTCTGGAACCACACTAACTCTTTCTGCCAGGGACATACTCCTCCAGTGAAAGATTACATCCGCCTTGCTATAGAACTCTTCGCGAAATCGCAACTTATGCCGATCCAAGAAGGCTTTGCGGTACAGTTTCATCCAGAGATAACCGTAACTCATTGGAAAACCGGATCCTTTGGGGGCGGTTTTCCAACTCCTCAAGTTCCAGCGTGTGACATCCGGAGATCTGTAAGGTCCGCTTAGGTAGTCCCAGCCGGTAATAGTGATATCCGCATTTTCAGCCTCCGCCCGATATACGAGCTTTTCCACGTATGTAGAGTCCAGTTCGTCGTCACAGTCTAGAAAGAGTACGTATCTACCTTGGATAAGGTCTAGGCTTATGTTTCGAGTAGCATATGCGCCCTGGTTTTCTTGGTGGATGACATGAACTCTGGAGTCTCTGCGCGCATATTCTTCCAGTATGTTTCCAGAATTGTCCTTGGAACCGTCGTTGATGCAGAGGATCTCCATTGACTTGAAGTGTTGCGATAGAACTGAATTCAGGCAGTCCGATAACATGCTCTCTGCGTTATAGATAGGTATTACGATCGAAACTTCCGGTGTGGTTGTTTTGTGCATCATTTCTTTATGCCTATTTCCCTGTGCGGCCACGGCGTACAAGAGCCAGGTAGGTGGAGCGTTCCTCAGTATTGAGTCCCACTAGCCAGAGTGTAACGGCGTAGACGGATATTCCGAGGAATACCAATGTGCCCAGATCTAACCAACCTTGTACGGGATTCCATTGTAGGACCAGCGAGACTGCGCCTGCCATAACAGCGGAGGAGATCAACAAGGGAGCGAGGGTGCGTCTCAGGTAGTGTTCGCTCGTAGCTTCGATATTCGAGAACACCAGACGCCAAATGAAGGGCAATACAATAATATTCGACAAGAGTGTCGCGAAGGCGACCCCTACCAGACCGAAAGGAAAAACAAGCACTAAGGTTAATATTACGTTGATTATGGCTCTGGAAACATAAAGCCAGGATAATGGTCCATGCTTGTTCATCGCCATCAGCATCCGGTTGTGCAGGGGAAGGGCGCCCTGCATCAGCGTCGATGCGGCCATAATGTATAGAATATAGCGTGCTTCTGTAGCGTAGTGCTCGCTGATCCATAGCCGAATAAAGGCTTCCCCAAGAAGTGCCATGCCTGTGCAGCTAGCAATGTGGATGGCTGCTACAAATTTCGATCCGAACATAAAATAGCGCTCGATGCCTTTTTGGTCATCATTCGAGTGCATCTGGGAGAAGGCGGGCATCAGCGCGTGGGTAAGCACGGCACTGATTGAAGTGGCACGAGAGACGAGGGCATGAGGCAGGCTGTAAAAAACGATAAACTGCGGCCCCATGGCGAAAGCGATAATTACCGGGTCTGCTTTGCTTTGTATTTTGGCTGCCAAACCTTGTACCAACGACTTGTAGCCGAAAACCAGCATTTCTTTGGTGAGCGGAATGCTAAAATTGGTCAAGCTGAACCGGTGCCCACCGTAACGACGCGACCTCAGAACCAGCGCGAATATGACGAGCTTGGATAGTGTCATTACCAATGTGGCCGTTGCCAGCAGAACCAGCGCATCGTAATGGGGCAGCGCGAAGTACAGGAACGTCGACATGATGATGGATGCAGCGATGGCGATGTTGTTCTTGGTCGTGTACCAAAGCCGACCCTCCAGCGTGCTCTCCATGGAATAGAACGGAAAAGCAAATAATAGCTGGAGCGCGATCAACTGGAGAACCAGAGCGTAGCGTGCATCCTGTCCCGGTTCAGGCGAGAGAACCTGCGGAGCGGAAATCGACCACACGAACGTCGCCCCTGCAGCGATAACACCCGCAGTGGCCATCAGAATCAGCGACGTGGAATAAACGGTATGGACGTCCTTCCCTTCCCGGTCGGCTTTGCGGAAGTAATACGCCGTGTAGCGGGAAATGGTGGGTCGGAGCCCGAGGTCGATCAGCCCCAGATAGCCGATGACCGAGACAATTACCTCCCAGATACCGTAGTCGTAATCCCCCAGTTCCCGCAGGTAGATGGGCGTCATCACGAAGGTGATGATCGTGGCGACGACGAGCTTGAAGGAATTGGACGCCGTACTGCGCAGAACCTGTCCGATCACGCGGGCTTACCTGCCAGTGAGCGCGGAGCATTACGGTAGGGAGGAAGGCGCGATGTCATCTTCTTATCTGCCGGGTTTCGCCAGGCGTATCGCATCCAGGCCTACCCGTAGCAGTGTGCGCCAGGGGCGTACCGAGAAAGGGGCGGCGCCGATGTGACTGAACCACGTGCCCAATGCTTCACTGATATGGCCGCTTGCGGATAGCGTCCGCGTCTTGCGGTCGTAAAAGCGCAGCCTTCCCTCTTTCGCCTGCTCCTCGGAAAGGCCATGGTCCCAGTGGCTCAGGAATTCCTCGATGACATCCTGATTGGCATACAGGCGCCGGACCTTCTGGCTGGATATCTGGTCTTCCATCACACGGTAGTACGCCCAGTACTCGGGCACATACAGAAAGCGGGCTCTCGTGGCGACTCTCAGCCACAGGCCATAGTCCTCGGCATAGCGGTCTTGCGGGTTGAACCCTCCGACGGACTTGATGATCTCCGCGCGCGTCATGGTGGTGTTCATGCTCACGAAGTTGTCCTTGAGCAGCTTTGCGGTAATGTCGCCGCTGAACCGGGTCATGTTCTTCCGGCTGATTTCCTTGCCGTGTTCATCAATGGTGATGCAATCGCCATAGACCACATCCGTGCCGGGGTTGGCCGCGAGGTGGGCAAGAGAACTCTCCAGCTTCTCGGGAAGCCAGGCGTTGTCGGAGTCCAGAAAGCAGATGTACTCACCAGTGCTTTCCGCAATTCCCCGGTTGCGGGCCACGCTTTGGCCCTGGTTTTCCTGCTGGAAGTAACGAATTCGCGAATCCGATGCGTACCGCTTCATCAGCTCGGGAGTGGCATCGGTGGACCCATCATCCACGATGAGCATCTCGAAATGCTGATAGGTTTGTGCCAGAACGCTGTCGATGGCTTCGCCGAGGTAGTCTGCCCGGTTGTATGTGGGCGTGACCACACTGATGAGAGGGGTGTCGCTCATTGTTCGTGCCTTGTATTGGGTTTTCCGGTCGGCTTCCGGGGGCAGGGGCGCCACCGTTCCTTCTCGTTCTTCAGATACATGTTGCGCCGGGCAAGCAGGGGCAGGTCCAGGCTCAGGTGGTAAACGAAGCGATACTCGTCATTCGTCTTGAACGTGTTGATTACAGAAGGAACGTTGTGCGCGCCGACAAACGAGAAGGTGTGCGGCGCGCCTGCCTCTCTGAACAGTGATTTCGAGTAGCGGGCCAGCAGGCGTTGTATGCCAGAGCCTCTTGCTGATGGCGCCACGAAAGTCGAGTTCGACACCCAGCTCCCGCGTTCGTGTCTCACCAGGGCCGCGAAACCGGTGGAGAGCCGTCCATCGGTTGGTGTCGAAAACTGGACGGCCACCACATCCTTTCCGCGGAGGGCGATAAAGCAACGATCCCCGGCGGCTAGCAAGGAGCTGACGTATTCAGCGGTGACAGGGGCGGGATAATGGGCTTCAGGCATGCTGAGGAGCGCGGCAACGCCTTCGAGGTGAGCCGAATCATCAACCGAGATGTCCTTCAGGGAAATTCCATCCAGCATTTCGTCCGCGCGCAACGGTTCAGCCAACGCCGAGGTCTGCAGGTTGGTCCTGAAGTGGTAGTACCCGTCGAGATCCCAGATAACCGGGCGCTTCAGGCGGTTCAGAATTTTTCCAGCCAGTCCCATGTTCGGAATTCTCGTTCTTGAGTGCCTGTGGCTTTCGGGTAAACCGCAGTTCGAACCCCGGTTATGCGCGTTCCAGCCATTTCACCGCCGCCCGGGTCGCAGCCCGTGGCGCCCACGCCTGCGCTTTCCACGCATGTCTGATCCAGCGTGCCCGCAAGTGCTGGGAGGTGCCGAACACGACCTCCGTGCCGTTTAGGCGTGCCTTGTAGAATGTGCGCTTGCCGCTGCCTGCCAGCAGGTCGTAGCGGCGCACATCGTGTTGGGCAAAGGCGTGTTCTATTGCGTACCCAAGGTGCAGTGTGCCCAAGGACACCTTGTTGTCAAACTGTTCATCGAAGCCGGCCTGGATGTTGTAGATGCAGTCGGCAACCTTTACGTCGTAAAGGATGGAGACCGTCCTGCCCTCAATCTCCAGCCGCGTGAACAACGGTAGGATCCTACCACTCAGGCGTTTCAGGAATCGGCGGTGGAATTCCAGGCTGGCACCCTCGAAGCAAGGCTTTCCCCAACGCTCAAGGTGAAAGGCGTTGAGTATGTCCAGCGCGTGCTCGCCGTCATTTTCAGCAATGACATGCGCCGGTGTGCCCTTTTGGCGCAGGTACCGGCGACGGTTGAAGGCCTTCAGGCGGGTGTTCGCCCCGAGCCCGTCAAGCCAGGTTTCGAACTCGCCCGCGGTGTCAATGTGGATTCCGGATTCCTGCTGCCCTGGCCCCTGATGCAGGGCCAGGCCCTTGAGCAGTGCTCCAAGAGGGGAGTCCGGCAAGGTGACATGGTCGCACACGGCGAGAAGGTCCCAGTGCATTTCCCGCAAATGGCTGGTAAGCGCCTTGACGACTTCATCCTGATAATCCCTGTCGATGATCAGGTCGACGTACTCCGTGCGGACGGTCGGCGCGATACGCGGTGCGTTGCCCAGCAGATGAAGCTCCTCCACGGACGGGCCCAATCGCAATCGCCGGCGGCGGCGGTACAGGGGGGCGATTCCCACCAACCGGTCCCCGCTGTAAGCTGCAATCAGAACGAGTTCCAGCCCCAGGGGTTTGCTCCAGGTTTCCCACCACGCCGAAAGCCACTCCCAACCCATGAACAGCGGGTTCGCGCACGACCTGTCGACCAGGTCGCTCCATTCATCCTGAAGGGCCAGGAAGCGTTCCTCGGTAAGCCTTTCGATACGCAAGCGGTTCCGGTCCGTGCTCGTCTGCGGTGGCGTGTCGTCCACAGGCTTGTGGCTGCCCCCGCGTCGCTGAAACAGACTGCCGGCGGCGTAACCGAACGGTTTTGGGTCGGTGAACCGGAAAAGCAGTGGTCGGGGGAGGCCGTGGCGACAGCTCTTCGCCACCAGCTTCAGCATCCGCAGGGCATTTCCCTCTTGCCGGCAGTGCCGCAGTGTTCCGAGCTCATCGATCCAGAGCGGGGAAGGCGCCGTGCCTATGGAGGCGGTTTCCGGGGGTGGGAGCCCCAGGCAGTGGGCGACCAGCGCCGCAGTCGGGTTGTGGCCCGCGGCCAACGCCACCGCGGACTGGTGGTCGTTTCTGCCCACGGTCGGTTCGGTAATGTAGTACTTCCCGTCTTGTGCGCTCTTCTTGTATTCGATGGAGCCCAACCCCTTCAGGCCGGCCTCCTGCAGAATGGTTCGACTGAGGTCAAGCAGGTCGGGGTCGTGGATGGCCTGGCATATCGCGGTCGAACCGGTCAGGGGGGGCCATTGCAGGTATTTTCTGCCGGCCACCTGGTCGAGTACTGCCCCATGCGCGTTCATCGCAAAGAGACAGAAATAGACCGCGTCATCCCCCCCTTCGACCCAGGACTGCACAAGGAAGCGCGGGCAGAGCTGAAAGAGGTCTTCACGCGATAGAACGTCCCTGCAATCCTTGTCATCCCGCAACCAGAGCACTTTCTGGTTCGGCATGACCGAGTCCCAGGCGGGGGTCCGGACCAGCGGCTTCAGAATCGCCGGGCGCGGCATCTCGGACAGCGCCTGTTCCAGGTGCTCACGGTCGCTGACGATCAGGGATGGCGGAACGGCGTAGCCGCGTTCCTCGGCCCATGCCTGGAACGCTGTCTTGTCCAGCATGCGGTCAGTCGCATCGGCATCGGGTAACGGCAGGTGGAAGAAGGCCTGCAGATCTGTCCGGTGGGTGCTTGCTGCCTGAACCAGATCGTCCTGGGAGAACAGGAGAACGGGCTTTTCCTGGAAGTTCCTCGACTCCGCCAGTGCCCGCAGTGTTGCCAACTGCTCATGCGCATCAGCTTCTGTTTGCACCAGTTCGTCCCACACGCGGGAATGGCACGCTGGGGCGCCCGGGCGGGCCGTTACGCCGATGCGCCGCACCGGTAGCTTTTGCAAGGCGCGGGCGGTAGTCAGTCCGGTTGGCGTGTCCGCCCCGGTGATGATGACGGTATGCCTCTTCATGCGCTGCGTAACACCGCGTTTGCCTGCGCCTGCTGATGTTCCAGCCACGCCTGGAAGGTCAGGATGCTCCACAGGTAGAAGCTGTGATCCGCCCGTCCCTCGATGTGATCCTCCCAGAAGGCCCGCACGATTCGCGTGTTCCAGTAGCCCTCCCGGTCCAGCCGGGAGGCATCCAGCAGGGATTCCGCCCAGTCGCGCAGTTCGTCACGAAGCCAGTGCGCGACGGGCACAGCGAAGCCCTGTTTCGGGCGGTCCACCAGTTCTCTGGGCACGTGCCGGTAAAGCACGTCGCGAAGCAGTTGTTTGCCCGTATCACCGCTCAGGCTCCACTCTGCCGGCAGGCTCAGGGCGAATTCCACGAAACGGTGGTCCAGCATGGGCACGCGGGTTTCCAGGCTCACCGCCATCGCTGCGCGATCCACTTTCACCAGGATGTCATCCGGCAGGTAGCTGTTGATGTCCAGCCACTGGAGTTGCTTGATCGGCGACAGCCCTTGCAACGGTGCGGGCAGGGGCATGTTGAGTGCATAGAGTGGTTCCCGCGCATGCTGTACCAGCAACTCCGGGTGGCTCCAGTAACCCACCCGCTGCTGATAAAAGCTGGCAAGTTCGTCGCGCCGGCGCAGGCTGCGCTCCCGCAGCACTTTTTCACGAACCACCGCAGCCGCTGCATGACGCTGTTCCCGGTTCAGCAGCCGAACGGCCGGTGCCGCCAATCGGTCGGGCAGGCCCAGGATGCCCCTTTCCAGCCGCTGGCGCGAGGAAGGGGTCCGGTGCAGCCGCTTCCAGTCCCGGAGCGCTTTCGGGTACCGGTCGTAGCCCGCAAAAAGCTCATCCCCGCCGTCCCCGGACAGTGAAACCGTGACATGCTCCCGGGTCATCCTGCTGACGAGATATGTGGGGATTTGCGAGGAATCCGCGAAGGGTTCGTCGTAGATGCGTGGCAGGTCCGGGATCACCTCCAGTGCATCGCCGGGGCTGACGTACAGCTCCGTGTGCCTGGTTCCGAGGTGTGCGGCGACGGCGCTGGCATGCTCCGCCTCGTTGAAACCCTCTTCCTCGAAGCCGATGGTGAAGGTTCTCACTGGCTGCGATGCCCGCTGCTGCATCAGAGCGACCACCGTGGATGAATCGATACCGCCGGACAGGAAAGCGCCCAGGGGGACGTCGGCCACCATCTGTTCCTGGATTATGTCGCCGAGCAAGCCCTCCAGCGCATCCGACGCTTCCCGCGCGTTCCCGTAACCGGGCGCCGCGAGAAAGGCGTCTTGCAGTGACCAGTAGGGTTTTGGCTCATCGTCCTGAGCCGATTGGCCAAGGTTGATTCGAAGGTAATGAGCCTGAGGCAGCTTGTAGATGCCCTGGTAGATACTGTGGGGAGCAGGGATGTAGTTGTGCCTCAGCAGCAACGTGAGCGCATCGCGGTTCACGGCCGGGTTGAACCCGGGGAAGGCGCGTAACGCCTTCAGCTCTGAGCCGAAAAGCAGCGTCTCGCCAAACCATCCGTAGTAGAGCGGCTTCTCGCCCATGCGGTCGCGGGCGAGCCAGAGGTGTTCCGTTTCCCGATCCAGCAGCGCAAAGGCAAACATGCCGGCCAGGCGCTTCAACCCATCTTCAACGCCCCAGGCTTCAAAGGCCGCCAGCATCACTTCCGTATCGGAGCCGCCCCGGAACGTATGACCCAGGCCGTCCAGCTCCGAGCGGAGTTTGCGGAAATTGTAGATCTCGCCGTTGAAAACGATGGTGAACCGGCCGGAGGCGGAATGCATGGGCTGCGCGCCATGCTCGGATAGGTCCTGGATGGATAGGCGGCGGTGGGATAGTCCCAAGCCCGCTGATGCGTCCCAGAAACAGCCGTCTCCATCCGGTCCTCTATGAAGAATGGCCATTCCCATGTTGTGCAGAACGGCCTGTGGGTTGTCAGGGGCGCTAGTGTCGCTTAACAGAAAACCGGCAATTCCGCACATGCTTTAGGTACCGCTCCGTGAGTCATGCGAGGCTATCGTACAGTTCGCGCAACGCGCGCGCCGGTCGGGCTATGGAAAAGCGCTCTATGGCCACTGGCTGGTACTCGCGAAAGGCCTCGACTTGCCCTGGTGCGGTCGCGTCCAACAGTGCCTTTGCCAGGGCAACCGAATCCTCGGGATTTACCATTGCCGCCGGAGAACCTTCCAGCACTTCCCTAAGGCCGATGCAGTTGGAGCCGACGATGGGTGTGCCCGTGCACAGCACCTCCATAGCAAGCAGCCCGCACGCCTCCCATCGGGAGGGCATGGCGACCACGTCCACACCTTTCATCCAGCGTTGTGGCTCGTCGGTGGATTCCATCTGCACGAAGTAATCCGCAAGCCCCTGTTCGCGGAGGTACTGATAATCTTCCCGGATAAACCCGCCCCACCCGAATGTCAGCACCCGAACCGGACGATGCGCCATCTCCCGGTCCACTATATGCCGGATTGAGTCTACCAGCGTGCGGAAGCCCTTCTGCGCCATGAATCTGCCAAAAAAGCCGATCACCAGGGCATCTTCGGGAAGATTGATTCTGGTGCGAATGTCGATGGCCTCGGCATTTGCAAACAATTCAGCGTCAATGCCATGCAGGATGGGCTTTACACGCGCTGGATTCAGCCCTGGCATGTATTTCTGGAAGTTTTGTGCACCATCATTAGTGACTGCGTGAACCAGATCCAGCTGTTTGTAGAGAACATGCAGGGCCATATGATGCAGTTTTCCTTTGATGCCCTTGAAACTGGAGGGCAAGAAGACGTCGTGAGCTGTCATCATGTGAGGCACGGAGGTGCCCAGCATGGCCAGTTCCGTTACGGCGCCGGCAGAAAAGCCGTGGGAGTGCACGAGTTGGTAGGAATTCCTTCTAAGCCTTCCGCGTAGCGTGACAGCCATGGCTTTGGCACTCTGCTTACAAGGTATTAAGGAAATACGACCTTTGGGAAGATGGTTGACCAAATAATCTCCGAGCCCGTTGTCCGGAGCCACCAAGTCAAATTTCAAGTCGCGGAAATCTTCCTGGCTGTAGATGTAGCGGAAAAAAGTCCGGATACCCCCCACAGGCCACAAAGCCGTCATCAAGATATGCATCAGATCGTTACTTCGTTACGCGGACTTGACGCCGCTGGAGGTGGAGCAGCCTGGCCAGAGCGATCTGCGTTTCGCCTCAGTGAACGGGCGAATGCAATGCAAAGCCCCCCATACACGTACCAGTAGTCCTGAGACAATCCGTAATAGTTGATGCTGTAAATGGCATATACCCAGAAGAGTGCAAATAGTGCCTTGTTGAGTCGATAATGAAAGTCGGACAAAGGCACGTTACCGGAGAAAACCTCACTGAACCGCTTCAGGTTACGTCGTAGCATTTGGTGGAGGCTGATCAGGTATGCCATAAATATCAATGCACCGATGAACCCTATCTCAATCAAGAGTTCCGCATACAAGTTATGAGCGGCCTGGCGCCGCTGGCCTAGCTGGTTGACTTTGGCCTCACTCGTGGTGCCAAGGCCGTGTCCGAAAATGGGGCGTTTGAGGCCGAGCCGGAATTCGGAAATCATTCCGTCTATTCGACCCTGCCTGGTGCTGCTCATGCTTGTGTCGTCACTAACAAGAGACATGTACCTTTCTTTATGAAAATCTGACATCTGTGACCAGCCAATTGCCAACGATATGGCCACAACTGTTATGAGTATAAACTTGTTGCGACTGTCCCAGAAAACAAACCAGGCGAGTACCAGTAATGTTATAAATGCTCCTCTGGAGCTGGTGAGTACCAGCGCGTACATGAGCAACGGGACCAGTGCGAGATACAGCCAGCGTATTAGCCTGCTGGGGCTGCGGAACATCAGGAAGTGCAGGAAGGTTAGTGTGGATACGATTAGAAAGCCTAGACCATTAGCATTTATGGTATCAGCTCTAGCCCCACCTAGACGGCCTTCAAACTCACCCCCGCCCACATGTGTGCTGCCCCCTAGCTCACCGGTCAACAGGTAGTTGATTAAAGGTTCCAGAATCCTGAAAACCTGAAGACCAAGGAAAAGGAGTAAAAATATCTTTAACCTTCTGTCAGTATCGACTATGACGGCGGTAAAAAAAAGAAAACTGAGAGAACGGATGAATGGGTCGATGTTGTTTTTTATTACGCTGCCGGGCCATTCTACAACTGGAAAGGAGATGAATATGTACCCCAGAAGCAGAAGTATGGTCTTGATCGGTGTTTCGTTGAGTCTGTCCTTCGCCTTATGCGCTTGAGAAAACAAGGCGACGGCAAGAATAAGGACCAGTAATAAAGTGGGGCGAAACTGGCCGTATGCCGGGACGCGGGATGCCAGGCGGCCAAAGTAGTCGATCAGAAAATAGCAGTATACAAAAAAGATGACGCCCGGAACTGTCAGGGATTCCAGTCGGGCCCTGGCGGACTGAACCATCTGAGAAGGCGCGGTCGTGCTCATGCTGCACGCCCCCTGGCTCTCATCCGCATGCCTGTCCACTCCAGTCCCGAGCAAGCCTTGAAAAACTGAAACATGTTGGCAGAACTGCTATGCCGCCGAAGGGCATAGAGATCCCCATGAGCGGTTTCGTCGGCATAAGCCACTACCGCGCCGGTAAAGCCGGCATCCTCCACTGCGTTACGCACCGGCATGCTGAAGTCGGCGGGCTGGCCGTTCGGGTAGCAGAACGGTCGGGGGCGTTCTCCCAGCTCTTCCTGGAGCCGCTGCTGACAGAAATGAATCTCGCCGGGAAGATCTCCGTGCTCCACCTTGGGTAGGGTGGGGTGCGTGTGGGTATGACCGCCGATTTCCAGGCCCTCGTCCTGCATGTGGCGGAGTTGATCCCAGGTGCAACTGGCGTACGCGGCAGGCGCCTTTCCCGGCAGTGTGGTCTGCAACTGATCGGCCAATTGCCGGATCATCGCATGCTTGTCCTGGTCCGGCAGGGTCAGCAGGTGGTCGATCAACGATTGCCAAGTATTGCCGGATGTCTTGATGGTGGTGTCGCCCAGCCGCAGTTCCGCGGGTATCACCGGGGCCTGCTCCAGCAGCCAGGCGACCTGGTCGGGCCACAGCCACAATTCCTGGTTCACGAACCCGGTGGTGACGAACAGCGTGGCAGGAATGCCGTGTTTCTTCAGGATGGGCCAGGCAACATCGTGAAAGTCGGCATATCCGTCGTCCACGGTGAACACCAGTGTGTGCGGGGGTACGGGGCGGCCTTCCCGCAGGTGGGCGATCAAGGTGCCCAGTTGCATCGGATGGTGGTGGCGGGCGATGTACCGTGCCTGTTCGTCAAGGCAGGCGGCGGATACATGTCCGGGCTGCGGTTCGGCGGAAAACCGGTGGTACATGAGAATGCGCGGATGGTTGCGTGTCAGATGGCGCGCAACCGAATACAGCCCCATGGGCCCGGCGAGTTGTACCAGACGGGTCACACTCACGGTTGATCAGCTCTCGGATAGCAGGCGCTGGTACAGCGCGTAATGGGCGTTCACCATGGCGTCCACCGAAAATCGCAGCCGCGCTTGTTCTTGCGCACGTCGTCCCATCGCGCTCCTGTCGTCGGCGTTCGCAGCGAGCGTGATTAGATGGCGGGACAGCGCTTCGACATCACCCACAGCATACAGAAAGCCGGTGCGCGCGTCGTCTATCGCTTCGGGGTTTCCGCCGGTGTTCGTGCATACGCTGGGCAGGCCTGCGGCCATGTATTCGACCAGGGCGTTGGAAAAGCCTTCCGACTCGCTGCACAACACCCCGATATCCAGGTGCTGCAGGCAGGCCGCCACATCTTGCCTGGGGCCAAGGAAATGTACGCGCTCGGCAACGCCTTTGTTCTGCGCCCGTTCGCGCAGAGCGCTTGAGTCCCCATCGCCGATGATCACCGCATCCAGCATCGGCGCGCCCTCCCCCGCCAGGGCGACAGCGTCGATCAGGTCTTCCATGCGCTTGATAGGGCGAATGTTCGCAACCAGCCCGGCCAGGATACGGCCTCGTTGCCGAAGCTCCGCGAGTTCCGGAACCGGCGTGGCGTCGTTGGCTGTTTCGGGGAGATCCAGCCCGTTGTAGATCACCTGCAACTGGTCTTGACGGAAGCCCTCCTGCTCTGCGGTGATGGCGGCAACCGCTTCGCTGTTGGCAACGCAGGCGGTGACCCACCGGCGGGTTGTGCGCAGCAGCGTGATGTACTTGCGGGTGTACCAGAACCCCATGTCCCGCCGGGAGATCAGCGTATGCATGCCTGAGCGTGCCAGCATGGGCGGGGCAAGCACCGAGACATCGTTGAAGAATGTGTGCGCCAGCCGGAATCCCTGGCTCGCAAGGTCACGGCCCAGCGCGTGCATGCGCCGCCAGGTGGTGGGCGATGCGAGGCTCGATGCTTCCAGAGAGGTCCAGGGGCAGGGGAAGGCCCCGCTCTGCAGATAGTCCGATGGCTTGAGCACGGCCAGGCGGCATTGCACGCCGCGCGCGGTGAGCCCGTTCACCAGCTTGTAGAGTTGCCCCTCGGTTCCGGCATGCGGGTTCTTGAGGTGATCGATCAGGAAGAGGATTTTCATGGGCGGCCGTTCCATGGCGAAGCAGTCTATCGGACTGTTTCCTTCCCGGACAGCACGCCGAAGCCACGCATGGGGTCCAGCAGGCCGGCCATCATCAATTGCGGCAGCGCCTTGGTCTTTTCGCCGGCGCGCCAGTAAACCTGCGCCATGCGGAAGTGCAGTACCGCCTTGCGCTTGCGCAGCGTCGACTTGCGGTACGGGTAGCGCTCTGCCGCGCGGCGCAGGATTTCGAAGCCGGTCTTCCAGCGCACATCCTGGCGCTTGGCGCTGATGGAATCCCCGTGCCGGCGGTAATAGAACAGGTGGTCGGGGATGTAGGCCATCTTGGTGATCTCGGCAATGCGCAACAGCATGTCGTGGTCCTGCGCCGAACGGAAACTTTCCTCGAACCGTCCTGCTTCGTCGAATACGCTCTTGCGCACCACGGCATTCTGGGGCAGCAGGAAGTAGCAGTCCATCAGCAGGCGGTTGGGGTCGTTATGCTCCTGGTGATCCGGCGCGTGCATCTCGTAGAGGATGTTGTCATGCTCGTCGACAGCGTAGCCGTTGGAGTAGACGAGGCCGATGTCCGGGTGGCGCTCCAGGTAGTCGACCATCACCTCCAGCTTGTTAGGGGCGAACATGTCGTCGCTGTCGAGGATGCTGATGTATTTGCCGGTGGCGTGCTCAAGGGCGAGGTTGATGGAGGCGGATTGGCCGCGGTTCTCGTTGTGGGGATGATGCAGAAGCCGGAGATGCCCGTCAGAAGCAAGGGCCTGAAGGATCCGGGTCGTCCCGTCGGTCGAGCCGTCGTCAGTGACCAACAGTTGGACGGATGAGTAAGTTTGCTTTATAACCGAGCCCACCGTACTACGGATAAACGGTTCTCGATTAAAAGCGGGTATGACCACTGAAACCGTTGGTTGTGTTTCCAGCTCTTGCTCCGAGGCGTGGAGAGCGTCAAACCGGTTTTGTTCGTTACTTGCTAAGTAAGACATTCGTTTCCCGGCTGTAGCCTACATAGGGGCAAGGCATGGAGAGAGGCGATCCACTATTCTCGCGGCGAAGCATCAATGATGCGACAGGCGTCACGGAAGGCTGCCCAAGTCTAGACGGACAATACTAACGTCGGTCACTGCCCGCAACTACGAGTCCCAGTGGTTCCCATACCTGAAGCCAGAGCTAGGGGTGCTTGTGCAAACGATCCAGCGATTCTCAGTCATTATGGCGGTCATGCTTTGGTCTCCCCTGGCGCTGACTGCTCCCTCAGTCAGCGGTGTCAGCCCTGATCTTAACAACGAGGAGTTAACCATTAGTGGTTCCGGGTTCGGTGGAGGCCCCCGCGTCGTAATGTTCGAGACTTTTGAAGGCGGACCGCACGGCCAAGCGGTATCGGCGGATTCACCGAGGGTGGGTGAATGGGTGGATGTTCCTCACCCGGATGAAAATAGACGCGCATGGTTCACGGAGTCGGCGGCCTTGTCAGGCAGTTATAGCGCTGTTATGCGATACACCGATCAGAGTTCTCAGACCTTCCCTCTGGTTTTTGGGGTCAAAGATTCCTCCGGTTTTCACGGCTTAGAGCCCTTTCAAGAGATCTATTTTAGCTACAGTGTCAAGGATCTTCGCGAATTTCCTGGTCGTAACGGTACCAATGATAGCTTTTCAGACATATCTTCAACTAAAGATGCTTGGCTGATGCTAGGAAACAGAGGGGATAATACTTCCTTGACTGCACCAGACGGGAACCAAGGACATGATCTGTATGTTCCGGCCTGGACGGGTAGTGGGTTCAATATTGCTGGCAATCAAACAAGAATGTCTCCTGCGTTCTGGCAGAATGAGATCACGAATAGATGGAGTTTTTCCGGCTGGAATACGAAATTTTTCCATGCTGCTCTGAATCCAAATGACCCTTATGGGGAGGCCAGGGGATTTTTCGGTTTCGTGAATGAGAATGGGTACTTTATGAATCATCGTGCTGGAAATTTCATGTCTAACCAAGAGCACGACGGAGTATCCCCATACTGGGATCGTATAAAGTTCATCGCTTGGCTTAGGACAGATGATAGGGATGTAAAAAGGGTTATGGATAATGTATACGTGGCTATCGGGAGCAATGCGAATGCTAGGGTTGTTGTAGCAGATAGGCCAAATCTAAATGTTGCGTCAGAGGTTCATCACCTTTTGCCACTGCACTGGTCAGATTCAGAGATTGTTCTTGATGTCGGTGCCGCGAACCTTCCTTCTGACCGAGCTTGGTATGTATTCGTTATTGACGCTCAAGAAAGAGTTGTCGATACAGGATTTTCCTACTGTCCGAAATGCCCGGACGCCCCAGTACTTTCAGGTGTTCACTAAAAATCTGCTCTCCGGGGCTGTATTGTCCAGAGCAAATCTCCCGAAAACTGTTTTCCGTGCGTGACAGTTGTTCTCTTTGGTGCGTTTGTGTTGCGCTAAAGGCATATGGTATCTATCTTGTTTTTTTTTCGACAAACTCTAGAAGTTTGAGTGCGCCGGATGTGGTTTTTTTTGAAATTTTATTCCTAGTTTTTTTTAATTCCTCCTTTGTATGATTTTTGTCATTTTTAAGTATTCTGCTAATAGCCTCCTTAAGGCTCTCAGGTTCTGCGCTAGCGAACTCGAAGCCTGCAGAAAAATTCTCTCTAAGAGCTGTCGTGTCAGACAGAACCGCGGGGCTGCCTGCCTCTAAAGCCTCATAGGCACCACAATTAAGGCAATTTTCGCGCAGCGTAAGTATAATTGCCAGGTCGGAGTTTTTAAGTAGAAAGATGTAGTCTTCTCTACAAACAAAGCCGAGTAGTTTGACATTAGACGGAAGCTGGGAGCGTCGAATACTCTCTGGCGGTTTCCCCGTGAAGAGAAACTGCATGTCCGTATCCTCGAACAGGCGAGCTGTAGTTAGGATTGCATCGAACGGTTCGTCCTTGGCCCAGCCGCAGATTACAGTTGCGGTTGTTCGGCCTGAGATTATCGAAGCAATCTCCGCGCTTGGAGGGCCGGCTTCAAGGTCGGGTAACGGATCCGGAATCACAACCGCAGTGCCGCCGAGTTCTTCGACGTGTTCAGCCAAGTGCCTGTTTGACACTATGGACACGTCGCAACGCTTAACTATGAAGTCGGCAACGGCTTGAAGCATGGGGGATTCACCTTCGAGTGGGAAGAGCCCCGAGTTGTGTTGATCGACTACTATCTTGTGCCTGAATATAGCCTTGCTGAGTAAGCATAGGAGAGCAAGTACAATGGACGGGTTTTGGCAATAGACGACGCGCGGTCTTCGCCTCACGATGATCGCCAAGGTACGGAAAGATAGGGCAGCGTATCGAATCAATCTAGGCTTGTTGGATGTCAGCTCAAAAAAATCGCTTTTTGTCAGACTTGCCATGCCTCTGTTTCTTGTCTGATTTTCCCATGTGATCCAGATGTTATTCATTGTATTTTGCCAATTCCTGGTATAGATCCGAATAGGATTCTACGATTTCTTCGGGATCAAATTTTTTTAGAGGACTTTTCCCCTCTGCGAGATTGCTATCTCCGGGTTTAGACCGGAGCGCCAGCTCGATATTTCTGGCTAGCCCTTCAGCATCTCCAGGCTCAGAGAGATAGTGTTTCTTGTATCCTTCAAGCATCCATGGAATAGCGCCGACGCTGGTTGATGCGATGAAGCACCCTGCATGCATAGCTTCCATTATTGATATCGGCATGTTCTCAGAATGAGACGGCAATATGAATAACTTACAGCCTTTCAGAACTTGATACGGCTTCTCTGTATAACCCTCCAAGGATATACTGCTTGAAAGATCGTGTTTTTCAATGGCGTCGCTTAACTCCGCTTTTTGAGGCCCGTCGCCGTATATCTTAAGTTCTATATGTACTTTCCTCTCTTTGAGTATCGCAATCGCTTGAATTAGGGTTTTTATCCCTTTCTCTTTTGATAGTCGCCCAATATATGCTGCTATTTTATCGCTTTTCTGGTTTGGGTGGCTTGGTTCTTTCAGGTAATCAGGAAGTGGGTTCGGTATAAATATTCGATTCTTGCTGTAATGTCTCATTTTTGGGGTGAGTACTACAACGGTATCGAAGCGGTGCAGGGAGAGCTCGTTTGCTATCCTCACTATGTTGAATTTGCTTTTAAGTTGTTCATGCGTGTATCCATGGAACGTGCTGACGAGTGGTGCAAAGCTGCGGAGGCTTCTTGGAAGAAGTCCAAGCAATATATTGAACTTATAACCGTGCGTATGAAGTAGGTTAAAATGCTCATTTTTCGCCCAGCGGACTATCTTGAGGGCCTCTGCGAAATTTGCTCCTTTTTTCATCCTCCATGGCACGATCTTTATCCCACTTGCGGCCGCTGCCACTTCAATTGGTTTCTGCGGTTCTCCTAGCCGCCCGGCGCTCAATATGGTTGTGTCCAGGCCTTGACGCTTCTGGTGGTACGCGAGCGTCAAGAGAGCTTGTTCTGCCCCATACAACCCGCCACTGTCTATGAGATGCAGTACCTTCAGCTTGGCCGGCATCGTCAACCCTGCCTGGGTGTCCAGGTCGCTTTCCGCTCTCCCTGTCGATAAGCCTGCAAGGCTTTCACGCAAGCGAGATTAAGGAGAGTGAAATAGTAGGGCACGGTGGTCCAGGCGCGTGGTGCCTCGTTACGCTGAATGCTCCGGTAGCCTTGGTAGGCAAGGATGTAGAAAGCGATCTGGCCCACGGCTGCCAGGAAATAGATGAACCCGTCGTTCAGCAGCACGATGCTCGTGAACAGCAGAGCGATCAATGGGATGAAGGCTAAGTAGCGCAGCAGCTTGTGGGAGATGAGCTGCCAGGCAAAGCGGCCATACTGCGCCACGTTCATGAGGTGGGACATGTCCTTCAGGGCCCAGAGTGCTCGGGTGGTGACGCGCACGCGCATGCTGAATTCGCTGTCGTTGTCGGTGAGCGCGGGCTCCTTCAGCAGGGCTTCCGGTTCGTAGACGACGCGGTGGCCGCTTTCCACCACTTTCAGCGGCTGGACGAAGTCCGGAAGCTGATCCGGCCTGAGCGGCTGGTACAGCTCTCGCCGCATGGCGTCCACGCCGCCGTCCACGCCCACGATGGAGCCCATGTCGGTTTCCTTTTCACGCAGCCAGTTCTCGAAGCGCATGTAGGCGCTGCAGCCGTCGCCGACCAACGAGCCGTCCTCATTGGTGTAGACCATCTTGCCGGTCACATAACCCACTTCCGGGTCCGCGAAGTTTGCGACCAGCCGGGCCAGCGCCTTGGCGTCCCAGGTGGAGTTGGCATCCGCGAAGGCGATGAACTCGGCGTCAGTCTGTTCCACCAGGGTGTTGATGCCGGCGGTTTTGCCCTGGCGGGGGACCTGGCGGTGCAGGTGGATGGGGATGGCGCTGCCGGCGGCCAGCTCTTTCACGATATCGTCCGTGCCGTCATCGGACTCGTCGGACACCACGCGAATTTCCAGTTTGTCGCCGGGGTACTCCAGGGCGAGCTTGTTCAGCAGCGTTTCACGGATAACGGCCGCTTCATTGTAGGCGGGTATCAGGATGCTGACGGTGGGCTGGTATTGGTCGTCCTTCTCCACGCGGCGCGGGGAGAGCGCAAGCAAGGCGGCCAGGGCCGGGTAGCCCAGATAGATATAGGCGACCAGCAGGGCCGCCAGCCAGAAGATCAGCTCAAACACCCGTCGGCTCCTTCAGCGGGTTGTGGTATGGGCGTGGTGCGCCCTTGTTTGAAGCGATGGTATCAGGGCTGCGTGACGCGGAGTAGAGGCAGGGGGATTGGCAGTGCTCCGGGGAGCGTTGGGGTCGGGATTCTTTACAGACCGGCTTGTGCGGGTGAAATGGCGTAAGTTGTGCCAATTCTTCAAGCTAATGTTTTATAAAGGGATTTTAGTTCTTGTTGCTGTTTTCCGAAGATTGGCCCGTGGATTGCTAGGGATAAGACCCAAGAAGCCCGGTTTGCCGAGCTTCGAAATGGAACGCGAAGCCAGCACGGCGAGCACCTGACGAAAGACGAGAGCAACGAGGGAACTAAAAATGAACAAGTTTACTGCGATGTTGGCGGTGGGCCTGTTCGCACTCTCCGGTACGGTGAGCGCGAACTTGATCAGTGATACCAGCAGCGATGGTCCGGGTCAGGACCTCCAGTCGCTGTTTGATGGCTGGGTTCCGGACGGTTCGGTGACTGTGAATGACGACGCTCAGACGCCGGCGCACTGGACCATCGGTGCCACCGGTACCTCTGCGGCCACTTTCATCATTTCCATCGCCGGGAATGCCGCTGGTAACACCTTCGGCTTCTACGATGTGAATAACGTCAACAACCGCCTGGAAGTGTTCAGCGGCGGTGATGCAACGAAGGACAAGCGCAGCATTACCTATGACGGCGCCACCAACACCTTCAAGACCATCGACCTGGACAATGTATCGATCGTTGATGAAGCCGTATTCTCCAGCTCCACCTTCGGTTTCTATCTGTACAACGAAGCGGCCAACGTCCTGTTCTTCTCCAACCCGGAGCTGAACAACGGCGATATCCAGATGGTGGCCTTCCAGGGCTCCGGCCAGAACGCCAACTTCTTCGGCGATGGCCTGGCTCCGTGGCTGTCCAACGAGTGGGTGCTGGCCTGGGAAGATCAGCCGTACGCCAACAGCGATCAGGACTTCAATGACCTGGTGCTGATCATCGAGTCCGTGACCCCGGTTCCGGAACCGATGACCCTGGGTCTGCTGGGGCTTGGCCTCATTGCCATGGCATTCGCTGTGCGCCGCCGTGGCAAGGGCAGCGCCGGTGCGCTCGCCGCCTGAGCAGTCCGGCTTTAACTGTCTGTTGACTGAAAACCGCCCTCCTTTGTGAGGGCGGTTTTTTTGTCGGGGATTTTAACAACCTGAAGGTCCGGCCGGCGGTTGTGCCGCCATTCAGCTTGCGATTGATAGATCCGCTCTGCCGTTTTTTCCAGTTTGATCAGCTTTTTGGGACATTCTTTCTCTTTCTTCGCAACGGCTGGCAGAGGACTTGCACTCTATACCAGTGCGCCCGGGCAACCGGACACTCAAGGAGCAAAAAGCAAGATGGGGTGATTTATGAAAGCGTTCGCGAGCATGACAGCAGCCGGTTTGCTGGCCTTGTCAGGCACTGCGACTGCCGACCTGATCAGCGACACCAGTGACGATGGCCCGGGACAGGATCTGCAGTCCCTGTTCGACGGCTGGCTGGGCGATGATCAGGACTTTGACGTCAACGAACAGTATGAAACCCATGCCAACTGGCAGATCGGCGCTTCAGGGTCTTCCGCCGCAACGTTCATCATTTCGATTGCCGGCAATTCCGACAACAATGCGTTCGGTTTCTACGACCAGAACGATCCCGGCAACCGTCTGGAAGTCTTTGGTGGCGGTAACGAGACTTCAGAGAAGCGCACGATCACGGTCGACCTGGAGTCCAACACGTTCCAGACTATCAACCTGGACACTGCCGAGGTTGTGGACGAGGCAAGCTTCTCCACCGCCAACTTCGGCTTCTATCTGGAAAACGATGTCGTAGGCAACCTGTTCTTCTCCAACTCGGAGTTGAACGACGGTGAGGACCAGGTGGTTGCGTTCCAGGGTGGAGACGGCATGAGTGCCGATTTCTACGGCACCGGCGAAGCCCCCTGGCTCTCCAACGAGTGGGTGCTGGCCTGGGAAGACATGCCCTATGCCGACAGCGATCAGGACTTCAACGATCTGGTGCTGATCGTCGAGTCCGTCACTCCCGTGCCGGAGCCGATGACGCTGGGTCTGCTGGGCCTGGGTCTGGTTGCCGTGGGTCTGGCCACCCGCCGTGGTCGTCGCCAGGGCGCGATGCAGGCCTGATCGCCTGCCGGGCGGTTGAATGGCCCATAAACCGCTCTGCCTGAGCAGGGCGGTTTTTTTATTCAGGGGGGTGTTGGCACCGGGGCCTGGGACCATTGCGGACAGTGACTTGTACGCGGGTTCAGGTAACATCGTGGAGGGGAGTTGCACACGCGGGAAATTCGATGAGCATAATAGGAACAGTCAGTTACGGTCTGTGTGCCCTGGCTTTCCTGTTCCTGGCGGCGCTGATGCTCACCAGTTGGCGGGGGGGCGTGCACGGCGTGCTGCTTGCCGGTGCCTGCCTGGCCACGGCCGTCTGGGCCGGTTTCCTCGCCTGGGTGCCGTTGGACCTCAGCCTGCCGGTGATCGGCGTGGAAATGCTGGAACTGATCCGCACCGGCCTGTGGCTGGTGTTCCTGGTCTGGCTGCTGGCGCCGCTGCGTGCCAGTAACGGCCTGATCCGTTTCCTGTCCATTCTCGCCCTGGCCGCCCCGCTGCTGGCCATGGGGCTGGTGCTCACGCAACGCCTCGTTCTGCAGCCGGGGATCGCACCGATTGCCGAGGGGTTGCACGGCCTGTTCATCCTCTCCGGCCTGGCGCTCGGGCTGCTGGGGCTGGTGTTGCTGGAGCAGCTATACCGCAACATGCCCGGCGAGCGGCGCTGGGCAATGAAGTTTCTCTGCCTGGGCATGGCCGTCATCTTCGGCTTCGATCTGTACCTGTATTCCGACGCATTGCTGTTCCGTCAACTGGACAACATGGTCTGGCAGGCGCGCGGGGCGGTGCAGGCCCTGGCGGTGCCGCTGATTGCCATCGCCGCCACCCGGAACCGCAGCTGGTCCCTGCCGGTATTTGTCTCCAGGCACGTGGCCTTCCACACGGCAGCGATTGTCGCCGCCGGCGGCTACCTCATCCTGATTTCGCTGGGCGGCTATTACATCCGGGATTTCGGCGGCAGCTGGGGCGAGTTCGCGCAAATCGTGCTGATCGGTGCCGGCTCGGTGGTGCTGGTGGTGTTCCTGGCCTCCGGGGACATGCGCGCGCGGCTGCGCGTTTTCCTCAGCAAGCACTTCTTCAGCAACAAGTATGACTATCGCGAGGAATGGCTGCGCCTGACCTACAGCCTGGCGGACGAGAACGACGGCCTCACACCGTACCAGCGGGCGGTGCGCGTGGCGGCCAACATCGTCGGCAGCCCGCAGGGCGCGGTGTGGCTGAAGCGCGAGGAAGGGCAGTACGTGCCGGTGGGGGACTGGCGCCTGGACGTGCCTGCCGACGCCACCCTTGACGGGGATTCACCGCTGGTGCGTTTCCTGAATGAGAGCAAGTGGATCGTCGATGTCGACGAACTGGACAGGGAACAGGAACGCTACAACGGCCTCACCCTGTCGGAGGCCATGCGCCGGCTGGGCAAGCCGTGGGTGATCATTCCGCTGCTGCATCAGGAGAGCCTGACCGGCTTCATTCTGCTGACGCGCCCGGACGTCAATCCTGGGATCACCTGGGAAGACCGCGACCTGCTCAAGACGCTGGGGCGGCAACTTGCGGGTTACCTGGGGCTGCACGAGAGTGTGCAGGCGCTCTCCCAGGCCCGGCAGTTCGAGGCCTTCAACCAGCTTACGGCGTTCCTGATGCATGATCTGAAGAACCTCATCGCCCAGCAGTCGCTCGTTGTAAAGAATGCCGAGAAGCACAAGCACAACCCGGAATTCATCGACGACGCCATGTCCACCATCGGCAACTCCGTGGCCCGCATGGAACGGCTGCTGGAGCACCTGCAGCGCAGCCAGCGCAAGGGCATCGTGCAGCGGGTGGACATCCGGCACATGCTGGCGGATGCCACCCGGCGCTGCGCGGACCGCCGGCCGCAGCCGGAGCTGCAGGTGCAGGGCACCGATGCCTACCTGGAGGCGGACCCGGAGGAGCTCACCATGGTGGTGGTGCACCTCATCCGCAACGCCCAGGACGCCACGCCGGATGATGGCGAGGTGCGCGTGTTCGCGGAGATCGGTGAAACCGAACTCACCCTCACCGTGCAGGACAGCGGCGAGGGCATGACACCGGAATTCGTGCGCGATGAGCTGTTCAAGCCGTTTCACACCACCAAGTCCAGCAAGGGCATGGGGATCGGGGCGCATCAGGTGCGGGAGTTCGTGCGTCGGATGGGCGGGCGCGTTAGTGTAAGCAGTATGCCCGGAGAGGGCACCAGTTTCGTCATCAGCCTGCCGTGTCGATTAGAAAACCAGGTGGCGGCTGCGCCAGGGAATCAAGGGGTGCTGGGTAGAACGTGAATGCCGAAAAGCTGTTGATCGTCGAGGATGATCCGGGGCTCCAGAAACAACTGAAGTGGTGCTTCGAGAACTACGAGGTGCTGGTGGCGGAGGACCGCGCCGGCGCCATGGCACAGCTGCGCCGCCACGAACCCATGGTGGTGCTGCAGGACCTCGGCCTGCCGCCGGACCCGGATGGCATCGACGAGGGCATGGCCACGCTGAGCGAGATTCTTGCCGCGGCGCCGCACACCAAGGTGATCGTTGTCACCGGCAACGGCGACGAGAGCAGCGCCGTGCGGGCAGTGGGGCTGGGCGCCTACGATTTCTACCAGAAGCCGGTGGAGACCGACACGCTGAACCTCATCGTCTCCCGCGCTTTCCACATCGCCGGCCTCGAACGCCAGAACCGCCGCCTGATGCAACGCCAGGAAACGGTGCTGGAGGGCCTGATCACCGGCAGCCAGCGCATGCTCAAGGTGTGCCGCCTGGTGGAGAAGGTGGCGTCCACCCAAGCCAGTGTGCTGTTGCTGGGCGAGACCGGCAGCGGCAAGGAAGTGCTGGCGCGCGCCGTGCACACCCTCAGCGACCGGGCGGACAACCGCTTCGTGGCCATCAACTGCGCGGCCATTCCCGAGAACCTGCTGGAAACCGAGCTGTTCGGTTACGAGAAGGGCGCCTACACCGGCGCGCACAAGCAGACCAAGGGCAAGATCGAACTGGCCGACGGCGGCACGTTGTTCCTGGACGAGATCGGCGACATGCCCATGCCGCTGCAGTCCAAGCTGCTGCGTTTCCTGCAGGAACGCGTGATGGAACGCGTCGGCGGCCGGCAGGAAATCCCGGTGGACGTGCGCGTGGTCTGCGCCACCCACCGCAATATCGACGAGCTGATCAGCTCCGGGGATTTCCGCGAGGATCTCTACTACCGCATCAGCGAAGTGGTCGTGGACATTCCCCCGGTGCGCGACCGGGACGGCGATGCCGTGCTGCTGGCCAGGGCGCTGCTGGTCCAGGCGGCGGAGCGTCATGGCCGCAATCTGCGCGGCTTCACCGACGAGGCGCTGGAGGCCATTCGCGGTTATGCCTGGCCGGGCAATGTCCGGGAAATGGAGAACAAGATCAACCGGGCGGTGATCGTCGCCGACGGTCAGTTGCTGGATGCCGACGACCTGGGCCTGCGGGTCACGGAGACCGACCTGCCCACGCTGAATCTGCGCCAGGTGCGGGATGAGGCCGAGCACAAGGCGCTGGACGCGGCAATGACGTATTCGGACGGCAATATATCCAGGGCGGCGGAGTTGCTGGGGGTGTCCCGGCCGACGCTGTACGACCTGATGAAGAAGCATGGAATCAAGGCCTGAGGCGGCTTGCCGTCAGGCCATGGCGCGGGAGTGAAAGGGTGATGAAGCGGTTAGCGGTATGGCTGGTGGTTTCTGCGGCGGCGCTCGGTCTGGCCGCCTGCGGCGACAGCATCGAGGATTACATGGAGCGGGGCCAGGGCTACCAGGACGAGGGGCGGTACCAGTCGGCCATCGCCGAGTACCGGAACGTGCTGCAGGAGGATTCCGACCACGCGGAAGCACGCTTCCGCATTGGCGAGGTCTCCCTGCTGGCCGGGGACGACGCCGCCGCCGAGGAATCCCTGCGACGGGCGGCGCGGCTGGGCATCGAGGCGGATCGGGTCCAGCCCTTGCTGGCGTCGGCACTGATCCGGCAAGGCAAGTACGACGACGTGCTGAACCAGATCGATCCCGATTCGGTCACCGACAGTTCCGTGCGCGCACAGTTACTGGCGGCCCATGCCGAGGCCTACGGCCAGACCGGCCGCACCCAGCAGGCGCGCCAGGCACTGAATGCCGCACTGGATGCCGACCGCAACTCGGTGCGCGCCCTGGTGGTGGCGGCGCGGGCGGCGCAGAGCGGTGGCCAGATGGGTGAGGCGGTACTGTACCTGGAGCGGGCCGAGGAGGTGGCGCCGCGCTCGCCGGCCGTTTGGCTGACGCGGGCCGAGGTCGAGCGCCAGCTCGGTAACTGGCAGGAGGCCATCGCAGCCTATCGCCGGTCACTGGAGTTGCCCCCCACGGACGTTTCCCGGCAGGAGCATTTCAGCGCCCGCGGCCGCCTGGTGGAGGCGCTGCTCACCCAGGGCGAGACGGATGCCGCACGCACCGAGGTGCAGACCATGCTGCGGCAAGGCAACCGACATCCTTACGCCAACTACCTGGCGGGCCTGATCGCGCTCGGCGACGACGACATCAGCAAGGCCAATGAGCACCTGCAGCGAGTGCTGAGCGTCACCCCCGACAGTGTGCCCGGGCGGGCGCTGATGGGGGCCGTGCGTTATCGGCAGGGCCAGTACGCGCAGGCCATCACCCTGTTGCAGGAGGTGATCTCCGCCCGGCCGGACGACCTGCGCTCCCGGCTGATTCTGGTTGCGGCGCTGCGCGAGGCCGGTGAGGAGCGGCAGGCCTCCCGGGTGCTGGCCGCCGGCGTGCGCGAGCATTCCGGCGACCCGCAGGCGCTGACGGCCCTGAGCCAGGCCGCGGGGGACGACATCGACGCGGTCATCGCGGATCTGGAGCGCCGTCAGGCGCAGGGTGATACCGGTGCCCGCCAGGCACGCCTGGGCCTGGCCCAGGCGCTGGTGGGCGAAGGCGCCACGGATCCGGCGCTGGCCATGCTGCAGCAACTGGAAACCGGCGACGCCGACGAGGAGATGACCCGCAGGCAGTTCATCGCCCTGGCCGCCCTGCGCGGTGGTGATACCGATCGGGCGCTGGCGGAAGCCCGCTCCCTGGTCTCGGACTACCCGAACCGCGCCACCTCTCACAACCTGCTGGGCGGCATCTACCTGAATCTGGGCCGCAATGATGAGGCGCGCACCGCATTCCGTCGCGCGCTGGAACTGGACGGGGACAGCGTGCAGACGCTGTTCAACCTGGGGCTGCTGGCGTCCAACGAGGGCGAGCTGGACCAGGCGGTGACGTATTTCGAGCGCGGCCTGCAACGCTCCCCGGATAACCTCGGTGTGAAACTCCGCCTGGCGGAGGTGCATCAGCAGCGCGGCGATCGGGACGCAGCGCTGCAATGGCTGAACCGCACCGTGCAGGCCCACCCGGAATCGCCGCAGGCGGCTGTGGCCCTGGCGCGCTTCCAGTACGCCTTCGGTGAGCCGGATGACGCGGTGGAGGCCGCTGAACGCGCCGTGCGCGTGGCGCCGGGTAACGCACTGGCGCTCTCGCTGCTGGGTGTCGCCAAGCTGGATGCCGGGGATGCCGAGGGCGGTGTGGAAAGCCTGCAGGCCGCCCAGCGGCTGGCGCCGGAGGATGTCGATGTGCGCTTCCAGCTTGCCCGTGCCCAGGCTGCCGCCGGCGACGAAGACGCCGCCCGCGTGACGCTGGAGCAACTGATGGCCGACCACCCGGAACGGCCCGAGGCGCCGGCGGTGATCGCTCGCATGCAACTGCGCGCCGGCGATCACCAGGGAGCCTTGCGCACCGCGCGGCATCTGCAGGAGTACGATGCCGGCCGGGGCGAGGGCGCGCTGCTGGAAGGCCACGTTTATGCCGATATGGGTGAGCGCGATTCGGCCATCGACGCCTACCAGCGTGCGGTGGACGAAGGCCGGCGGGATGCCCTGGGGCCGCTGGTGGCCCATCGCCACGAAGCCGGCATGGACAATGCCGGCGCGCCCATCGAGCGCTGGATTGAAAACAATCCCGACGATGCCGCCGCGCGGCTGTCGCTGGCCGACTGGTACGGCCAGGTGGGCGATTACGCCGCCATGGTGCGCCAGTACGAAGCGCTGGTGGAGATGAGCCCGCAGCCCAATGCCGCGCTGAAGAACAACCTGGCCTGGGGTTACAGCCAGATCGGGGATGAGCGCGCCTTGCCCATGGCACGCGAGGCGCACGAACTGGCCCCGGACAATGCGGCGATCATGGACACGCTGGGCTGGATCGAGCTGAAGAACGGCAATGCCGGCCGCGCCGTGGAACTCCTGTCCCAGGCCGTGTCCCGGGCGCCGGACAATGCGGAGATTCGCTACCACTACGGCGCCGCGCTGGCCGAAGCCGGCCAGACCTCCGAGGCACGCTCGCAGCTTGAACGGGCCTTGAGCGCCGCGGAGGACGCCCGCTGGGAATCCGACGCCCGCGAGCGCCTGGAGCAGTTGCCGAACTGACCGCCGGCGTTGCCGGCGCCATGACGTAAAAGCCCGGAGCATTTGCTCCGGGCTTTTTGGGTTCAGCGCACTTCCTGTTTCCGGCCTGGCGGCCGGAACGGTGGCAATCGCCTGCGGTGATTACCTCCCTACGCGACTGGCCGTATGCATCCCGCCGCCTGAATACATCCCGCTGTAGGGGAGTAACCGCGCAGCGGTTGCTACCGCCGGGCGAAAGTCCGCCTGTGCCCGACAGCGTCTGCCACGGAACCCATCCCCGCGAGGTCATTTTCGTGTCCGGGACGGATCAGTTGATCCAGACGCTCTTCTCTTCCGAGAACCGGCTCCGGCGCTGTTCGGTGTCCACCGTTCTTACTGCGAAGTACCAGCGGCCGGCACCCAGGCTGTTGATGCTCACGGAGGTGTCGGGGTAGGCAACTTCCAGCACTTCCGTATAGTCGCCGCTAGTGGTGCCGTAATGTACCTCGTAACCGGAAATATCGCTGAGAACCAGGGGGTCGCCATTCTCCCGCAACGTGGGTTCCACCCAGCTCAGGTTCACCTGCCCGATGTTGTTGCTGGGCTGGGAGCTCACCGGGTTGCCGTCGCCGGATCCACCGGAACTGGAGCTGCTCTCGCTCACACAGCCGCCGAGCAACACGGCAGCGGAGACTGCCAGCGCGAGCGTGAGAGGGGTGCTGATTTTCGCTGTGATGGCCGGGAAGCGAGAGAACATGATAGCCATGCCGTCCTTGCGAGTTGACCGAAACGTGGGGTCAACTCTACGGAGCGGTGGCTATGCGTACTGTGTCTCGCTTCGCGGACGACATGTGAACTTCGTCACGTTTTGAAAGTTCGCTGTGAATCAGTTCATATTAAATCGAGAAGGATGCTGTATGTAATTGTTTTTTAATGACGACAAAAAACCCGGGCTGAGGCCCGGGCTCAATGGTGCCCATTTATTATTATTGATTATCCGGCCTTGCGGCGGCGCACGGCCACCAGCAGAAGCAGGCCAGCCCCCAGCAGTGCCAGCATGCCCGGCTCCGGCACAGACTTCGGCGTTACCGTGATCAGGGTCTGCGTGTTGTGGGAGTTCGGGGTCAGCACCCAGAAATCGTACTGGCTCGGCCCGGTCCAGGCGGTCAGCGTTTCCAGCCAGCCTGCTGCCGTCTGCATGACGGCTGAGGAGAAATTGCTGAAGCCGAACGAGGGGGAAGTGTCCTGATAGAGAATGGACCACAGCGCCAGCTGGAAGGCAGCGTCGTTGGTGCTGTTGCCCAGGGAGCCCGCATGGTTGTGGTAGAGGGCGCTGACCAGGCCCAGCCGCTCATTACCGAGCGGGGCGTAGTCGTTGGCGTTGACCACGTTGTAGGTCACCACGGTGCTCTTGTTCGTGATCAGGTTGGTGGTGACATCCAGGCAGAAGGCTTCCAGGGTGTCGTTCCAGTCCTGACCGGTCTTGAACTGGAACTGGCCGGCGTTGACGGTGGCGTTCCGCGGGCCGGAGATCTTGCCCTGGCTGGAGCCGTTCACGAAGCCGTCGTACTTGACGTCGATCGTGGAGGCTTGGGCCGAGAAAGCCAGAAACAGGGCTGCAAAGAGCGAGCCCAGCAGTAAGGAGATCTTGCGCATTGTTGTGCCCACCTTGTCCTTAGGTTAGTTATTGGCAGGCAATACATAGCAAGGTCCGGGCCAGCATTGGCAAGTTATTGATTGGTTTTGGAGATGGTGTGTCGGGTCATCTGTCTTCTCAGCCCGACTGTAAAGAATGCTGACGAGCATCCGGGGCGCCGCCGGTTGTTTCCAAATCCGGCGGCACCCCGGGGCAGACTCAGCGTACGGTAACCACCTGTTGCGGCGAGTAACCGCTGTAGCGTCCTTCCACGTCGTAGACACGGACCATGATGTAGTAGGCCAGGCCGCTTTTCAGGTTCCGGAGCGTGGCGGTGGTGGCATTTTCGTCGCGGACGTCCACGCGCCAGCTGAATTTTCCGTCCACCGTGCCGTACAGGATCTCGTAGCCGCCGAGTTCGTAGAGGTAGAGGCTGGAGCCGTCCATCCGCGTGGACGGAGGTATCCAGGACAATGTCAGTTCTTCGTTCCCTACAGGCGGAGACTGAGCCGTTGACTGGGCGTCTTTTCCTCCGCCGCCCGAGGAGCCTCCCGAGCCTCCTCCGATGCATGCGCTCAACATCAGCGCACAGCAGGCCACGACGGCAAGTTTCACCGCCTGCCCGCGTGTCGTCACATAGGTTTTTCCAGACACAGAAACTCCCTTGCACCAGCGCTGCCGCTGACGCCCCCAGAACAGGAAATTCGAACTGTGTTGGGCAGGTGCCCCCCCCGCGCAGACATCGCTTGGAGCGTGCTGCGCGGGAGCATTCTGGAGGGATTTCCGGTCTAAGAAAACGTGTCCCCGGGGAGAGACAGCCGATAGCGTCCGGCTGTCGCCGGAAGGCGTGGGGTTCACAGGCGGCCTGACCGGAAACGCGGCCCGAATGCGCCAAGGCCTCGTGACGGTATTCGGGCATGCCCGATGGTAGCAACCGCTACGCGGTTACTCCCCTACTGCCGCCGCAGGGGTATCCCGACGTAGATGCCGTCTTGTTGGTCAAGACCGTAGGGTGCTCAGAGCAAAGCGATGCGCACCATTGGCGTGACCGGTGCGCATCGCCTCCGGCTCTGAGCACCCTGCGCTTGAGCGGATCCGCCGTAGGGGGGTAACCGCCGCAGGCGGTTGCCACCGATCCGGCCGCAAGGCCGGAAACACTAGCTCCGCCCGTAGTTATCCTCGAACCGGACGATGTCGTCCTCCCCCAGGTAACTACCCGTCTGGACCTCAATGAGTTCCAGGGGAATCACACCGGGGTTCTCCAGGCGGTGCATGGTGCCCAGAGATATATAAGTGGATTCGTCTTCGCTGATCAGGAAGGTGTCGTCGCCGCGAATCACGCGGCCGGTGCCCTTGACCACGATCCAGTGCTCGGCGCGGTGGTGGTGCATCTGCAGGGACAGGCTGCGGCCGGGGGCGACGACGATGCGCTTGACCTGGAAGCGGTCGGCCTGAGCGATGCCCTCGTAACTGCCCCAGGGGCGCTCGACGCGCCGGTGGTTCAACACTTCCTCGCGGCCGCTCTCGCGGAGTTGCTCCACCAGCTTCTTCACATCCTGGATCTGGTCCTTGGCGGCGACCAGCACGGCGTCCGGCGTTTCCACGACGATGCAGTCCTGCATGCCCAGCGTGGCGACCAGGCGGCTTTCCGCCCGCACGTAGCAGTTGCTGCTGTTGTGGCTGAGCACGTCGCCGATGGCAACGTTGCCATCGGCGGACTGCGGGCTGGCGTCATGCAACGCCGACCACGAGCCCAGGTCGCTCCAGCCGGCGTCCATGGGAACCACGGCGGCGCGCGTGGTTTTCTCCATCACCGCGTAGTCGATGGAGTCGCTGGGGCAGGCGGCGAAAGCTTCTGCGTCGAGGCGCAGGAAGTCCAGGTCCGGCTTGGCCTTGGCCAGGGCCTGTTCGCAGGCCTTGAGGATGTCCGGGGCGTGTTCGCGGAGCTCACTCAGGAAGCGGTCGGCGCGAAACATGAAGATGCCGCTGTTCCAGAGGTAGTCGCCGGATTTCAGGTATTGCTCGGCGGTGGCGAGGTCCGGCTTCTCCACGAACTGCTCCACCTTGGCCGCGGCGTTGCCGGAGGCGAACTGCTTGCCGGCCCGGATGTAGCCGTAGCCGGTTTCCGGGTAGGCGGGACGGATGCCGAAGGTGACCAGTGCACCCTCGGCGGCGGCTCTGGCACCGGTGCGGACCGCCTGGTGATACGCGAGCGCGTCCTGGATGAGGTGATCGGACGGCATGACCAGCATGATGGCTTCGGGGTCTTCCTGCATCACCTGCAGCGCGGCCACGGCCACGCCGGGCGCGGTGTTGCGCCCCACGGGTTCGAGCATGATGTGTGGCGTGCCCCAGTCCCCGTCGCGCAGTTGTTCGGCCACCAGGAAGCGGTGCTCATTGTTGCAGACCACGATGGGTCGTTGGATCTCCTCCAGCCCGCGCAGCCGTTCCATGGTGAGCTGAAGCAGTGTGGAATCCGATCCGGTCAGCGGCAGCAACTGTTTGGGATAGCGTTCCCGGGACAGGGGCCATAGCCGGGTGCCGGAGCCGCCGGAGAGGACAACGGGGGTGATCGTGGTCATGGTTCCATTCCTTTGTGCCGGGGTCTGCATAGCGGCGCGCCCGCGAGCGATCACTGTTGGCATTCGCTGGTGCGCCTCATCGACCCACCCGACCGGTGAAAGCGTCGGTTGGCGGTGGGCGCAGCGAACCCCAACATGAAAAGCGCAACGCGCGTCTTCCTCCGAACCCTACTGCGAAAAATCCCTCACGTCAGCCGTCGCTGTTTCCCGCCAGGCGGCGAGTGGCTGGTGTCGCCCGGTTTGTTGGGGTTCGCCTTCGGCTCACCGCCAACCTACAGGTAGTCGTCGTAGGGTGTGCACCACGGCGTGGTGCGCACCATCTCCCAGCCTGGCCCGGTGCGCAGGCCCTGCGGCCTGCACACCCTACGTGGGGCCGCCATTCGTTGATTGCCGCCGGTTCGCGTCAGCCGGTGGGCGGTTGGTGCCGCTCGTTTGTTGGGGTTCGCCTTCGGCTCACCGCCAACCTACAGGTAGTCGTCGTGGGGTGTGCACCACGACGTGGTGCGCACCATCTCCCAGCCTGGCCCGGTGCGCAGGCCCTGCGGCCTGCACACCCTACGTGGGGGCCGCCATTCGTTGATTGCCGCCGGTTCGCGTCAGCCGGTGGGGCGGTTGGTGCCGCTCGTTTGTTGGGGTTCGCCTTCGGCTCACCGCCAACCTACAGGTA
>JBJHBJ010000012.1:0-51060 GCA_050485425.1 Ectothiorhodospiraceae bacterium | reverse complement strand
CCTGCACACCCTACGTGGGGGCCGCCATTCGTTGATTGCCGCCGGTTCGCGTCAGCCGGTGGGGCGGTTGGTGCCGCTCGTTTGTTGGGGTTCGCCTTCGGCTCACCGCCAACCTACAGGTAGTCGTCGTAGGGTGTGCACCACGGCGTGGTGCGCACCGATTCCCAGCCTGGCCCGGTGCGCAGGCCTTGCGGCCTGCACACCCTACGTGGGGGCCGCCATTCGTTGATTGCCGCCGGTTCGCGTCAGCCGGTGGGGCGGTTGGTGCCGCTCGTTTGTTGGGGTTCGCCTTCGGCTCACCGCCAACCTACAGGTAGTCGTAGGGTGTGCACTACGGCGTGGTGCGCACCGATTCCCAGCCTGGTCCGGTGCGCAGGCCCTGCGGCCTGCACACCCTACGTGGGACTACCTTTCGTTGATCGCCGCCGGTTCGTTCAGGGACGGGTAGGTTGGCGGTGAGCGCAGCGAACCCCAACAAACGGTCTGTCAGCTTTCTGCCAACCGCCGCTCCCACGCCAGCGAGGTGCGCACAATCTCCTCCAGGCTGTTGTGCTCCGGCTCCCATCCCAGCACGCTGCGGATGCGCTTCGCTTCCGCCACCAGCGTCGGCGGGTCCCCGGCGCGGCGGGGTTCCTCGATTATGGTCAGCGGCTTGCCGTTCACCTTCTCCACCATCTCCAGCACCTCCCGCACGCTGTAGCCGTGCCCGTAGCCGCAGTTCAGCGTGGTGGATTCGCCGCCGTTCCTCAGGTAGTCCAGCGCCTTGAGATGAGCAGCGGCCAGGTCTTCCACATGGATGTAGTCCCGTACCCCCGTGCCGTCGGGGGTGTCGTAGTCGGTGCCGAAGATGGAAACGTGGGGGCGCTTACCCACCGCCGCCTCGCAGGCCACCTTCACCAGCAGCGTCGCCTTGCGGGTGGACTGGCCGATCTCGCCTTCGGGGTCGCAGCCGGCGACGTTGAAATAGCGCAGCGCCACGTGCTTCAGCGGGGTGGCGGCCGAGAGGTCCCTGAGCATCCATTCCGACATCAGCTTGGACGTGCCGTAGGGGTTGATCGGCGCGTTGGGCGAGTCCTCGCGCGCGATACCGCTGTCCGGGATGCCGTAGACGGCGGCCGTGGACGAGAAAATGAAATTGCGCACGCCGGCCTGCTGGCAGCAGGCGAGCAGGTTGCGTGTTGCGCAGGTGTTGTTGCCGTAGTACTTGAGTGGATCAGCCACGGATTCCGGCACGATGGTGTGCGCCGCGAAGTGCATGACGGTGTCGATACCGTGCCGTTCCAGCAGCCCGCTGACCAGTTGCCGGTCGGCGGTGCTGCCCTCCACCAGTTCGCCATGGGTGACGGCATCGGCGAAACCGGTGCTGAGATCGTCCAGTACCACCACTTGCTCGCCGCGGCGGCCAAGCTGTTTCACCACGTGGCTGCCGATGTAGCCGGCACCGCCGGTGATCAGGATAGGGCGTTGCGTCATGGAATGAGGTTCCCGTGTCGTTGAGCGTTCCGTGGCCAGGGGCGTCGGGTGTGTCCCTGCATTATCCGCTGCGGCGCAGCACTTTCAATGTGTGAGCCGGTCCACCATGACCCGGTCCAGATAAATAAGTCGGGGTTCGGCGAGATTGCTCGTGAACAGCACGATCTCGGCCAGGTCGGAGACGTCCAGGCGCCGGCCGCGCGGGGCAGAGACGATTTCCGTCACCGGAATACTGATGTCGTTCCAACCCCGTTCCAGCGTATAGCGCCGATTGAAGCGGTCATTGTAGAGGCCGCCGCGGCGGAAATGCGCGTGGTCGCGGATGGAAACCGTCAGCAGCAGCGGCTGTACGTCCGGGTTGTAGACGCTGAAGCGGAAGTAGTCGTAGTCGCTCCAGTCGCCGAACGAGCGGCGCATCATGGTGCCGCTGTAGCGGCCCGGTTCAAGATCCAGCCGCAGCGAGTGGGCGCCGGACCGGGCGATGTCGGTGGTGACGGTGCCGCTCGACCAGCGGCGGTGTTCGAAGCGGGTTTCGAAATCGCTCAGTACGGGAAACTGCTGTCTGGCCACGTGACGGTCCCACAGGGTGGTGGTCGGGCCATACAGTTCCAGCACCAGGGCGAGCAGTGCCACGGGTGCCAGCGCCAGCTTCAGCCGTCGCGCTGGCGCCATGAATGCGATGGCGGCAAGGGCGCCGGCCATGTTCTGCCTCAGGTCGGTCCAGGAGGCCTGGCGACCGAACTGGGGCTGGATCAGTTCGATCGCACCACCCACCAGGAAGACCGCCACCAGGGCGGCCACTGCCTGCAGCGCGTAGTGCCGCCGCGCCAGCGCGGGAATGCACAGCAGCGCCATGGTGAGCAGCGCGAAGATGCCCACATGGGCGAAAGCATACAGTTCTCTGGGGAGGTGCCGGTCCAGTTCGGTGGTGTCGATGAAGAACAGCGGTATAACAAGGAGCAGCAGGACGGCAGGGGCGAACGGGTGCGCTCTTCTTATAGGCATCTGCTTGATTTTGTTCCGCTGTCTGTCGCCCGGTGATGGGCTGTGTGGCTGCTTGTTCGTCGGCGCGCTCTATTCTATGGAAAGCGGCGGCGTTTCGCACGGTGTGGAAACCCCTCCCGTATGCCGGGAAACGGTTGACAGAAGCACCGCTCTGCCGCAAAGTATCGCGCTCTGAAATTCGGAGGGGTTCCCGAGCGGTCAAAGGGGGCAGACTGTAAATCTGCTGGCACAGCCTTCGGAGGTTCGAATCCTCCCCCCTCCACCAGATTTCAAGTACGGAGCGGCCTACTCGCTCGGTCTGGGTAGCCAGGCGGGTGTAGTTCAATGGTAGAACCTCAGCCTTCCAAGCTGATGATGTGGGTTCGATTCCCATCACCCGCTCCATAGTAAGACGGCCCTGTCCCGGACGGGGCTGCGTGCGTGACGGGCCCATGTAGCTCAGGGGTAGAGCACTTCCTTGGTAAGGAAGAGGTCCCCGGTTCAAATCCGGGCATGGGCTCCATTATTCATGGTTGGTGATCGTGTTCGTGGGGCTGGTTTTCCGGCCCTGGCGCGGTTTTCAAGGGATGCACGGGGAGATCGGCTCGATGTCCAAGGGTAAGTTTGAGCGTACAAAGCCGCACGTGAACGTAGGCACCATCGGTCACGTGGACCATGGGAAGACGACGCTGACTGCGGCGCTGACGAAGGTGATGGGCGAGCAGTTTGGTGGCGAGTTCCGGGCGTACGACCAGATTGACAACGCGCCGGAAGAGCGTGCGCGTGGTATCACGATTGCCACGGCGCATGTGGAGTACGAGTCCACGGAGCGTCACTACGCGCACGTTGACTGCCCTGGTCACGCGGACTACGTGAAGAACATGATCACGGGTGCGGCGCAGATGGACGGAGCGATTCTGGTGTGCTCGGCCGCAGACGGCCCGATGCCGCAGACGCGCGAGCACATTCTGCTGGCGCGCCAGGTGGGTGTTCCGTACATCGTGGTCTACCTGAACAAGGCGGACATGGTGGACGACGAGGAGCTGCTGGAGCTGGTGGAGATGGAAGTGCGTGATCTTCTGTCGACCTACGAGTTTCCGGGCGATGACACGCCGATCGTGACTGGTTCGGCGCTGAAGGCGCTGGAGGGTGATACCAGCGACATCGGTGTGCCGTCGATTGTGAAGCTGGTCGAGGAGATGGACCGCTACATTCCGACGCCGGAGCGCCCGGTTGACCAGCCGTTTCTGATGCCGATCGAGGACGTGTTCTCGATTTCGGGGCGCGGGACGGTGGTGACGGGTCGCGTGGAGCGCGGGATCGTGAAGACCGGCGAGGAAGTGGAGATTGTTGGCATCCGGGACACGCAGAAGACGGTGTGCACGGGTGTTGAGATGTTCCGCAAGCTGCTGGACCAGGGCCAGGCCGGTGACAACATCGGTGCGCTGCTGCGTGGCACGAAGCGGGACGAAGTGGAGCGTGGTCAGGTGCTGTGCAAGCCGGGCAGCATCACCCCGCACACGAAGTTCGAGTGTGAGGTCTACATTCTGTCGAAGGATGAGGGTGGGCGTCACACGCCGTTCTTCAATGGTTATCGTCCGCAGTTCTACTTCCGCACGACGGACGTGACGGGCTCGTGCGAGCTGCCGGAAGGTATCGAGATGGTGATGCCTGGCGATAACGTGAAGATGACTGTGACGCTGATTGCGCCGATCGCCATGGAAGACGGTCTGCGGTTCGCCATCCGAGAGGGTGGTCGTACCGTCGGTGCCGGCGTCGTCGCCAAGATTCTCGAGTAAGACGAAACGGCTAACGCGATTCACGGATCGCGGATCAGGCTGGACGAGAAAGCGTGAGGCGCGGTATCGTGTCTCGCGCTTTCGAGTCAGATGCAACCGGATACAGGCCAGTAGCTCAATTGGCAGAGCAGCGGTCTCCAAAACCGCAGGTTGGGGGTTCGAGTCCCTCCTGGCCTGCCAGCTTCCGGTCAGCTGTCCGTATCCACCATTTTGCGGAGCCCGCTCCGGGGAAGTCTGCGGACATTCATGAAATCCAAGACGATCAATGATAAATCGCCGGCTGACACGCTGAAGCTGGTCGCGGCGGCGCTGGTTCTTGCTGCCGGGATCATCGGCTTTTACGTGTTCGAGGACGAGGCGCAGGTTATCCGTGTGGTGGGCCTGCTGGGCGTCGTGGCGGTAGCTGTCGCCATCGGGGTCAGCTCCGCGCCGGGCAAGGCCTTGTGGGGCTTCCTGCTGGATGCGCGCACGGAAACCCGGAAGGTGGTCTGGCCGACCGGCCAGGAAACCCGGCAGACAACGCTGATCGTGCTCATTGTTGTCATGATCGTTGCCATTTTCCTGTGGCTGCTGGACATGCTGCTGCGCTGGGGCGTTGAAATCATCATTCGCCCGGGAGGAGGCTGATCATGGCGATGCGTTGGTATGTGGTACACGCCTATTCGGGCTTCGAGAACAAGGTGAAGCAGTCCCTGGAAGAGCGCGTCAAGCGTGCGGGGATGGAGCACAAGTTCGGCGAGATCCTGGTTCCCACCGAGGAAGTGGTGGAGATCCGCGGCGGGCAGAAGCGCCGCAGCGAGCGCAAGTTCTTTCCCGGTTATGTGCTGGTCCGTATGGAACTGGACGACGAGACCTGGCACCTGGTGAAGGAAGTGCCCCGCGTGATGGGCTTTATCGGCGGCTCCAGTGATCGCCCTGCACCGATTTCCGACAAGGAAGCCGAGCAGATTCTGAACCGCGTGAAGGAAGGCGTGGAGAAACCGCGTCCGAAGGTGCTGTTCGAGGTGGGCGAAGTGGTGCGCGTCACCGACGGCCCGTTCACCGACTTCAACGGTGCCGTGGAAGAAGTGAATTACGAGAAGAGCCGCCTGCGTGTGGCGGTTCTGATTTTCGGCCGTTCCACGCCGGTGGAACTCGCGTTCGATCAGGTCGAGAAGGTTTAATGTGACGCCGCTGCGCCGCCCGGTGAAGGCCGGTTGCCGGCGTGTCGGCGTTTGTTGCACCGGGGAGCCGAGAAGGCGTTTGCACCCGATCAGGAGGTCTCATGGCCAAGAAAGTCCAAGCCTACATCAAGCTGCAGGTGAAAGCCGGGCAGGCGAACCCCTCGCCCCCGGTCGGTCCCGCCCTGGGTCAGCACGGCGTCAATATCATGGAGTTCTGCAAGGCGTTCAACGCCCAGACCCAGGATATGGAGCCGGGCCTGCCCACGCCGGTGGTGATCACCGTCTACAATGACCGCAGCTTTACCTTTATCACCAAGACGCCTCCGGCGGCGATCCTGCTGAAGAAGGCTGCCGGCATCAAGTCCGGCTCCGGCCGCCCGAACACCGAAAAGGTGGGCAAGGTGACCCGTGAGCAGCTGGAAGAGATCGCCAAGGTCAAGGAGCCGGACCTGTCGGCTGCCGACCTGGACGCCGCGGTGCGCACCATTGCCGGTAGCGCGCGCAGCATGGGCCTTGACGTGGAGGGGGTGTAATCATGGCCAAGTTGACCAAGCGTCAGAAGGCGTTTGCCGAGAAGGTCGAGCCGGGCAAGCTGTACCCCGCCGATGAGGCCTTCTCCGTGCTCAAGTCCCTGCCCGCCGCCAAGTTCCCGGAATCCATCGAGGTGTCGGTGAACCTGGGCGTGGATCCGCGCAAGTCCGATCAGGTGGTGCGCGGCGCCACGGTGCTGCCGAATGGTACCGGCAAGTCCGTGCGCGTGGCCGTGTTCACCCAGGGTGCCAACGCCGATGCGGCCAGGGAAGCCGGTGCCGACATCGTCGGCATGGATGATCTGGCCGAACAGGTGAAGGGCGGCGAGCTGAATTTCGATGTGGTGATTGCCAGCCCCGATGCCATGGCCGTCGTGGGTCGCCTTGGAACCATTCTGGGTCCGCGCGGTCTCATGCCGAATCCCAAGGTTGGTACGGTGACTCCGAATGTGGCGGATGCTGTGCGCAACGCCAAGGCCGGTCAGGTGCGGTACCGCACCGACAAGTCCGGCATCATTCATTGCGCCATCGGCAAGGTGTCGTTTGAGCCGGAGCAGCTCAAGCAGAACCTCGAGGCGCTGATGACCGATCTGAACAAGATGAAGCCGGCTGCGGCCAAGGGCGTCTACGTCAAGAAGGTGACCGTGGCTTCCACCATGGGTCCCGGCCTGACTGTCGACCCGTCGTCGCTGAGCTTCTGATGGTTTCCGTCTCCCGTTTCGGCGGGAGGCGGGGTTGAGAAGGCTGTCGGAGATGCGGCAGCCGTCTTAGACCGCTTGGTGCGGTCCGTCCGCTTAAACAGCCGCAAGGCTGGCCAGCGCAGACGGTGCAGCCCCGGCAGGAGTTTCCTGCGGTAGGCGACCGTTAGCCCCGAAAGGGGAGGTGACAGTTCCGGGTTCTCCCGGTCCGTCATCCAACGTTCCCCGGCGAAAGTGCCTCGCCGGGGGTCATGGCCAAGTTCCAGGAGGTAAAACATGGCGCTGAGTCTGGAACAGAAAAAGGCGATGGCCGCGGAAGTGAATGAAGTTGCCAAGGTGGCTTATGCCGCCGTGGCCGCGGAGTATCGCGGTCTGAGTGCAACGGATATGGATGGTCTCCGTTCCGAGGCGCGCAAGCAGAATGTCTACCTCCGGGTAGTCAAGAACTCGATTGCGCGCCGGGCTGTCCAGGGTACCGACTTCGAATGCATGACCGAAGGCTTTGCCGGCCCGCTGCTGCTCGCGTTCTCCCAGGAGGACCCGGGCGCCGCAGCGCGCGTGGTGAAGGATTTCGCGAAGCAGAACGACAAGCTCGTTCCGAAGCTGGTTGCCGTGGGCGGCACGCTGTACTCGGCCTCCGAACTGGAGCGCCTGGCCAGCATGCCGACCCGCGAAGAAGCCCTGGCCATGCTGATGGGCACCATGCGTGCGCCGATCCAGAAGTTCGTCACCACGATCAACGAGGTGCCGAGCAAGCTGGTCCGTACGCTGGCCGCCGTCCGCGACGCGAAGGCCGCCTGATCCGGCTTCCCGGTTCGCTGTTTCTGAACGCAGGAAACCCTAAGGTTTCATCTACGACACGCTTTTTCAGGAGTTTTTACAATGGCTGTTTCCAAAGAGGACATCCTCGAGACCGTCGGCAACATGACCGTGCTGGAGATCGTTGATCTGATCGAGGCAATGGAAGAGAAGTTCGGTGTGACCGCTGCTGCCGCCGTGGCTGCTGCTCCGGCCGCCGCTGCCGGTGGCGATGCCGCCGCCGCTGAAGAGAAGACCGAGTTCGACGTCATTCTGTCCAGCTTCGGTTCCAACAAGGTGTCCGTGATCAAGGCTGTGCGCGGCATCACCGGTCTGGGTCTGAAGGAAGCCAAGGAACTGGTGGAAGGCGCGCCGGCTCCGCTGAAGGAAGGCGCTTCCAAGGAAGAGGCCGACGACATCAAGGCCAAGCTGGAAGAAGCTGGCGCTTCCGTCGAGATCAAGTAAGTCTTGTCGGAAACCGTCCGCTAAAAGGAAAGTCGGGAACCGGCTGGTGGCTAGAAGCCACCGGCCTTTTCCCGTTTATAGGAAGGCCTCGGGCGGCGTTCGCCGGGCCAGCGCCTTCCACGTAGTAAAGCAGGGACATGTGCAAAGTTGCGGGCTTCGGGCCCCGCCTTGAGCGCGGAACTTTGCACCTCCGGACCCGTTACCTGGTTTGATCGTTTGGTGAGGAACCTCGATGGCCTACTCGTTCACCGAAAAGAAGCGCATTCGCAAGGACTTCGGCAAGATTCCCAACATTCTGGAAGTCCCTTACCTGCTTGCCATCCAGCTGGATTCCTACCGGCACTTCCTGCAGGCCGAGCAGGCTCCGGACAAGCGGGAGGAGAGTGGGCTGCACGCGGCCTTCAAGTCCGTGTTTCCCATCAGCAGCTACTCCGGCACCGCTGCGCTGGAATACGTGAGCTATCGCATCGGTACGCCGGTGTTCGATGTCAAGGAATGCCAGCTTCGCGGCATGACCTACGCGGCTCCGCTGCGCGCCCTGGTGCGGCTTGTCATCTATGACAAGGACGGCAAGACCGTCAAGGACATCAAGGAGCAGGAAGTGTACATGGGCGAATTGCCGCTCATGACCGAGAACGGCACCTTCGTGGTGAACGGCACCGAGCGGGTGATCGTGTCCCAGCTCCACCGTTCGCCGGGTGTGTTCTTCGACCACGACAAGGGCAAGACCCATTCCTCCGGCAAGCTGCTGTTCAGCGCCCGCGTGATTCCCTACCGCGGTTCCTGGCTGGACTTCGAGTTCGATCCGAAGGACAACATCTTCGTGCGCATCGACCGCCGGCGGAAGCTGCCGGCGACCATCCTGCTGCGCGCGCTGGGCCTGGAGCCCGAACAGATCCTGGACCTGTTCTTCGAGAAGAACACCTTCCACCTGAAGAAGAACGAGGTGGTGATGGACCTGGTGCCGGAACGCCTGCGCGGTGAAACGGCCACCTTCCCCATCGAAGTGGACGGCGAAGTGCTGGTCGAGCCCGGCCGCCGCGTCACCGCACGCCACATCCGGCAGATGGAAAAGGCCGGCATGAACAAGCTGGTGGTGCCGGAGGAGTACCTGGAAGGGAAGGTGCTGGCGCACGACGTGGTGGACAAGTCCAGCGGCGAGATCCTGGCCGAGGCCAACACCGAGCTGACGCCGGAACTGATCCAGCAGCTCAAGGACGCCGGCGTCAAGCAGTTCGACACGCTGTACGTGAACGACCTGGACCACGGGCCGTACATGTCCAGCACGCTGCGCATCGACACCACGCGTACGCAGCTCGAGGCGCTGGTGGAGATCTACCGCATGATGCGCCCCGGCGAGCCGCCCACCAAGGACGCCGCCGAGAACCTGTTCCAGAACCTGTTCTTCAGCGAGGACCGCTACGATCTGTCCTCCGTGGGCCGGATGAAGTTCAACCTGCGCGTCGGCCGCGAAGAGGTGACCGGTGCCGGCACGCTGGACAACGACGACATCATTGCCGTGCTGAAGACGCTGATCGACATCCGCAACGGCAAGGGCACGGTGGACGACATCGACCACCTGGGCAATCGCCGCATCCGCTCCGTGGGCGAGATGGCCGAGAACGTGTTCCGCGTCGGCCTGGTGCGCGTGGAGCGTGCCGTGCGTGAGCGCCTGTCCATCGCCGAGAGCGAGGGCCTGATGCCGCAGGAGCTGATCAACGCCAAGCCGGTGGCCGCTGCGATCAAGGAGTTCTTCGGCTCCTCGCAGTTGTCGCAGTTCATGGACCAGAACAACCCGCTTTCCGAGGTGACCCACAAGCGCCGCGTGTCGGCCCTGGGCCCGGGCGGCCTGACCCGTGAGCGTGCCGGTTTCGAAGTCCGTGACGTGCACCCGACCCATTATGGTCGCGTCTGCCCGATCGAGACGCCGGAAGGCCCGAACATCGGCCTGATCAACTCGCTGGCCTGCTACGCCCGCACCAACCGCTACGGCTTCCTGGAGACGCCGTACCGCCGCGTGGTGGACGGCAAGGTGACCAACGAGGTGGATTATCTCTCCGCCATCGAGGAGTCCCGCTACATCATCGCCCAGGCCAACGCGCGCCTCGGCGACGACGGCACGTTGCTGGATGACCTGATCTCGATCCGTCACCAGAACGAGTTCGGCATGTCCACCCCGGACAAGATCCAGTACATGGACGTGTCGCCGAAGCAGACCGTGTCCGTGGCGGCGGCGCTGGTGCCGTTCCTCGAGCACGATGACGCCAACCGTGCGCTGATGGGCTCCAACATGCAGCGCCAGGCCGTGCCGACGCTGCGGGCCGAGAAGCCGCTGGTGGGCACCGGCATGGAACGTGCCGTGGCCATCGACTCGGGCGTGACCGTGGTCGCGCGCCGCGGCGGCCTGGTGGAGTCCGTGGACGCCGCCCGCGTGGTTATCCGCGTCAATGATGACGAGACCGCACCGGGCGAGCCGGGCGTGGATATCTACAACCTGACCAAGTACACCCGTTCCAACCAGAACACCTGCATCAACCAGAAGGCACTGGTGAACGTGGGTGACCTGGTGGCGCGCGGCGACGTGCTGGCCGACGGCCCGAGCACCGACATGGGCGAACTGGCCCTGGGCCAGAACATGCTGGTCGCCTTCATGCCCTGGAACGGCTACAACTTCGAGGACTCCATCCTCATTTCCGAGCGTGTGGTGCAGGAAGACCGCTACACCACCATCCACATCGAGGAAATGACGGCTGTTGCCCGCGACACCAAGCTGGGGCCGGAGGAAATCACCGCCGACATCCCCAACGTCGGTGAATCCGCGCTCTCCAAGCTGGACGAGGCGGGTATCGTCTATATCGGTGCCGAGGTGAAGGCCGGGGACATCCTGGTCGGCAAGGTCACGCCCAAGGGCGAAAGCCAGCTCACCCCGGAAGAGAAGCTGCTGCGCGCGATCTTCGGCGAGAAGGCGTCCGACGTGAAGGACACCTCGCTGCGTGTGCCCTCCGGCATGGATGGCACCGTGATCGACGTGCAGGTGTTCACCCGTGACGGCGTGGAGAAGGACTCCCGGGCGCTGGCCATCGAGAAGGAGGCGCTGACCAAGATCCGCAAGGATCTGGACGACCAGTACCGCATCTTCCAGGACGACGCCTTTGCCCGCGTGCAGAACGCCATCGTCGACCAGGTGGCCGAGGGCGGCCCCGCCGGCCTGAAGTCCGGCAACAAGGTCTCCGAGAAGTACCTGGAAACGCTGGACCGCGACAAGTGGTTCGAGATCCGCATGCGTGACGAGGCGGCCAACGAGCTGCTGGAGCGCACCCAGCGTCAGTTGAAGGAACAGCGCGAGGCCTTCGAGGCACACTTCGAGGAGAAGCGCGGCAAGATCACCCAGGGCGATGACCTTGCTCCCGGCGTGCTGAAGATGGTCAAGGTCTACCTGGCCGTGAAGCGTCGCATCCAGGCCGGTGACAAGATGGCCGGCCGCCACGGCAACAAGGGCGTGATCTCCATGATCGTGCCGCAGGAAGACATGCCGTTTACCGACGACGGCCGTCCGGTGGACGTGGTGCTGAACCCGCTGGGCGTGCCTTCCCGCATGAACGTGGGGCAGGTGCTTGAAACCCATATGGGCTGGGCGGCCAAGGAGCTCGGCCGGCAACTGGGCGAGATGCTGGAAGTGAAGGCCAAGGTGGACGAGATGCGCCAGAAGCTGGACGCCATCTACAACCACAGCGGCCAGGCGGTGGATCTCGCCAGTTTCAGCGACGAGGAAATCGTGCGCCTGTGCAGCAATCTGCGCCCCGGGGTGCCGATCGCGACGCCGGTGTTCGACGGTGCCAACGAGGACGAGATCAAGTACATGCTGCGTCTCGCTGGTCTGCCGGAATCCGGCCAGGCCACGCTGTACGACGGTCGTACCGGCGATGCCTTCGACCGTCCGGTGACCATCGGCTACATGTACATGCTGAAGCTGAACCACCTGGTGGACGACAAGATGCACGCGCGTTCCACCGGTCCGTACTCCCTGGTCACCCAGCAGCCGCTGGGCGGGAAGGCGCAGTTCGGCGGCCAGCGCTTCGGCGAGATGGAAGTGTGGGCACTGGAAGCGTACGGTGCGGCCTATACGCTGCAGGAGATGCTGACCGTGAAGTCGGATGACGTGAACGGCCGGACGCAGATGTACAAGAACATCGTGGACGGCAACCACCAGATGAAGGCCGGCATGCCCGAGTCCTTCAACGTGCTGGTCAAGGAAATTCGCTCCCTCGGCATCAATATCGAGCTGGAGCAGGACTAATTGTGGTGTACGTCGTCACGACGGACAGATTACTCACCAACTAAGGTGGCGGACGAACGGCTATGAAAGACTTGCTGAACCTGTTCAAGCAGCCTGGCGCTCAGCTGGATGACTTCGATGCCCTGCGCATCGCTCTGGCGTCGCCGGAAATGATCCGTTCCTGGTCCTACGGCGAAGTGAAGAAGCCTGAGACCATCAATTACCGGACCTTCAAGCCGGAGCGCGACGGCCTGTTCTGCGCCAAGATCTTCGGCCCGGTGAAGGACTACGAGTGCCTGTGCGGCAAGTACAAGCGGCTGAAGCATCGCGGCGTGGTCTGCGAGAAGTGCGGCGTGGAAGTCACGCTGGCCAAGGTGCGCCGCGAGCGCATGGGCCACATCGACCTGGCCAGCCCGGTCGCGCACATCTGGTACCTGAAGTCGCTGCCCAGCCGCATCGGCCTGCTGCTGGACATGACCCTGCGTGACATCGAGCGCATCCTCTATTTCGAGGCGTTCGTGGTCATCGATCCGGGTATGACCCCGCTGGAGCGCGGCCAGTTGCTGACCGACGAAGGCTACCTGGACTCCGTCGAGCAGTACGGTGACGAGTTCGACGCCCGCATGGGCGCCGAAGCCGTCATGGAACTGCTGAAAAGCGTGGATCTGGAAGAGGAACAGCAGAAGCTGCGCGAGGAGCTCTCTGCCACCAATTCCGACACCAAGATCAAGCGGCTGTCCAAGCGGCTGAAGATCGTCGAGGCGTTCCTGGAATCCGGCAACAAGCCGGAGTGGATGATCATGACGGTGCTGCCGGTACTGCCGCCGGACCTGCGTCCGCTGGTACCGCTGGACGGTGGCCGTTTCGCCACCTCCGACCTGAACGATCTGTACCGCCGGGTGATCAACCGCAACAACCGCCTGAAGCGGCTGCTGGAGCTGTCCGCCCCGGACATCATCGTGCGCAACGAGAAGCGCATGCTGCAGGAGTCCGTGGACGCGCTGCTGGACAACGGCCGGCGCGGTCGTGCCATCACCGGCACCAACAAGCGCCCGCTGAAGTCCCTGGCCGACATGATCAAGGGCAAGCAGGGCCGCTTCCGGCAGAACCTGCTGGGCAAGCGCGTGGACTACTCCGGCCGTTCCGTGATCGTGGTCGGTCCGACCCTGCGCCTGCACCAGTGCGGCCTGCCCAAGCGCATGGCGCTGGAGCTGTTCAAGCCGTTCATCTTCTCCAAGCTGCAGCGGCTGGGCCTGGCCACCACCATCAAGGCGGCCAAGAAGATGACCGAGCGCGAGGCGCCGGAAGTCTGGGACATCCTGGAAGAGGTCATCCGCGAGCACCCGGTCATGCTGAACCGGGCGCCGACGCTGCACCGCCTGGGCATCCAGGCGTTCGAGCCGGTGTTGATCGAGGGCAAGGCCATCCAGTTGCACCCGCTGGTCTGCACCGCCTTCAACGCCGACTTCGACGGCGACCAGATGGCTGTGCACGTACCGCTGGCGCTGGAAGCGCAGCTCGAGGCCCGCGCCTTGATGATGTCTACCAACAACATCCTGTCCCCGGCCAGCGGTGAACCGATCATCGTGCCGTCGCAGGACGTGGTGCTGGGCCTCTATTACATGTCCCGCGAGCGTATCAACGCCCGTGGCGAAGGCATGAAGTTCAGCGACCTGGACGAGGTGCACCGTGCCTACGACAGCGGCCAGGTGGACCTGCAGGCGCGTATCGAGGTGCGTATTCGCGAGGTGCAGCTGGACGATCAGACCGGCGAGCGCAGCGAAACCATCACCCGCTACAAGACCACGGTCGGTCGTGCGCTGGTCTATCGCATCTTCCCGGAGGGGCTGCCCTTCGAGATGGCGAACCGGGACATGAACAAGAAGTCGATTTCGGCCACCATCAACGCCTGTTACCGGGCAGTGGGTCTGAAGGCCACGGTCATTTTTGCTGACCAGCTCATGTATATGGGTTTCGCCTACTCCACCCGCTCCGGTTCCTCCATCGGCGTCAACGACATGACCATCCCGGACGAAAAGGAGACCATCCTGGCGCGGGCCGAGGAAGAGGTGAAGGACATCGAGGGGCAGTATGCCTCCGGCCTGGTCACCAACGGCGAGCGCTACAACAAGGTGGTGGATATCTGGTCGCGTACCAACGACCAGGTGGCCAAGGCCATGATGGAAAAGCTCGGTACCGAGGCGGTGATCGACGCCGAAGGCAAGGAGGCGCGTCAGAAGTCGTTCAACTCCATCTTCATGATGGCCGACTCCGGCGCCCGTGGTTCCGCCGCCCAGATCCGGCAGCTCTCCGGCATGCGTGGCCTGATGGCCAAGCCGGACGGCTCGATCATCGAGACGCCGATCACCGCGAACTTCCGAGAGGGGCTGAACGTACTGCAGTACTTCATCTCCACCCACGGTGCGCGCAAGGGTCTGGCCGACACCGCGCTGAAGACCGCCAACTCCGGTTACCTGACCCGCCGTCTGGTGGACGTGGCCCAGGATCTGGTGGTCACCGAACAGGATTGCGGTACCGATGACGGCGTCTACATGTCGCCGATCATCGAGGGCGGTGACGTGGTGGAAGCCCTGCGTGAGCGGGTGCTCGGCCGCGTGACCTGTGCCGACGTGCTGGACAACGAAACCGGTGAACTGGCCGTGCCGGCCGGTACCCTGCTGGACGAGCGCTGGGTGGACCGGTTGGAGTCCATGGGCGTCGACGAGATCAAGGTGCGCTCCCCGATCACCTGCGAGACCCGTTACGGTGTCTGCGCCAAGTGCTACGGCCGCGATCTGGCCCGGGGCCATGGCGTGAACATCGGCGAGGCGGTGGGCGTGATCGCCGCCCAGTCCATCGGTGAGCCGGGCACCCAGCTCACCATGCGGACCTTCCACATCGGTGGCGCGGCCTCCCGTGCCGCGGCCGTGTCGAACGTGGAAGTGAAGTCCGACGGCAAGGTCCGGCTGCACAATCTGAAGGTGATCGAGCATCACACCGGCAACTTCGTCGCCGTGTCCCGTTCCGGCGAGGTCACGGTGATGGACGAGCAGGGCCGGGAGAAGGAGCGTTACAAGGTTCCTTACGGTGCCACGATCTCCGTGGCCGACGGCGAGGCGGTGAAGGCCGGCCAGATCGTCGCCAACTGGGACCCGCATACCCACCCGATCGTCACCGAGGTGAAGGGGCGTCTGCGCTTCTTCGACTTCATCGAGGGCGTGACCGTGGTCCGGCAGACCGACGAGATCACCGGGCTGTCCAGCCTGGAGATCACCGATCCGAAGAGCCGCGGCAGCCAGGAGTATGCCAGCCAGCTGCCCGGCGCCAAGGAAGGGGAGCGGGTCGCCGCCAAGGACATGCGGCCGATGGTGAAGCTGGTGGACGAGGACGGCAAGGACATCATGATCCCGGGGACGGACATCCCGGCCCAGTACTACCTGCCCGCCGGCGCCATCGTCAGCGTGGAGGACAACGCCCAGGTGGACGTGGGTGACGTGCTGGCGCGTATCCCGCAGGAGTCGTCCAAGACCCGCGACATCACCGGTGGTCTGCCCCGCGTGGCCGACCTGTTCGAGGCGCGCAAGCCGAAGGAGCCCGCCATCCTGGCGGAGATCTCCGGCACCGTCTCGTTCGGCAAGGACACCAAGGGCAAGCAGCGGTTGATCATCACCCCGCAGGAAGGCGATGCCTACGAGGAACTGATTCCGAAGTGGCGTAACGTCAACGTGTTCGAGGGCGAGCACGTGGAGAAGGGCGAAGTGATCGCCGACGGCGAGCCGAACCCGCATGACATCCTGCGTCTGCTGGGGGTGCCGGCGCTGGCCTCCTATGTGGTGAAGGAGATCCAGGACGTCTACCGTCTGCAGGGCGTGAAGATCAACGACAAGCACATCGAGGTGATCATTCGCCAGATGCTGCGCAAGGTCGAGATCTCCGATTCCGGCGACAGCTCGCTGCTCCGCGGCGAGCAGGTGGACCGCAGCAAGGTGCTGGAGGAGAACGATATCCTGCAGGCCGCCGACAAGCAGCCGGTTTACTACCAGCCGGTGCTGCTGGGGATCACCAAGGCGTCGCTGTCCACGGAATCCTTCATCTCCGCGGCTTCCTTCCAGGAGACCACCCGCGTGCTCACCGAAGCGTCGGTTCGCGGCGCCCGGGACGATCTGCGTGGCCTGAAGGAGAATGTGATCGTGGGTCGCCTGATCCCGGCAGGAACCGGCTTCGCCTACCACGAAGAGCGCCGCCGGACCCGCCCATCCGCCGACCTGCCGACCTCCAAGGCGGCTGCCGAGGCGGAGCTGGCATCCGAGCTTGCGGAAAGCCAGCAGGACGAGAGCGACAGCTGATCCGTTCGCGGCAGGGTAACCTGCCGCGAAACCCCGAAATAACGGGGGTTTCCGGTTGACAGGGCCTACCTGTCTGCCTACAATTGCGCACCTTCGACAGGCCGGACCCGTTCGGCCTGTCGTTTGTTTACAGTCTGGAGTGAGCGTTTCGATGGCTACGACTAATCAGTTGGTCCGCAAAGGACGCCGTAGCAAAGCTGCCAAGAGCAACGTGCCGGCCCTGGAGGCCAGCCCGCAGAAGCGCGGCGTTTGCACGCGTGTGTACACCACCACGCCGAAGAAGCCGAACTCGGCTCTGCGGAAGGTTGCCCGTGTGCGGCTGACCAACGGCTACGAGGTCTCCTCTTATATCGGTGGTGAAGGCCATAACCTGCAGGAGCACTCTGTGGTGCTCATTCGCGGTGGTCGTGTAAAGGATTTGCCGGGTGTGCGCTACCACACGGTGCGCGGCGCCCTGGATACCGCTGGTGTGGACGGCCGTAAGCAGGCCCGTTCCAAGTACGGCACCAAGCGTCCCAAGGGCTGATCACTCAGCCGCCTGTTACTGACACTGTTCGGGTAGAAACATGCCGAGAAGACGAGAAGTCCCCAAACGGAAGGTGCTTCCTGATCCCAAGTTCGGGAGTGAGATGCTGGCGAAGTTCGTCAACATGCTCATGCAGGATGGCAAGAAGTCCGTGGCCGAAAAGATCGTGTACGACGCGCTGGACCATGTGCAGAGCAAGGGTGAAGAGAACCCGGTCGGCGCCATGGAAACGGCCCTGGAGAACGTGCGCCCGATGGTGGAGGTGAAATCCCGCCGTGTCGGTGGTGCAACCTACCAGGTGCCTGTCGAAGTTCGTCCCGAGCGCCGCAACACGCTGGCCATGCGCTGGCTGATCGACGCCTCCCGCAAGCGCAGCGAGAAGACGATGGCGCAGCGCCTTGCCGGAGAAGTGCGTGATGCCGCCGAGAACCGCGGCACTGCCGTGAAGAAACGGGAAGACACGCATCGCATGGCTGAGGCCAACAAGGCCTTCTCCCATTATCGCTGGTAATTCGCAACCAAGGTATTTTCGCCGTGGCACGCAAGACTCCAATTGAGCGCTATCGCAATATCGGCATCATGGCTCATATCGATGCCGGTAAGACCACCACCACCGAGCGCATCCTGTTCTACACGGGTGTGTCGCACAAGATGGGTGAGGTGCACGACGGCGCCGCCACCATGGACTGGATGGAGCAGGAGCAGGAGCGTGGTATCACCATCACCTCCGCTGCGACCACCACGTTCTGGAGTGGCATGGACCAGCAGTACCCGGAAACCCGTATCAACATCATTGATACGCCCGGGCACGTGGACTTCACCATCGAGGTGGAGCGGTCTCTGCGCGTGCTGGACGGTGCGGTCTGTGTGCTGGACGCCAACGCCGGTGTCGAGCCGCAGACGGAAACCGTGTGGCGTCAGGCGAACAAGTATGAAGTGCCGCGCATGGTGTTCATCAACAAGATGGACAAGATGGGCGCGGATTTCTTCCGCTGCGTCGACATGATGGTCAAGCGCCTGGGTACCGTCGCGGTGCCCGTGCAGCTGCCCATCGGTGCTGAAGACGAATTCGCCGGCGTGGTCGATCTGCTCCGCATGCAGGCCATCTACTGGAATCCGGACGACATGGGTATGACCTATGAAGCCAAGGAGATTCCGGCCGATCTGCAGGAGCAGGCCGCGGAATACCGCGAAGCGATGATGGAAGCCGCCGCCGAAGGCGACGAAGAGCTCATGGAGAAGTACCTGGAAGAGGGTGAGCTCGACAACGACGAAATCAAGCGTGGCCTGCGTGCGCGGACGTTGCGCAACGAAATCGTGCCGGTGCTGTGCGGCACTGCTTTCAAGAACAAGGGTGTGCAGGCGCTGCTGGACGCCGTTATCGAGTTCATGCCCAGCCCGGTGGATGTGCCGGCGATCAAGGGCGAGCTGGAAGACGGCACCCCGGCCGAGCGCCACCCCAGCGATGATGAGCCGTTCTCTGCGCTGGCATTCAAGATCGCGACCGACCCGTATGTGGGTACGCTGACGTTCTTCCGGGTGTATTCCGGGGTCATCAGTTCCGGCGACAGTATCTTCAACTCCGTGAGCGGAAAGAAGGAGCGTGTCGGCCGTATCGTGCAGATGCACTCCAACGAGCGCAAGGAGATCAAGGAAGTGCGCGCGGGTGATATCGCCGCTGCGGTCGGTCTGAAGGATGTGACCACCGGCGACACCCTGTGTGCCGTCGATAACAAGGTCATCCTCGAGCGCATGGAGTTCCCCGAGCCGGTGATCTCCGTTGCCGTGGAGCCGAAGTCCAAGGCGGACCAGGAAAAGATGGGCATGGCGCTGGGCAAGCTGGCCCAGGAAGACCCTTCCTTCCGCGTGCGCACCGACGAGGAATCCGGTCAGACCATCATCTCCGGCATGGGCGAGTTGCATCTGGAGATCATCGTCGACCGCATGAAGCGTGAGTTCAAGGTGGAGGCCAATGTCGGTGCTCCGCAGGTCGCCTACCGCGAGTCCATTCGCAAGATGGTGGAGCAGGAAGGCAAGTTCGTGCGGCAGTCCGGCGGCCGTGGCCAGTTCGGTCACGTCTGGATTCGCATGGAGCCGCAGGAACGTGGTGGCGGCTACGAGTTCGTCAACAGCATCGTGGGTGGTGTGATTCCCAAGGAATACATTCCGTCCGTGGACAAGGGTATCCAGGAGCAGGCCGAGAACGGCGTTATCGCCGGCTATCCGGTGGTGGATTTCAAGGTCACGCTGTACGACGGTTCGTACCACGATGTTGACTCTTCGGAAATGGCGTTTAAGATTGCGGGCTCCATGGCTTTCAAGGAAGCCGTGCAGAAGGCCGACCCCGTCATTCTCGAACCCATGATGAAAGTCGAAGTCGTTACCCCCGAAGACTTCATGGGTGATGTGGTCGGCGATCTCAACCGCCGCCGCGGCATCATCAAGGGTATGGAAGAGGGTACGACCGGTCGCATCGTGCGGGCCGAGGTTCCCCTGAAGGAAATGTTTGGCTACGCCACCGACCTGCGGTCCGCGACCCAGGGGCGTGCCAGCTACTCCATGGAGTTCGGTCATTACGCCGAAGCTCCGGCCAGCGTGGCTGAGGAAGTGAAAAAGGCGTCCTGAGGTCGCCTTTTTCGATGGCCTGAATATTCCATGTTCTGCCCGGTCCGGCCGGGATGACAGATTAAGAGGATAGAAGTCGTGTCCAAGGGTAAGTTTGAGCGTACAAAGCCGCACGTGAACGTAGGCACCATCGGTCACGTGGACCATGGGAAGACGACGCTGACTGCGGCGCTGACGAAGGTGATGGGCGAGCAGTTTGGTGGCGAGTTCCGGGCGTACGACCAGATTGACAACGCGCCGGAAGAGCGTGCGCGTGGTATCACGATTGCCACGGCGCATGTGGAGTACGAGTCCACGGAGCGTCACTACGCGCACGTTGACTGCCCTGGTCACGCGGACTACGTGAAGAACATGATCACGGGTGCGGCGCAGATGGACGGAGCGATTCTGGTGTGCTCGGCCGCAGACGGCCCGATGCCGCAGACGCGCGAGCACATTCTGCTGGCGCGCCAGGTGGGTGTTCCGTACATCGTGGTCTACCTGAACAAGGCGGACATGGTGGACGACGAGGAGCTGCTGGAGCTGGTGGAGATGGAAGTGCGTGATCTTCTGTCGACCTACGAGTTTCCGGGCGATGACACGCCGATCGTGACTGGTTCGGCGCTGAAGGCGCTGGAGGGTGATACCAGCGACATCGGTGTGCCGTCGATTGTGAAGCTGGTCGAGGAGATGGACCGCTACATTCCGACGCCGGAGCGCCCGGTTGACCAGCCGTTTCTGATGCCGATCGAGGACGTGTTCTCGATTTCGGGGCGCGGGACGGTGGTGACGGGTCGCGTGGAGCGCGGGATCGTGAAGACCGGCGAGGAAGTGGAGATTGTTGGCATCCGGGACACGCAGAAGACGGTGTGCACGGGTGTTGAGATGTTCCGCAAGCTGCTGGACCAGGGCCAGGCCGGTGACAACATCGGTGCGCTGCTGCGTGGCACGAAGCGGGACGAAGTGGAGCGTGGTCAGGTGCTGTGCAAGCCGGGCAGCATCACCCCGCACACGAAGTTCGAGTGTGAGGTCTACATTCTGTCGAAGGATGAGGGTGGGCGTCACACGCCGTTCTTCAATGGTTATCGTCCGCAGTTCTACTTCCGCACGACGGACGTGACGGGCTCGTGCGAGCTGCCGGAAGGTATCGAGATGGTGATGCCTGGCGATAACGTGAAGATGACTGTGACGCTGATTGCGCCGATCGCCATGGAAGACGGTCTGCGGTTCGCCATCCGAGAGGGTGGTCGTACCGTCGGTGCCGGCGTCGTCGCCAAGATTCTCGAGTAATCGCCATGGCAAACCAGAAGATTCGTATTCGATTGAAAGCGTTCGATCATCGTCTGATCGATCAGTCCGCGGGTGAGATCGTCGAGACGGCGAAGCGGACCGGCGCCCAGGTGCGCGGTCCGATTCCCCTGCCGACGAAGAAGGAAAAGTTCACCATTCTGATCTCGCCGCACGTCAACAAGGACGCGCGGGATCAGTACGAGATCCGGACGCACAAGCGGCTGATGGACATCATCGACCCCACCGACAAGACGGTCGATGCTCTGATGAAGCTGGATCTGGCCGCCGGGGTTGACGTCCAGATCAAGCTTTACTAAACGCGAAACGCGAGGAACGAGCCCGGTCGCGCCGCGGCGTGATCAGGGCTCTTTGTCTCTGAGGAAGTAACGATGGCTATCGGAATCGTCGGTCGTAAACGCGGCATGACGCGGGTATTCACCGAGGACGGCGTCTCCGTCCCGGTAACCGTGATCGAAGCCACGCCGAACCGGATTACACAGATCAAGTCCGATGAAGCGGACGGTTACCGCGCGGTTCAGGTGACGGTCGGCGACCGTCGTCCTTCCCGGGTGACCAAGCCGCTGGCGGGCCACTTCGCCAAGGCGGGCGTGGATGCCGGTCGCGGCCTGTGGGAGTTCCGGCTGGGCAATGGCGAAGCGGACGGTCTGGAAGTGGGCGGCGAGCTGAAGGTGGATGCCTTCGAGGCCGGTCAGAAGGTTGACGTGCGCGGCACCAGCAAGGGTAAAGGCTTTGCCGGCACCGTGAAGCGTCACAACTTCCGCACCCAGGACGCGACCCATGGCAACTCGCTGTCCCACCGGGCGCCGGGTTCCATCGGTCAGGCCCAGACGCCGGGCCGCGTGTTCAAGGGCAAGAAGATGTCCGGACAGATGGGTAATGCGCGCAGCACCGTGCAGAACCTGGAAATCGTGCGCGTGGACGCGGAGCGCAACCTGCTGCTGGTGAAGGGTGCCGTTCCCGGTGCTACCGGCAGTGACGTGGTCGTGCGCCCCTCCGTGAAGGCACGTGTGAAGGGGGATAGCTGATGGAACTCGCAATCCAGAATACGACGGGCGCGCAGGCCGGGACCGTGACGGTTTCCGAAAAGGCCTTCGGCCGCGAGTTCAATGAAACGCTGGTGCACCAGGTGGTCGTCGCCTACATGGCCGGCGCCCGTGCCGGCACCAAGGCGCAGAAGAACCGTGCCGCGGTCAGCGGCGGCGGCTCCAAGCCCTGGCGACAGAAGGGTACCGGCCGCGCTCGGGCGGGCACCATTCGCAGCCCGCTGTGGCGCACCGGCGGCAAGACCTTTGCCGCGGTGCCGCGCGACTACAGCCAGAAGGTGAACAAGAAGGCCTATCGGGCCGCGATTGCCTCGGTGTACTCCGAGCTGGCGCGCCAGGAACGCCTGGTGGTGGTGGAAAGCTTCGACGTGGATTCGCCGAAGACTCGGAGCCTGATCGCCAAGCTGGCCGAGATGGGGGCGGAACGGGCCCTGATCATTACCCAGGACGTGAGCGAGAACCTCTACCTGGCCTCCCGGAACATCCCCTATGTGGATGTGCGTGACGCCGAGGGTGTGGATCCGGTCGCGCTGGTCGGGGCCGAGAAGGTCGTGATTACCGTTGATGCGCTGAAGCGCATCGAGGAGTGGCTGGCATGAACCAGGAACGCCTCTACAAAATCCTGCTCGCGCCCCACGTCTCGGAGAAAACCTCCGTGGCCGCCGAAGCCGCCAATCAGGTGGTGTTCAAGGTGGCGCGTGACGCGACCAAGGACGAGATCAAGCAGGCGGTCGAACAACTGTTCGACGTCAAGGTAAACCGGGTCCAGACGGCAACCGTGAAGGGCAAGGCCAAGAATTTCGGCCGGATCCGCGGGCGCCGCTCGGACTGGAAGAAGGCCTACGTGGCCCTCGAGGCCGGCCAGGAAATCGATTTCCTGGGCGGCGACTGAAGAACACGCTGATAGCGACGGGCTAGAACCATGGCACTGCTCAAGGCTAAACCGACATCACCGGGGCGTCGCTTCGTTGTCCAGGTCCGCGACGAGGATCTGCACAAGGGAGCCCCTTACGCTCCGCTGGTCGAAAAGAAGACCAAGACCGGTGGTCGCAACAACGCTGGCCGCATCACCACGCGTCACAAGGGTGGTGGTCACAAGCAGCGTTACCGCGTCATCGATTTCAAGCGGAACAAGGACGGCGTGCCCGCGAAAGTGGAACGTCTGGAATACGACCCGAACCGCAGCGCGCATATTGCATTAGTGCTTTATGCGGACGGCGAGAGAAGGTATATTATCGCGCCCCGCGGTTTGAAGGCGGGTGCGGTACTGCATTCCGGTTCGGAAGCGCCGATCAAGCCCGGCAACGCGCTGCCCCTGCGGAACATTCCGGTGGGTACGCAGGTTCACTGCGTGGAAATGCGCCCCGGCAAGGGTGCGCAGCTTGCGCGTTCCGCCGGTGCCAGCGTGCAGCTGGTTGCCCGCGAAGGCGCTTACGCCACGCTGCGGCTGCGCTCCGGCGAAATGCGGAAAGTCTCCGCCGAGTGTCGCGCAACGATCGGTGAGGTCAGCAATCCTGAGCACAATCTGCGTTCCCTCGGGAAGGCGGGTGCCAGTCGTTGGCGCGGTGTTCGCCCGACGGTCCGTGGTGTGGTGATGAATCCGGTCGACCATCCGCATGGCGGTGGTGAGGGCCGGACCTCGGGTGGTCGCCATCCGGTGTCCCCCTGGGGTATGCCCACCAAGGGCTACAAGACGCGGTCGAACAAGCGCACGGATAAGTTCATCGTGCGTTCGCGCCGCAAGAACAAACGCAGCTAGAGGTCGTGACCCGTGCCACGTTCAGTTAAAAAGGGACCGTTCGTCGACACCCACCTGGTGAAGAAGGTGGAAGCGGCTCTGGAGGCCAACTCCAAGCGTCCGATCAAGACTTGGTCGCGTCGCTCGATGATCCTGCCGGACATGGTGGGTCTGACGATAGCGGTGCATAACGGGCGCCAGCATGTGCCCGTCTTGATCAATGAGAACATGGTCGGCCACAAGCTCGGCGAGTTCGCTGCCACGCGTACCTACCGTGGCCACGCGGCCGACAAGAAGTCCAAGAGGTAGGGTGCCCAATGGAAGTTGCAGCCAAACTCCGTTTCGCGCGCGTCTCGCCGCAGAAGGTGCGCCTGGTGGCGGACCAGATTCGCGGCAAGAGCGTCGGTAGCGCCCTGCAGATTCTCGAGTTCAGCCCGAAGAAGGGCGCCGGGATCATGCGCAAGGTGCTGATGTCGGCCATTGCCAATGCCGAGCACAACGAGGGCGCAGACATCGACGAGCTGAAAGTGGCTCGGGTGTTTGTCGACGAAGGTCCGACCTACAAGCGGATTCAGCCGCGTGCAAAGGGTCGTGCCAACCGCATTCTCAAGCGCACCAGCCACATTACCGTGGCCGTGGCTGAGCAGTAACGGGGGCTGTAATGGGACAAAAAATTCACCCGACCGGCTTTCGACTGGGCGTTACCGAAGAATGGCGTTCCATGTGGTACGCCAATAGCAACGACTTTGGTGATTACCTGAATACGGACCTGAAGGTGCGGGAGTTCATCAAGAAGAAGCTCTCCCACGCCTCGATCAGCAAGATCCGTATCGAGCGTCCGGCGAAGAACGCGCTGGTGACCATCTATACCGCCCGTCCCGGTATGGTGATCGGCAAGAAAGGCGAGGACATCGAGGCGCTGCGGGCCCAGATCAGCAAGCTGATGGGCGTGCCGGTGCACGTGAACATCGAGGAAGTGCGCAAGCCGGAAACGGACGCGCAGCTGGTGGCGGAGAACATCGCCCAGCAGCTCGAGCGCCGCATCATGTTCCGTCGCGCGATGAAGCGCGCCGTGGGCAACGCCATGCGTCTGGGCGCCCAGGGCATCAAGATCAATGTCGGCGGCCGCTTGAACGGGGCGGAAATCGCCCGCAGCGAGTGGTACCGGGAAGGTCGTGTGCCGCTGCACACCCTGCGCGCCAACATCGATTACGGATTCGCCGAGGCGAAGACCACCTACGGCATCATCGGTGTCAAGGTCTGGGTCTTCAAGGGCGAGATCCTGGAGCCGGAAGTCTTTCAGAGCAGCAGCGACGGCAAAGCTGAACGCGCCGCCGCCGGCAAGTAAGGGACAACGTCATGTTGCAACCGAAACGCACCAAATTTCGAAAGCAGCAGAAAGGCCGTAACCACGGTCTGGCTAGCCGTGGCGACAAGGTCAGCTTCGGCGAGTACGCGATCAAGGCCACCACCCGTGGCCCGGTGACCGCGCGCCAGATCGAGGCTGCACGTCGCGCGATTACGCGCCACGTGAAGCGCGGCGGCAAGCTGTGGATCCGGATCTTCCCGGACACCCCCATTACCTCCAAGCCCCTGGAAGTGCGTCAGGGCAAGGGTAAGGGCAACGTTGATCACTGGGCTGCCAAGATCCAGCCCGGCCGCGTGCTGTACGAGATCGAAGGCGTGTCGGAAGAGGTCGCTCGCGAAGCCTTCCGGCTGGCCTCGGCCAAGCTGCCGATCCAGACGCGGTTTGTTACTCGGACGGTGGTGTGATGAAGGCGAACGAGCTGCGAGAGAAAGATTTGGCCGGGCTCGGCGACGAGCTGCTGGAGAAGCGCAAGGAGCAGTTCAACCTGCGCATGCAGGCGGCGACTGGTCAGCAGCCGCGCCCTGACCTCATCAAGAAGGCGCGCCGCGACATCGCGCGCATCAAGACCGTGATGAACGAAAAGCGCAAGGCGGGTGAAACGTCATGAGTGATGAACAGAACAAGGTCGCCCGCACCCAGGTGGGTCGCGTGGTCAGCACCAGGATGGACAAGACCGTCACGGTGCTCGTGGAGCGGATGGTGAAGCACCCGCTGTACGGCAAGTTCATCCGGCGTTCCACGAAGTTGCACGCCCACGACGAGGCGAACGAGTGCCAGGAAGGGGATTGGGTGTCGGTTGAAATGTGCCGGCCGCTGTCCAAGACCAAGTCCTGGCGCCTGGTGGAAGTTATTGAACGGGCCCAGCGATAAGGCTGGAGTGCCCCCGCGGGCGCGGACAACACGAGCGGGTAGTACGCAATGATTCAGATGCAAACCCTTTTGAACGTGGCCGACAACAGCGGCGCGCGCGAGGTGATGTGTATCAAGGTGCTTGGCGGGTCCAAGCGCCGGTATGCGCGAATCGGTGACATCATCAAAGTCAGCGTCAAGGACGCCATTCCGCGCGGGCGCGTGAAGAAGGGCGAAGTGTACAACGCTGTGGTCGTTCGTACCCGTCATGGTGTACGCCGTGGCGACGGTTCACTGATTCGCTTTGACGGCAACGCAGCGGTGCTGCTGAACAACCAGCTGCAGCCCATTGGTACGCGTGTCTTCGGACCCGTGACCCGTGAGCTGCGCACGGAGAAGTTCATGCGCATCATTTCGCTGGCGCCGGAAGTCCTGTAGGCGGAGGCTGTCATGGAAAAGATCAAGAAGGGCGATGACGTGATCGTGATCGCCGGGAAAGACAAGGGTCGCCGCGGCACCGTGCTGCGCGTGCTGCGCGACAAGGATCGGGTTGTGGTGGAAGGCGTGAACATGGTGAAGAAGCATGTTCGCGGCAATCCCCAGCGCGGTGAGTCCGGTGGTATCCAGGAGCGTGAAGCGGCCCTGCATATCTCCAACATCGCTGTGTACAACCCGAAGACCGAGAAGGCGGACCGGGTCGGCGTGAAGAACGTCGACGGCAAGAACGTCCGTTACTTCAAGTCCAATAACGAACTCGTCGACGCGTAAGGTGTGCTCATGGCCAGGCTGCTGGAGCAATACAAACAGGATGTGATCGGCCAGCTGACGGAGCGTTTCAGCTACAGAAACGTGATGGAAGTGCCGCGGATCACCAAGGTCACCCTGAACATGGGGCTGGGTGAGGCTGTCAAGGACAAGAAGATCCTTGATCATGCCACGTCCGACATGGCGACCATCGCCGGTCAGAAGCCCATCGTGACCTATTCGCGGAAGTCCATCGCAGGCTTCAAGATCCGCGATGGCTGGCCCATTGGCTGCAAGGTCACCTTGCGCCGGGACCGGATGTGGGAATTCCTGGACCGCTTCATCAATGTGGCGGCTCCCCGGATTCGGGACTTCCGCGGTTTCAGCGCCAAGTCCTTCGATGGGCGTGGCAACTACAGCTTCGGTGTCCGGGAGCAGATCATCTTCCCGGAGCTGGAATTCGACAAGGTTGATGCGATTCGCGGTATGGACGTAACCATTACCACCACCGCGAAATCGGATGAGGAAGGGCAGGCCCTGCTCGAGGCTTTCAACTTCCCGTTCAGGAAATAACAGAGGTCGGTTATGGCAAAGGTTTCCATGGTGGCGCGGGAAGAGAAACGGACCCGCCTGGTGAAAAAGTACGCGGCCAAGCGCAAGGCGCTGAAGGCGGTCATCAGCAATCCTGACACCAGCGCGGAAGAGCGCCTGGATGCGCAGGAGAAGCTGCAGGCCCTGCCCCGCGACGCAAGCCCGGTGCGTCAGCGCAACCGGTGCCGCGTGACCGGTCGCCCCCGTGGTTACTACCGCAAGTTCGGTCTTGCCCGGAACAAGCTGCGTGAAGCGGCCATGCAGGGCATGATTCCCGGCCTTACCAAGTCGAGCTGGTAAGGGCTTCGGCCACCAGCCATAGCGATAGCGAACAGGTAAAGATCCATGAGCATGACCGATCCCATTGCTGACCTGCTGACCCGCGTCCGGAATGCACAGGCGGCCGGCAAGGCCGAGGTGTCCATTCCCTCTTCGCGGCAGAAGCAGGCCGTTCTCGCGGTGCTGAAGGAAGAAGGCTATATCGACGACTTCCGCGTTGAAGGCGACGAGAAAAAGCCGGTTGTCACCGTGAAGCTCCGGTACTACCAGGGCAAGCCCGTGATCGAGACGCTCAAGCGGATCAGTCGTCCGGGTCTGCGAATTTACAAGGATACTGCCTCGCTGCCCAAAGTGAACGGCGGCCTGGGGGTGGCGATCGTGTCCACCTCCAAGGGCGTGATGACCGACCGGGCTGCGCGTGCCGCCGGCATCGGCGGTGAGGTGATCTGCGAGGTCTTCTAAGGCAGGGTTGACGTCATGTCCCGAGTTGCGAAGAAACCAGTTACAGTTCCGTCCGGTGTACAAGTGGCCCTGGACGGCCAGGATGTGAAGGTCAAGGGCCCGAAAGGCGAGCTGGCCTTCACCATCCATGAGAACGTGCGCGTTGCCCAGGAAGACGGGGAGCTGCGTTGCCAGGCCGCTTCCGACAGCCAGGGCGATATTGCGCTGGCAGGCACCACGCGGGCGCTGCTCGCCAACATGGTGACCGGTGTCACCACCGGGTTCGAGCGCAAGCTCGAGCTGCGGGGCGTTGGTTATCGTGCGCAGGCCCAGGGTAACAACCTGAGCCTGACGCTGGGCTTCTCTCACCCGGTGAACTATCCGGTGCCGGAGGGAATCACGGTCGAAACTCCGAGCCAGACAGAAGTGCTGGTCAAGGGTATCGACAAGCAACGGGTCGGCCAGGTGGCTGCGGACATCCGTGCGTATCGTCCGCCGGAGCCCTACAAGGGCAAGGGCGTGCGCTATGCCGATGAGCGCGTGGTCATGAAAGAGGCCAAGAAGAAGTAGCGGGTAAGGGTCTATGAGCAGCAGCAAGAATGCAGCACGTTTGCGTCGGGCCCGTCGCGCCCGGAAGCACATCAGCGAAGTCGGCGCATACCGGCTGACCGTGCATCGTACGCCGCGTCACATCTACGCGCAGATCATCGAGTCCGACGGCAGCCGCACGCTGGCTGCGGCGAGCACGCTCGACAAGGAACTGCGTGGCAAGCTGGGCGCAACCGGCAATGCCGATGCAGCGACGGAAGTGGGCAAGCTGATCGCCGCGCGCGCCAAGGCCGCAGGCGTCGAGCAGGTCGCCTTCGATCGTGGCGGCTACCGCTATCACGGTCGCGTCCGCGCGCTGGCTGATGCCGCGCGTGAGGGCGGGTTGCAGTTCTAAACGAGGCGAAGAACATGGCGATGAACGAAAGCAGCACCGACGGCCTTCAGGAAAAGCTGATTACCGTTAACCGCGTGGCCAAGGTGGTCAAGGGCGGCCGGCAGTTCGGCTTTACCGCGCTGACGGTGGTGGGTGACGGCAATGGTCGCGTCGGTTTCGGATACGGGAAGGCGCGCGAAGTGCCTGCCGCCATCCAGAAGGCGATGGAAAAGGCCCGCAACAGCATGGTGACCGTGAAGCTGCAGGGCCATACCCTGCAGTACCCGCTGACCGCGACGCACGGTGCCAGCAAGGTGTTCATGCAGCCCGCGTCGGAAGGTACCGGTATTATCGCCGGTGGTGCGATGCGAGCTGTGTTCGAGGTGCTGGGCGTGCACGATGTGCTTGCCAAGAGCATCGGTTCGCGCAACCCGATCAACGTCGTGCGTGCAACCATCAACGGTCTGGCGGACATGAATGCGCCGGAGCAGGTGGCTGCCAAGCGCGGCAAGCGCGTTGAAGAGATCCAGGGCTAAGCCATGAGCAAGAACAAGCAGCTGAAGGTCACCCTGCGTCGCAGCACGAACGGACGGCTGGCGAGCCACAAGGCTTGCGTTGCCGGTCTCGGCCTGCGCCGGATGCACCAGAGCGTGGTGGTGATCGACACTCCGGAGAACCGGGGCATGATCAACAAGGTCTCCTACATGCTCGCGGTAGAGGAAGTCTGAACATGCGGTTGAATGAACTGAAGCCGGCTGAAGGCAGCCGGAAAGAGCGTTTCCGCGTCGGCCGCGGTATCGGTTCGGGTAACGGCAAGACCGGTGGGCGTGGCCACAAGGGCCAGAAGTCCCGGTCCGGCGGTTTCACCAAGATCGGCTTCGAAGGCGGCCAGATGCCGCTGCAGCGGCGCGTGCCGAAAGTGGGCTTCCGTTCCCGGAAGTCGGCACTGAACGGCGAGGTCCGTCTGTCCGAGCTGAAGCTGGTGGAAGGGGACGTGGTCGATCTGGCGGCGCTGAAGGCGGCGGATGTGGTTTCCGCCCAGGCCAGGTCGGCGAAGGTCATTCTCTCCGGTGAGGTGGACAAGGCCTACACCCTGCGTGGTCTGCGTGTGACCAAGGGTGCTCGGGCGGCCATCGAACAGGCCGGCGGCAAGATCGAGGACTGAGGTCCAGGAGTGAACTGAAGACCTATGTCTGCTCTCGGGGGAATGGCAAAACTGACGGAAGTCCGGCAACGGCTGATGTTCGTGCTGATGGCTATCGTCGTGTTCCGGATTGGCTCGCACCTGACCATTCCCGGGATCGATCCGCAGGCCATGGCGGAGATGTTCGAGCGCCAGGCCGGCACCATCCTGGACATGTTCAACATGTTCTCCGGTGGTGCCCTCGAGCGGCTGAGCATTTTCGCCATCGGCATCATGCCGTACATCTCGTCGGCCATCATCATGCAGCTGCTGGCTGCCGTGGTGCCCAGTCTCGAGAAGCTCAAGAAAGAGGGCGAGGCCGGGCGCAGGAAGATTACCCAGTACACCCGTTACGGTGCACTGGTGCTGGCCGTGGTTCAGGGCATCGGCGTGACAATTGCGCTGCAGCGCCAGGGCGTCACCTTCATGGGCGGTGACACCATCAGTATCGGCTTCATCTTCACCGGCACGGTGACGCTGGCCACCGGCACCATGTTCCTGATGTGGCTGGGTGAGCAGATCACCGAGCGGGGTATCGGCAACGGTATTTCCATCATCATCTTCTCCGGCATTGTCGCGGGCCTGCCCGGGGCGCTGGGCGGTACGCTGGAACTGGCGCGTACCGGCGAGCTGAGCTACGCGCTGGTGGTGTTCCTGGTGCTCGGCGTCCTGGCGGTGACGGCCTTCGTGGTGTTCGTTGAGCGCGGGCAGCGCCGCATCACCGTGAATTACGCCAAGCGCCAGCAGGGCAGGAAGATGTTTGCGGCGCAGAGCACGCATCTGCCGCTGAAGTTGAACATGGCAGGGGTGATCCCGCCGATCTTCGCATCCAGTATCATCCTGTTCCCGGCAACCATGGGACAGTGGCTGGGCGATCCGGCGGGCGACGGTCTGCTGTCGCGACTTGCCAACACGCTGAGCCCCGGCCAGCCGTTGTATGTGCTGTTTTACGCCATAGCGATCATTTTCTTCTGCTTCTTTTACACCGCGCTGGTGTTCAATTCGAAGGACACGGCGGACAATCTGAAGCGGTCCGGTGCCTTTATTCCCGGTATCCGGCCGGGCCAGCAGACGGCCAAGTACATTGACGGTGTGATGACCCGGCTGACGGCCGTGGGCGCCATCTACATTACCGCGGTGTGCCTGCTGCCCGAGTTCCTGATCCTGTACTGGAACGTGCCTTTCTACTTCGGCGGTACGTCGCTGCTGATCATCGTGATCGTGGTGATGGACTTCATGGCGCAGTTGCAATCGCACCTGGTGTCGCACCAGTACGAGCCGCTGATGAAGAAGGCCAACCTGAAGTCCTGGGGCCGCAGCGGACAGCTTCGGTAGCCCGATAACAGAAGGAAACACTCGGCCGGATGCGTTCCGCATCCGTCGTCGGGTGTTTTCTTTATCGCAGGGGTACGCATTGGGTGCAGAGTCTGCTATCCTTCGCCGCCCTCGCGTTTACGGTTCGAGTCTCGGAGAACGATGATGAAGGTACGCGCTTCGGTCAAGAAGATCTGCCGAAACTGCAAAGTGATCCGGCGCAGTGGTGTGGTCCGCGTGATTTGCACGGACGCGCGTCACAAGCAGCGCCAGGGCTGAAGCCTTCGGGCTTGCAGCGGTAGAGAGTGTTTCGCTAACATTGCGGATTTTCCGCACAGATGGGGAGTTGGATACATGGCGCGTATTGCTGGCGTCAACGTCCCGGACAACAAGCACACCGTCATTGCGCTGACCGCCATCTACGGTATTGGCCGTTCGACGGCGAAGAACATCTGCGCAGCAGCTGGTGTGGCTCCGGACGCGAAGGTACGTGAACTTGCCGAGCAGGAGGTTGAAGCCCTGCGTTCGGAAGTGGGCAAGTTCCTGGTGGAAGGTGATCTGCGCCGCAAGGTGGCCATGGACATCAAACGGCTGATGGATCTGGGCTGCTATCGCGGCATCCGCCATCGTCGCGGTATGCCTGTGCGCGGCCAACAGACCCGGACCAACGCCCGCACCCGCAAGGGGCCGCGGCGCGCAGTTCGCAAATAAGGTTTCACAGTGAGCGCCGGCCTGAGGCCGGTGCGTGAGTGAACGCTTTAGGCTTTATACGAGATTACCGCTATGGCGAAAGCTACGAGCCGCGCGCGCAAGCGCGTCAATAAAACCGTTGTTGACGGCATTGCCCATATCAATGCCACCTTCAACAACACGCTGATTACCATTACGGACCGGCAGGGCAACGCCCTGTCCTGGGCCAGCTCCGGTGGCAGCGGTTTCCGGGGTTCCCGGAAGAGCACTCCGTTTGCTGCCCAGGTGGCGTCGGACCGTGCGGCTCAGGCTGCCAAGGAATATGGTTTGAAGAATCTTGAGGTTCGTGTCAAGGGCCCCGGCCCGGGACGGGAATCCGCCGTGCGTGCGTTGAACAACGCCGGTTTCAAGATTACCCACATCGCGGACGTGACGCCCATCCCGCATAACGGATGTCGTCCTCCCAAGAAACGTCGCGTCTGAGGCAGGGGAACTGAGGAATGGCTAGGTATATTGGTCCCAAGTGCAAGCTGTCCCGCCGTGAAGGGACAGATCTGTTCCTGAAGAGCGGCGTGCGCCCGCTGGAAAGCAAGTGCAAGCTGGATACCCCTCCGGGCCAGCACGGTCAGCGCCGTACGCGTATCTCGGATTATGGCTTGCAGCTTCGCGAGAAGCAGAAGCTGCGTCGTATCTACGGCGTGCTGGAGCGTCAGTTCCGGAACTACTACAAGGCCGCGGCGCAGCGCAAGGGCTCCACCGGTGAGAACCTGCTTCAGCTGCTGGAATGCCGGCTGGACAACGTCGTCTGGCGCATGGGCTTCGCCTCGACCCGCGCGGAAGCGCGCCAGCTGGTCGGCCATCGCGGTGTACTGGTCAACGGTGCTACGGTGAATATCCCGTCGTATCAGGTGAAGGCCGGCGACGTGGTTACCGTCCGGGAAAAAGCCCAGAAGCAGGGTCGCGTGCAGGCAGCCCTGGAGCTGATGCAGCAGAACGGTTTCGTCGACTGGGTCGAGGTGGACTCCAAGAAGTTCGAGGGCGTATTCAAGTCCGTCCCCGAGCGCAGCGATCTGTCCGCCGAGATCAACGAACACCTGGTGGTCGAGCTGTACTCCAAGTAAGTCTGGATAGCCGCCACCGACTGGAAGCGCAGAGAGGATGTCCGAATGCAGGCTCTGTTCAAAGATTTTCTGAAACCGCGGGTTGTCGACGTGCAGGCGGACAGCGACCGCCGCGCCCGGGTTGTTATCGAGCCGCTGGAACGGGGCTTCGGCCACACGCTGGGTAACGCCCTGCGTCGTATCCTGCTGTCGTCCATGCCGGGATACGCGGTGGTGGAGGCCGAGATCGAGGGCGTGTTGCACGAGTACACGGCCCTGGAAGGTGTGCAGGAGGACGTGGTCGATATCCTGCTGAACCTGAAGCAGCTCGCTGTGCGTCTGCATGCCAAGGAAGAGGCGACGCTGACCCTGTCCAAGAAGGGTCCGGGCGTGGTTACCGCCGGCGATATCGAGGCCGGTCATGACGTCGAGATCAAGAATCCCGATCTGGTCATTGCCCACCTGACCAAGTCCGGTGTGCTGAACATGACGCTGAAGGTGCACAAGGGCCGTGGTTACGAAGCGGTGACCCAGCGCCAGTCCGAGGAGGAACGGCCGATTGGCCGGCTGCAGCTGGATGCCAGCTACAGCCCGGTGCGGCGCGTGGCCTACAACGTCGAGAGCGCCCGTGTGGAACAGCGCACCGACCTGGACAAGCTGGTCATGGACATCGAGACCAATGGCGTGATCGAGCCGGAAGAGGCGATCCGATTCGCCGCCGGTCTGTTGCAGGATCAGTTCTCGGTCTTCGTGTCTCTGGAAGGCGGCGAGATGAGCCACGAGCCGGAGAAGTATGAACCGGAAGTGGATCCGGTGCTGCTGCGGCCGATCGACGACCTGGAACTGACCGTGCGTTCGGCGAACTGCCTGAAGGCGGAAAGCATTCATTACGTGGGCGACCTGGTACAGCGTACCGAGGTCGAGCTGCTGAAGACTCCGAATCTGGGCAAGAAGTCCCTGACCGAGATCAAGGAGGTTCTGGCCTCCCATGGTCTGTCGCTGGGCATGCGGCTGGAAGAATGGCCGCCGGCTTCCCTGGGTGACAAGGAACATGTGGCTGGCTGATCCCCGGGATCGCCGGCCAATCCAAGTGAAAGGTAGAGAACCATGCGTCATCGCAAATCCGGTCGGAAACTGAACAGGAACAGCAGCCATCGTCAGGCGATGTTCCGCAACATGGCGGCTTCCCTGTTCGAGCACGAAGCGATCAAGACCACTCTTCCCAAGGCGAAGGAGCTGCGTCGGGTCGCCGAGCCGCTGATCACCATGGCCAAGGAAGACTCCGTGGCCAACCGCCGCCTGGCGTTTTCCCGTCTCCGGGACAAGGCTGCGGTGGGCAAGCTGTTCCAGGAACTGGGTCCGCGCTATCAGGCCCGGCCGGGCGGCTACCTGCGTATTCTGAAATGCGGATTCCGTCCCGGTGACAATGCCCCCATGGCGTTTGTCGAACTGGTGGATCGTCCTCAGCCGGTGATCGAAGAGCCGGTGGAAGAGACGAAGCAGTCCGAGGAAGCGACCGCCCAGTAAGTGGCGGCGGGGCGCAGACTGAGAAAAGGCCGGGCATTTGCCCGGCCTTTTTCGTTACTGGCCTTGTCGAGAGTACCGTCAGTTTCGTTGCTTCACCGCGCGGCAGCAGGCCACCGGGCATGACATACTGTCCCGGCGGTTTGTATGGTGCAGGAAGTCGACAGAGTTCCACGGAGGACGTTGATGTTCGTGCTGTTTACCGATTTCGGCTGTCGCGGACCCTATGTCGGGCAATTGCACGCCAGTCTCGCCCAGGCGGATCCCGTGGTGCCGATCATTGACCTTTGCCATCAGGCACCGCCCATGGATCCCCGTGGCGCGTCCTATTTGCTGGAGCCGTTCTGCCGTGGCCTGCCGATCGGTGCGGTCGTCATCGCCGTGGTGGACCCGGGTGTCGGAACGGAGCGCCAGGCATGGATGGTCGAGGCGGACGGGCGCTTCTTCGTCGGTCCGGACAATGGCCTGATGGAGATGGTCGTACGTCGTGCGGAACGCGTCAGGGCCTGGCGGTTGCCGGCGGCGCCGGTCGGGGCGTCGAAGACGTTTCACGGCCGCGACGTGTTTGCGCCGGTGGCGATGGCGGTGATGCGTGGTGAACTGGAAGGCCTTACCGAAATGGATGCGGGGCAACGCCTGCGGGTGGACTGGGCGGATGATACGCCACGGGTGCTACTGATCGACGACTACGGCAACGCGATGACTGGCATTCGCGAGGAACTGCTGTCGGACGGCGCGATCATCCAGGTCGGCCAGTACAAGCTGCGGCGGGCGGAGACGTTCGGAGCGCTGCCCCAGGGCAGTGCCTTCTGGTTCCGAAATTCCAGCGGGCTGGCGGAACTCGCCGTCAACGGCGGCTCCGCTGCCGCCACATTGAAGGTGCAGACGGGCTCCGCGATGCGGCTGCTGGTTCCCTGAGACTGACCGGTGTTTCCCGAAGAGGAAGGAGGAGTGCGATGAAGGTCACTGTCGATCTGGAGGCGACCCCCGAGGAGTTGAGGCGTTTTCTCGGGCTGCCGGATGTGCAACGGCTGCAGGATGAGCTGATGGAGGAGTTGCGTCGGCGAATGCTGGAAGGCCAGGAGGGCTACGATCCGCTGAGCCTGGTGCGTCCCATGCTTCCCGGGCATCTCCAGGGGATGGAGGCGCTACAGCGGGCGTTTATGCAGAGCATGATGCAGGGTTTGTCGCCCGCGTCGCCGGAGGCTGACAGGAAATCCGACAGATCGTCGAAAAATCAAAAAAAATAACAATTAAAACAAAAAGATAATGCTGCGTGTCGGGGTGCGTTGGTTTTGATACAATAGCGGCCCTCTGGCGGTTGCGCTGCAACATGGCACGCGCCTCCCGTTGAGACGGCAATGCGCCTGGTGCTTCTTCAGGGTGTCACCCTGGAGAAGTGCAAGTCCCCCCTGTCGGCCTGGCAATGCTGGCGGCGGAATCGCCGGGGCGGGCGCTGTCGGCGACCGGGGCTTCCCGGAACCTGAGCGAAGTCAGGCAAAACCCATAGGAGATGACCGATGAAAGCACCCGTACGCGTCGCGGTTACAGGTGCAGCAGGCCAGATTGGCTACAGTCTGCTGTTCCGCATCGCTTCCGGTGACATGCTGGGTAAGGATCAGCCGGTGATCCTGCAGCTGTTGGAAATTACGCCTGCGCTGGAAGCGCTGGGCGGCGTGGTGATGGAGCTGGAAGACTGTGCATTCCCGCTGGTTGCCGGCATCACCATCAGCGACAAGGCGGAAGAGGCCTTCAAGGACGCCGACTATGCCATGCTGGTGGGCGCCCGCCCGCGTGGCCCGGGAATGGAGCGCAAGGACCTGCTGGAGGCCAATGCGGCTATCTTCTCTGCGCAGGGCAAGGCACTCAATGCCGTCGCCAGCCGTGACGTGAGAGTCCTGGTGGTCGGCAACCCGGCGAATACCAATGCGCTGATCGCGCAGCGCAATGCACCGGATCTGAATCCGGGCCAGTTCACCGCCATGACCCGCCTGGACCATAACCGCGCCCTGGCGCAGCTGGCCAACAAGACGGGCGTCCACACCACGGATATCACCCGGATGACCATCTGGGGTAATCACTCCGCCACTCAGTACCCGGACATCAGTCACACGCAGGTGAAGGGCGAGCAGGCTGCCGGCAAGGTGGACCGTTCCTGGTACGAGAACGACTTCATCCCCACGGTACAGCAGCGCGGTGCCGCGATCATCAAGGCACGTGGTGCCTCCAGTGCTGCTTCCGCCGCCAGCTCCGCCGTGGATCACATGCGCACCTGGGCGCTCGGCACCGCCGATGGCGACTGGACCAGCATGGGTATCCCGTCCGACGGCAGCTACGGTATCACCGAAGGCCTGATTTACTCCTTCCCGGTAACCTGCAAGAACGGCAAGTACGAAATCGTGCAGGGTCTGGAACTGGACGAGTTCAGCCGCGAGAAGATGAAGGCGACCGAGCAGGAACTGGTCGAAGAGCGTGATGCGGTGGCGCACCTGCTGCCGTAGTGCTCCTTGCTCTCATCAGAAAGGCGCCCGCGGGGCGCCTTTTTTTGTAGGGTGCTCAGAGCGCAGCGATGCGCGCCGGAAGGGTGGCTTCGATCAGGCCTCGCGTGGCAGCTTCAAGTCCTACCGTAGGGGAGTAACCGCGAAGCGGTTGCTACCGTCGGGCGCAAGCCCGAGCGCCCTGAATGCGAGGCCGCTTCCGTCGCCGCCAGTATTCGCTTCCGCGGCCCGTGGTTTCCGGCCTTATGGCCGGATCGGTGGCGATTACCCCCTACGCGATATCTTCAGGTCTGGGCGTCAGGCGTGGGGTGGATGGAGGCGAAGCCGATATCCACCAACCTTGCCTACTTCGTGCCGAACATGCGGTCGCCGGCATCGCCCAGGCCGGGAATGATGTAGGCCTTTTCATTCAGGCCCTGGTCCACCGCGGCCGTGTACACGGTGACCTCGGGGTGGATCTGGTGGAAGGTGCGGATGCCTTCAGGGGCGGCCAGCAGGCAGAGGAAGCGGATGTCCGTGGCGCCGGCCTTCTTTAGCTGGCTGACTGCGGAAGCGGCGGAGTGTCCGGTGGCCAGCATCGGGTCGACAACGATGACCAGCCGCTGATCCAGATGCGAAGGCACCTTGAAGTAGTATTCCTTGGCCTCCAGCGTGTCCGGGTCGCGGTACAGGCCCACGTGGCCGACCCGGGCAGACGGAACCAGGTCCAGCATGCCTTCCAGCAGGCCGTTCCCGGCCCGCAGCACCGAGACGAAGCACAGTTTTTTTCCGTCCAGTTTCGGTGCATCCATTTCCTGCAATGGGGTCTCGATGCGCACCTTGGTCAGCGGCAGGTCGCGGGTGACCTCGTAGGTGAGCAGCAGCGCGATCTCCCGTAGCACCCCGCGAAACTTGGAGGTGGAGGTCGCCTTATTGCGAAGCACGGAGAGCTTGTGCTGGACCAGGGGGTGATCGATGAGCACGGTGGCGGACTGCATGCGGGACCTCGGTTTGGTGTTGGTTCTGGTGTCCGGGGGGAGGATACCAGATTCCGGCGCCCGCCCCGGTGAGTATCGGTCACCCGCCCTCCGGCCCGAGGTCGATGATCCAGCGTACGTAGGGTGCTCAGAGCGCAGCGATGCACACCGTTAGCGCGTTCGGTGCGCATCGCCTTTGGCTCTGGGCACCCTACAAGCTCACCTTCCTCACGTCGCCAAGCACCAGCGGCGCGAGGTAGCGCCCGGTGTGCGATTCCGGATTGGTCGCCACTTGCTCCGGCGTACCGGTGGCCACCAGCGTGCCGCCGCCGCTGCCGCCCTCCGGCCCGAGGTCGATGATCCAGTCGGCGGTCTTGATCACGTCCAGGTTGTGCTCAATCACCACCACGGTATTGCCGTGGTCGCGCAACCGGTGTAGCACGGTGAGCAACTGTTCGATGTCATGGAAGTGCAGGCCGGTGGTGGGCTCGTCCAGGATGTACAGCGTATGGCCGGTTTCGCGCTTGGACAGTTCCCGCGCCAGTTTCACCCGCTGTGCCTCGCCGCCGGACAGCGTTGTGGCATTCTGGCCCAGGCGGATATAGGACAGGCCCACATCCATCAGCGTCTGCAGCTTGCGATGCAGTACCGGGACGGCGTCGAATACGTCCAGAGCATCCTCCACGGTGAGTTCAAGCACCTCGTGGATGGTCAGGCCCTTGTAGCGCACTTCCAGCGTCTCGCGGTTGTAGCGCTTGCCCTTGCAGACGTCGCAGGGCACGTAGATGTCGGGCAGGAAGTGCATTTCCACCTTGATCACGCCGTCGCCCTGACAGGCTTCGCAGCGGCCGCCCTTGACGTTGAAGCTGAAACGGCCGGGCTGGTAGCCGCGGGCGCGGGCCTCCGGGGTGCCGGCGAACAGATCGCGGATGCCGGTGAACAGGCCGGTGTAGGTGGCCGGGTTGGAGCGCGGCGTCCGGCCGATGGGGCTCTGGTCGATATCCACCACCTTGTCGAACAACTCCATGCCTTCGATCGCCGTGACCGCCGCCGGCTCTTCCGAGGCGCCGTTCAGCGTCCGGGCGGCGGCCTTGTACAGCGTTTCGTTGATCAGTGTGGATTTGCCGGAGCCGGAAACGCCGGTGACACAGACCAGCAGGCCGGCGGGGATGTCCACATCCAGCGATTGCAGATTGTGGCCGGTGGCGCCGCGGATGCGGAGCTGCGCGGCGGGGTCCGGCTTGTTGCGTCGGGCTGGAACCTGGATGGCCCGGCGACCGGACAGGAACTGGCCGGTGACGGATTCCGGGCTCGCGGCGATATCCGCAGGCGAGCCCTGGGCGACGACGTGCCCGCCGTGGATGCCCGGTCCGGGGCCCATGTCCACCACATGGTCGGCGGCACGGATGGCATCCTCGTCATGCTCCACCACGATGACCGTATTACCGAGATCGCGCAGATGCGCCAGTGTGGTCAGCAGACGGTCGTTGTCCCGCTGGTGCAGGCCGATGGACGGTTCGTCCAGCACGTACATGACGCCCACCAGTCCGGCGCCGATCTGGCTCGCCAGCCGGATGCGCTGCGCTTCGCCGCCGGAGAGCGTATCGGCGCTACGGTCCAGGCTCAGGTACTGCAGGCCGACGTTGACCAGGAACGACAGCCGCGCGTGTATCTCCTTGACGATCTTCTCGGCGATGGCGCCCTTGGCGCCGGGCAGTGCCAGGGATTCGAAAAAGCGCAACGACTCGCCCACCGGCAACGCCGAGATGTCCGGTAGCCGGCGGTCCGCCACGAACACGTTGCGGGCGGCAGCGTTCAGTCGCGTGCCGTGACAGTCGGGGCACTGGCGGCTGCTGATGTAGCGCGCCAGTTCCTCCCGCACGATGTTCGAATCGGTTTCCCGGTAACGGCGTTCCAGGTTCGGCAGGATGCCCTCGAAGGCATGCTCCCGGGTACGGGTGCTGCCGTTGCCGCTGATGTAGCTGAAGCGGATCTCTTCGTCGCCGCTGCCATGGAGGATGACGTTGCGCACCTGTTCGGGCAGGGACTCGAACGGGGCCTCGGTATCGAAGTCGTAATGTTTCGCCAGCGAGCGGATCATCTGGAAGTAGTACGCGTTCCGCCGGTCCCAGCCACGAATCGCGCCACCGGCCAGGCTTAGGCTGGTGTTGGTGATCAGCCGGCTCGGGTCGAAGAACTGAGTCACGCCCAGGCCGTCGCAGGTGCCGCAGGCTCCCTTGGGGTTGTTGAACGAGAACAGGCGGGGTTCCAGTTCGGACAGCGAATAGCCGCAGACCGGGCAGGCATAGCGCGACGAGAAGGTGATGGGCGCGCGTTCCGGTTCGTCCATCCAGGCGACGCGTACGATGCCGTCGCCCAGGTTCAGTGCGGTTTCCAGCGAGTCGGCCAGCCGTTGCGCAAGATCCTCGCGGACCTTGAAGCGGTCGACCACCGCCTCGATGGTGTGTTGCTTCTTGCCGTCCAGTGCCGGGTGCTCGTCCAGGTCCATCACGGTGCCGTCGATGCGGGCACGGATGAAGCCCTGGCTGCGCAGTTCTTCCAGCGTCAGCAGGTGTTCGCCCTTGCGGGCGTCCACCACCGGGGCCAGCAGCATCAGTTTGCTGCCCTCGGGCATGGCCAGGATCTGGTCCACCATCTGGCTGACCGTCTGCGCCTCCAGCGTTTCGCCGTGCTCGGGGCAGCGCGGCGTGCCGGCGCGGGCGAACAGCAGTCGCAGGTAGTCGTGGATCTCGGTCACCGTGCCCACGGTGGAGCGCGGGTTGTGGGACGTGGATTTCTGTTCGATGGAAATGGCCGGCGACAGACCCTGGATATCGTCCAGATCCGGCTTTTCCATCATGGACAGGAACTGGCGCGCGTAGGCCGAGAGCGACTCCACGTAACGACGCTGGCCCTCGGCATAGATGGTGTCGAAGGCCAGTGAGGATTTGCCCGAGCCGGACAGACCGGTGATCACGATAAGCCGGTCTCGCGGCAGGTCCAGGTCCACGTTCTGCAGGTTGTGGGTTCTGGCGCCGCGGATACTGATGCTGTGCATGGATTGCCCTGGTGCGGATTCCGAAGTCGACCGACCATTGTATAGCAAGCCGCGAATTATTCACGCTGGCCTGGCAATCGTGAGTGGAAGGTTAGTACCATACCGCGCCGGGAAGCGCGCGTCCGCGTTGATGCTTTCCGCGTACGGGGCTTCCAAGTCCGTTTTTGCATACCATACGCCCGAGGGCACGATGCAGCCTACGCTGACACGGGTCGCGGCGAGCCTGGCTTCAATCGTCGGGCTGCGCATGTTCGGCCTGTTCCTGATATTGCCGGTGTTTGCCGTCTACGGGCAGGATCTCGTCGGTGCCACGCCGGCGCTGATCGGCCTTGCCATCGGCATCTACGGCCTGACCCAGGCGCTGTTGCAAGTGCCCCTGGGCATGCTGTCCGATCGCGTTGGCCGCAAGCCGGTCATTCTTGGTGGCCTGGTGCTGTTTCTGCTGGGCAGCGTCCTCGCCGCGCTGTCCGATCATATCCTGGGCGTGGTGGCCGGACGGGCACTGCAGGGGGCCGGCGCCATTTCCGCCGTGGTCATGGCGCTGGCAGCCGATCTGACTCCGCCGGAACGGCGTACGCGCATCATGGCGGCTATCGGCATGAGTGTCGGTCTGGCATTCATGCTGGCCCTGGTGCTGGGGCCGGTGATTGTCGCCGGGCTCGGTCTTTCCGGATTGTTCTGGGTGACGGCGGCGCTGACCGTGCTGGCCATGGCCAGTCTGGTGCTGTTCGTCCCGGCCGTTCCGCGGATGCGTGCCGAGACGGCATCACCGCGGCTTGCCAGCTTGGCCGCCGTGTTGCGGGACCGGGACCTGATGCGGCTGAATCTCGGCGTCGGCTTGCTGCATTTCGTCCTCACCGGCAGTTTCCTGATCGTGCCGCTGGTGCTGGCGGACGGCCTCGGCCTGGCGGTGGCCAGCCATTGGCAGGTCTATGTGCCGGTGTTGCTGCTGTCGGTGCTGTTGCTGGTGCCGGCAGTCGGCTACGGGGAGCGGACAGGAAACCAGCGCCTGGTGCTGGTCTTCGGCATGGGGCTGATGCTGCTGGCGCTGGTCGCCCAGGCCGTCGGGCTGGGCGGGTTCCACTTCCTGGTCGCCCTCTGGCTGTTCTTCTCCGCATTCAACATCCTGGAGGCGAGCCTCCCTTCGCTGGTGTCCCGCTATGCCGCGGCATCGCGGCGCGGGGCCGCGCTGGGCGTATACGGCAGCGCCCAGTTCGGCGGCGCGTTCCTGGGCGGAGTGCTGGGCGGGCTGGCATTGAGCGGATTCGGCATGACCGGCGTGTTTCTGCTCTGCGCGCTGGCTGCCGCCAGTGGCCTTCTGGCAACACTGGGGCTGCGGCCCCTGCCGCGCGAAGACGACATTCCCACAGCGAATGACGCCGACGGATGCGGGGCCGTTGCAAACCGGATAAAGTAGCTTCAACCTTTCCATTCAAAGCGGACGGCAAGCAGGGACGCGAGGGCGCAACCCACTGTCTGCAAAGGGGGACACATGGCGCGAGGAATTAATAAGGTTATCCTGATCGGCAATCTGGGCAAGGACCCGGAAGTGCGTTACATGCCGTCAGGTGGTGCGGTCACGAATTGTACCGTCGCCACCACGGACACCTGGCGCGACAAGCAGAGCAACGAACTGCAGGAGCGCACCGAGTGGCATCGCGTGGTGTTTTTCAATCGGCTGGCCGAAATCGCCGGGGAGTACCTGCGCAAGGGCTCCAAGGTGTATATCGAAGGGCGCCTGCAGACGCGGAAATGGCAGGGCCAGGACGGCCAGGACCGCTACACCACGGAAATCGTTGCCAACGAGATGCAGATGCTGGACGGACGCGGTGAAGGAGGTGGTGCGCCCTCCGGTGGCGGTCAGAACCGCCCGCAGCCGTCGCAGCAGTCGCGCCAGCCGGAGCCGATGGACCAGGATTTCGACGACGATATCCCGTTCTGACCGCGTCCGGTCCGCCAGTATTCGAACTGTACCGGCGACATCCGGCCCGGGGGGTGTTTGTCGTGCCTATATCAGGGGAGCAGGGCAACGATGAAGGTAACGATTTTCGGTAGCGGTTACGTGGGACTGGTAACCGGTGCCTGTCTGGCGGACACCGGCAATCATGTGGTGTGTGTCGATATCGACCGGGAAAAGGTGGACCGCCTGAATCGTGGCGAGGTGCCGATTTTCGAGCCTGGCCTCGACGAGGTGATCGAACGGAACCGGGACGCCGGCCGGCTGCATTTCACCACCGACGTGGAACGCGGTGTGCGGCACGGGCTGCTGCAGTTCATCGCCGTGGGAACGCCGCCGGACGAGGACGGGTCTGCCGATCTGCAGTACGTGCTGGCGGTGGCCCGTTCCATCGGCGAGCACATGAACGAATACCGGGTGGTAGTGAACAAGTCCACCGTCCCGGTGGGCACCGCCGACAAGGTGCGCATGGCCGTGGCCCAGACCCTGGCCGGCCGGGACGCCGAAGTGCCGTTCCATGTGGTTTCCAACCCGGAATTCCTCAAGGAAGGCGCGGCGATCAATGATTTCATGAAGCCGGACCGCGTGGTCGTGGGCAGCGACAACAGCCGGGCCACCGAACTGATGCGCGAATTGTACGCACCGTTCAACCGCAACCGCGACAAGGTGCTGGTGATGGATGTGCGCTCCGCCGAACTCACCAAGTACGCCGCCAACGCCATGCTGGCCACCAAGATCAGCTTCATGAACGAGCTTTCCGGTCTCGCCGAGCGGCTGGGCGCCGACATCGAGGCGGTGCGCCATGGCATCGGTTCCGACCCGCGCATTGGCTATCATTTCATTTACCCGGGCTGTGGTTACGGCGGCTCGTGTTTCCCGAAGGATGTCAAGGCGCTGGCGCGCACGGCGCGCGGCGCCAGCTACGAGCCGCTGATCCTGGACGCCGTCGAGGCGGTGAACGCCCGGCAGAAGCAGGTGTTGTTCCGGCGCCTGGAGGACCATTTCGGGGGTGAATTGTCCGGGCGCACGGTGGCGGTCTGGGGGCTGGCGTTCAAGCCGAACACCGACGACATGCGTGAAGCACCCAGCCGTGAGCTGATGGAATCGCTGTGGGCGGCGGGGGCCCGGGTCAGGGCCTTCGATCCGGAGGCCATGGAGGAGACCCGGCGCATTTATGGCGAGCGGGACGACCTCCAGCTTTGCGAAGACCCTTACCAGGCGCTGGAGGGGGCGGATGTGCTGGCCATCTGCACCGAATGGCAGGTGTTCCGCAGCCCGGACTTCGATCGCATCAAGGGCAGCCTGCGGACGCCGGCCATCTTCGACGGCCGCAACCTGTATGAGCCGCGGCTGCTCCACGACCAGGGGTTCACCTACTACGCCATTGGCCGCGGAGACAGTGTGAAACGGTACTCCTGAGCGGCGACGACCACCGATACTGCCCACAGGGAGCGCGATGACGATGACGGCGACGGACGGTGATCAGGGCACCTGGACGGCGCTTCAGCAGCATGCGGAAGCGCTGGAAGGCACCCGGATTCTTGACCTGTTCCGCCGGGACGCACAGCGCGCCCGTCACTTCAGCGTTCAGGTGAACGGCTTGCTGCTGGATTATTCCAAGCAGCTCTTCACCCCAGAGACGTTGTCGCTGCTGCTGCAACTGGCGCGGGAACGCGATCTGGAGGGGTGGATCGAGCGCCTGTTCACCGGTGAGCAGGTCAACTGCACCGAACACCGCGCGGCCTTGCATACCGCGCTGCGGACGCCCAGCGATCAGCCGGTCATGGTGGACGGGACGAACGTGATGCCGGATGTGCAGCGCGAGCGCATCCGCATCCGCCTGTTCGTCAATCAGCTCCACCGCGGGCAGTATCGCGGCTGCACCGGCCGCGTGATCACGGATGTGGTCAATATCGGTGTCGGCGGTTCCGACCTTGGCGCGGTCATGGCGACCGAGGCGCTGGCACCTTACCGCACGAACGCGATCCGCATGCACTACGTCTCCAGCATCGACGGCGTTCACGTCACTGACGTGCTGGAGCGCGTCAACCCGAAGACCACGTTGTTCATTGTTTCCTCCAAGTCATTCACCACGCTGGATACCATGACCAATGCGCAGACCGTGCGCGAGTGGTTCCTGCGGCATGTGGATGATGACGACGCGTTGGCCGCCCATTTCATCGGTGTCTCCTCCAACGAGGCTGCCATGGCGGAGTTCGGCATCATCGAGGAGAATCGCTACCGGCTGTGGGACTGGGTCGGTGGCCGGTATTCGATCTCCTCGGCGGTGGGGCTGCCGCTGGCGATCGCCATCGGCATGGATCATTTCGAGTCCATGCTGGCCGGGTTCCACGCCATGGACCGCCACTTCCGGCAGACCCCGCTGGAGGCCAACATGCCGGTGCTGCTGGGCCTGCTGGGCGTCTGGTACCGCAATTTTCTCGGCGCCACCGGGCATGTGGTGCTGCCGTATGATCATCGACTGCATCGCTTCCCCGCCTATCTCCAGCAACTCGAGATGGAGAGCAACGGCAAGGGTGTGACCCGCGACGGCGAACCGGTGAACTGGCAGACCTGTCCGCTGGTGTTCGGCGAGGTCGGCCCGAACGCCCAGCATTCCTTCTACCAGTTGCTTCACCAGGGCACACCGCTGGTGACAGCGGACTTCCTGGCCCCGGTTCACGGTTCCGCCGAGTACCACCGTCACCACGACCTGGCGCTGGCCAACTGCTTTGCCCAGAGCCGGGCGCTGATGGAGGGCCAGAGCGCCGAGCAGGCGGCGGATGCCCTGCGCGGGCAGGGGCTGTCCGAGGACGCGATACGCAGCGCCGTGCCGCACAAGGTGCATCCGGGCAACAAACCCAGCAACACGCTGCTTTTCCAGCGGCTGGACCCGCACACTCTGGGCATGCTGATTGCTCTCTATGAGCACAAGGTCTATGTACAGGGTGTGATCTGGCAGGTGAATTCCTTCGACCAGTGGGGTGTGGAACTGGGCAAGCAGTTGGCCAAGGAACTGCTGCCCGCCATCACCGGCGATGGCCAGGCGCCGGCGCTGGATCCGTCCACCCGGGCGTTGCTGGATTACCTGCGTCAGGTGCGCACACTGTAACGGCGACACCCGCCGGACACTTCACTTCATGGGACAGGACGCTTCATGGCACAAAAATCGATCAACACCGTTGTATTCCCGGTCGCCGGCCTCGGCACCCGATTTCTCCCCGCTACCAAGGCGAGCCCCAAGGAGATGCTGCCGGTGGTGGACAAGCCGCTGATCCAGTATGCGGTGGAAGAAGCCGTGGCAGCGGGCGCGAAGCAGTTGGTGTTCGTCACCGGGCGGACCAAGCGCGCGATCGAGGATCATTTCGACAAGGCCTATGAACTGGAAGTGGAGCTGGAGGCCCGCGGCAAGCATGCCATGCTGGAGATCGTACGGAATACCGTGCCCAGCGGCGTCAACTGTATCTACATCCGCCAGGGCGAGGCGCTGGGGCTGGGGCATGCCGTACTCTGCGCCCGGCCCATCGTTGGTGACGAGCCGTTCGGCGTCATCCTGGCCGACGACCTGATCGATGGCCAGGGCGAGCAGGTGATGACGCAGATGGCCAGGGAGTACAGCAAGCATCAGTGCTCGATACTGGGCGTCGAACGTATTCCGCCCGAGGAGACGCAGAAATACGGGGTGGTCAGTGCCAGCGAGTTCAACAGCGAACTCTCGCGCCTCATCGGCATCGTCGAGAAGCCGAAGCCGGAGGATGCGCCCTCGAACCTGGCGGTGGTGGGGCGCTATATCCTCTCCCCGCGCATCTTCCAGTTGATCGAGGAAACACCGCCGGACGCCAAGGGGGAAATCCAGTTGACCGACGCCATTGCCCGGCTGCTGGAATACGAAACCGTCCTGGCCCACGAATTCAAGGGACTGCGTTATGATTGCGGCAGTAAGCTCGGGTATCTGAAGGCAACCGTGGAATACGGCCTCAAACACCCGGAGCTCGGCGCGGAATTCGCCGCATATCTGGAAAGCCGTTAGCCCCCGGAGCGGAGAGGCGCATGGCGTCCTCTCCGCCAGGGAAGCACTGATCAATTCCCGCGCTCGCGTTACAGTTGGATTTTTCGCGATGCCAGGCGCGGTGCGCAGCGCCGTGGTGGTTCCACGGTCAAGCGCCGCAACAACGCAGCGCGAAAAATCCAACTGTAACCCGAAGGGCTCGGCCGGTTTTGCCCGTGGCGGTGTCGCAAGCCACCGCAGGTAGAACCACGACCTGCGGCGCCTTGCTCCTGGTCACGAACGAAAATCGGTCTCGAGCGCGAACGTGGGAATTAATCAGTGTTTCCCTGGATAGTCCGTATTGCAATGTATTCATAGCGTTTTATTCCTTTTCCGTCTGACCGGCTGCAGGTAGAGTCCGCAGCTGTTTTCGTTGCGTTACTCGTCACACAACCGCCGATCATCGTGGCGGACAGGAGTCACTTGTATTGGCCTGGGAAGCTTGGCTAACGGTCGTCGTCGTGTTCGGTGTGCTGGGAACGCTGATGTTCTCCCGTGCCGCACCGGACATGGTATTCCTTGGCGGCGTGTCGCTGCTGATGCTGACCGGCGTGCTCAGCCCGTCCCAGGCTTTCGGCGGCCTGGCCAACCAGGGGCTGCTGACGGTGGCCGTGTTGTACGTGGTCGTGGCGGGGCTTCAGGAGACCGGTGGCATTCAGTGGATCGTGCAGCGGGTGCTGGGCAGACCGCGCTCGCTGGCGCACGCGCAGGTCAAGCTCATGAGTCCCGTGGCGTTCATGAGCGCGTTCCTGAACAACACCCCCGTGGTGGCCATGCTGATCCCGGCGGTCAGCGAATGGTCGCGGAAGTTCGGCCTCTCCAACTCCAAGCTGATGATCCCCCTCAGCTATGCGGCCATCCTCGGTGGGACCTGCACGTTGATCGGCACCAGCACGAACCTGGTGGTGAACGGGCTCATCATCGACAAGACGCCCTCTGACGGCTTGCGCATGTTCGACCTGGCCTGGGTCGGGGTGCCGGTGGCGGTGGCGGGCGTCGCGTTCATTCTGCTCACCACCCGCTGGCTGCTGCCCGACCGCCGGCCGGCCATGAGTCAACTGGCCGACCCCCGCGAGTACAGTGTGGAGATGCTGGTGGACAAGGACGGGCCGCTGGTCGGTCGCACCATCGAGGAAGCGGGCCTGCGCCACCTCTCCGGCATGTTCCTGGCCGAGATCGACCGCAACGGTGCGGTGTTGCCTGCCGTCTCCCCGCAGGAAAAGCTGCAGCCCGGAGACCGGCTGGTGTTCGTGGGCATCGTGGAGTCGGTGGTGGAACTGCAGAAGATCCGCGGTCTTACCCCGGCCACGGATCAGGTATTCAAGCTCGATGGACATCGCTCCCAGCGAAACCTGGTGGAGGCGGCGGTGTCCGCCTCCTCGCCGATGGTGGGGCGCAGCATCCGCGATGGCCGCTTCCGCTCGCACTATGACGCGGTGGTGATCGCCGTGGCCCGTCATGGCGAGCGCATCCGCCAGAAGGTCGGCGACATCGTGCTGCAACCGGGCGATACCCTGTTGCTGGAGGCGCGGCCGCAATTCGCCGAGCAGCAGCGCAACAGCCGGGATTTCTTCCTGGTCAGCCGGATCGAGGAGTCCGCCTCGCCCCGGCATGAAAAAGCGCCGCTGGCTCTTGGTATACTGGTGGCCATGGTGGCACTGGTCACCGTGGGCTGGTTCACCATGCTGGAGGCCGCCCTGCTTGCCGCCGCCGGCATGCTGATCAGCGGGTGTTGCTCACCGGCGTCGGTCTATCGCCACATCGACTGGTCGGTGCTGATGGTGATTGCCGCGGCGTTCGGGCTGGGCGTGGCGATGGACCAGACCGGCGTTGCCGCCGTCACGGCGCAGACGGTGGTGGGACTGTCGGGGGATCATCCCTGGGTCAATCTGGCGGTCATTTATCTGCTGACGGCGCTGTTCACGGCGGTGATTACCAATAACGCCGCCGCCGTGCTCATGTTCCCCATTTCCTATGCGCTTGCCATGGATCTGGGGCTGGATTTCATGCCCTTTGCCATCGCGGTGATGCTGGCGGCTTCCGCCAGCTTCGCAACACCCATGGGGTACCAGACCAACCTGATGGTGTTCGGTCCCGGCGGCTACCGGTTTGCGGACTTTCTGCGCATCGGTCTGCCCTTGAACCTGGTGACCGGTCTGGTGGCCGTGCTGGTGATCCCGCTGATCTGGGGTTTCTGACGTCGATGTATCAACGTAGTGAGGAAATCATGTCCAACCCGTCCAACGAACTGATTGCGCCGCATGGCGGCACCCTGAAAGAGCTGCTGGTCTCGCCGGAGCGCGTCGCGGAACTGAAGCAGGAAGCCGTGGACCTGCCGTCCTGGGACCTGACGGCCCGCCAGGTGTGTGATGCCGAGCTGCTGCTGAACGGGGGGTTTTCCCCGTTGGAAGGGTTCCTGACAGAAAAGGACTACACGGCCGTCTGTGAAACGATGCGGCTGGCGGACGGCACGCTCTGGCCCATGCCCATCAACCTGGACGTGACCGACGCGTTTGCCGAAACCCTGAAGGCCGGTGATCGCATTGCGCTTCGCCACCCCGAGGGTATGGTGCTGGCGGTGATGACCATCGAGGACGTCTACCGGCCCGATTTCCGCAAGCAGGCAGAGCAGGTGTTCGGCGCCGCCGACGAGGCGCACCCGGAGGTGTTCCGGTTGTTCCACCAGACCAATCCGGTCTACCTGGGCGGGCGCCTGGAAGGCCTGGAGCTTCCCCCCCACCACACCTTCAAGCACCTCCGCCATACGCCGCGCGAACTGCGCGAGCTGTTCGTGAAGCTGGGCTGGAACAACATCGTGGCCTTCCAGACCCGCAATCCCATGCACCGGGCACACGTGGAGCTGGCCAAGCGTGCCTCGCAGCAGGGCGAGGCGAACCTGCTGATCCATCCGGTCGTGGGCATGACCAAGCCCGGCGACGTGGATTACTTCGTCCGCGTGCGCTGCTATCAGGAGGTGGTCAAACATTTCCCCGAGCAGACCACGGCACTCTCCCTGCTGCCGCTGGCCATGCGCATGGGCGGGCCGCGAGAGGCGGTCTGGCACGCCATCATCCGCAAGAACCACGGTTGTGCACGCTTCATTGTCGGCCGCGATCACGCCGGCCCCGGCAAGAACTCCAGCGGCGAGGACTTCTACGGTCCGTACGATGCCCAGGAGCTGGTGCAGAAGTACGAAGAAGAACTGGGCATCACCATGCAGCCGTTCGAGGAAATGGTGTACGTGGAGGACATGGCGCAGTATGTGCCGCGTTCCGAAGTGCCGGAAGACGCCCGCGTACTGAATATTTCGGGCACCGAGCTGCGCCGCCGCCTGAAGGAAGGTCTGGAGCTGCCGGACTGGTTCTCCTATCCGGAAGTCATCGCCAAGCTGCGCCAGGCCTTCCCGCCCAAGCGGGAGCAGGGTTTCACGGTGTTCTTCACCGGCCTGTCCGGCTCCGGCAAGTCCACTGTGGCCAACATCCTGATGGCCAAGCTGATGGAGATCGGCACCCGGCCGGTGACGCTGCTGGACGGTGACCTGGTACGCAAGCATCTGTCCAGCGAGTTGGGTTTCTCCAAGGAACACCGGGAGATCAACATCAAGCGCATTGGTTACGTTGCCAGCGAGATCACCAAGAACCGTGGTATCGCCATCTGTGCGCCGATCGCACCGTACGCCGCCACACGCCGCGAGGTGCGGGAGATGATCAGCCAGTACGGCGGCTTTATCGAGGTGCATGTCTCCACGCCCATCGAGGTCTGCGAGGAGCGTGATCGCAAGGG
>JBJHBJ010000011.1:0-94009 GCA_050485425.1 Ectothiorhodospiraceae bacterium | reverse complement strand
GGACTGGCGTCGCCCCGAACGGCGCACTGCATAGACCGTTTCCCGGGGCGCTGCGGCCTGCCGAAGCCGCGACGGCTTGGCGATGCGGCCCCGAGCGGGCCTGCAACGCGGAAGCGCTCCGCCGGGCCATTGCCTCGACCGAGCCCCTGTCGGGAAATCGTCTAGAGCCGCCACCAGGTTATGCAGCAGCGATCGGATGTGTAGCCTGCTTTCCAGCGCACTCCGTGTGAGGTCTCGCCCAGCCGCTTTACAGCCAGCGATCACCCCTAGAAGCCATCCGTCGTGGGAATGGCCAACCTGCTGACGGAACGGCAACCACGAACGGCGCGCCCCTAGTGGCCGCGCCCGTTGGTCCTGCCGCCGCCAAATCCAGCCCCCATAGCATATCACCGGATGTGCTGCACCGCGACATTTTTCCTCCCCGGCCGCTCTCCCGTGCCGCCATACGCGCTGCCCGGCACTCCGTCCGACCCTCCGGACGGTCCCCGCCAAGCGCCTCGATAGACCGCCCGGTCCATCTGGCGGGGCGCATTATACGCGATTCTGCGGCGGATGGTATTCCCGATATCACCGGGAGGTTCTTGTGCCGTCCAGCACCCCGACCGGGACGAACGTCCGCCGTATGTCCTGTTGCATGGCGCCGTAGCGCTGCTCCACCAGTTCATCGTAGGCGGCAAGCAGCTCCTGTTCCACCTCGTGACGCAACTCGTCCAGGCCCGCCTGCAGCGCTTCCAGAAACTCGTCCCGGTTCAGCATCTCGTCCACGCGCAACAAGGCCCAGTCGGTTGCCAGCCAGGTGGCACCGCCGGCAGCAAGCGCGCAGGCCAGGGCTCCGGGGCCGGTGGGCGCGCACAGCGCGGCACCGCCCCCCGCTGCCGCCCCGGCCCGGGCAGCACCGCGGGCCGCGCCCCGGGCGGCGATGGCCTGGCCGCTCATGGCGACGGCGCGACGGCTGGCCAGCCGCCACAGGAACGGTCCCGCCGCGGCACCGCCGGCAACGGCACTGCTTGCCGACAGTCTCAGGGAAAATGCTTCGCTGCCGTGACCGGAAAGCCGCGCCATCAGCTGGTCCAGCGCAACGGCCTCTTCCTGCTGCCGCGGCGGCAGCGGCAGCCGGTCGCTTTCCATCTGCCGCAACATCTCCGCCAGCCAGCTTTCGCGGGTACCCCGCATCTGCTGCATGAGGCGTTCATCCACATCCAGCCGCAACCCCTGCAGGCGCTGCTGGAAACCGCTGGCATCGAAAACCAGTTCCTGCGCCTTCCGCTCCACGTAGCCGCCCTCTGACAACCGCATCCATTGCAGCAGGGACATGGAGATGCGCGAATATTCCCCACCCAGCGAGTAGTACCAGTCGGCAAACCGGGGAAGCTGGGCAGAGAGATCATCGAATAAGGCATCGAGCCCCCGGCGCAGGTGGGCATGCGCCATCTCCCGCGCCTCCGCCTCGCCGTCCGCAAATCGCAGGCTGGAGAGCAGCGCCAGCGTCTCCGCACGTTCCGCGGGCACCCGGTAGTGCTCACCGGCAAGCGTCACATGGACCGGGGGCGCCGGCTGCCAGGCGGTACGCCAGTTCTCCCGCTGATCCAGCGCCAGCCAGATCGCGGCAAGGCAAGCGGCGACCAGCACCAGTCGTAGACCGGTGCCGGCGACGCTTCCTGCCGTAAGACGCATGCTGGCTGACATGGCTACCCTGCTGTCGGTTCCTGCGGCGCGGGCCGTCCCGGCCCCGTTACGGTCCGTGCTGCGGACTGCGGACGAAGCCGCCGATCCACGAACTCCAGTGCCCCCGCGCCCACCTGGAGATAGGACCACAAAAACACCCCTTCTGCGGCAAGTATGATCAACCAGCCGCTGATCTGGAACATCGGCTCGCCCAGTCCGGGGAGCAGTTGCTGCCCCAACCACCAGCCCGTGGCGTCCTTGGCGGCGGCCAGTTGCATCAGCGCCAGCAGGATCGGACTGGAAGCATCCTGACGCAACGTCTCGTTCCAGATCGCCTCACGCAGTCCCGTATCCGCCAGGTCGGGATAGCTGGCGTGCAGGGCCAGCACCATCAGGGCCGGAAAAGCCAGCAGGAAATTGAGCACCAGCGTGACCCGCCAGACCAGTTCGGTGCTATAGCGCCGGGAGACGTGTCCGGCCAGGAGCCGGCCCACGAGGGCGTGCAGCAGCACCAGCACGATGACGTTGAGCAGGAGTATCCGCCAGACCAGCGGATCTTCGAGACGCACCACCGCCACCAACAGCACCAGGCCCAGCAAGCCGGCGTGCATTAGCTGCCTGGCTGCCAGCAGCAATCCGCCGCGCAACCACCTGCGCCACCAGCTGATACGTCGGAAATAGGCGTTGAGAAATGCGCGGCGGCGGCTGAGCGCACGCTGCCAGAGACCGTACCAGGCCATCAGCGACAGCAGCACCCAGGCCAGGACCAGCGCCCATGTGGGCAGACCCTGGGCGGTCACATTCAGCCCGAGCAGCAGGCCCAGCGGGACGCACAGGCAGGCCATGTCGGTCAGGCGACGGCGCACGTCGGGCGTCACCGCGCGGCCGGCACGTGTGGCCACCGGCACGCGCTCACGCACGGCTCCGTCGGCTGCGAACGGCTTCGGCCAGCGCATCCAGTACCGGTGTCGTCATGCCCCAGTCCATGCAGGCGTCGGTCACGCTCTGGCCGTAGCGCAGGCCTTTGCGTCCGTTGACGATATCCTGCCGCCCCGCCACCAGGTGACTTTCCAGCATCACGCCGCAGATCCGGCGTGAACCGTCGGCGACCTGCCGGGCAACATCCTCGGCCACCCGGGGCTGGCGCAAGTGGTCCTTGCCGCTGTTGCCGTGACTGCAGTCCACCACCAGCCGCGGTGCCAACCCGCTCCCGGCCAGGGTCTCGGCCGCCCGGGCGACGCTGTCGGCATCGTAGTTGGTGCCATCGCCGCGCCCGCGCAGGATCAGATGTCCGTCCGGGTTACCGGTGGTGGTCACGATCATCGCGCTGCCTTCCATCGAGATGGTCGGAAAGGTATGCGGCTGCGCAGCGACATGGATGGCATCGACGGCGATGGCGACGCTGCCGTCGGTGGCGTTCTTGAAGCCAACCGGTGCCGATAGCGCAGACGCCATCTGGCGGTGCAACTGACTTTCCACGGTTCTGGCGCCGATGGCGCCCCAGGTCAGCAGGTCGGAATAGTACTGCGGTGTCACCAGGTCGAGGATCTCGGTGGCCGCAGGGACGCCCAGTTCGGCACAGTCCAGGAGGGTCCGACGGGCCAGGAACAATCCCTTGCGGATATCCCCTTCACCGCTCAGGTCCGGATCGTAGATCAGCCCTTTCCAGCCCATGCGCGTTCTGGGCTTCTCGAAGTAGACGCGCATGACCGGAAACAGCGCATCCGAGACGCTGGCCGAATACGCCTGCAGGCGGCGGGCGTAGTCCAGCACCGAGGCCGGCTCGTGGATGGAACATGGACCGACGATGACCAACAGGCGGTCGTCGTTGCCGCGAAGAATATCGCGAGTCGTGGAACGCCAGGCGACGATACGCTCCACCTCGCGGTCCGCCACCGGAAGTTCTTCATGCAGCGCCCGCGGCGGCGGCAGCGGCTGCTCGCGGGCGATATGGATGTCAGAGATCCTGCTTCGCATCGGATACTCCCCGTTCCACCAGTAGGAGGAACGGTACCACTCCGGCTATGCGGCAGGGAATGCGCGCTACTTCATCTCGAAACCGCGCTGGCGGAGGAAATCCCGCATGTGCGGCCGCGATTTGCTGGTGAACAGCACCTTCATCTGATCGGTCCAGGTGCTGTCCTTGTTGGCGCTGCTGCGGCTGCGGTAATACTGCCGCATGGTGTCGTCGAATGCCGCCACGTGCTCGGCATCGGCGCTGGCGTCGTAGTAATCGTCCTTGAGCACGGCGGATAGCGGCAACCGCGGCTTCACTTCCGGAGACTGGTCAGGATACCCCATGCAGAAACCGAACACCGGATAGACATTCTTCGGCAACCGGAGGATTTCGCTGATCTGGGCCGGGTTGTTGCGCACACCGCCGATATAGCAGATGCCAAGACCGGCGGATTCCGCCGCCACGGCCACGTTCTGTGCCATCAGTGCGGTATCCACGGTGGCAATGACGAACTGCTCGGTCATGCCTTCGTTGATCTCGGTGCCGGTGCGCTCGCAGGCGTCGAAGATGCGCTTCATATCCGCGCAGAAAACCAGGAAATGCGAGCAACTGGCAATGTAGGGCTGGTTGCCGGCCAGTTCCGCGATCCGCTGCCGGTTTTCCGCGTCGTCGACCCGGATGACCGTGGTCGCCTGGACATGGCTGGAGGTGGCCGCGCTCTGGCCGGCGCGGATCAGTTCCCGGAAGAGCTCCTCGTCAATCTTTCGGTCCGTGAACTTGCGAATGGAGCGATGCGATTTCAGGAGATCGATAACTGGATTCAAGACTCTTGCCGCCTCTGCTGCCTGGGAATGGGACGAACCACCTGAGGGAGTGATTCATCGAAGGTCCGACAGGATATGACACAGCCCGAAACGGCGCAAATTAGTCCACCAATAAACTAGTTGCCCGCTAAGGAAACGCTGATAGTCCTCTCTTGCAATTCACCAGCGTCATCCCAAGGTCTGGCCATGACACTCCGCTATGCATCCGATCTGGAGGCAGCCGATGAGCATCCCCCGTATCCTGATGATCGTGACCAGCGCCGAGCGCATGCCTTCCGGCAAGGAAACCGGTCTGTGGCTGGAGGAATTTGCCGTGCCCTATCTGCAGTTCCGCGAAGCCGGCGCCGAAATCGAGGTGGCCAGCCCGAAAGGCGGGGCCACACCGATCGATCCCCGCAGCAAGCCCGACCCTGACCAGGAGCGCGCCTGGGCCGAGGCCGCCGGGCGGTTGCGTGACACGAAGAGCCTGGACGACATCGATCCCGGACGTTTCGACGCCGTTTTCCTGCCCGGCGGACACGGCACCATGTTCGACCTGCCGGAGGACCGGCGGCTCGCCGGTATTCTGGAAAGGCTGGAGGCCGATGGCAAGGTGATTGCCGCGGTGTGCCACGGCCCGGCCGGACTTGTCGGTGCGAGACGCGGCGACGGCAAGCCGCTGGTGGAAGGGCGTCGGATCGCGGCCTTCACCGACGCCGAAGAGCGTGCCGTGGAATTGCAGGACGACGTGCCGTTCCTGCTGGAAACCCGACTTCGTGAACTGGGCGCACACGTGGAAACGGTGGACAACTTCCAGGAGCACGCCATCCGGGACGGACGGCTGGTCACCGGCCAGAACCCGCCTTCCAGCAAACTCACCGCGCGACTGACACTGCAGGCCCTAGGGGGCTGAGCCCAAGGCATGGCCGGCGCCGGGCTGTCTTCCGCAGGCGGCAGCCCGGCCAGTGGCCATGCTTCAGGCGATATCCAGCGCCTTCGTCTGACGGCCCCCCTCGCCCTCCGCCATGCCGGGCATGTCGCTTATGCACAGCATGTTGTCGATGCGCAGGCGCTCGGTGACGAAGTCGACGAATGTCCGCACCTTGGGGGGCACCACCCGCCCGCCGGGATAGACGGCGGAGAGCACCGTCTCCTCTCCCGACCACCCCGGCAGTACCTGACGTACCGCACCGCGCTGCAGGTCGTAGCACATGACAAATTCGCTGGCCAGCATCAAGCCGTGCCCGCCGGTCAGCAGCGTGCGCAGGGCAAAGGGGTCATTGGCCACGGCGATGGGATTGATGGTGAACTCCTCACTGCGCCCGCCATGCTGGAGCACCCAGGCATGCCGGTTTCCACGCCTGTCCGTCGACCCGGCCAGCGCATGGTGTCGTTCCAGATCCTCCGGGACCAGCGGCTCGCCATAACGCGCGATGTATGACTCACTGGCGTACACGTAGGAGTTGTACCGGGAGATCGTGCGCGCTATCAGGCTTGAATCGGGCAACGGCCCGACCCGGATGGCGACATCGATCTGGTTCGCGATCAGGTCCAGGCGCTCATTGGAAAGCACGAGATCAACCCGGACCTCCGGATACAGCTCGTGGTAATCGCTCACCAGCCCCGAGAGGACCTCGGAGCAAAGCGTAAACGGCGCCGTGACCCGCAACCATCCCCGCGGGTTCTCCTCGAGCTGCAGCACCGCGTTCTCCGCTTCGTCAAGCTCCTGCGCGATACGGCTGCTGTATTCGTAATAAACCGAACCTGCCTCGGTGAGATTCAGTTGCCGGGTGGTACGGTTGAGCAACCGCACGCCCAGCCGCTGTTCCAGATCCTGCACTTTCCGACTGACCGTGGTCTTGGGAAGGCCCAGTGAGCGCGCCGCTCCGGTAAAGCTTCCGTTCTCCACCACCTTGGCGAAGATAACGGCTTCATTCAGGTCCTGCTGCATCGGCGTTTCCCTTCCGTTTGGACAACTCCGCGAGGCATGTGCATTCCGGAGCATCCTGAATCACGTCGGCATTCCCCGGGACAGCCGTTTGTCGGTCGCAGGGAGATACCACGATTTTGTCCCGTGAACGGGAAAGTATTTCCCTGTTCCGGCGACTAATCAACTGCGTTTTGACGGCGTATCGTTGCTGCCATGCATCAATCAACGGCGGAAAGCACCGGGAAGTACTGCGGGCTTTCTCTTTTTACGGTTGCGATACGGAAACGGGCGATGTCGAAATCGGCCTCGTTGCTACGACTATTGCCATGACGGCACTCCAGGGAAGCGGTGATCTTTTCTCGCATTCGCGCTCGAGAACCTGTCAGCGCTTCCCTGGAACTTTCCCCTGAGTTGGACGACGGCACCACGCGAGCACCGGCCCCGGTGATGCAACTGTTGACCTCAATATTGGTTGAGGTTCTACGATCGCCTCCGACAGCCACAAGCAGGATAGTTCAGACACTGGCCGGCGTCGGCTTCGCGCCGGAAAGGATTGGGTACATGAACGGTCTTACCGAGGAATCACGCATGAACAGCTTGCACGGAATGAGCGCACGGGCGGTATCGCGGCGGTGGTTCGCGGCGATGGCGATGATGGCGGCATTGATCGTGGCCGGTTGCAACACCCAGGCGGAAGACACCGGCGAGCATCCTCCGGCCCCGGTCGTGAGCGTGGCGGATGTGCTGGTTCGGGATGTCCAGCTCTGGGACGAGTTCACCGGACGCATCGAAGCAGTGCAGACAGTGGAGCTCCGCCCCCGTGTCAATGGCTACATCGAACGCATCAATTTCCGTGAGGGGCAGGAGGTGGCCAGCGGCGATGTGCTGTTCGTCATCGACCAGCGTCCGTACAAGACAGAACTGAATCGTGCCGAGGCCGATCTGCACCGGGCCAGGACCCGTGTCGAACTGACCCGCACGGAGGCGGCCCGCGCGGAGAAACTGGCGGAATCCCAGGCGATCTCGCTGGAAGAACTCGATCAGCGTCGAGCGGCCGCGGCGCAAGCCGAGGCGGACGTGCACGCGGCCCGGGCGGCGGTGGATGCCGCCAGGCTGAACCTGGAGTTCACGGAAGTCCGGGCTCCGATTGCCGGCCGCGCCGGGCGCGCCCAGGTCACGGTCGGCAATCTGGTTTCCGGCCAGGGCAACGGGACGCCGTTGACCACCATCGTCTCGCTGGACAGGGTGTATGTGCATTTCTTCGCCGACGAGCAGGCGTACCTGCGCTACGAGGCGCTCGCGCGTTCCGGAGACCTGCCCAGTTCCCGCGACGGGAATACACCCGTGCGCGTCGGCCTGGCCTCGGATCACGGCCACCCCTACCAGGGAACGGTGGATTTTGTCGACAACCGGCTGGATGCCGCGACCGGCACCATCCTCGTCCGCGCCTCGCTGGATAACGCCGACCGGACCTTCATCCCCGGCATGTTCGCCCGCGTACAGATGCCCGGCAGCAGTACCTTCAACGCGGTGTTGATCGACGACCGGGCGGTGCTCACGGACCAGGACCGCAAATACGTCTACGTGGTGGTCGACGGCACCGCCCAGCGGCGGGACGTGGAACTGGGCCGCATGGTGGACGGGCTGCGGGTGGTACGCAACGGCCTCGCCGAGGGGGACCGCGTCGTCGTCAGCGGTACCCAGAGAATCTTCTTCCCCGGCATGCCGGTGGAGACCGAGACGGTTGCCATGGAGCCCAGCGGAACCACCGCCAGAGCTCTCAGCTCCCGCTGATCCGGCCCCGTGCCTGAATGACTGGATGCGCCGTCGATCGGTCGGCGCAGCAATGGAGTCTTGCCATGAACTTCGCAAAGTTCTTCGTGGACCGGCCGGTGTTCGCCGCCGTGTTGTCCATCTGCATCCTGCTGGCCGGCCTGATCACGCTGCCGCTGCTGCCGGTCAGCGAATACCCGGACGTGGTACCGCCCAGCGTCCAGGTCCGCGCGGTGTATCCCGGCGCGAACCCGGACGAAATCGCCGAGACCGTGGCAACGCCGCTGGAGGAAGCGATCAACGGCGTCGAGCGCATGATGTACATGAAGTCGGTGGCCGGCAGCGACGGCGTGCTGGCACTGACCGTCACCTTCGAGCCGGGCACCGATCCGGATCAGGCCCAGGTGCAGGTGCAGAACCGCGTCAGCCAGGCCCTGCCCCGCCTGCCCGAGGACGTGCGCCGGCAGGGCGTCACCGCCCAGAAGCAGTCGCCGGACCTGACCATGGTGGTGCATCTGCTGTCCCCGGACGATACCTACGACATCGTCTACCAGCGCAACTACGCGACGCTGCGGGTCAAGGACGAGCTGGCGCGCATCCCCGGCGTCGGCCAGACCATGGTTTTCGGTGCCGGCGACTATGCCATGCGCATCTGGATCGATCCGGACCAGGCCGCGGCACGCGGCCTGACGGCAGGAGATATCGTACGCGCGGTGCGGGAGCAGAATGTACAGGTATCAGCGGGCCAGATCGGTGCGCCGCCCACCACCCAACCGGCCGATTTCCTTGTTTCCGTGAACGCCCGTGGCCGTCTGGTCACCGAGGAGGAATTCGGCGACATCATCCTGCGTACCGGCGACAACGGCCAGGTGACGCGGCTGGCCGACGTGGCGCGGCTGGAACTGGGCGCGGCCGAATACGCGCTGCGCTCCGAGCTGAACAACCGCCCTGCGGTTGCCATCGGTATCTTCCAGGCGCCGGGTTCCAATGCCATCGAAATCTCCAACGCGGTACGCCGCACGATGGACGAGCTCTCCTCCCGGTTCCCGCCCGGGCTGGAGTACGACGTGGTGTACGACCCCACGGTGTTCGTCCGCGGCTCGATCAAGGCGGTGATCGCCACGCTGCTGGAGGCCGTGCTGCTTGTGGTGCTGGTGGTCGTGCTGTTCCTGCAGACCTGGCGCGCTTCGATCATCCCCCTGCTTGCGGTGCCGGTGTCCATTGTCGGCACCTTCGCCGTGCTCTATCTGCTGGGTTTCTCCATCAATACGCTGACATTGTTCGGCCTCGTGCTGGCAATCGGTATCGTCGTGGACGATGCCATCGTGGTGGTGGAAAACGTCGAGCGGAACATCTCGGAAGGCCTGAAACCCCTGGCAGCTGCCCACCAGGCCATGCGCGAGGTCAGCGGGCCGATCATCGCGATATCCCTGGTGCTCTGTGCGGTATTCGTGCCGATGGCATTCCTGTCGGGCGTCACCGGCCAGTTCTACCGGCAGTTTGCAGTGACCATCGCCATTTCGGCGGTGATCTCGGGCATCAACTCGCTGACCCTGTCACCGGCGCTGGCAGCCATGCTGCTCAAGCCCCATGGCGCTCCGCCGGATCTGCCGACACGTATCATCAACGTCCTGTTCGGCTGGTTGTTCCGGCCCTTCAACCGCTTGTTCCAGCGCAGTTCCGAAGGCTACCAGACGGCCGTCGGCGGCAGCCTGCGCAGGCGTGGCATGGTGTTCGGCGTCTACGCCCTGCTGCTGCTCGGAACCGGCCTGATGTTCCAGGTGGTTCCAGGCGGGTTCGTGCCTACCCAGGACAAGCTCTACCTGATCGGCGGCATCAAGCTGCCGGAAGGAGCCTCGCTGGATCGCACGGAAGCAGTGGTGCGGCGGGTCAGCGACATTGCGCTGGAAACGGAGGGCGTGGTCAGCGCCGTGGCCTTCCCCGGGCTGAATCCGATGCAGTTCACCAATACACCGAACAGCGGAACAGTGTTCTTCGGCCTGGAGGACTTCGGCAGCCGCGGCCGCAGCGCCGCCGATATCACGGCCGAGCTCAACGCCCGCTTCGCCGGCATCCAGGAGGGCTTCGGCTTCGCCATCATGCCGCCGGCCATCCTCGGCATCGGTACCGGTTCCGGGTACTCGCTGTACGTACAGGACCGCGCAGGGCTCGGCTACGGCGAACTGCAGAACGCGGTCATGGGGTTGTCCGGCGCGATCAGCCAGGTCCCGGGCATGGGCTATCCGTTCTCGTCCTACCAGGCCAATGTGCCGCAACTGGACGCCGATGTGGATCGCGCCAAGGCCAAGGCGCAGGGCGTGGACATCTCCGACCTGTTCGAAACGCTGCAGATCTACCTGGGCTCGGCCTATGTCAACGACTTCAATCGGTTCGGCAGAACCTACCAGGTCATTGCCCAGGCGGATGCGCCGTTCCGCAGCCGGGTGGAGGACATCGGCAACCTGCGTACGCGGAACCAGCACGGCGACATGGTGCCCATCGGCAGCATGGTCAGCATCAGCAACACCTACGGCCCGGATCCGGTGATCCGCTACAACGGATACCCGGCCGCCGATCTCATGGGTGAAGCCGACCCGGCGGTGCTCTCCTCGAGCCAGGCGCTGGATGTGGTGCAGGCGCTGGCGCCGCAGGTGCTGCCGAACGGCATCAGCTTCGAGTGGACGGACCTGAGCTTCCGGCAGATCAATGAGGGTCGGGCCAACCTGGTGATCTTCCCGCTGGCGGTGCTGCTGGTATTCCTTGTGCTGGCCGCACTGTACGAGAGCTGGGTGCTGCCGCTGGCGGTGATCCTGATCGTTCCGTTGTGCATCCTGTCCGCGCTGCTGGGTGTCTGGGCCATGGGTGGGGACAACAACATCTTCGTGCAGATCGGTCTGGTCGTACTGATGGGGCTGGCGTGCAAGAACGCGATTCTGATCGTCGAGTTCGCCCGCGACCTGGAGCGCCAGGGCCACGGCATCGTCGAAGCAGCGCTGGAGTCCTGCCGGCTGCGCCTGCGGCCGATCATCATGACCTCGATCACCTTCACCGCGGCCGTGGTGCCGCTGGTGCTGGCCACCGGCGCCGGCAGCGAGGTCCGGCATGCGCTGGGGGTGGCGGTATTCGCCGGCATGATCGGCGTGACGCTGTTCGGCCTGTTCCTGACGCCGGTGTTCTACGTGGCGCTGCGCTTGCTGGCGGAACGGCTTCGTCGCGGACATTCGGAGAGCGAGATCATCCATGAAAACTAACCGTCTACTACTGGGACCCGTGACCGCGCTGCTGCTTTCGGCCTGCGCGGTCGGCCCCGATTACCAGCCGCCCGAGATCCAGGCACCGGAGCGCTACGCGCGGGCCGATACGGCGCTCTATACCGCCGAGCGCGCCCGGCATGACTTCTGGAAGCAGTTCGATGACCCTTTGCTGGATGAGCTGGTGCGGGAAGCCGTGAGCGCCAACCACGACCTGCGTGTCGCTCTCGCCCGCTACGACAGGAGCCTGGCGCTGCTGCGCCAGACCAGGCAGGACCAGCTGCCCGCCGTGACCGCCTCGGCCACGGCGGCCAACCAGCGGCGCAGCGCGGACCAGTTGCCCGGCGCTTCCCGCGACCAGCGGGACGGGGACAGCTTCGAGACCGGTCTTTCCGCGTTCTGGGAACTGGATTTCTTCGGTCGCGTCCGGCGCAGCGTGCAGGCCCAGCAGGCGGAAAGCGAAGCCTCTGCCGCCGATCTGGAAACCTTGCGCCTGCTGGTGGTCGCTGAGGTGGTGGACAGCTATTTCCGACTTCGCGGCCTGCAGGAGCAGTTGCGAGTGGCGCAGGCGAACGCCGACAATCAACAGGAATCCCTGTCCATGGTGGAAAGCCGCCTGGAAGCCGGACGTGGCACGGAACTGGACCGGGTCCGTGCGCGGGCACAGCTTGGCGCCACGCTATCGCGCATCCCGGTGCTGGAAGGCGAAGTGGCGGCGGTGAGTCACAGGCTGGCCGTGCTGGTCGGCAAGGAGCCGGGGGCTCTGATCCACCGCCTGGACGCTCCGGCTGCGCCACCGACCCTGCCCACCACGGTGGCTACGGGCCTGCCCGGCGAACTGCTACGGCGACGCCCGGACATCCTAGCAGCGGAACGGCGGCTGGAGGCGGCCACCGCCCGCATCGGCGTTGCCACAGCCGACCTCTACCCCCGTTTCACCATCGGAGGCTTTCTTGGCACGCAGGCAGCCAGCACCGGCGATCTGTTCAGCCGTGACAGCGAGTCCCGGCTGATTGCCCTGGGCATCGACTGGACGTTCCTGGACGTGGGTCGGGTCCGGGCCCGGATGGCCGCGGCGGATGCCGATGCCGAAGCCGGACTGGCCGCCTATGAACAGACCATCCTGCTGGCGCTGGAAGAGGCGGAAACCGCCATGGCACGGTACCAGCGGGCGCTGCGCGAGCACGCGCATCTGCAGCAGGCGGCCCGGGACAGCGCCCACGCGGCTCGACTCGCGCAGATACGCTATGAGGGAGGAGTGATCGATTTTCTGCAGGTCATCGACGCCGAGCGGACCCGGCTGGACAACGAGAACGGCGTGGCCGTGAGCCACACCCGTTCCGCTCAGGCACTGGTTGCCCTGTACCGGGCTCTGGCCGGCGGCTGGGCGCCTGGCCAGGATGCCGTCGCGGTATCGGGCGTACGCTGAATCATCCCATCCTCGCGGCGGGCCCGGCGCGCCACCCGGCATCAACTCAGGGTTGTAGTTGCCGGACCGGCCGCACTTCCACACACCCCACCCTGGCAGCCGGAATGCCGGCCGCCAGGCGCTTGGCCTCCTCCAGGTCGGCGGCCTCCAGCAGATAGAAACCGGCCAGTTGCTCCTTGGTTTCGGCGAACGGCCCATCGGTCACCAGCGTTGCCCCGGAGCGAACCCGCACCGTTGCCGCAGTGCTCACCGGTTCCAGCGCCTCCCCCGCCAGCATGTGCCCGCTGTGCTGCACCTGCTCGGAATACTGCATGCATTCGGCGTCTTCCGGGCTCTCCGGCAGAGAATGCAGCTTGGCCTCGTCACAGTAGACCAGACACAGGTATTTCATCGCGACTTCCCCTTCTCGCAACGCACGTCACATCCGAAAAAGGCCCGCAGCCGACCGGGATCGGGCTGCGGGCTTCGGTCGCCGTTACACCTGGTCAGGCGTGAACGGGTTGTCGCCGGTTCGCGACCAGCATGAAGCCGATGGCGAACGCGACCCACAGCAGGAAGGCCAGGAACCACGGATTGGCACCGCCAACGATGATCCCCATACCGACCAGACCCGCGCCGATCACGTAATAGGTCATGGGCAACAATGTCTTGCGAATGATATCACCCTCGCGGCCGAGCAGGCCCACCGTGGCGGACGCGGCAACCACATTATGCACCGTCACCATGTTTCCTCCAGCACCACCCACGGCCTGCAGCGCCACAACAATGGAAGCACCGAAGGAGCCCAGGCCGATCTGCTCGGCGGTGGAGATCTGGAAGAAGGCGAACATCAGGTTGCTGACCGTATTACTGCCGGCCAGGAAGGCGCCCAGCCCGCCGATCAGCGGTGCGAACAGCGGCCAGAGCCCCCCTGCCATGGATGCCACACTCTGGGCCAGTACTTCCGGCATGCTCGCCACCTGAGCCATATTGCCGAAGGCCACGCCGCCTTCGAGCGCGTGGCGGATGTCCTCGACACTGGCCAGCCCGTCCGGCGCCGAATTGATGAACACCTGCACCATGGGCACCGCGAAGATCAACGCCACACCGGCAGCCAGTATGGTGTTCCCTGCAGTCTTCCAGGCATTCAGGTAGTTGCCGTGGCTCCACATCTGATGCAGGAAATAGGTGATCACCGAAGTCACCAGCAGCACGAAGCCCGGCAGGAACAGCGGCTGGGAGCTGGCCGAGATGTCCGACCCGAAGATGTTGCTCCACTCCAGGGTCACCGACTGCAGCGCGGCGGTCACCGGCTCCACGGTCCGCGTGAGGACAAGCAGGATCGCCACGACCACATAGGGTGCCCAGGCCTGCATCTGCGACATCTTGTAGCCGTCTTCCCGTTCCGGCTGCGTGTCATCCTGGAAACGGCTGATCCACTCGGGCTCCCACTTGCTGCGGTCCTCGAAGTGGAAGGTGTCCTTGGGAATCAGGAAACCCGCCCTGGCCGCCGGGACCACAATCGCCAGGCCGACCAGGCCACCGATCAGCGACGGGAAGGCGGGCCCCAGCAGGGCTGCCACCGCATAGTAGGGAATGACGAAGGCCAGGCCCGCGAAGATGGCAAACGGCCAGGCCCGCAGGCCGTCAACGAAGGAACGGTTGGCACCGAAGAAGCGCGTGAGCATGCCCACCATGATCAGCGGCACCAGTATGCCGACAATGGCATGAATCATGGCGACCTGCATGCCGATGGTGGCCACGTACTCGGCATGTGTGGTGCCCGCTGCCTCGACCATGCGCTCGGTCACGCTCTGCCCGGCCAGCCCCTCGTTCACCCCGACCAGGATGGGCGTACCCACGGCACCGAAAGACACCGGTGTGGACTGGATGATCAGCGCCGAGACCACCGCCGCCATCGCCGGGAAACCCAGGGCAACCAGCAGCGGCGCGGCAATGGCCGCCGGCGTGCCGAAACCCGACGCCCCTTCGATCAGGCAGCCGAACAGCCAGGCCACGATGATGGCCTGCACCCGGCGGTCCGGGGAGATATCGGCGAAGCCGCGCTGGATGGTGGCAATGGCACCGCTCTCCCGCAGCGTGTAGAGCAGCAGGATCGCGCCGAAGACGATGAACAGTATGTTCAGGGCCACCACGATACCGTTGACGGTGGCTGCCGCGACCACGTTGGGCTGCGTCCCCCAGAACGACAGTGCAACCAGCACGGCCACACCGTACGCCAGCGGCATCGCGTACTTGGCCGGCCATCGCAGGATGACCAGAAAGAGCGCCACCGTCGCCAACGGCAGCAGCGCAAGAACAACCAGGAATCCCAGACTCATGACACCCCCCGTTTCTGAATGTTCGAGTGACATCGTGCTCCGGCCGCGCGAAGCAGCCGGTTGACATGTGTACCGGACGATCATTGACTGGCCGGCAGTGCAGGGTCTTTAGTTCGTGCAGTTTTCAGGCGGTCCTGCCTCTGGACCGTGACGAGGTGAGGCTGGTCCTACAAGCAAGTGACCGGCGCCCCTCATGCTGACATTCGGTGCCCGCGGGTTCAATGCAGCGCTTCAGGCCGCTCGCTGAAGCGTCGCATCGAGGCGACGGCCGAGAACGCCATCAGTACTGCACCCAGTGAGCAGAGCCCCATCAGCAGCGCAACGGGGACCAGGGTGCCGTCGGCAACCCAGGTGGAAAAAGCGCTGATGGCCCCGGCCAGCATGAACTGGCTGGCACCCATCACCGCCGAGGCGGTGCCGCCCAGCCGCGGGAAGAATTCCAGTGCACTGGACATGTTGTTCGGCACGATGGCACCCATACTGGCGACGGCAACCATGATCAGGACCGCGACCAGATATACCGGGGGTTCGAACCAGGCGGACACCGCCAGGCTCGTCGCCGCAACCGCCTGCACCACCACGCCGGCGCGCAGGATCATCGTCGGGGACAGGAACAGCAGCAGGCGGCGGTTCAACAGATTGGCCGCGGCCATCCCGACCACGTTCATTGCGAACAGCGCCGAGAACGCGGCACTGGAGAGCCCGAACCATTGCTGATAGATGAACGACGCGTGGGTGATGAAGATGAGCATCACGCTGAACACCAGCGCCTGCAGCAACACGAAACGCATGGCGGCAGGGTGTTTCAGCACCACCGCATAATTGGTCAGCAGCGTATGCACGGGCGTGCTCACGCGCTTCGTCGCGGCATGGCGGAAAAGCCCCAGATGCAGAAGCACGCCGACCAGCACGGCGTACCCCGCCAGTAACAGGAAAATCCCCTGCCAGGCGGTCACGGCGAGGACCAGCGTGCCGATGGACGGGGCCAGTGCCGGCGCGGCAAACATGACCAGGCCGATCAGCGAGAACAACCGGGCGGACTCGTTCCCGGAAACATGGTCGCGAACGATGGCCGGCACCGACACGGCGCACCAGGCACCACCCAGGCCCTGCACCAGCCGCCAGGCCAGCACTTCCGACAGGGTCTCCGCACGCGATCATCACACACGCCAGGGCGAACACGGTCAGGCCCGCAAACAGAATGCGCGGCCGGCCGTAGCGATCCGAGAGAGGCCCACCCAGCAACTGACCGGCGCCGAGCACCGCCACGTAGCCGCTCAGGGTGAGCCCGACCGCGGCAGTGTCGACGGCAAACCCGGCAGCAATATCCGGAAACGCAGGCAGGTAGGTATCCAGCGCCAGCGGTCCCAGGGCAACGGTCATGCCCAGCAGCAGGGCCAGTCGCAGGTGCGACATGGTATCTCCTTGTTGTCACATGCGCCCCCGAGCATAGGCGCCTTGTCGGTCAGTCGCGGCCATTTTTCCACATGCGCCAGAATGGCACAGCAATTCACTTTAACAATCATCCTTATCTTATTGAAAAATAATTATTTATAGATGGGCATATTTTCTGCTTGATTCGGCGTATGACTGCCATAACGCACACCACTCCACATGACGCGGCCGACAGGCCGGACTCCAGCTGGACGGGATGGGCCCAATGGATCGCACTGACCACCATGATGGTGGATCACATCGTACGCCAGTTGTTCGGTCACCTGGATCTGGGCTGGGCCAGTTCCTCCATCGGGCGCATTGCCTTGCCCGCCTTCGCCGGCATGGTGGCCTGGCACGCGCTGTTCAACACCAGCAATCCCTATCGCTATGCCTCGCGCATACTGGTCATTGGTCTGGCGGCACAGCCCGTCTACATGCTCATGCCCCGAGGCGACGGCGCATTCACGCTGAACGTATGCTTCACATTGGCAGCCGGTCTGACTGCCGCAACCTGGCTGCGGCAACTGCACGCCCTGGCGGATGATGCCGCGAATCCGGCCATTGTGTGGTCGAAACTGTTGCTCGCAGCGGGCCTGCTGCTTGCGCTGTGGTGGATTGCCGGGGACTGGCTGGAGTACGGGCACGAAGGCCTGCTGATGGTGCCGCTGTTCATGCTGGCGATGGCCGCGGTAACCCGGGTTGACGGTCACCCCCTGGACGTTGCCGGAGCGGTGCTGGCCTGTGTTCCGGTGCTGGTCGTCGCCGGCATGATGAACTTCACGATGATGGCGAAATCATTCACCGTCGGCGCCTGCGTGGCGATCCTGCTCGTCGCCACAACCCTGTCCGAACGCATTCCGCAGCCCCCGCTGGCGATGCCGCGAAAACTCTGGCTGTCCTGGTATCCGGGTCATCTGGCGGCTATCGCGCTGATCGGCTGGTGGCTCTGGTAAGGCCGTTGCCCGGCCGGGCAGGCACCGGCATAATCGGCGGTCAAGGATAGGCTGAACGATTCCCCGGCGCGGCGCGGGATTCGATCAGATCCTCCTTACACGGCCGCCGCTGCCACGCTGCCGCGGTGGATCTGCCACCGAACCATGCGGACCGCCCTGTCATGCAGCAGCCTGCCCTGCCCCTGTTTCTCGGCCTGATTCTGTTCCTCGTCGCATCTTCCGGCTCAGCCGCCGATCACGCGCAGCGCGAACCTCTGCAACTGGCGTCCGTTCATGCTGCAGCCGCTTATCTTGACACCGAGGAGACGCTTTACACGAAGCGCGCGGAAACCTCGGTGCCCATTGCCTCGCTGACCAAGGTGATGACCGCCATCGTGGTGCTGGATTCCGGCGAACCGCTGGACGAGTGGCTGGAAATCGTCGAGCGGGAACACGCGGTGAACAAGAATGCCTATTCGCGGATACGCATCGGTTCGGAACTGACTCGGGGCGAACTGCTGCGGCTGGCGCTGATGTCCTCGGAAAACCTGGCCACCCACGTCCTTGCCTCCCACCATCCCGGCGGGCGGGACGCGTTCATCGCGGCGATGAATGCCAAGGCGCAGGAACTGGGCATGCACAATACCCGGTTCGTGGACCCCAGCGGGCTTTCGACGGAGAACGTCTCGACCGCGTCGGATCTGCTGAGAATGGTCCGTGCTGCCCATGCCTACGGCGAAATCGGCCTGTTCTCCACCACCGCTCACCGGACGGCGCGGTTCCGCGCGCCCCGCTACACCCTGGGCTACGGGAACACCAATTCGCTGGTGAGCAATCCCGGCTGGAGCGTGGTTCTCAGCAAGACCGGGTACCTGGACGAAGCCGGTCGCTGCCTGGTCATGGTGGCGGAACTGGAGGGGCGTCCCGTCGCCATGGTGTTCCTGAATTCCCGGGGAACACGCAGCCCGCTGGGCGATGCAGGACGGCTGCGCCGCTGGCTGGCCACCGGCGAGGGCGGAACGGTGGCTCAGAGCGCCCGCGAATACGAACAGCAGCGGGCGGCGGAACTCGAGTCCGGCGGCTAGTGTCGTGCGTCCCGCCCGCGTTCAGTAACGGGCGCCGGCCTCCCGCATTTCCTGCCGGGCCTGCCTGCCACCGTCGTCCGTGACCGGTCGCGTGGCGTCCGGAATCATGTGCACCTCGAAACCCTCCCGGCAGGCGTCAAGCACGGTCGCCCGGACGCAGACATCCTCCGCCAGCCCGCCGATCCACAATCGTTGTACGCCGCGCTGGCGCAATTCTTGGGCAAGTCCGGTCTGATCGAAGGCCGAGTTCTGGTCCTGGTCGAAACGCACGCCCTTGGTGATCTTGATCACCGAGTCCGGCAGCGCCAGATCGGGGTGGAAACGCGCCCCTTCCGTATCCTGCAGGCAGTGCGGCGGCCAGGGCCCCCCGCTGTCCTCGAAACTGATGTGACCGGCCGGATGCCAGTCCCGCGATGCGTAGACGGGTACGCCCTGCTCCCGCGCCTGCGCGATCCAGCGGTTCAGCACCGCCACCACTTCATCACCCCGGTCGATGGCCAGCGCACCACCGGGGCAGAAATCGTTCTGTACGTCGACGATGATCAAGGCATCGCCCGCTTTCAGTTCAGAAGTCATCGTGGCTCCTCCCATAGAACAGTGGAACCGGCAGGATCAGGACTGCAGCGCCTCCCGCACCCTGCGTTGATGGTCGGCCAACGCTCGGCTGACCTCGACAGGATACGGGGGATCCGCGGCAGTGATTCCGCGGACACCCGCCGGCAGACGTCCCATCTGCAAGCGTGCATACTCCCGGATGGCACCCAGCGACGGGGTGCCGGCAGCCAGACGCTCGCCACCCTGCATCACCGTCTGCAGCAGCGGCCTGCCAGGCTGGTTCTCCCCATCCCGGGCAATAACGTCCCGTACATCCGCGTCGCCCTCGGACACCCGGAAAACCTGCTTGCGGCCGGGCAGCACCGGCTTGCCGCTGGAGAGCTTCATCCGGCCGCTGCCGGCGTATTCACAGAGTTTGTAGGCAATATCCAGCGCCGGGGCGTCGCTGGAGACACCCATGTCGGTACCGACACCGAAACCGTCGATGGGGGCGGCCTGCCGTATCAGTTCGGCAATGCGATCCTCGTCGAGCCCTCCGCTGACCAGGATCTGCATATGCTTCAGGCCGGCCTTGTCCAGCAACTGGCGTGTCTGTCGGGATAGCTCCAGCAAATCGCCGGAATCCAGCCGCACCGCTTTCACGTGGAAGTCATCGCCCAGTTCGGCGGCCATCGCAATGACCTTCTCCACGCCGGCCAGCGTGTCATAGGTATCCACCAGCAGGACGGTTTCCGGATAGCTGCGCGCGAAATCCCGAAAAGCCTGCAACTCATCATCGTGGGCCTGGATGTAACTGTGCGCCATGGTGCCGGTGAGCGGTACCCCGTAGCGCTTGCCCGCCAGCACATTGGACGTGGCCGCCACGCCGGCGATGTAATACGCCCTTGCCGCCTTCATGGCAGCATCGATGCCGTGCGCCCGCCTCGGCCCGAAATCCACCACCCGCCTGCCGCCGGCAGCGGTGACGATGCGCTCGGCCTTGGAGCAGAGCACCGTCTGCAGATGGACCTGGTTCATCACGAACGTCTCGATCACCTGCGCCTGCGGCAGCGGCGCGATCACCTCGATCAGCGGCTCGTTGGCAAAAACCGGCGTGCCCTCGGGCACGGCGCGCACGTCCCCGGTAAAGCGGAAATCCCGCAGCCAGGAGAGGAACGGCTCGGTAAAGCGTTCCAGCGACCGCAGGTAGGCGATGTCCTCGCCGGTGAAGCGCAGGTTTTCCAGGTAGGTCAACACGGGATCGAGCCCGCAGGCCAGCAGATAGTTCCGCCGTGCCGGCAGCCGCCGGACCGCCAGGCTGAACACGGCCTGTTCATCCATGTGCCGGTCGAAGTACGCCTGCAGCATGGTCAGTTCATACAAATCGGTGAACAGCGCCAGTTCGTCGCGTGCCGCACCTTCCACCGCCTGCAAGTCAACGGCATCCGCCATCGTGTTCACACCTCTGAATCCGCTTTCATTCGTCCTGCCTGTCTTCGTCCAGCGCTTCCAGCAACTGACTGTAGGTCGCCAGATCCGATGCGCCAAACAGCACGAAGCGAACATGGCGCACCCCAGGGGACTGTGGCAACTCCCGCACGATCGCGTTCAGAGCGATCTGCGTGGCCTCCTCCAGGGGGTATCCGAACGCGCCGGTGGAAAGCGCCGGAAACGCGACCGACGACAGGCCGCGTTCGTGCATCAGCGCAAGGGCGTTGCGGTAGCAGGCGGCCAGCAACGCGTCCGCCGGCTCGTCCCTGCCGTACACCGGCCCCAGACAATGGATGACGGCCTTGTTCGGCAGTTCGTGAGCGCCCGTGACCACAGCGTCGCCGGGCCGGATCGGCGCCAGCGGTCTGCATTCTTCTTCCAGGCCCGGCCCCGCCGCGCGATGGAGGGCGCCGGCAACGCCGCCGCCGATACGCAGCTCCGCGTTGGCCGCGTTCACAACGGCGTCCATATCCGGCTGATTGGCAATGTCGCCCCGGATGCACTCCAGCCTGACGTTGCGTATCGTTCTTGCCGTCATTGGGGTCTGACCTCCCATGCTGGCCAGTCTTCCCTGAAAGGCTAGTTCAGGACCGGCGGCCTATGTAGGATGTAGCAACGCTCCACGACGACAATCACTGAGCCGGCAGGCCCATGGACATACACACCCGACCGATCGAGGAACGGATCGACTGGCTGATGGCGCTGTCGCGCGAGCATTCGGACAGCTTCTGCAGCCCTGCCGCCTGGCTGGCGCGGGAACGCTATCTGGCGGCCCATCCGACACGCATCATCGTGATGAAGTGCATGGACGGCCGCATTCACATTCCGGTGGCAACACGGACGCCACTGGGCATCATCCGCCCGTTCCGGAACCTCGGTGGCATTTTCAACCTCGGCTGGCCCTATCTCGGGGAAATGCTCACGGACACCGTACGGGAAGCGACCCGCGCCGGGCACGCGGTCCTGATGCTGATCACCTACCATTTCTCGCGCGGCCAACGCTCCCGGGGCTGTGCGGGATTCGACTGCGACAGCCAGGCTGCACTGAATCATGCCTACCAGATCCGGCGCCAGGCGGAAGCGTTGTTCGGCGGCAGCCACGAGCACGTCTATCCCCTGGTCTGCGGGTTCGAGACCGATAGCGATGCACTCATCGTTCACGGCGACGACGGCCGGGTGCTGGACATCTCGGAGCTGCTGCCGGAGCATGCCGGGAGCCTGGATCAACGCGTCACCGCCTTGTGCCCCGATATGCCGGCGGCGGTGCGCCGCGATCTGCTGCCGTTGCTGGAAGGCAATCTGGCGCACGTGGATTCCCTGCGGGGGGTGGCCCGGGACCTGGACATCGAGCACCGGGAGTGGGTGATCTGCGTCGGACGTGGTTTCGACTTCCTGCATGTTCCCAACATGGCGCTGATCGTTGGGCCCTACAGTCCCGACCTGTCGGAACCCATCGGCACCGCGGCCTCGATCATCGCCGCCAACATGGCTGCCGGGCGCATCCCGGACGACGGCTTCATGCTGCTCGCCTCCACGCCCTACCATGATATCGGCGTCGACCGTGCCCGGGCGGAACTGAAATCCCGCTTCCTGGCCGAGTTCGCCGCCGACGTGATCCGCCGGCGGTATCCGGACCTGGCGAACCGGATGAGCACCCGAACCGCCATCGTCAACTGGCCCACCCGGCGTCTGGAGCCTCTGGAGTGAAAGGAAGCGCCGGTCAGTCCGGTTTGTCCAGGCGATCCAGTATCCGCGAGGCGTACTCGGGATCCCTGCTCCAGAGCGGCCCTTCCGTTCTCCGGCTCTGATGGGAGAGTCGCAGATGCAGCAGCTCCAGCCGGCGGCGGGCACGCTCCCGGGCCTCGCCCTCCTCGACAGGTAGCTCGCGCAGCAGATCCTCGACATCCGTGATCTCTTTCCGGGTTGCCAGCTCCGGCGGCGCGTAGCCGGCGTTCTTCAACAGGCGGTACGCCATGCGCAAGTGCTCGGGAATCATGCTGTCATCGTCCAGAACCAGCGGCTTGCCCGCTCCCGGAAGATTGTCGAGTTCACCGCGTTCCCGCGCCTCCGCGATCCGCTGTTCGGCCAGTTGTTCTATCAGCAGCATGGCCCGCCCCTCTTCCAGAACAGGCAGGCCAGAGCCCCATGCTCGCGCCCGGATGCCTGCCTTTCCGACTCGATTAGGGGTATAGTAGCCGGCGGAAAAGAGCAAGGAAATCACCATGCAGGAACGCATTCCGCAGATTCGGAAAAGCCACATCGCGCTTCGTGGCGGGGACGAGGCCGGGGTGGATCTGGAGATCGCCGGACTGGGCAGCCGCAGCTACGCATTTATCGTGGACCTGCACATCCGCGCCGTGGTGGCGGTGGCCTGGATCATCGCCTGGACCTTCATGTTGCTGAACGGCCCGTCCAGTTACGACCGGTTCCTGGTTGCACCCTGGCTGGTCCTGTTGCCGCCGGCACTGTTCTACCTGCTGTACCACCCGGTACTGGAAATTGTCACCGGCGGCCGGACACCCGGCAAGCGCCTGGCCGGCGTTCGCGTCATGTCAGCGGACGGACGGCCGGCCGGCGTCGGGGCGCACCTGCTTCGCAACATCTTCCGGCTGATCGATTCCCTGCCCTCGTTCTATCTGCTCGGCTTCACCGTCGGTCTACTGCACCGCCATGCCCTCCGCCTGGGCGACATGGCCGCCGGAACAGTGCTGGTCAAGGAGCGCCGGGCCAAGGCGTCGGATCTTGCCAAGGCTTCCAGGGCCTTGAGCAACTCATCGCTGGCTCCCGAGCAGCAGGCCGTGGCGACAGACCTGCTCGAACGCTGGAAACAGCTGCGCTCCGAGCATCGCGTCAGGCTCGCGGAAACCCTGCTGGAGCGACTGGAGCGCCCGCTGCCCGAGATTACCGGCCGCAGACGCCGTGAGCACGCGCTACGCACACAGCTTGAGCAGCTCCTGGGCGGTGAACAGCGATGAGCAATTCCGATGGGCTCCGCCGCTGGCTGGAACAGCGACAACCGGCCTGGGAGGAACTGGCCGGCGCTCTTCGCCGGCAGCGGGACAACCGTCGCCAGGACGTGGCCGCGGTACACGCGCTGGATGAAGGCTACCGGGCCCTCGCACGGGATCTGGCCCTGGCCCGCAGCATGGACCCGCAGGGACGGCTGACGCGTTACCTGGAAGCGCTGTATGTTGAAGCCCACGAAGCAGTCCACAAGCCGGCCCGCCGGCTGCTGCCAACGCTACGCAGCCAGTTCCGTGACGAACTGCCGGCAACGATGGCTGCGCTTCGTCCAACGGTACTCTCGGTAACCGCCTGGTTCCTGCTCACCGCCTTGTTCGGCTGGCTGCTGGTCACGATCTACCCCGATCTGGCCAACCTGTTCGCTTCACCCGGCATGATCGCCGGCGCCCGGAGCGGCGAGTTGTGGACGGATGGCCTGCTCAACATCATGCCGCCGTCGTTCCTCGCCCTGAGCATCATGACCAACAACATCCTGGTGGCACTGACCGCCTACGCGCTGGGTACGCTGTTCGGTCTCGGTACGCTCTATATCATCGGATTGAACGGCATGATGCTCGGCAGCGTGTTCGCATTCGTGCGCCACTACGGGCTGGACGGACGCCTGCTGGAATTCGTGGTCGCCCACGGTTTCGTGGAACTCAGCGTGATCTGCGTGGCCGGTGCCGCCGGTGTGCGCCTGGGCGAGGCCCTGCTCCGGCCCGGCAACCTGTCCCGCACGGTGGCGCTGCGCCAGGCCGTGGGCGAGACAGCAACGGTGATGGTCTTCTGCGTGGTGTTTCTCGTCGGAGCGGGACTGATCGAGGGCTTCATCTCGCCCGCGGATCACTACTCCTTCGCCACAAAGCTGGCCGTCGGCCTGGTGTACTGGCTGGTGTTCTTCGCGGTGATGAGCGGCCGGCTCTGGCCGCATGCGAATCAGCCGCGTCGCCCCGTCATCACACGATCAGTTGATAGCAGCTAAACCCGCCGGTGCCTGCGCAGCAGCTCGAAGCGGGAACGCACTGCCTCATCGAGCCGGGCAGCGGGCGCATGCACCGTCTCGACGCCCAGGCGTTGCAGGCGCTCCAGCATGCGCCGGCGATCATGCAGCCAGGTCTGCGCCGCGTAGTTGCGGTATGGATCAAGCCACTCCCGGGCCGACTGCTCGGCCATTTCCGCCACGTCCTCCGGCGCAACGCTCGCCATCAACGGCAGATGCTTCGGCACCATCAAGGCGTTGGCACGTAGCAACTGGCTGCTGGTCTCCGGGTCTTCCAGCTCGCAGAACCAGACCACCAGTGCCCGCTGGCCCAGCAAGCGGCGGACTTCCAGCGCCGCCTTGAGCGGATTCGATTCGCGCGGAATGCTGCGCAGCTCCGCCAGTCCGTCACGCACCCTGCGCAACCCGCGCTCCCCCCGGGTTGGCGCGAGACACAGCAGCACATCATCCGCGAACGCCAGCAAGCCGCAGCGATCGCCCGCAGCCGTCGCCTGTTCCGCCAGCCGCGAAGCGGCATTGACGTAATGATGCAGATGCGAGAGCGGCCCGGCCTGCACGCCGCTGCCGTAGCCCAGATCCAGCACCAGAAGAAGTTCGGCGCCGCGCTCCTCACTGAAGGTGCGTACGATGCGCCGCCCGGTGCGCGCGGTCGCTTTCCAGTCCACGGCACGCAGGGGGTCACCGGGCCGATAGTCCCTGAGCCCGAGAAAATCGGGGCCGGCACCGGCACTTTCCCTGGCCTGGGAACCGTACCGGCTGACACCCGCGGCGGCGCCGGCCTCGTTCAGACGAGCCGGCAGGACACGGAACGCGGCCCCGCCCCGCTCAGGCGGCTGCCGCCACCAGGCAAGCCCGGCTTCACCGCGCAGGCGGATATACACCACCGGGGATTCGACCAGCCCCAGCCGAAGGGGTGTTACGCGCATACGCAACACCTGGCTGGCTCCGGGTGCAAGTACCAGGTGACGCCGCGTATTGCCGCCTTGCAAGTCCTCCGGCAGCCATGGCTGCCACTCCGCCTCGATGGCCCTCCCGGCCGTATTGTCGACCTGCACCGGCATATCGAACCGCTTACCGAGTTGGGCGGTCCCAGGCACCGGCCACCGGAACATCAGGCCGCCAGCGTCTCGCAACCGCCACCGCTCCCACACCAGTACACCCAGCCAGCAAGCAGCGGCCAGCAGCCACCACAGACGCCAGTGCCCACCAAGCCACTGTCCGGCAATACCCAGCAGCGCGATTGCCGCAAGAATCAGGTAGCTGCGCCAACTCAGACTCATCCGGCTCAATCCCGCGGTACCGGCACCTGGTCCAGCAGTTCACCGCACACCGCTTCCGGCGAAACACCGTCCAGACTGGCGTCCGGTGAGAGAACCAGGCGGTGCGCCAGCACGAGCGAGGCAACGCCTTTGACGTCGTCCGGGGTCAGGAAATCCCCGGCCCTGATCGCCGCAGTGGCCCGTGCGCAGCGCATCAGGGCTAATGCTCCGCGGGTGGACAACCCCAGGCTGACCTTCGGGTGCGTCCTGCTGGCCTCGGCGATGCCGTTGACGTAACGATAGAGTGCCGGCTCCACGTGAACCGCTGCCGCTTCGCTCTGCGCCTCTGCGAGCAGTTCCAGATTCATCGGGGAAGGGGGGGCGGGCTGCTGGGCATGACCGGCCCCGGGACGGTCGTAGGCCTGCAGAATGCGGATGGATTCATCACCGTCGGGGTATGTCATGCGCAGGCGGAGCAGAAACCGGTCGAGCTGCGATTCCGGTAACGGATAGGTCCCCTCGAATTCATGCGGGTTCTGCGCGGCGATGACGAAGAAATGTTCCGGCAGGCGATAGGTTTCGCGGTCGATGCTCACGGCCCGCTCCTCCATCGCCTGCAGCAATGCGGACTGGGTTTTCGGGCCACTGCGGTTGATCTCGTCGACCAGCACCAGCTCCGCGAACAGCGGCCCGGGCATCAACTCGAAGCGGCGTTCGTCACCGTTGAAGATATGGACGCCGGTGATGTCCGCCGGCATCAGATCCGCCGTTCCCTGGATGCGCTTGAAATCGCGCCCGAGCACGCCGGCCAGCGTTTTCGCCAGCAGTGTCTTGCCGACGCCCGGCACCCCCTCCAGCAATACGTGCCCATCGGCGATCAAGGCCACGGCGAGGCCGTGAACAACCTCCCGTGCGCCGAACACCGTGCCGCCGATCACGGCTTCCAGTTCGTTGGCGAAATCCCTGGCTGAATGGCTCATGCGATCTGGTTCCTTACTTTGCATATCTGTTGGCTGAGGCGGATCAGCGGGCCGTTGCGCCGTGGCAGGGAGACACACATCCGCTGCAGCGTCCGGACATCCCGCTGATCGATCCGGGGGTTTCGTTCCAGGTATTCCCAGGCCGGCTCGCCGGTCAGGGGAAGGCCGTGGAGCCGGCGGACCGTGTTGTGAAAATGACGAATCAGGCCGCGCGCAATCTCCGCGTCCCGCACGCGGCGCGCATAGAGCCCGGCACTGGCATCGACCCGGTCAGCGGCGCGCGGCAGTATCATCCGGGGTTGGCGGGGGGCCAGCCGGTCGTTCCGGCCAAAGGCGTAGAACAGCCAGAAACCGATCACGAACAGCACGGTGAGATGAAACCGCCGGTCCCCGTAGAAAGCATCAGCGTCATAGCGATCGGTCAGGCCCTGGTGGTAGTCATCGAATACCACCCTGCCCCCTTTCGACAGCGCGTACCCCGCCAGATTGAGCATCAGGCGTGCGTTATCCGCCTCTCCGATCCAGGTATTGGTGGCACTCCCGCCATGGGAGGTGACCCAGTAACCACCGGGCTCCACAGGAATCCACCACCAGGTGGGCCGGTCGGCGGCCTGGAACATGCGAACCACCAGAGGGGCGTCGTCACGGTCAGCAAGGGTCGGCCACACATCGAACATGCGCGGCGTGCTGGCGGCAGCGAGTACCGTCGCATCCCGCAACAATCCATGCTCCAGTTGCCGGCTCATACGGAGGGGGGAGTCGGCATTCCCGTCGGTCAGGAAGTCGTCGGCTGCCTTGACCTGCAGCCCGGCCGGCTCCAGCAGCCGCCCCGCCGTATCGGCACCGGATTCGACGCCCCCACGTAGCTCGCTCATGCCCAGCAGAACCACATGATTCCCCTCCCTGACCCAGTCGGCCAGCGCCTCGGGTTCGTCCTCCGCAAGCACCAGCCGGTGGGGCACGGCGACAACCAGCAGGTTGCCCGTCGGGGACGGCAGCTCCCCGTCCAGAAGCGCCGAATAGGGCTGCTTCAGGCTGTGGGTAGTGACGCCGGAAGCCTGGAGAAACCGGTTCATGGCCACCAGCCCGTGGGCTCCGCGATCTTCCGAGCGCGGAAGAGAGTGGCGTTCCTGAGGCGCGGGCATGAATAGCACCAGCAACAGCAGCAACGTCAGCAGAATTCCGACCAGCAGGAGCAGGCGATCTTTCACCGGGCACCCTCGCCGGTCAGCCTGGCTGTGGCCGAGAAACAGGCTTCCAGTTCATCACCCGCCAGGGTCTGCCCGCCGTAGACAGAGCGCTCCACCAGTTCGCTCAGGCGCCGAAACGCATCGCCCTGTTCCGCCGACTGCCGCACCAGCAGTTTGCGGCAGTCGCCATTGGTCAGGCCGCGCCGAGCGGGGAGCATGCCCGATTGCGTCAGCGACGCGATGCAATGGACCAGCAAGGCCGCAGGCTGGTTGTCCGGGGAAAGCCGTCGAATGGCGTCCAGCGTATTCTCGGTGCCCAACGCCGATCCGGCCGCGGATCGTGGCGTCCCGCCGAATGGAAACCCGGCGAGCGCCGGAAGCACGTTGGTCAGGATGCGGGCCAGCAGCCATAGCAGCAGCACCACTAGGCCGAGCAGCAAGGCGAGCCCCAGCCACCGCCAGCCCTGGTGATCGCCAAACACGGAATCCAGCGCACGATCCAGCAATGCCGGGCGCAGATGCTCCAGGGACGGAAGCCGCTCATCCAGCCAGGCGACAAACCGTTGCCACGGCGTTTCCCGGTCCTCGCGGTGGAGGTCGAGATCGCTCAGTATCCGGTCGAGCTGTTGCCGTTCCAGGTGATAGTGGGCCACGCGCCCGGAATCCAGCAACAAATCCCCGGCGCGCCGGAGCCGGCCGACGGTCAGCGGCTGGGAGGAATCGGGCACCAGCAGGGCAGGAGCTGTCTCGGAGGTCAGCATGGCTGCCTGATCCGGGCAGTGGCCCGCCAGATGAATCTCCTGCCTGGCGTCCATGTGCGAAAGCCGAGCCAGGCAGTCCGCCAGCGCCGGCAGGAAACCGTCACCGGCGCTGGCTGGCGGCAATGCCGCCAGCCAGCAGACGAGTCCGACTGCAAGGAATTGTCGGCAGCACCTCACGAGAAGCTAGACCGTCGCCAGGCGCTCTTCGAGATCGGAGCCTTCCTTGCGGGCACGCAGGTCATGCAGTACGCAGACCACGCTGGCCAGCACCAGCGGCATCAGCAGCAGCTCGACAACCGAGGTGGCGGCCAGAATCAGGAATTCCACGTGCAGCGGAAGATAGCCGGTATCCATCAGCAGGAAACTGTCGGTGGCCACCAGCAGGCCTCCAACGACGCCGGCTACGACAGTCCAGGGGATCATCACGATCAATGCAACTACGGTAAAGATGGTCGCGGTGCGCCACCAGTTCCCCCACACCAGCTTGTGGCTCCGGGAGATGGAACGGAAGACTTTTTCGTCTTCCAGCAGAATCAGCGCCCCGCCCAGGCTGATGCTGATACAGAGGATGATCCCCGGCACCACCAGCAACACAAAACCGATGGCCGTGATCACGGTATAGAGCACCGCAAAACCGACCAGCGGTCCGATCTTCCCGCGGGCCACGTCCAGCGCCCGCGTGGCGCCTTGGGCATCGCCCAGCGCCAGGGCATTCATGCGATAGATGGCGGCCCCGAGCGTCCAGGCACCGATGATCATGATCAGTATCAGGGCAATGAGCTGCAGGACGAACTGCGTGCCCAGTCCCATCGATGAAGCGGCAAGCACGTTGCCGGAGAGCGCGAGCGCACCGGTGGCAAGCACGTAGACCAGGACTGGCCCGAACACGGCGCGGAACGTGCTCTTGTACAGCTTGAACGCGGAATCGAGCACCCCGCCGATGGATTGCGGTGTTTGGAGATCCTGTTTCATTTTCACCCCGACGTTGTGGTTATGCGTTTTTATCCAACCGACCACGAATCGCTGGCAAGTGAGTGGCTACGGGGCGGCTGCACGACGAAGTGATGCCAATTCCCTTTGCTGTCGAAGCTTGTTCCGAGCGCTGGCCGATGCAGGAGCATTTCCATGCCCGACGCAGTTATATGCCAACGGCACGACAGGATGCAAGGTATCCGATCGGATTGGTACAAGGAGCCGTTCGTACATTCGCCTCATGCGGCGAGCGGCGGGCAGGGGGATCTGGGCGGGCGGCGCTGGTCCACGAGCCAGCGCAGGATGGCCTCGGAAAGACGCAGGCCGCGCTCGGCCAGGCCGGCGGTACCGAACAGCGTGTTGAACTCCAGCAGGTACGGATGCCCCTCCACCATCGCCACGTCGAATCCGGCGTGATCGATGCCCAGGGAACGGGCGACGACGGACACCAGGTCGAGCGCACTTCGGGGCACGGCGTCCCTGCCGACCCGGGCCCCGCGGGCGATATTGTTATGGAACTGGCCGTCCGCCGCTTCCCGCCAGTACGCCGTGAGCACGGCGTCCCCCACCCAGACCACTCGGATATCCCGACGGATGGGCAGCACTTCCTGGATGTACAGGATGTCGTGGCCGGCGGCCCAGGCTCTCAGGGCGTTTTCAGACCGGATCAGCTCCACACCCTGCCCCATGGATGACCGGGGCACCTTGGCGATGCAGTTTGCGCCCAGCACGTCCAGCACCTGGTCCACTGACGCAGCCGTGGAGGGCAGGATCAATGTTTCGGGAACATGTTGCGGACACAGGGCCTGAAGCGCCCGGGTCATCTCGATCTTGTCGTGCCCCAGATGATAACTGGCCAGCGAGGGAAACAACGGGCAGCCGAGAGCGTAATACAGGCTGTTCACCTGCCAGTATTCGGGAAACAGCAGCCAGTCCGCGTCCAACAGGCGGCTTTTCTCTGCGAGGTAGCTTTCCGGGCGCACGTAGTGGGCACCAGGAATGCCCAGGCTTCGGAACGGGTCGAACGTCACCAGGCGCAAATTCAGCCCACCTGCTCGCGGCGGTGTATTGCCCGATCGCAACACCATGCACGATCAACCTCTTCGAAAGAATCGCCAGCCGCTGGGCACCGTCGCGCGGCTTGTCAGCGGTGTTGCACTCACCTGACCTGGAACGATCACGCCGGCGCGCCTTGCCAGGGAAGCGCTGATCGTGCCCGAGGCTGGGCGGCGGAGAGCATTGCTCTTCGCGCGCGATCATACCAGTCTTTCGGAGTGTATTGTCATTCCTCAGCGCCGATGTGCGGCGTCCCCACAGCCGCCGGGGCGGACGAGCGGCATTGCGCCCGGACGGGGGCTTCGATGACAATCCGACCAGTTGCGTCCGCTTCGCCGCTTTGCCAAGGTGACCGTCATTTCAACCATCCGGCCCATGCCAATGTTCATCCGCAGCCTGAACAAGGGGCCACTGTGGCGCCGACTGCTGGTGTGGACATTCCTGCTGCTGGTGTTCCTGCTGCTCGCCAGTGTCCTCCTGGTGGCCTCGCTGCGCTGGCTGAACCCGCCAACCACGGCGTTCATGCTTCAACACAACTGGAAGGCATGGGGCGATGACGACTTGCGCCCAGCCCGCCATCACTGGGTCGCATGGGAGGATATTTCCCCTCACGCGCCTCTGGCCGTGATCGCGGCGGAAGATCAACGTTTCTCCCGGCACAACGGGTTCGACTTCCATTCCATCGGCGAAGCCGTGCGTACCTATCGGGAAGGGGGGCGTATGCGCGGGGCAAGCACGATCAGTCAGCAGGTGGCCAAGAACCTCTTCCTGTGGCCTGGCCGGACGCTGGTGCGAAAGTCCATCGAGGCGTACTTCACCGTGCTGATCGAGTTCTTCTGGCCAAAGCAGCGCATACTGGAGGTCTATCTGAACGTGGCCCAGTTCGGGCCTGATATCTACGGGGTGGAGGCAGCCAGCCAGGCATACTTCGGCAAGCCCGCGTCGCAGCTGACCTCGGCGGAGGCAGCCCGTATGGCGGCAGTCCTGCCCAATCCGGTACGGTTCCGCCTGGACAGGCCGTCAGACTATGTATGGCAACGGCAACTGTGGATCGAGCGCCAGATGCGCCAGTTGGGAGGCATCCGTCATCTGGCAGCGCTGGAGTGACGAACCGCCTGACCAATTGCCAACCTTTCCGAGGGAACAAGGTCGAAAGGCCACGGACTGGAACAACGAAGGAGATCCTCCATGCGCGCGCTGCTTCCGGTAGTGCTCCTGTCGCTATTGCTGGCATCCCCCGCCGATGCCCGCCTGCGCTGCGGCGGCGGCCTGGTACAGACCGGAGATCGCACCTGGGACGTGGAGCGGGAATGCGGCGAACCCGACCTCAGAGAGACTCTCAACTACACGGTGGCGCCGGACGGCACGCTGTGGAGCCGGGTCGAACGCTGGTACTACAATCACGGGCCGCAGCAACTGATTCGCATGGTGGACATCCGCGACGGCCGGGTGCAATCCATCAGCTCCGGCGGCTACGGCTTCAACACCTTTCCCGGCACCGGTTGCCGGGCCATCGACCTGCGCCGGGGCATGAACCGCATGGAACTGCTGGGGAGATGCGGTGAGCCCACCGCCCGGCAAGTGATACGGCCGCCCACTTTCGTGCATGGCGGACGCTATGTGGGCGGCGACGTGGCGCCGGCCCGGGAGGAGTGGCTCTACGAGCTTGGCTCCGGTCAGCTCCAGCGTATCGTCGTGCTGGAACAGGGGCGCGTGATCCGAGTGGAAACCGGTTCCCGTGTTCGTTGACCGGAACGCGGCAGCATGCATCGCGGCCGGATAACTGGCCCGGAACGACTCGCCCGGCTATGATCCCGGTATATGAAGCACTTACCAATCTTCTCAAGATTACTGTCACGTCTCGGCGCCGAGAGGACTCCATCCATGCGCATTGCGACTCTGCTGCTGTTCCTGTTGCTTCCCGCCGCACTGCCGGCGCAGCAGTTCGTTACCGCCTACCCTGCCTTCTACGAGGTGGTGGCGATCAAGGACGGCTCCCGGAGCGTACTCGCCAGCGGAGACCTGCTGCTCAAGGAAGGCCATACCGAGCGGGTAACGGCGGCGGATGCCTCCGCAGGAAGGGTTCATCTGCAGATCACGGTCCGCCGCGCAGAGAATGCCTCTCCCCGGCTTGACGTGGAAAGCCAGGTGGAAGTGGCCTTGTCACGCGGGAACGAGCGGGTCGAGGTCGCCGACCGTCCGGAGAGCTTCATCCAGGGCCCGAGGGTCAACCGGGTCAGGTTCTCGGATCGGACCTGGATGCCCCTGCACGACCCCACGCCCATCGAGGTCAGCCATGAAGCGGATGACACCCGCTACCTGTTGACGCTGATGTTCGAGCCGCCACGCTGATCGGGCGCTCCACCGGGCAGACAGGTGCCGGCAGGTCCCCGGCTCACCGCTCGCCCTCCGACGCCGCCTTTTCAGTCAGTTCCCGCTCAAGCCGATCCAGTCGGCTGTTCCAGAAGGACTCGTAGAATCGCAGCCACTCCTGAGCCGCCGCCAGCGGCACCGGCTCCAACTGGCAGTAATGGGCTCGTCCACTGACACGGCGGCGCACCAGCCCGGCCCGTTCAAGAACCCGCACATGCTTTGACGCCGCGGCGAGGGACATCTCGAAAGGCGCCGCCAGATCACCGATCCGTCGCTCGCCTTCAGCCAGACTGTAGAGCATGGCCCGGCGCGTCGGGTCGGAGAGCGCGTGGAAGACCTGATTCAGCGTTGCGGACATTTGTTCAACCATATGGTTTATATAATGCGACCGCAGCGAATAGTCAACCATATGGATAAGCGACTAACCGGCACCGAGCCAGCGTTTCAGACGCTGGCGCAGGGTGAGGACAATCAGCATGAACGGATTGACCGACCCTGCCGCCGGTGTCTCGGCACCGGAGAGCCTGGCATCGAAATTGTGCCGGAACTGCTCGACCATGACCCGAACGACATCCTGCACCAGCCCGCCACGGCTGAACTGCGCCAGCGAGCCCGTCAACTCGAAGGCCATGGTGACTGTCATGTGGCTGCGCCCTTCCCCCGAAGCCTGGACGGCGAAGGTGACCGAGCCTCGAGCGCGGGAACCGGAACCGCTATCCCTGCCGGCGCCCTCGACGTGCCCACTGTGGGTACGATCATCGAAACTGACGTGGCCGTCGCCGGCAATTCGCGCGGAGATCGGACCCATGCGGACGTGGAAGACACCCTCCACCGCACCGTCGTCGGCAAGGTGCTGCAGTTCCATGCCGGGCATACAGGCCACCGTCCCGCGAATATCCTCGCGCAGCGCAGTCCATACCGTTTCCAGCGGATGCTCCAGGTCGAATGCGGTCTCGATACGCCGCCCCGCGTCGTCGGCACGGCTGGACGCGGCGGCAGCAGGCACTTCGGCCTCATCCAGCGGCAGGTCGGCAAAGCGGTCCATGCTCAGCACAGGCAGCGTCGCAGGGGCGGGTTGCAACTCAGAGAGCTCCGGCGGCTGCCGAAGGACGCGCTGGATAGCCCGCACGATACCGCTGTAACCCGTGCAGCGGCAGAGGTTGCCACTCAGTTCCTGGCGCAGCCGCTGGTCGCTGAGTGGCTGACCGGCGAAGCGCAATACGATGTCCCGCGCGGTCACCAGCATGCCCGGTGTGCAGTAGCCGCACTGCAATGCGTGTTCAGCGGAGAAGGCATGCCGCAGACTGACCATCACGGGGTCCTGATCCAGCCCCTCGACGGATTCGATCCGGGCACCCTCGCAACTGACCGCGTAGGTCAGGCAGGAGCGCACCGGACGGCCGTCCTTCAAGACGGTGCAGGCGCCACAGACACCGTGCTCGCAACCCAGGTGGGTACCGGTCAGCAGGCAGTCCTCGCGCAGGAAATCGGCCAGGTGCTGGCGTGGCTCCACGACAGCGGTGGTCGCGCTGCCATTGACGGTCAGGTTCAGCGTTTTCATAGTGTCATGCTCCGCTCGCAGGCGCGCTGCAGGGTTTCCAGATGAAGGCGGCGATCCAGCGCATCCAGCCCGGGCGCGGCCTCGCACAGTGCGGCCTCCCAGCCCCGGCCGCCGGCTACGCCCGCCCCCTCGAGCACCACGGGGCGCCCACCGGTCGCACCCATCACGACCCGTTCTGCGCCGGTCCGTCCGTCCACGAAGACCGCACCGATGGCATGTGCCAGCTCGCCGGTCTTGCGGCAGGCCTTGAAGTAACCGAAGCGGCTGCCAGCGACCAGGCGCGGCACCCGGACCACCGCCACCAGTTCGTCGCGTTCGAGTGCCGTATGGAAGGCACCCAGCACGAAATCACGGACACGCAGTCGCCGCGCCCCGGTCTCCCCTGCCAGCACCACCTCTCCACCCAGCACCGACAGGCAGGAGACCCAGTCCGCGGCCGGATCGGCGTGCGCCAGGCTGCCGCCGATGGTGCCGCGGTTGCGGACCGCCCGGTAGGCGATCCCGGCGGCCACACGCGGCAACACGCCACGGGTGACGTCGGGCAGCAGACCGTCCTCGATCTCGGCGTGGGTGATGGCCGCCCCGATCAACAGCCCGTCGTCCCTCTCGGCGTAGCCACGCAGTTCCGGCAGCGCCGAAATGTCCAGAAGGGCCGGTGGGCGGGCCAGCCGCAGATTCAGCATCGGCCCCAGGGACTGGGCCCCGGACAGCGGGCGAACCTCGCCGGAACGGAGTCTGCGACAGGCCTCCTGCAGATCGTCGGCGCGGGCGTAGTCGAAGGCGCTGGGTTTCATCGGGCGGCCTCCGTGACAGCGGTCTCGCCGGCGGCGGCGCGGGCTTCATCGATGGCCTGGAGGAGCCGCCGCGGGGTAATCGGAACCTCGCAGATCTCGGCTCCCAGTGGGCGTAGCGCGTCGTTGACCGCGTTGGCGATCGCCGCCGGCGGGCCGATCGCGCCGCCCTCGCCGATACCCTTCTGGCCGAAGGCGGTGTAAGGCGACGGCGTCTCCATATGGTCGATCCGGACGTCCGGCATCTCGGTGGCGCCCGGCAGCAGGTAATCCGCCAGTGTCGAGGCCAGCGGCTGGCCATTGCGGTCGTACGGCATTTCCTCGTAGAGCGCGGTCCCGATGCCCTGGGCGACGCCGCCATAGACCTGTCCATCGACGATCATCGGATTGACCAGCACACCGCCATCCTCCACCACGACGTAGTCCAGGATCTCCACCGTGCCCAGACGCGGGTCCACCGCCACCACCGTGGCGTGCGCCGCGTAGCTGAAGGTGCCGCTGTCCCGCAGCGCCTTGTAGCCCACCGCCACCTCCAGGCCGCCCGGATTGACGTCGTCCGGCAATGCCTGCGGCCGCAGATACCAGGTGCGCCCCACCTCTTCCAGGCTGACGCTGCGCCCGTCGGACGCCATCACGCGGGCGTCCTCGACGGTGACATCCCCGGTTTCCACGCCGAGCAGGAAGGCGCCGATCACCGCGATGCGGCCGCGTAGCTGCTCGCAGGCCTCGGCCACCGCGCCGCCGGCCATGACCATGCAGCGGGAACCCCAGGTGCCCGTGGAATACGGTGTCAGTGCGGTATCACCGTGAATGACCCGGATACGCTCGATGCCGATGCCGAGAACCTCCTCCCCCACCTGGGCCAGCGTCGTTTCCAGGCCCTGTCCGTGGGAATGAATGCCCACGCGCAGCTCCAGTGCGCCGTCCGGCGTCAGCCGGGCCACCGCCTGTTCGTGCCCGGGCACCATCGGAATGCCCCAGCCGGCGTATACGGACGTCCCGTGGGCAGCCTGCTCGCAGAAAATGGAAACCCCCACACCGATCAGACGGCCGTCCGGCTCGCCGGTCTGCTGGCGCTGGCGCACCTCCGGCAGCCGTATGGCCTTGACCGCCCGCCGCAGGCATTCCGGGTAATCGCCGCTGTCGAAATGCTTGTTGGTGATGTTGTCGAAAGGCATGGCCGAGGGCGGTACCAGGCAGTCCAGCCGGATGTCCGAGGGCTCCCTCCCCACCTCGCGGGCAACGGCGTCCAGCGTCAGTTCCATGGCGAAGCAGACCCCGGTGCGCGCCACGCCGCGGTAGGGAAGAATCGGTGGCTTGTTGGTGGCGGCCGAAGTGGCCCGACAGCGATAGGCCTGGAAGTCGTAAGGTCCCGGCAGGATGCTGGCCACCTGCGCCGCCTCCAGGCAGGCCGAGAACGGGTAGGCCGAGTAGGCACCGGCGTCCACCACCGCATCCGCGTCCAGCGCCAGCAGCCGACCCCGCTCGTCGGCGTAGGCGGTGACACGATAATGGTGCTCCCGGCAATTGGCATTGGCGGCAAGCTGCTCGCGCCGATCCTCCAGCCAGCGCATCGGCCGCCCCAGCGTCATCGCCAGCCAGCAGACGCAGACCTCTTCCGGCAGCAGGATGCCCTTGTAGCCGAAACCGCCTCCCACGTCCGGCGCCACCACGCGGACCTGTTCGTGGGTCAGCCCCAGGCAGTCGCAGAGGCCGGTGCGGACGATATGTGGCATCTGCGTCGACGTATAGACCAGCAGTTGCTCCAGGCGCCGGTCCCAGACAGCAACCACGCCGCGGCCTTCCATCGGCGACATGCACTGCCGGGAAGTGCGGAACTCCCGTTCCACGCGCACGGCCGCACGCGCTCGCACTGAATCGATATCGCCGTCGACGAAGGTCTGCTGGAAAACGTTGTCGCCCCACTCCTCGTGCACCAGTGGCGCACCATCCTGGAGCGCTTCCCGCATATCGTGCACCGCGGGAAGCTCCTCGAGCTCGTACTCGATGCCGTCGACAAGGTCTTCGGCGGCAGCCCGTGTGGCGGCCACACAGGCTGCCATCAACTCGCCCACAATACGCAGTTTCTCCACTGCCAGTACCGGTTGCTCGGAAACCTTGAAACCCGGCAGAGCCGAGACCGCACGGATGGCTTTCACACCGACCAGGTCAGCCGCGGTGAACACACTGCGATCCGCACCCGCGGGCTTGTGCACGGCATGCAGGCGGGCATGGGCCACCGGGCTGCGCAGAAACGCCACCTCCATCATGCCGGCCATCCGGATATCGCCGACATACTCGCCGCGCCCCCGCATGTAGCGGTCATCTTCCTTGCGCAGCGCCCGGGCACCGACACCGCGCCGGCGCTCCGGTTCGCCATTCCGACTTCTGGTTTCAGCCGTCATTGTTCGCCCCTGGTTATGTTCGTGCACCCGGGCAGTTTCCTGTGGGCCGGTAAAGACATTGGACACATACAGGCAAACTGCGTACCATCAAAATTAATCAGTGTGCTGCATATTTTGGACCATACTATCGCCCATATGCGGCTTTGACCAGCCGCCCGACGGGCGGGTTGACAGTCAGAGGAGTGATGGCGTCATGGAATCTCCACGTTTCGATCTGATACTGCGCGGCGGCCGAGTCATCGATCCGGCCACGGGACAGGACGGCATCGCCGACATCGGCGTCCGCGGCTCGCACATCGCGGCGCTGGAGGAACACCTGCCCGACCAGGCGGCGACGGAAGTCGTCGACGTCAGCGGCAAGCTGGTGACCGGCGGCATGATCGACACCCATGCCCATATCTATCAGCACGTGACCGGCCGTTTCGGGCTCAACGCCGACGTCTGCGGCGTTCGCGCCGGAGTGAGCACGCTGGTGGACCAGGGCGGGCCCAGCCTGATGACTCTCCCGGGCTTCAGGCATTACGTGGCCGGGCAATCCCGCAGCCGGGTGCTCTGCTTTCTGTCCGCGTACCTGGTGGGCGGGCTGGAGGGTCATTACTACCCCCAGCTCTACGGACCGGAAGATGTGGACGTGGAGCGCACCATTGAAATCGGCCTGCAGAACCGGGACATGGTCAAGGGCATCAAGGCTCATGCCGAAATCGGCGGGAAATCCCGCTGGGGCATGGAGGTCATCAAGAAAGCGCGGGACATCGCCCGAGGCATCGAGGTGCCGCTGTATATCCACCTGGGACAACTCTGGCCGGAGAACGAGAAAGGCGTGGTGGACCCGGACAGCGTGATCGAGGAACTGCTGCCCATCATGCAGCCGGGCGATATCCTGGCCCACCCGTTCACCCGGCATCCCGGTGGTTTCATTTCCACCAAAACCGGTGAGGTCCATCCCATCATCCAGGCCGGGCTGGACCGCGGCCTGCGGGTGGACGTGGGGCATGGCTCCCATTTCAGCTTCGAGATGGCACACAAGGTGATCGAGGCTGGGATCTTCCCGTACACGCTGGGTGCCGACATGCACGGATACAACACCCACGTCGGCGAGGACGGCGACAACGACAAGGAGGACAACCCCTTCTTCGGCAAGGTCCGCTTCTGCCTGACGCACGCCATGACCGAGCTGCGGGCGCTGGGCATGTCGGTGCCGGACGTGATCGCCACGGTCACCAGCAATCCCGCGGAGATGCTGGGAATCAAGGGCGAAACCGGCGGCCTGACACCCGGCCACGTGGCCGACATCGCAGTCCTGGACCTGCTCAAGGGGCGTTTCGAACTGGCCGACAACAGCGGCAACCGGGAAATCGCCTCCGAGGCCTTCTTCCCGGTGTTCTCACTGCGCGCCGGCAAACGCCTCGACGTGGACAGCCCGGTCGTCGTGGAGCCCATGCGGGCAGCCAGCTAGTGCCCCGCAACACGATGGCGTGGCCATATGAGCGCCACCGCAGGCGGCACTCAAGCCTGCGGTGGCTCACGGGACGACCAGGATCAATACCTGCCTTACTGCGAAAGGCGCTCCCTCAGATGCCATGTTCCTCGCGGATCTCGTCCGCACACCGTTCGCCGATGACCACACAGGGTGCCATGGTGTTACCGGTGGTAATCGTCGGCATGACCGACGCATCGGCAACCCGCAAGCCCTTCACTCCATAGACTTTCAACGCGCCATCCACGACGGAAAACGCATCCCGCCCCATCTTGCATGTGCCGCTCTCATGGAAATAGGTGGCGGCCGCATCGCGTATGAAGGAGTCCAGTTGCTTCCCCTGTAACGGACCAGGCATCACCTCGCGTTTCACGAAAGGCTTCAGCAGGGGCGAATTCCCCAGTTCACGACACAGTTCGAAGGCGCGCCGGGAGGCGACCATATCGGCCTCGGTGGACAGGAATTCCGCGTGAATGATCGGGCTGTCCCAGACCGAGGCGCTGGCAAGTGTCAACGACCCTCGGCTGGTGGGTTTGACCAGTCCCGGCGCCAATACCCACCCCCCTTCCGGAATCGCGTACCGCTCGCGTGTCGCTTCAGTAGCGTATGGATATTCTTCGAAACAGGGCTGAAGATCGGGCGTTGGCAGGGACGGGCCGCTTTTCGAGAAGAACGTGAACTCCGCCGAATTGTTCCGGCTGGGTTCCGGATTGACGTACTCCCACATGCAGCCACCGAACAATAGGTGGTCCTGGAAATTGCTCCCTACCCCCTCAAGCGCCTGCAATCGAGGGACTCCCAGACGTTTCAGCGTACCTTCCGGGCCTATGCCGGACAGCATCAACAACTGCGGCGTCTTGATGGCACCGGTGGACAGCACCACTTCACGGCTGGCCCGAATGGACTGCTCACGACCGTTGGAGACGATATCGACGCCCGTGATGCGGGTACCGGCACTGCGCAAGCGAACGACCTGCGTTTCCAGCACCACGGTCAGATTCTGCCGATCCAGAGCGGGATGGATGTACGCGGCGGACACCGATACGCGACGACCGTCCTTCATGATGACGTTGGTAAGCCCGGCCGCACCATCGCCCTCCATGGCTTCGGCGTTGAGGTCAGACACGCCAGGAATACCGAGCGTCTGCGCAGCTTCCAGCAACGCGATCGCCACCGGGTTGACCGGGTCCCGGGGCAAGGTCACCGTGACCGGACCACCTCGCCCGCGCAAATCACTCTGGGGACCTTCCCAGTTCTCGATCCGACGGTAAATATCCAGGACCGATTCGTAATTCCACCGCGGGTTGCCGGTTTCCGAAGCCCAGCCTTCGAAATCGTTCCGGTGCCCCCGCGCCCAGACCAGTCCATTGATCGATGAACCGCCGCCCAGCACCTTCCCCATGGGAAACGACGGTCTGCGGTTATTCAGGCTGGGAACGGGCTCTCCGCGAAAGCACCAGTCCCGCTCGCTTCCCACGTTGGAGGGCCAGACCGTTCCATCCAGCACTTCCGGAACCAGATCGCTTCCGCCGGCCTCGATCAGCAGCACGCGAACGGCAGGATTCTCCGCCAGCCGGCTAGCCACCACACAACCGGAGGAGCCGGCGCCGCAGATGATGAAGTCGTATTCCTCATCAAGGCCATCCAGGCCTCTGCTCGCTGCATATATCGGATTGTTCATCGAATGATCCGCGGTGGTGGTGAGCCGGGGGATACGCCGCCCGGTCTACCTCAGAATGGAAATGCGCGCTTGCCCATCTGGAAAGTCACCCATTTCACTTCGGTCATCTCCTCGATCGAGGCCATGCCCCCCTCCCTTCCGAAGCCGCTGTTTTTCACGCCGCCGAAGGCGATGTGCGGCTCATCGGAAATCGTGGCATCGTTGATATGCACCATCCCGCTCTCGACGCGCTGGGAGAAGTCCATCGCTTTCTGCATGTCGTTGGTGACTATGCCGCAAGACAGGCCGGTGTCGGTGTCATTGGCAATCGACAGCGCGTGTTCGTAGTCATGCGCCCTGATGATCGAGGTGACCGGGCCGAAGGATTCATCCTGATACAGGGGCATCTCGCGCGTTACCCCACTGACCACGGTAGGCTGGAAATACGGTCCGTCATAGGTGCCGCCGCAGAGGAGTTGAGCCCCCATGGCCACTGAATCCTTGATCTGTTTATCGATGTATGGCCCTTGCGACAGGCGGATCAGCGGCCCAACCACCGTTTCGGGATCATGCGGGAGGCCCACTTTGACGGCCTTGGCCTTGCTGACGAACTTGTCGCAGAAGGCATCGTATATCGGCGCTTCGACGATGATCCGCGAACCAGCCATGCAGACCTGGCCTTGATGGAAAAACGCTCCGAAAGCGGCAGCGTCCACGGCGTAATCCAGGTCAGCATCGCCAAGCACCACCAGCGGGCTCTTCCCGCCCATCTCCAGCGCCACGCGTTTCATCCGCTTGCCGCACTCCGCGGCCAGCAACTGCCCCACCCGGGTGGAGCCTGTAAAGCTGACCATCTTCACGCGCGGATCAGCCACCAGTTGCTGCCCGACTTCCGCCGCCGGGCCGGGGATGACGTTCAGCACGCCGGCCGGCAGGCCCGCCTCCTCGAACACTTCCGCCATCTTCAGGCCCACCAGAGGCGCCAGCTCCGATGGTTTCAGCACGAAGGTGTTGCCGGCGGCAAGCGCGAAAGCCACTTTTTTCATGCCCAGCAACAGCGGTGAGTTGAACGGCGCTATGCCGGCAATCACGCCCAGCGGCTGGCGGATGGTCATTGATAACTGCCCCGGCTGGCTGGTCGGGAAGGTCTCCCCGGTGGGCCGCCGCACGCAGCCCGCGGCTACGCGCAGGCACTCCACGGCGTAACCCACCTCCCAGGGCGCCTTGAGCAGTACGGACCCGGTCTCGTCAATAATGAGATCCCGAATCTCATCGGCGCGCGCAGCTATGATGTCTGCCGCCTTGAGCAGTATGGCCTCCCGCTCGGCGGCGACCATGGCTTGCCACGATCCACGTGCGGCATGGGCGCTGGCCACGGCGTCCTCGACATCCTGCGGACTTGCCTGTGCAACGCGGGCGTAGACTTCGCCGGTGGCCGGGTTCAGGTCGTCCGCAACACCGCCCTCGCTGCCCGGACGCCATGTCCCGTTGATGTACAGCAGCCTGACATCGGAGCCGGTGTTCTGATCAATGGTCGCGGTACTCATGTTCGTCTCCCGAATAGGCCGCACCCCGAGGGCCGGCGTTGATGAGTCAGTTCGGATTTGCCGGCAATACCGATTTGGGCAACATGCAGTGGACGCCCTTGTTGATGTCCACCATCTGGGTGACGTGGAGGTCGCCGGCGATGCTGCACAGGGAATAGGCGTCCTGTGCGGTCAGGCCGCAGCGTTCCTGCAGCCAGCGGATCATCTGGCGCAAGGCCTGGCGGGCTGCGTCGTCCAGATCCTCGTCCATGCCCATCGAGATCAGGTGTGTGTCCGACTCCGCTCTGGGAAAATCCAGCGATACCCCCTTGTGCAGAATCAGCTCGAAGGTGCCGGTAAGGCTGGTTTCGATGGCGGTCAGGCAGACTTCCCCGTCGCCCTGAGCAGCGTGGCCATCCCCTGCGGAGAACAGGGCGCCCTCGTTGAAGACCGGGAAAAACACCCTGACCCCGGCAACCAGCGCCTTGTTGTCCATATTCCCGCCGTGTTCCCGCGGGATAATCGAGGTAATGCGGCCGTAGTTGGGCGGCGGGGCAACGCCGAAATTGCCGAAGAACGGGTTCAGCGGAACCTCAGACCCCCAGGGCAGCCGGGCCAGCAGAGCCTCTCGATCCAGCGGTATATGCAGCCGGCGCGCTTCGGGAAAGTCCGAGGGCAAGGTGCCGAGTAGCGGCTCTATGATGTTCCAGCCCCAGTCCTGGCGAAGCCGGATATCCTGAATCACCACCTCCAGCACGTCCCCCGGCTCGGCGCCTTCGACGTATACCGGCCCGGTCAGCAGGTGCGGGCCAGACCCCCGTGGGGTGCCGTCCAGTACCTCCCGGTGTTCCGGCAGCAGCAACGCCTTGTCTTCCGGAAGGTCCTCCGGCTCGCCGGAAAGGGTGTCGATGGTCACCGTGTCGCCGGAGCGGACGGACAGCACCGGTTTGCGGGCGGCATCCCAGTAGCCCCAGTGCACGGTTTCCGCAGTCGCGGGAAGCTGATGATGTGTCATGAGACTACCCCTTCACCGCGCCCATGGTCAGGCCGCGGACAATGTGTTTCTGCAGCAGGAAAACGGCCAGCATGACCGGCACCATGGAGATGGTTCCGACGATGGCCATCGGCCCCCAGCGCACGCCCTGAGTGGTAATCAGTTCCGGGATGGCCACCGGCAGTGTCTTGACTTCCTGGCCGCCGAGCATGAAAGCGAACAGGAATTCGTTCCAGGCGAAGATGAAGCACAGCATGCCGGTTGCGACGATGCCGGAACGCAGCAACGGCAGCACCACGCGGAGGAAAACCCCGAACCGCGAGTAGCCCTCCAGCATGGCCACTTCCTCCAGCTCCACCGGCAGGTCGCGGCAGAAACTGCGCAATACCCAGATGTAGAACGACAGGTTGAAGGTCAGATAAGCCAGTGTGACGCCCAGGAAGGTGTCGATCAGGCCCACCTGGGCAAAGATCATGTAGAACGGGATCACCATGCAGATCGGCGGCGCCATGCGCGTTGCCAGCACGAACAGGAACAGATCATTCTTGAACTTGATATCAAAGCGCGCGAAGGCGTAAGCGGCCGGCGTTCCGAGCAACACCACCAGCACCGTACTGACCGAGGCAAGCGCAAATGAGGTGCCCAGGTAACCGATGAAGCCGCTGTCGAGCACATACCGAAAATGCTCGAGCGTGGGCTCGAACAGCCACTGTGTCGGCCTCGCGAACATGGCGGAGTCCGGCCTGAACATGAAACTGGCCATCCACAACACCGGAAACAGCGAGACAGCGGCAACCAGCATCGTCAACGCTGTCCAGATCCATGCCGTCGGCTGCCCCGGCTGGGCGTCAACGATGGCCGGCTGCGGCCTGGGCAACGCCGCGCCGCCTTCGCCGTGCCCCAGATCCGCTTCCACGGCGGACTCCGGCCCATGATGCCGACCATGCTCACGTCCGATCATCCCCACCTCCTAGAACGCGTTCAGCTTCTTCCGGGCCACGTGATAGAACGCGGTGCACAGAATGAAAAACCCGACCCACACCAGCACCGCGAAGGCCGCTGACTCCCCGATCCGCCACTGCTCGAAGCTCATCCGGTAAGCCAGAATGCTGGGCGCTTCCGTGGAGGTGCCCGGGCCGCCGGCCGTCAGGGTGAAGATGGTTTCGAAGACCTTGAAAGCATCGATGAACCGCAACATGCCGATGACGGCCAACAGCGGCGCCATCAGCGGCAACGTCAGGCGGAAAAACACCTGCATGGAATTGGCGCCGTCCACCGATGCCGCCCGGTAGGGGCTGACCGGCAAGGCCTGAAGCCCGGCGAAGAAAGCCAGCATCATGAATGGCGTCCACTGCCAGACATCCACCAGCGCCAGCGCGATCAGCGCGTAATCCGGCGAGGAAAACACCGAGGTGCCCGGCAACCAGCCGAAACGCTCCACCACGTTGTAGGAGAGCAGTCCCCAGGAGCCGGCGAACATCACTTTCCACAATAGCCCCACGACGATGGGCGCCATCATCGTGGGTATGAACAACAGGGGGAGCAGCACGCTGCGGCCCCACACCCGTTTGTTGAGCACCAGGGCTCCGGCCATGCCCAGCACGAACTGGAGCGGAACGGCGATCAGGATGAACTTCCCGGCCACTGCCAGACTGTTCCAGAAACGGTCGTTATCCAGCAGCCGGGCATAGTTCGAGACACCGGCGAAGTCCCCGATCCTGCCGAAACGGATTTCGTGCAGGCTCAGGAAGATCGCGAACAGAAAAGGCACCAGGCTCACGATAACCAGCACCAACAGGGCGGGTGCGATCAGCGCGTAGGGGTACCAGCGGTTCTCCACTCCGTTCATGGCCGGCCCCGTCAGTCCTGCAGCAGACAGGGGTTGCAGATGGCCTCCAGCCGCCTCTGCCCCTCCTCAAGCGCCTGCTGCGCGGTGATCTGACCGATACCGACTCGCTGGATGATCGGGGACATGGCATCGTCGATCTCGAAGAAATCGGGTGCCTTGGGCTTGGCGACAGCCACTTCGAGGGACGCCCGCATGGCGTCGTAGAGGGACTGCCTCTCCTCAAGCTGCATCACCGGGAGATCGAAACTGGAATGCCGGATCGGCACCCCGCCTCCGCCGATTTCCATCAACCGTTCCTGCGTTTTCGCATCCACCATCCACTGCATGAACAGATAGGTGGCTTCCTTGTTGCGACTATGGCGACTCATCGCCATCAACGACGGCTCCGCTCCGGCGCTCGGCTCGGCGTCGGCTTCCGGATTCGCGGGAATACCGCCGTAAACGAACTGGCCTGCATATGAGCCGCCGTTGGGGCGGTCCACACCCAGGACGAAATCGCTCCAGGCGATGGACTGGGCGGCTATGCCGTTGCCCATCACCGTGGGCACGTCCACCAGCGAGTACTCGGCCTGCCCAGGCGGGGAGAACTTCCAGAGTTCCGCCCAGAAGGTCAGCGCAGCCAGATTCTGCGGCGTGTTGAAGTCGGGGCTGCCGCTCTCGTCGAACAGGCCGCCGCCCCAGTTACGGAGGAAGACCTCCCAGACCGTGGTGAACGTTGTGCCGCCGGGAATCCCTTCCATTACGATGCCGTAGAAGTCGTTCCGCAACGTCTCACCCGCCAGCGTCTCGCCCGAACGGCGTGTGAAGAACTCGGCGATGTCACGCATCTGCTGCATGGTTTCGGCCGGCGCCAGGGGATAGCCGTAGGCCTCCTCGAACGCCTGCTGCTCATCGGGATGCTCCAGCAGGTCCTTGCGCGCCCAGTAGATCTGGTTGTAGTTCCAGGTCAGAAACCCGTACGTCTCGCCTCCGTGGTTCACCAGCGAGGAATGGGCGGGCTCGATCAGATCGTCGAGATCCAGCCCCGGGTTGGTCAGCCCATTGTCCGAGAACATGGCCCCGATCGGCTCCAGCACCTCGGCCTCGAGCAACGGCCCGAGTTGCAGGCCGTGCAGCATGATGGCGTCGTAATAGCCGCGTCCGGAAAACAGATCCGCCTGTCCACGGTTGATGACGTCACTGTGACTCAGCAACTCGTACTGCACATTGATGCCGGTCTCTTCGGTGAACTCCGGCACCAGTCCACGCATGGCTTCCTGCAACGGCGTGATTTCATCGAGAACGCGTATCGTGGTTCCCGCGTAGGGTCTGGCCGCTTCAGCGTAGGACCACTCCTCGGCCAATGCTGCGGGTATTGCCAACGCCGACACGGTCAACGCGGTAATCACCCCGCTCAATGATTGACGTACCCGTATTCCATATTGCTTTTCCATTCTGGACCTCGCTCTCATGCGCCAAGAACCGCCGGGGTTTGATGCAACGCCGTGCCTTCCGGAGCCGCCTCTCGCGACTCCGGTACACGGCGCCCGGTTTCACCATCGAACAACAGCGTGTATTCGGAAGGGATTGAAATGGCGATGGAATCGCCGATGGACATACGAAAATCCGGCGCAGCCTTCGACTTGACGCGCGTCCCGCCCAAGTCCACGGTCACCAGCGTGTACTTGCCAAACGGCTCCACCGAGTAGATCTCGCCCTGGATCGCGTCGTCACGTTCCCCTGTGCTGGACACGAGGCCGGTACGCAGCGGTGGAATTCCCAGCACGCAGTTGGGAGCACCCAGCGCCTGCAAGCGATCCAGCAGACCGGCATCGAGCGTGAGCGGCTTGTCGTTGCAGCGCGCCGACACCGTTCCGGCAGAGGTATCGAGTTCCACCGGGATCAGATTCATGGCCGGATCGCCGACCAGTCGCGCCACGCCGGTATCCTCGGGCAAGGAGTACACTTCATTCGGCGTTCCGATCTGGCGAACCTGCCCGTCCACCAGCATGACCACCCGATCCGCCACCGCCATTGCCTCGACCGCGTCCGGCGTCAGCCACAAGGTTCCCTGCGGCAAGTCCTGCTGGCGGCGTCGAATTTCGCCTCGCAGCTTATGCCTGAGTTTCGCGTCCAGATGGCCGATGGGCTCATCCAGCACAAACAACTCGGGAAGTTGCACAAGCGTCCGGCAGAGGGCCACACGCTGCTTCTGTCCGCCGGATAGCTCGGACGGCAACCGCTCTTTCAGATGAGCGATCTCGGTCAGTTCAAGCACGTCCATCACACGTTGCGCCACCTCTCCCTTGGGAACGCGACCCGCATGAGATGGCGCCCGCAAAGGCGATGCGACGTTGTCGAACACGTTTATGGTGGGATACAGCGCCAACGACTCGAACATGTGCGCAATGCGGCGTCGCTGCGGTGGAAGTTGGGAAATCCTTTGCCCATTCAAATCCATGTACCCGGTGTCCAGGCTTTCCAGACCGCTGATCAGCCGCCCCAGGGTGGACTTGCCGGCCCCGGAAGGGCCGGTGACAGCGACGATCTCGCCTGGTTGCACATCCAGCGAAACACCGTCGAGCGCAGTGGTCTTCTTGAATCGTTTGCTGACCTCGCGAACCGACAGCCCCGCCGGTGCGCCGGCATCCGCGCCCCCGGTCATGACAGCCTCGCAGCAAGGTTGTGGCCGGTGTCGGCGGAGAAAAGATGGAAACTGTCGACATCCAGACAGAGACCGAGAGCGTCCCCTTCACGTAGTCCTGCTGGACCTGGCACTTCCGCGACAACGCGACCCAACGGCGTGGTCGCAGTCAACACGTCGGAATCGCCGCCAGGCTCGACGACCAGAGCCGTGCCTTCCAATGTCGCCCAGCGCTCGGATTGCGGCTGCAATGAGATATGCTCAGGCCGTATTCCCACAAAAACCGACTCCCCTTCAACGTGCCGTTGCAGCAACGCAGCACCCCGAGCACCTTGCAGTTCGATAACCACGGCGTCCCCAAGCCGCAACCGGACCTCGCCGTCGGACCTGAGCACCACGGCAGGCAGGATGTTCATGGGTGGCTCGCCGATAAATCCGGCAACGAACAGGTTGGCCGGCGTGTTGTAAACCTCCTCCGGCGTTGCCACCTGCTGCAGGACTCCCTTATCCATGACGGCAATGCGGTCAGCCATGGAGATCGCCTCGGTCTGGTCATGCGTCACCAGCACGGACGTCAACCGGGAGGTGGTCTGGAGACGTTTGATTTCAGTGCGTAGCTGGATCTTCTGATCCGCATCCAGATGGCTCAACGGCTCGTCGAACATGACCAGCGAAGGCTGACGGATCAGCGCCCTGCCAATGGAGACGCGTTGCTGCGCACCGCCGCTGAGCTGGCGTACGGAGTCATCCGCCATCTGCTCCAGGCCGAGCAACCCAAGGATTCGGGCAACCTGGGTGCGGACCTCCGCAGCGAGCGTGCCGCGAATCCGGAGCGGGAACGCGATGTTCTCGAAGACGCTGAGATGGGGATACAGGGCATAGTCCTCGAACACCATCGCCACGTTTCGGCTGGCAGTGTCCTTTCGCGACACGTCCTCATCGTCGAAATAGATAGCGCCTCGCGTCACCGGCTCGATCCCAGCAACCATTTTCAGCGTCGACGATTTGCCACATCCCGACGGCCCCAACAGCGCGAGCATCTCCCCGCGGTGGCATGTCAGGTCCAGATTCGGAATCGCTTCCGTGACGCCGTCATAGGACTTGCAGACGGACTGCAGCCGAACCTCGATCATTACGCTGTCCCCTATGCCCGCAACCCGACTCCGCCTCTACCTGGAAGCGACGGCGACGTTGAAAGGCTTGTATGTGATCTGCTTTTGGAACGAGTCAAAGCAGCTTGCGTGCCAACGGAAAATTCCTTTTAAAACAAAGACAATTATGAAAATACACTGATCAAGAAAGCACCAATTTTTATCAGTACACTGATTATATGCACCTAAAAGGCGCATTAAGGAACGAAGCAAAACCCTCCCTGCATGACGACGTCAAACGGCATCAGATCCCCAGATATGCCTGCTGGATCTTCGGATCATCGGACAGTGCTGCGGTGGTGCCGGCGGTGGCAATGCGTCCGGTCTCTATCACGAACGCGCGACTGGCGAGTTCGAAGGCCGCCATGACGTCCTGCTCCACCAGCAGGATGGTCTGGCCCATGCTGTTGATCTCCAGCAAGGCATCGGCCAGACGGTCCACCAGTGCCGGTGCAAGCCCCAGGGAGAGTTCGTCGATCATCAGCAGTTTCGGCCTGGACATGATGCCGCGGCCGATGGCGCACATCTGCTGCTCGCCTCCGGACAGCGTCGTCGCATCCTGCGTGGCGCGCTCCTTCAGGATGGGGAAGAGTTGGAAGATCTGCTCCAGGTCCTGCTGGATTTCCGCCCGATCGTGGCGCAGATAGGCCCCCAGCAGCAGGTTGTCCCGCACCGTGAGCCCCTTGAACAGGCGCCGGCCCTCGGGAACGTGGGCGATGCCCGCCTGCAGCACCTTGTTGGGACCGACGCCGGTGATATCCGTGCCGTCGAAGAGAACCCGGCCGCGGGTCTGTTCCACCAGACCCGAAATGGTCCGTAGCAGCGTGGTCTTGCCGGCGCCGTTGGAGCCCACAATACAGGCGATCTCACCTTCCTTCACGTCCAGGTCGATACCCCAGAGCACCTGCACGTCGCCGTAACCGGAGGCCAGATCGCTGATATCCAGCAACGTCTTATCCATGGGTTTTCTCCTTCAGCCGCTGGGCATACTTGCTGCCCAGGTATGCCTCGATCACGCGCTCATCCTTCACCACGTCCATCGGGGGCCCTTCGGCGATGACCGCGCCGCGGTCCAGCACGACGATGCGTTCGGACACGCCCAGCACCACTTTCATCAGGTGCTCGATGATCAGGATGGTGATGCCCTGCTCGGCGATGCGCCGGATCAGATCCAGGGCACCGTCTATTTCGCCGGAACTCAGCCCGGCATTCACCTCATCCAGCATCAGCACCTTGGGCTTCATTGCCAGACTCTTGGCCAGTTCCAGGCGCTTGCGGTTCGGCAGTGTCAGAGCCGACGCGGGCTGCCCGGCCACCTGCGCGAGGCCCACGAAGTCCAGCAGTTCCCTGGCCCGTTCCCGGCCCTGCGTCAGGCTGGGAACATCCCCACCGAACACTGCGCCGGCCGCGACGTTATCCAGCACGCTGTTCTCCGGGAAAGGCTGCACAATCTGGAAGGTCCGGCACAGGCCGCGCCGGGCCGCCTGATAGGGGCGCTGACGGGTGACGTCCTCCCCCATGAAGCGGACGGAACCGGCATCGGCGGTATGCACACCGGTGATCACGTTCACCAGCGTGGTCTTGCCGGCACCGTTGGGCCCGATCAACCCGACGATCTCGCCCTTGTGAAGACTCAGCGAGACATCGTTCACCGCCTTGATCCCGCCGAAGCTCTTGGCCAGCGAATCCAGTCGCAGGATTTCCTCGCTCATGTCGTCACCCCCTCACGCTGTTTCAGGCGGTTGCGCAGCTTCCTGAAGGACACCCGCAGCAGCCCCCCGGGCAGGAAAAAGATCAACAGCACGATCACCAGCCCCAGGATGGCGCGATTCCAGTCCAGGAAGTTGGACCAGAAGATCTCTTCCAGCACCACGAAGGAGGCGGCACCGATCACCGGCCCCAACACCGTGCCGGCACCACCGAGCAGCACCATCACCGGCACCTTGACGGTCATCAGGATGCTGAAGGAATCGGTGGGATCGATGTAGCCCACCCAGGACGCATAGGCAGCCCCCGCCGTGCCCACGAACAACGCCGAGAGCGTGAAGGCAATGACCTTGTACAGTGTGGTGTTGATGCCCACCATGTCGGCCGCATCCTCGTTCTGCCGGATGCAGTGCAGCCCGAAGCCCAGGCGGTGACGCGCGACAAACGCGTTCAGCGCAAAGACGATGATCATCAGCACGAGCATGACGGCCAGGAAGAACATGGCCACATCGTCCGGCGACCACCGCAGCAGCGGGATATTCAGGCCGTCGCCGCCGCCGGTGACGCTGCGCCAGGAGGAGATCACCAGCCGGCAGACCTCGACCACGGCGATCGAGCCGATGGCGAAGTAGTGTCCTTTCAGCCGCAGCAGGATGGACCCCAGCGCCGCGGCGAAAGCGCCCACGACGATGGTGGCAAGCACCCAGGCCACCACCATGGGCACACCGTTGCTCTGGGCGATGCCGCCCACGTAGGCACCGAGGCCGAAGAAGGCTACCGTGGCGAACGATGGATAGCCGGTAAAGCCGCCGATGAAATTCCACGACAGCGCCAGCACACTGTACATGGAGATCATGATCGCCGTGCGGACGATGTAGTTGTCGGAATGCAGCGGCGTGGTGGCGAGTATCACCACCCAGATGACAAACAGGATCAATCCGGTGCGGGTGATCATTCGTACCCCCTTTTACCGACCAGGCCGGTGGGCCTCACCAGCAGGATGAAGAGCATGACCAGGAATCCGACAGTGAGCGAATGCTGCGGCCCGAGGAAATGCGCCGAGACGCTCTCGATCAGCCCCAGCGCCAGCCCGCCCACCAGGGCGCCGGGCACCGAGCCCAGCCCGCCGATGACGCAGACCACGAAGGCCTTGCCGATGTACATGCCGGTGAGGTTGGTGGTAATCGGGAACACCATGGCGAAGATGGCCCCGGCCGCGCCGGCCATCAGGGCACCGATGCCGAATGTGATCGCGTAGATATGGTTGACGCGGATGCCCATCAGCGTGGCCGCGGCCCGGTCCATGCGCACGGCCACGATCGCGCGGCCGATGCGGGACCTGCGCATCACGTAGTAGAGCAACCCGGTCAGCGCCAGCGCCAGGGCCATGCCGAACAACCGGTCCACCGGCATGGTTATGCCGAGGACGGACAGGTTGCCGAGGTCCAGCGTCACCCGCCGCGGCGTCGCCGAGAAGAATACGGTCATGACGTTGTAGAGGATCATGTCCAGGCCGAAGGTGAGCGTCAGCGTGGTGAGCACGGGGGCCGTCACTACCTTGTTCACGAACAGGTACTGAACCAGATAACCGATGGCGAATAGCGCCAGCGCCACCACGGGCAGGATCGCCAACGGATGGATGCCGAAGCTGTGCCAGGCAAAGAAGGTGAGATAGCCGCCCAGCACGATGAACGAGCCGTGCAGCATATTGATGACGTTGAGCACTCCCCAGACCAGGGAGAAGCCGACCGCCAGGCACGCGTACAACGCCCCCAGCACCAGGCCGTTGACCAGAATCTGACCGATGTCCATGACGCCTAGACCTCTGAGAAATCGGAACCGGCCGCCGCCCGGATGACAGGCGACGGCTGCGGTGAAGGCTTACCGGGAGAGCAGCTTGAGTTCGCCGCTCTTGATGGACTCGGGCGCGAGTACGACGATCTGACCGTCCTGCACCTGGATGATGGGCAGGTCGCGGGCCTCGTTCATGCCGTTCTCGCCGAAACGGATCGAGCCGTAGAAGGTCATGATGTCGGTTTCCGCCAGTGCGTCGCGGATGGACTGCCCGTCCAGCGCGCCGGCCCGGGGCAGCACTTCTTCCAGCATGGACAGTGCTCCGGCGCAGGAACCATGAACGTAATCGGGGTCGGAGCCACCGCTGACAGCCAGGAAATCCTCGTAGAATTCCGCGGTGGTCGGCCACACACCCTGGCCTTCATAGGTGGTGGAGTGGTGCCACCAGCTTGACGATGTGACGTTCTCCGCCAGGGAACCCAGGCCTTCCGTGAATTCCTCGTAGGCGGGCCCGGTCACCATGGTGATGATCGGCGCGTTGACGTCCAGATCGGCCATCTGCCGGCGTGCCAGGATCAGGTCCTGGGTGTACCCGGTGATGTAGATCCAGTCCGGGCTGGCACGGCGGATGGAGGTCAACGAAGAGGAATGATCCATCGTCCCGACCGAATACAGCTCCCGGTACACCACTTCCAGGCCGGCCGCTTCGGCGGCCGTTGCAGTCGCCTCGGCCATGGATTTCGGGAAAACATCATCGCGGCCCAGGATGGCGATGGTGCTCAGGTCCGGATACTGCTCCTGCAGGTAGCGAGCCATCACTTCCGTCATGTTGGAGTTCGGTGATAGCGTGCCGAACAGATAGGGGTTGTTGTTCCCGAACACCGACTCGGACGAGGCCACGCAGGCAATGGTGGGTACGCGGTAGCGCTCTCCCACCGTCCCGGTGATGACGGTGTGGCCGGAGCCGAACGGTGCCATGATCACGTGGGCCCGATCGCGGGTGACCAGGCGCTCGGCAAGCTGCCCGGCTCGCGGGCCGTCGCTCTGGTAGTCGTACTCGATGATCTCCACCTGGTAGCTGGTGCCGTTCACCTCGATACCACCAGCCGCATTCACCTTCTCCGCCCACATGCGATAGACCAGTTGCTGCTTCAGACCCTCGTCCGCCAGCCCCCCGGTCAACGCCAGCGGTGCGCCGATACGAATGACGTCCTGCGCGCTGGCCTGAGAGAACGGCACTGAAACCGAAACGAGAAAAAATATCGCAAAAGAAAAAGCTTTAGACACCGCTCGACAACACCGAAAACCGCGTGCATCACGCTCCAGATAATAACCGTTATTCATAACCCACCTCTCTGCTGAAAAATGGAAAAATGCAATTGATCACTGATGCTTTGCCGCTTGTGAAACACTCTTGTCTTGATAGCGTTTCCAGATCTCCTTCAGGAAATCCACGCACTCCGGCTCGAGAACCTTGCGCGGCACTGGGTCGGAATCCCAATTTCCGTAATGATCCGATCCACGGACCAGATGGGCGGTTCGTCGCCCCAGCGTGGATCGCACTTTCGCCGGCATGTAAAAGAAGGCCAGACCGATTCGCCGTTGACCTGTACTGTTGCCCTCGGACCCGTGAACGGTGCGCTCGTGGTGTAGCGAAAACTGACCTCGGCGCAGTTCCATGTACACGGAAGCCGAGTCGTCAATACCGTGGATCGTCTGCCCCCTGGCCAAAAGGTTTTGCGGATCGTAGGTCTCATCGTGCTCCCGGTCGGCCTCCAGGTGAGAGCCAGGAACAACCCGCAAACAACCGTTATCGCGGGTTGCGTCCGTGAGGGCTACCCAGGCGGTCACTTCTTCATGGGGGTCCAGGCCGTAGTACGCGGAATCCTGGTGCCAGGACACAAACCTGTCGTCGTACTCGCGCTTGGCGAAAAGCGAGGAGCCAAACAGAAGGATGTCCGGTCCGATCAAAGACTCGACCGCATCAAGAATTGCCGGATGCGAGGCCAATTCCACCATCCACGGCGCAGCCAGATGCGCTTTTATCTTTAGATACTTCTGCGGATCTTCACCCAGCAGATCCTCGATTTCATTAAGCTGGCACAGGCACGAGTCCGCCTCTTCCGGCGACAGAGCGTCCAATGGCGACAGATACCCATGGGTTTGAAAGCGCTTGATCTGCGAATCGCTCAGATGTTTACTCACCACATGTCTCCCTTCTTAACTTTCTGAAAAATGAACCACTATCGGAAGAGTTCATCTTTCTAGAATTTCCAGCGACCCTGTGGCGATCACATTAGGGTAAAGAACAACGACCTCCTCGTTCTGGACCTGGATAATAGGTAGATCCCTGGCCTGATTCATTCCGTTATCACCAATATCGATTGGTCCGTAGAACGTCTCTATATTGGTTTCTGCCAGGGCGTCTCTTATTGCCTCGCCATCAAGCGAGCCCGCCCGGGGAAGAACTTCTTCCAGCATCGACAAGGCGCCGCCGCAAGCGCCGTGCACATAATCCGGGTCTTCACCTCCACTGGCAGCGAGAAAATCCTCGTAGAACGAAGCGGTGGAAGGCCAGACGCCCAATCCTTCGTAGCTGGCGGAATGGTGCCACCAGGTTGAGGAGGTAACGCCGTTCGCCAGGTCACCGAGACCCTCGGTGAACTCTTTCATCGCCGGCCCGGTAACCATGGTGATCACGGGTGCCGTGACGCCGAGGTCATTCATCTGGCGACGGGCAAGAATCAGGTCCTGGCTGTAACCGGTGACGTATATCCAGTCCGGCTGCGCACGTCGAATGGAGGTCATGGACGACGAGTGATCCATCGTCCCCACCGAGTAGAGTTCGTTGTAAACCACCTCAAGACCGGCTGCTCTCGCCGAGGCCGCGGTCGATTCAGCCATGGACTTCGGGAACACGTCATCGCGACCCAGAATTGCGACGCGTTGGATATCGGGATAATTACCAAGCAGATACCCAACGACGGTCTCGGTGATATTCCCGTTGGGAGAGATTGTTCCGAACAGATAACGATTGCCGGTGGAGAAAACAGACTCCGCACCGGCCACGCAGGCAACCGTTGGAACGCGATAACGCTGTCCGACAGTCCCGGTGATCACGGTATGGCCGGAACCGAACGGAGCCATGATCACGTGCACCCGATCACGGGTAGCCAGGCGCTCCGCCAGTTGGCCAGCCCGGGGGCCATCACTTTGGTAGTCGTACTCGACGATCTTAACCCGATGGCTGGTACCGTCTATTTCAATGCCACCGGCGGCATTCACCTTCTCCGCCCACATCCGGTAAACGAGCTGCTGCTTCATGCCCTCGTCCGCGAGACCACCAGTAAGGGCCAGGGGAGCGCCAATACGGATGACTTCTTGCGCGGCTGCCAACGGCACCGTGACCGCGAACAGCGCCAGCGACGCAGCGGTCAGCCGGACTGCGCAGACCAGCCCAGACTTCATGCGTCGTGTGAAGGCGCGAGCTGTTGATTCGTTCGAACTGGGAAAAGACATCATCCATTCCTCTTATGCGAAGACGACAAGCCGCCCAGAGGACGCCCCCGGCGAGTCCGCGCCTCCCTCCCGAACGCCGGTGATCATGGCAAATGCGAACTCAGGAAATTTGTTGCACTTTCCAGGCCAGAATGTAATTTGTCGCCATCACAATGGCTTACACAATCAACACCTCCTGGACGCGCACCAAAATTAATCAGTGTACTGCTTACTATGCGCGAGTCGCACCATTTCAATGCATTCGTATTCAGGCCGCGGCGCCGTCGGGGGAAGTCAGTACAGGGAGAGTGGATGGAAGGAAATTCCGCGTCCCACGAGGCCAGCTTCACCGGAGGCGTCCAGCGCCGCCAGGCAGACGCCGGGCATGGCCCGCCCGGAGACGCGACCGGCATTCACCCCCACCCGTCTGGCCAGTCCGGGATGGGGCGTGGTCAGCAGATGTTCCGCAGCCTGCTGCAATCGGGTCACCACATCGGATCCCAGCACGGCGGCAAATGCCGGCGCGGCATCCAGAGCCAGGGCCCCGAAGCCCACTGCGTCGATGACCGCGCTATCCCCGATCGCCGGGAGCCGGCGCTTGCCGGCGAGTGCCGGTGCCAGGGCCGGCCCCTGCGGTGGCTCGGCAGTGGCGGCACGCCAATGCCCCGGACTCCCGGATACCTGGACACCGAACTCCCGGCCGTTGCCGCCCGCGGCCACCAGCAGAGCACCCGAACGTTGCGTCGCCGCCGCATCGAGCATGCAACGGCAAACGGCCATCCAGAGATTGAGGAAGCTTTGTGGATTAGCACTGGAAAAGGCTTCGGCGTCACCACCGAGTCCGAGAGCGGCCAGCCGGGTCGCCAGCAACTCCGAGGCCACACCGACACGAGCGTGGAGTTCGTCCCCCTGCTGCAGACCGGCCGCCGCCAGGGCGAAGACATCCACCTGGCGGGTGTCCAGGGCTGCCAGCGCGGGCGCAAACTCACGGTGGACCACCGTCAACCGCTCGACCACAGCCGGGCCGGCCAGCCCGAAACGCTGGGCCGGTCCGGTACCCTCGCTGACCGGCGCACAGGCCATGCCCGGAGCGCCCTCTTTCGTGTCGCGCACCGCATGCAGCCACATGGACGACGACACCACCGCGGCGAGCGGGGTAACCACGCCGTGGTCCTGCGCCGGGCACAGCGCGACGTCCCCGGCCAGGATCATCTCGCGGGCGTGCGGCTCACTGTCCGCTTCGCCTTCGAAAAGCAAGGCGACCACCGCGGCATTCAGCAGCGGCGGGGGAATCAGGTCCGGGGACGAAAAGCCCGGCCCGGCATGCAGCAGCACCCGCCGTTCCAGACCGAGCAGTTCATCGGCGCGGACCGTGGCAAACCATTCCGGTTCCACGGCAGCAAGCCTTTCGGCGGCAGCCCGCGTAGCGGTGTCCTGCTCGTCGGCAGCATCGTCTTGTATGTTCACATTGCCCCCTGTCCAGTCCGCTGATCCGGAGAAACTGGCGGGGCATCAATCGCCGGCCCGGTACGCAGCCGGGCAAGCCGGTCAGCGCGTGTCAGGCAGGTCCATCGGTGCCCGGCCGTATTCGTTGTTGGCGTCCACCAGCCGCGCCAGGTAAGCCAGGAAACGCTCGCGCTCACGCTTGCGCAAGGGCTGCACGGTGCGCTCATGGGCCCGCTGGGCCTTGTCGTCCATCTTCTGCAGCAATGCCAGGCCTTCACGAGACAGGCTGGCAATGCGTCGCCGGCCGTCTTCAGGGCTGCGCCTGCGCTGCAACCAGCCGTTTTTCTCCAGCCTGCGCAACACTTCCGCCGTGGTAGCACGATCGATGCCGACGCTGTTGGCGATCGAGCGTTGATCCAGCTCGCTGTCACGCAATGCGGTCATGATGCTGTATTGCACCGGCGTGACCCTGAATTCGGCGCACTCTTCCAGAAACAGCGCGATATGGATCTGGTGGAGGCGGCGAATCAGGAAGCCCGGGCGGTGCGCGAGGGTGTCATGAATGGTCTGCAGCCGCTCTTCCAGGGCGGCTGCGGATTTCGACGAGCGTGGCATGCGTGTACCTTTCTGTATCCTGCGCCGTTGACAATGCGCCATGCAGCCGCAGAAACGGGGCGCCATAACGCCTCTTTACGATGCCACCCGCCGCAGTGCCCTGTCACCCTCGCATGATGGTGCACCTGCGCCCAACACACACTTCATTACTCAGTACACTAACCATTATTCCGCGCTTGTCAATTGCGACGACCATGGGTTCAGGTCTTCCGGTCGCTATGACCCAGGTCGCGATCCGGCGCCACCGCATCGCGCACACGCTGCTTGAGTTCGGTGATTTCGGGGAAGCGGCCTTCCTGCTTGCGCGACCAGATCAGCGTGCCGTCGATACGTACCTCGAACACACCACCGGTCCCCGGTCGCAGGGTGAGCGCGGTGATCTCCCCCTCGAAGGTGGTCAGCAGTTCCTGCGCCATCCAGGCGGAGCGCAGCAACCAGCGGCATTGTTTGCAGTAATGGATCTCCACGTGGCTCATTTCGTCTCCGTGATTACCAACCTGTCCGGGTGTCTCGTCACGTCTCAGAAGGAACCGAACAGACTGCCCAGTATCACCACCGCCACCAGCGATACCAGGGGGCTCAGCACTGCCACAACCGCGATGTCTCCATAGGATTGCCGGTGTGACAGACCGCAGATGGAGAGCAGCGTGATCACCGCACCGTTATGCGGCAGCGCATCCAGGCCGCCGGTGGCAATGGCGGTTACCCGGTGCAGCAACTCCGGATTCATGCCGAGTGCTCTGGCCATCTCCAGATAGGTCTGACCCAGCACGTCCAGCGCGATACTCATGCCGCCGGAGGCGGACCCGGTGATGCCCGCCAGGACATTCACGGCTACGGACAGCGATATCAGCGGATTGTCCGGCGACAGGCCCAGCACCGTGTCGCGTACCACCACGAACCCCGACAGGGTTGCCACCACGGCGCCGAAGCCCACCAGCGAGGCGGTATTCAGGATCGGGGCCACGGCCGCGTTTGCGCCGTTGTCCAGGCTTGCCCTGAAGCCGGCACGCAGCCGCGGGCTGATGGCCACGAGATACAGGTTGGCCGTCGCCAGCGCACAGATGATCGCCCAGATGCCGGCCACGGAGTCGATATTGGTGGCACCGAACTGCGGCGATGCCAGGTAATCGGCGTCCATGGCCGGGAACACGATGGTGGAAAGCACGTAGTTCAGCACCACCACCAGCAGGATGGGCGAAAGCGCCAGCACCAGCCCCATGGCCGGTGGCGCAGAGCCGTTCCCTGACGCGTCGATCTCCATGACATCGTAGCCCTCCCCCTGGGCATGCTCGCGGATATCCTTCCTGCCCCCGGCTTGCGGCTCGCTGCCCGGGTCCCCGTAGCCTTCTCCCGCCCGGGCTGCCTGGCGGGTACGGAACAACAGCCAGGCCATGCCCAGGCCGAACATGATCAGCCCGGCAATGATGCCCAGCCCGGGGGCCGCAAAGGGCGTGGTGCCGAAATGCGGCATGGGAATGGCGTTCTGGATGGCCGGCGTACCGGGCAGTGCCGTCATCGTGAAGGTGAACGCGCCCAGCGCAATGGTTGCCGGTATCAGGCGGCGGGGAATGTCCGCTTCCCGGAACATGGCAGCGGCGATGGGAAAGACCGCAAACGCCACCACGAACAGCGACACGCCGCCATAGGTCAGGGCCGCGCAGGCCAGCACGACGGCCAGCACCGCGTTGGGCGGTCCCAGCCACTGGGTCAGCTGGCGGGCGATGGCATGGGCCGCGCCGGAGTCTTCCATGAAGCGCCCGAACAGCGCCCCCAGCAGGAACAGTGGAAAGAACTGGGCGATGAACCGGCCGGTCGCAGTCATGAAGACCTGGGTGTAACTGGCCAGGATGGGCGCGTCGAATTGCAGCACCACAGCCAGCAGCGCCGCCAGGGGCGCCAGTACGATGACGCTGTACCCGCGATACGCCAGCAGGATCAGCAGCAGCAATGCGATGACGATGCCCAGCGTACCCATGCCTCATACTCCCTGCATGAAATCGCAGTACTCGCCGAACAGATCCACCGTGGAGTTGCGGCCGATGGCCCTGCCGTGCTTCTTCAGCCAGTCATCCGCGCAGCGATAGCCGATGTCGTGCAACTGCTCCAGGAAATGCACGCGGGCACTGAGCCGGGTGATGGTCTCGAAACCGCTCAGTTCCTTGGCGCCCTCGATGCGGTGCAGATGCAGGCCGTGAATCTTCCGGAACAGTTCACCGGTGTAGCTGTGGCCGGACGCCTCCTCCTCGTCCAGCAGCCGCTTGATCAGGGCCACCGTACGCAATTCCTGATGCAGGCTGTTGTTGAAGCTGATCTCGTTGATGCGGTCCACAATCCTGTCGGCGCTGCGCGGGGTTTCGGCCCGTTCCACCGGGTTGATCTGCACCAGCATGAGATCGCCCTGCCGGCATTCTGTGACCAGGGGCAGCAGCGCCGGGTTTCCGCTGTAGCCGCCGTCCCAGTAGGCCTCGCCCTCGATCTCCACGGCGTGGAACAGCAGCGGCAGGCAGGCGGACGCCAGAACCACATCGCTGCTCAACTCGTGGTTGCGAAACACCCGCTGCTTGCCGGTATGCACATTGGTGGCACAGACGAATACACGCAGGTCATCCAATCCGGCCACTTTGTCGAAATCGACATGGCGCTCGACCAGTTCCCGCAGGGGGTTCAGGTTGAAGGGGTTGGACTGGTACGGAGAAACGAAACGCGAAAAGGCATCGAAGAAGCGGTAGAACGGGACAAACGACGGCGCCCAGTGCCCGAACAGCAGTTGCGAGGCGCAACTGCCCGGCAGGGGCCCCTCTCCGGCACGACCGACGTCCAGCCAGAACGCCCGGAGGGCGTCGCTGGCACCCTGCCTTCCACCCCTGGCCCAGCCGGTGGCCAGCACCACGGCATTCATGGCGCCGGCGCTGGTACCGCTGACACCGCCGAAGTCGACATCCTCCTGCTCCAGCAGGCGGTCCAGCACGCCCCAGGTGAACGCCCCATGGGACCCGCCGCCCTGCAAGGCGAGATCGAGACTCCGGGAAGACGTACTGGCTGCCACCGTCACCTCCCTGCATCATTACCGGGTGCCGATGGCCGGCACCCGCGCCCGCGGTTGACGCCGCCTACAGTGACACAACGGCATATTGCACTGCAATAAATGGTGCCGTGCCGCAGACGTGTGTACCCTTTGGCAGCAAGGTTGGCAATAAGGGATGGAAGCCTTGCAGCAGCACGACTTTGAACGACCCAGAATCGGCCTGGCGCTGGGCGCGGGTTCGGCCCGTGGCTGGGCGCATGTGGGCGTGATCAAGGCGCTGGCGGAAATGGATATTCACCCGGACATCATCACCGGAACCTCGGTGGGTGCGATCGTCGGCGCCGTGCACGCCATCGGTGCCCTGGAGGGATTCGAGAACTGGCTGCTGAAGCTCGGCCGGCGTGACGTGCTGGGCTACATGGACCTGCGGTTTGCCGGAGGCGGCTTTTTCGAAGGACGCCGCCTGGTGGCCACTTTCCGCGAACACTTCGGGGACGTCCGGTTCGAGGACCTCCGGCTGCCCTTCGGCGCCATCGCCACCGAGCTGGAAACCGGTCTGGAAGTCTGGTTGCGCGAGGGCTCGGTTGCGGAAGCGGTGCGGGCGTCCATCTCACTGCCGGGCATCTTCACACCGGTGGAACAACAAGGCCGCTGGCTGGTGGACGGCGGTCTGGTCAATCCGGTACCTGTTTCCCTTTGTCGCGCGATGGGTGCGGACCGCGTGATCGCCGTGAGCCTGAACGGCGACATTCTCGGTCGTCACAACCGGCGCAAGCCGATCAAACAGCCGGTGGACGATGGCGATACCCGCCAGGCCGACCCCAACTGGATGGACCGTCTGGCCAGCGGCCTGCGCCAACGCCCGTCCTGGCTAAGGATTCCTCAGTTGGGCACGCCCGGGATGCCGGGACTGATGCAGGTAACCGCCACATCGGTGAACATCATGCAGGACCGGATCACCCGCAGCCGCATGGCCGGGGATCCGCCGGATATCCTGATCTCCCCGCGGCTGGCGCATATCGGCCTGCTGGAATTCGACCGCGCCCAGGACGTGATTCCCGAGGGCGAAGCGGCAACCCGGCGCATGGCACCGGCCATTCGCGATCTGCTGGGAGACGACTGACGCCCGCCTCGGTCCGGCGGGCGTCAGTTGGGGATCAGTTGGGGCGGCGTCCGGCGTTAGCCGGGGCTCCGCGTCGCCCGGACCCACCGTTGCGCCCCGCCCCGCTCTTGCCCGCACCGCGCGGCACGGGTTTCTTGAACAGCGGCTGGGGCTTTTCCGACGGATCCGGTTCGAACCCTGGAACCACCTGCTTCTCCAGCGGCTTCTTCAGCAGGCCCTCGATGCCCTTCAGCAGCTTGAACTCGTCCACGCACACCAGCGAAACGGCCTGCCCGCCATGCCCGGCCCGGCCGGTGCGGCCGATACGGTGCACGTAGTCCTCCGGCACATTGGGCAGTTCGTAGTTCACCACATAGGGCAACTGGTCGATATCCAGTCCGCGTGCGGCAATATCCGTGGCCACCAGCACCCGCACCCCGCCCTTCTTGAAATCGGAGAGTGCGCGCGTCCGCGCCGCCTGGCTTTTCCTGCCATGAATAGCGGAGGCGGAAAGCCCGTCGCTCTCCAGGTGCTTGGCCAGGCGGTCGGCGCCGTGCTTGGTACGCGTGAAGACCAGAACCTGATCCCAGCCACCGTCGCGGATCAGGCTGCTGAGCAGGGCGCGCTTGTTGTCGCGACCGACCGGATGAACCGTCTGGCTGACCCGCTCCGCAGTCGTGTTCCGGCGTGCTACTTCCACCAGGGTGGGCTGGTGCAGCATACCCTGGGCAAGTGAGCGGATCTCGTCGGAAAACGTGGCGGAGAACAGCAGCGTCTGGCGCTGCTTGGGCAGCGCGGCAAGCACCCGCCGGATATCGCGGATGAAGCCCATGTCCAGCATGCGGTCGGCCTCGTCCAGCACCAGGATCTCGACGCGGGAGAGGTCAACGGTACGCTGGCGGATGTGATCCAGCAGGCGTCCCGGAGTGGCCACCAGAATGTCCACGCTGCCGCGCAGTCGCTGGACCTGAGGCTGCATGCCGACACCACCGAATATCACGGCGGACTTCAGCGGAAGGTGGGCACCGTAGGTGTTGATGCTCTCCTGCACCTGGGCGGCCAGCTCACGGGTAGGCGTCAGCACCAGTGCCCGCACGGGCCGCCGGCCTTCCGGCCGGGTCCGCGCCAGCAACTCCAGCATGGGCAGCGTGAAACCGGCAGTCTTGCCGGTGCCCGTCTGGGCGGCAGCCATCACATCGCCGCCGGCGAGAATGGCCGGAATGGCCTGGGTCTGGATGGGGGTCGGGGTGTCGTAACCCTGTTCGTTGACGGCACGAACCAGCGCGGCCGAAAGGCCGAGATCATGAAATGACATGTATTCTGTTTATCTCTGGATTGCCTACCCGGCACGGATGTCGCCATCGGCACGGGCCCGGTCCAGGCTTGAAGGAAAATGATGAATTCGGGCAGGCCCAGAAGGGAATGAAGCACGAACGCATGATGCCGACCGGAATGCATCAACCGGCGCACTATAGCAGAATCCGTGACGAAAGATAGCGCCGTGTCATCAACCCTGCCCGGTCGCCGCCACCGGCTCGCTCAACCCTGGCCTGTCCAGCACCGACGCCGCCACCAGGTCCCCGGTGACATTGATCATGGTGCGGCACATGTCCAGGATCCGGTCGACGCCGATGATCAGCGCGATGCCCGCCGCGGGAATGCCGACGCTGCCCAGCAGCATGGCCAGGATGACAATGCCGATGCCGGGCGTCCCGGGGGAGCCGATCGACGCGCCCACCGCCAGGAAGACAACCAGGATCAGGCCGGCCAGCCCGATGTCCACGCCGAACACCTGGGCCAGGAACAGCGTCGCGACCATCTGGTAAAGGGCGGTGCCCGCCATGTTGATCGTGGTACCCAGCGGAATCACGAACCGTGCGGTGGCCTGGCTCACGCCCAGCCGCGCCTCCGCCGTCTGCATGGTCAACGGCATGACCGCGGCCGAACTGGACGTGGAGAAGGCAAGCAGTTGTGCATCCCGCGCCGCCCGCAGGAAAAACGCCACGCCGTTGCCGGTACCCAGCCGGTAGATGGCCAGGTAGAGCGCAAAGACCAGCGCCAGGCCGATAATGACTGTCAACACGTACAGCCCCATTCCCAGCAAGGCATCCAGCCCGAGGCGGGTGGTGATCTGCGCAAGCAGGCCGAACACGGCAAACGGCACGATCAGCATCGCCCAGCGAACCACCACCATGGTGATTTCCTGCACCGAACCCAGCAGTTCCAGCAGCGGGCGCTGGTGCTGTGCCGGGAGGCTGACCAATGCCACGCCGATCAGAATGGCGAACACCACAACCTGCATCATGTTCTGGTCCAGCCCCGCCTTGAGCGGGTTGCTGGGGATCATTTCGGTAATGCGGGCCGGCACGTCGGCCAGGGCCAGCGCGTTCGGCTCGCTCTGCTGGCGTTCCACGACCGGCGTCAGATCCGCCTGCACCGAGGCAGCGTCCATATACAGGCCCGGCTGTACCGTCAGCGCCACTGCCATGCCGATCAGCACCGCCGCCAGCGTCGTCACCACGAAGAAGCCGGCCGCCCGCAGCCCCATGCTGCGCAAGGCCGAGAGACTCTCACTGGAGGCCATGCCAAGAATGATGGAAGCCACGACCAGCGGGATGACGATCATCTGGATCAGCGCCAGGAACACATAGCCGGGCAAGGCCAGCCAACTGGTGATCAGCGCCGCCGTCTCGGCCGGCACCAGTTCCAGCTCCGGCCCCAGCAACAGACCGGCGACGATGCCGAGCAGCATCGCTGTCATCACCTGTGCCCACAAGTGCTTGCGTAACAGGCCTTTCAGCCGCCCTGCCAGCCGGTAGACATGCCATGCCCCCACGCCGCTGCCGGTCTCCATCCTTTCCCCCTTCCGCGCATTCTCTGTCATCCGAGGAGGCATTCTGCCCACCCTCGCCCCACCTGTCTTGACGTCGCTCAAGACCGGATATCTTGCTGACACAAAGCGCCGCCATACTGTGGCGCGAACGCGAGCATTGATCAGTGTTTCCCAGAGAGCCGCAACACCCCGTGCCCCATCCAGGTCAGCCGGTCACCGATTGTCTGCCAGGTCCGGAAAACGGCGTCTCACGGACATTCTATGAAAGATTCTGCGGCAAACCGGCGGCCGTCATTCGGGCCGTCCGCGCAGAGCAACTGCTCGGCCTGCTGCCGAAGGTGGCTGCCTGGTTTTCCCTGAATTCGGCGCGCATCGTTACCGGCCCCCTGCCGGTGGAGCCATCGTTTTCTCCGGGACCCACCTGCACGAAGTGACCGATGTCCCCGCCGGCCGTCGCTACGCGTTACTGACGTTCCTCTGGGGTGAGGACGCCATCCCGGCCTGAGCTCTCGCCTTTTCGGTGGTCTCTGTCACAGTTTCGCGGTGTGACTGTGTGCACACTTTGCCCAGGGAAACACTGAACCCACGGCCCGGACAAGAACGAGAAAGGATGCAGGTGCGCCCCCTCATCGAACAGCTTGCCAGCCTTCGATTCGCGATGCTCGCGCTGGGACTGGTGCTCGCCGCCGTGCCCTGGGCCATACCGGGCACCGCCACTCTCGACTCGCTGACGTTCCGGGCGGCACAGACCCTGCGCATGGCACCGGAGCACACCCAGGTCCCGTTACTGGCCACGCTGCCCCACGACGTCGCGGCCGCGCCGCTGCAGGCACACGACCTGGCCGAGTTGTTACTGCAAGCCCATGGCTATCTGCAGCGACGCGAAGCGGCGGCCGTGGGCATTCTGCTGACGCCCGAACTGGCAACCATCCTCAGCCTGACCCAGCCGGACACCGTCCGGCAGTTGCACGCCGCGGGGGCGGTGATCGGCTTCCCTGCGGCCTCGTCGCATCCCCGTGCGGTGCTAAACACCATTGACCTGTCCCGGTTCGCCGACCGGGAAAGAGCACGCCGCCTGCTGCTCGGCCTGGGCACGCCCCATCGATCGCCCCAGCTCGCGGTACCGGAACTCTTTCACCCGGTCTCCCTGCAGGCAAATGCGGCCGCCCATCCGGCCTTCTGGAGCAACCCCTCCAGCAGCCGGATACCCGATTTCACACTGGCCGTCAGTGGCGCCACGGGACCCGAGCGGCCCTGGTACCCCGTCTGGTCCCGCGCCAGCGGCCGCGCACCGGCCATGCCGGTCATACCACTGCGCACGCTACTGGACCAACCGGACGCGGAATCGATCACCGACCGGATCGTGCTGATCGGTCAGACCGGTGAGCCCCTGCTGCGGGAGACCGCAGCGGCGATAGCCAGTCGCCTGAGCGGCGGTGTCAGCCTGCCGCCGGACTGGGCCGGACCCGTGTCTGCCGCAGCCACGCTGCTGGTCGCGCTGTACCTCGGTCTTTTCCTGTCGGGCCTGCGCCCCGCCACGGGGCTGGTACTGTCACTGTTTGTGCTGCTGTTGCTGGCCATGGCCCAGTTCGGGGTGTTCCTGGCCAGAAACGAGTGGCTCTGGCTGGGGGTTTCCGGCGGTTATCTGGTCCTGGGTCACCTTGTCCTGCTGCCCTCGGCGCTGCGCGGCCAGCACTACCGAAAGGAACATGATGAACTGGAGCACACCCGCCTGCTGCTGGCCGAGCATCAGCTCGATCAGGGGAATGCCGCCGCGGCCGCGCAAACAGTACACCGCAACGCAACCAGCGAACCGCTGCTGGCCCTGCTGTACAGGATCGCGCTTGCCCACGAGAAACGCCGCCAGTACCAGGCCGCAACCGAGATCCTGGAGGATGTGCGCCGGCGAAAACCCCGCTACCGGGATGTAACGCAACGCCTGGAAGTGCTGCGTGGGGTATCGGGACACCCGTCCCAGGGAGGCAGCATGGCCGCTACCCTGATCATTCCCGGCAACGGCCTCGAACTCCCCGATGTCGGCCGCTACCGCGTGGAACGCGAACTGGGACGCGGCGGCATGGGCGTGGTCTACCTGGCCACGGACCCGCGCATCAACCGGCAGGTGGCGATCAAGGCCATGGACCTGTCCGGCCTGGATGCCGCCGAGATGGAAAACCTGAAGGAGCGCTTCATACGCGAAGCCGAGGCGGCCGGCCGTCTGAACCATCCCGGCATCGTCACCGTGCACGACGCCGGCGAGGACGGCAACCTGGCTTACATTGCCATGGATTATGCTCCCGGCCGGCCACTGAGCGACTACACAGGGCAGGACACGCTGCTGCCCGTGGCCACCGTCTTCGAGTTGCTCGCACAGGCCGCGGAGGCACTGGACTACGCTCATGAACAGGGCGTGATTCACCGCGACATGAAACCGGCGAACCTGATCTACGACCCGGAGTCCGAACGGGTAATGATCACGGACTTCGGTGTCGCGCGGGTCATGGATTCCAGCCGCACCCGCACCGGCGCCCTGCTGGGCAGCCCCGCCTACATGGCTCCCGAGCAGATTGCCGGCAAGCGGGTGGATGGAAGAGCGGACATCTTCGCGCTGGGCGTCAGCATGTACCAGTTGCTCACCGGCAGCTTTCCCTTTGACGGGGATTCGCTGGCGGCGCTGGCCCACCAGATCAGCCAGGGCCGGCACCGCAGCGTGAAATCGCTGCGCGCGGAACTGCCCGCCAGTGCCAGCCGCATTGTCAACCGCGCGCTGAAGAAGGCACCCGGAGAACGTTACGCGCGCGGTGCGGAAATGGCCGACGCCCTGCGCCGGGCCAAGGTGGTGTCATGAGCATGCATACTAACCTTCAAGGAGGTAACAGCGGGACATTCGAGGTTCACGTTGGCACGGACACGGGCCGCGCCCGCAGCCGCAACGAGGACAGCGTGGATACCTGGCTGGCCGCCGACGCCGGACGTGCTCTCGCCGTGGTTGCCGACGGTGTCGGCGGGCATCCGGGCGGCGATGTGGCGAGCCGCGCGGCGCTCGACTGCATCATGGCGGAGGCACGCAGCGGCCCCCCTGCCCGCCGCCAGGCGGAGTGGCTTGAGCACGTGGTGCTGGCCGCAAACCGCAACATCCGCGTTGCGCAAGGGACGAATGCCGATCTCGCCCGCATGGCCACCACCGTGGTGGCCATGCTCGCCGCAGGAAGCAGCGTCACCATCGCTCACCTGGGCGACTCCCGGGCCTACCGGCTGAGAAACGCACGGCTGAGCCAGCTCACCACCGATCATACCGTGGCGCAGGCCATGCTGGCCGAAGGCACGTATCGCCCCGAGGATCTGGCCCGCAGCCCCTATCATCACGTGCTGACCGCCGGCCTGGGGCTGGAAGACCGGCCCCGCCCGGCCGTCGCAAGACACCGCAGCAAATCCGGCGATCTCTACCTGCTGTGCAGCGACGGCCTCAGCAACGCCGTATCCGCCGAGACCATCCGGCAGATCCTGGATACAGACCGGCCACTGGCCCACATGGCCCAGGCCCTGATTGCCGCCGCCAATGCGGCCGGTGGCCCGGACAATATCACCGTGGCGCTGCTGCGCCGCCTGACCTGATGGAGTGCACGACACTATGGCATCCCTGGCTTTAATCGTTGACGGCGTCATCGTCCAGCATTTCGAACTGAATGCAGCGGAAACCCGGATCGGCCGGGCTGCCGACAACCAGGTCCGTATCGACGATCTGGCCGTAAGCAGCCACCATGCCGTGGTGGAACGCGTCCGCAACAACTATCTGGAAGGGGTCAACGACTACTTCCTGCGGGATCTGGACAGCACCAACGGGACATTGGTGAACGGCAGCCGAATACAGCGGGTCCAGTTGCAGCCCACCGACGAGATCCGCATCGGCTGGAACACGTTCAAGCTGATGGATGATACCCGGCCGGGCATGGAGCGGACTGCCTACATCCTGCCCGGCGGGGAGTGAACGGCACCGGCCCGGGGGAGGGGTTTCCCTTACCCCCCGGACAGGGCCCGCACCGACCGGGCCCTGCTACTGCTTTCCCTGCACCGCCTTTCGCTCCCGGCACCCGGCCTCGCTGGTCAGCGACAGGTTGGTCAGTTCCTCCACCCGTTCGATCCAGTGGAAATCCAGTTGCTCCCGCGCGTTCTCGGGAATCTCGTCCCAGTCCTTGCGGTTCCTCGCCGGCAGCAGCACGGTGTGAATACCGGCACGATGCGCGGCAAGCACCTTCTCCTTGATACCGCCCACCGGCAGCACCAGGCCCCGCAGCGTGATTTCCCCGGTCATGGCGACGTCCTCGCGTACACAACGGTCGGTCAGCAGCGACAGCAGGGCTGTAAACATGGCGGTGCCGGCACTCGGCCCGTCCTTGGGAATGGCGCCGGCCGGCACATGTACATGGATGTCGGACTTCGACACCTGCTCCGGGTCGATACCCCATTCCGCGGCTCGAGCCTTGACCAGACTCAATGCCGCCTGGGCGCTTTCCTTCATCACCTCGCCCAACTGACCGGTGAGGATCAGCTTGCCGTTGCCGGGGGACTGGCTGGCCTCGATGAACAGGATATCGCCCCCGACCGGCGTCCAGGCCAGACCGGTGGCAACACCCGGAACGCTGGTACGCATGGCCACCTCGTTCTCGAACCGCGGCGGACCCAGCGGTTCCTGCAGGTCGTCGGCGTCTACCGTGGCAGACTCGATGGTGCCTTCGGCGATCCGCACGGCGACGTTGCGCACCACGGTGCCGATCAGCCGATCCAGGCTGCGCACGCCGGCTTCACGCGTGTACTCGGCCACAATGCGATGCAACGCCTGATCGGTCACCGAGAACTGTTGCTCGGTGAGGCCAGCCGCTTCCCGCTGCCGACGGACCAGGTAGCGGCGAGCGATCTCCACTTTCTCGTCCTCGGTATAGCCCGGCAATTCGATCACTTCCATGCGGTCCCGGAGCGGGCCCGGGATCTGATCCAGCACGTTGGCGGTGCCGATGAACATCACCCGGCTCAGGTCGAATGGCACGCCCAGGTAGTTGTCCCGGAAGGTATTGTTCTGCTCGGGGTCCAGCACTTCCAGCAGTGCCGCCGAAGGATCCCCCTGGATACCCGCACCAAGCTTGTCCATCTCATCCAGCATGAATACCGGATTGCGGGTACCGGCCTTGCGGATGCCCTGGATGACGTTGCCGGGCAGTGCGCCGATGTAGGTACGCCGGTGGCCGCGGACTTCCGCCTCGTCGTGCACGCCGCCCATGCTGGCACGCGCGAACTCCCGGCCCATGGCACGGGCAATGCTCTGGCCCAGCGACGTCTTGCCGACGCCTGGCGGGCCGACGAAGCACAGAATCGGGCTCTTGCCCTCCGGATTCAGCTTGTGCACGGCCAGGTGCTCCAGGATGCGTTTCTTGATGCGCTCCAGGCCATAGTGGTCGGCATCCAGGATCTCCCGCGCCCGCTGGATGTCGATATGCTCCTCGCTGAGCTTCGACCAGGGAAGCTCCAGCAACCAGTCCATGTAGGTGCGTGACATGGAGTACTCGGCGGCACCTTCCGGCATACGCTCCAGACGCTTGAGCTCCTTGCGCGCGTGCTCTTCCACCTCCTCCGGCATACCGGCCTCGGCGATCCGCTCCTCCAGCTCACGAATCTCCTCGCCCTTCTCATCACCCTCGCCCAGCTCCTGCTGGATGGAACGGAGCTGCTCACGCAGGACGGCCTCCCGCTGGCGCTCGCTCATGGTCTCCTGGGTACGCTGGCTGATCTTTTGCGAGAGTTTCAGCACTTCCACACGGTAATCCAGGTAACTCTGCACTTTGTCCATGCGTGCCTTGAGATCGACCAGCTCCAGGATGCCCTGCTTCTCGTGCGCCTTCAGATCCAGATAGCCGGCGATCGTGTCCGCCATCAGTGCAGGCTGTTCGATGGCACGGATGGCACGGGTGAGTTCATCGGGCGTCTGCGGCAGCAGGCTCAGGGCTTCCAGCGCCCGCTCCCGCAGCGTGAGCATGCGCGCCTCGATCTCCTGATCATGCCGCTCCCGTTCGTGGACATGTTCCACGCGGGCGAGCAGGAACGGATAACCGGGCAGGAAATCCAGCACGCGGAAGCGCTCCTGACCGTGACACACCAGGTGATGGTCGCCGTCCTCGCCGGTCACATAGCGCAGCACGTTGGCCATGGTGCCCACACGATGGAGATCGGTGGGCCCGGGATCGCCCACCTCAGGATCCTTCTGCAGCAGCAGCCCCACGGAACGGCCGTGCTTGACCGCTTCCTGGGCGCCTGCCAGCGATTTCGGCCTGCCCACGGTGATCGGCAACACCAGTTCCGGGAATAGCACGGTATTGCGTACAGGTATGATGATCAGCACGTCATCCGGGAGTTTCGAGACGGATGCGTGTTCAGGCGTGCGGTCGTGTCCGTTATCGCTCATGTCGCCCCCTGCTCATGCAAACCGCAATCCGAGATACAGACAGCCGTCCATCCATTCCCGCTCCTGCAGCGTGTAGTTGCCGGGCGGGAGGGGCAGGCGGCGCTCGAACCGACCATAAGGAAGCTCGAGCCTGCGCACGGTTGCACCCAGCGCGGCGGCCGGAAGTCGCCGCTCGGCGCTGACCACCAGTTCACCGTCGTCGACCGCGACCTCGATGGTGTCGCCGGTCGCGCCAGGCATGGCAATCACCAGCCACAGGCCATCGCTGACTTCGTAGATATCCATCGGCGGCTCCCAACTGGACACCTGGGAAGGTCGGCGGGGACGGTAGAACTGCCGGTGCAGCCGTTCGGCACGGTCCAGCATTTCGCAGGCTTCCGCCCACATCAGACGCTCCAGATCACGCGACGGCATAGGGCCTCCGGACGACTCGGGATACCAGCAGACATTGTCTGAAGATAGGTGCTGCCGGGCGCTCTTCCAAGGGAGGCAGCGCGAACGAGTTGGTCTACGCTTTGAGATAGCAGATCTGACATGGTTCCCAGGGAGGCGCTGATCCATTCCCGCGCTCGCGTCGCAGAGGAGGTAGTACCATGGCCATGGCAATGACTCTACGGGAATACCTGAGAAGCCGGGACATCGACTACGAAGAGGTCCGGCACCCGCGGGAGGTAACCAGTAACAGGGTCGCCCAGCAGGCCCACGTTGCCGGCGACCAACTGGCAAAAGCCGTCTTCATCAAATGCGATTCCGGCTATCGGGTCGCAGTGGTTCCGGCCACGTGCAAGACGGATCTGGGCAAACTCTCGCACATGCTTCATGAGCGCCTGGGGCTGGCCCAGGAAGAGGAAATCATGGAGAGCTTCAGCGACTGTGACGTCGGCGCCCTGCCGCCACTCGGGCAGGCCTACGGCATCCCGGTCTGCGTGGACGACGCGCTGCTGGAACAGCCGGACATCTATTTCGAGGCCGGCGACCACGAAACGCTGATCCACATGCGCGGCAGCGATTTCTCCAGACTGATGGCCAACGCCGAACACGGCCACTTCAGCAGGCATATGTAGTACCGACCGTCCGACTGGCGCAACACCAGCAGGACGGTCGGCAAGACCGGGGCTGCTGCGTCAACGGTGCAGCAGCACCGGCTGTCTGGCCGCGCGCAGGATGGCTTCGGTGGTGGAGCCCAGCAGCCACTCCCGCACCCTGCCGTCGCCGAAGGCGCCGATGGTCAGCAGATCGGTTTCCTCCGCGACTTCCAGCAGCACTTCCACCGGATCTCCCTTGTGGACCTCCAGCTCCACCTCGAACTTGTGCGCCTCGGCATAGTGCTGCACCACCTCCAGTGTCTTCCTCGCCAGCGCTTCCTCGCGGTGGACGGACACGGCGATCATCGGAAGACGCAACCGTTGTGAAAGCTCGGCGGCATAAACCATGGCTTCCCGGGCGGGACTGGAGCCGTCAAAGCCCAGCACCACGCGACGGAATTCCCCGCTGTCCTCCCCGGCCAGCAACACTGGCTGGGCCGCGGTTCGCAACACGCGCTCCACCACCTCTCCCAGGGCTTTCTCGTCCCCTGCGGCGGCGGACTGGCCGCGACGCCCCATGACGATGATGTCGCAGTCCGCCGATGCCGCCAGTAGTTCCACCGCCGGGATCCCCGTGCGCAACTCCACCCGGCACTGGACATCGAGCGCGTTCAGTTCCTCCTGCACGGATTGCAGCAGCTGGTCTCCCTGCTTCTCGAGCCGGTGCTTCAGCTCTTCGTTCAGGTGAACCCGGCTCTCCACGCCGTGCGGATTCGCGTCATCCAGGTGGTAACCCACGGATACCAGGCGCGAGTCCAGCACATGGACAGCATGAACGGCCCCGTTCAGCGCTCTCGCCAGGTAGGCGGCACTGCGGATGGCATGCCGCCCTTCGGCGGAAGCGTCCACAGCCAACATGATCGACTGAAGCATGGCTCACCCTCCTCAGTAAGCACGGATCAATTCCCGCGGCGGTTTTCCGCCAGCAGGTCCAGGTGCATGGCGATACGGATGAGTTCGGGAAGATTCACGGCCCCGGTCTTGGACATCACCCGGGAGCGATACACCTCCACTGTTCTGGGGCTGACGCCAAGGCTGGCCGCGATCTCGATGTTGGACCGCCCGCGAATCATCGGAACCAGCACCTCCCATTCGCGGGGCGTCAATGCGTCCAGCCTGCGCCACAACTCCCGCCTGGAGCTGCGCGCCTTCTCCTGCCGCCAGTCCTCCTCCATGGCGTTGTAGACGCTGTCCAGCAACATCTGCCCGCTATAGGGCTTCTCCAAGTAATCGGCGCAGCCGCTCTTGATGGCATGGACGGCACCGGCCACATCACCCGGCGGGCACAGCAGAATGACCGGCAGGCGCGCACCCCGGCGGCGCAGGTCTCGCAGCACCCCAACGCCGTTCACACCGGGAGCCGTCGTATCGACCACGACACAACCACGATGGAAACGGCTCAGCTCACGAAGGCCGTCGCTGGCCGAGATGAAGTATTCAACCGGGAGGTGAACAGAGGAAAACAGGGCATCGAAGGCGGCCAGTTCCCTGCCCGCAGCAGCAATCACATAGACCGTAGACGTGGCATTCCGCGATTCCGCCTTCTCACGCATGCCCCAACCTCGCCAGGATATGCGCAGGGACCGGCCGCCGATCGCGGCCCGGCCCGTGGATATGACGCCGTACTTTCCCCAACTATAGCAGCTGCCGTTTTGCCGCCGTTCCCTGCGCACGTTCGCCGCTGCAGAACCACGACCTGCGGCGCCAGGCCCCCGGCTCACGCACGAAAACCGGGCATGAGCGCGAACGCGGGAACGAATCAGCGTTTTCCTGAATCGGCGACGTTGCGGAAAACCCCGGCCGACCGGGGTTTTTCCGAATTTACCCGTTTTCGTCCGCTGCCTAGATTGATGGTTGCGCAGGCGATCCGACAACTATCGTTGAGTAGGCAATAATAGGGAAAGCCGCGTGTCATCAGGGAAACGACACCGCGAGGAGACTACATGAGAACCCAGAACCCCTTTGAGGAATGGCTGCGCTTTGCCCGTGCGCTGGACTGGTCCCGGGCCCGAAGTAACGAATCCAGTCTGATTGCCTTTCGAGCCCTGCAGGGAGCGGTGGAAAGGAAGTCCGCCGATGGCAAACGTTGAGTGACTCCCCGGCCGCAGGCGAGCGCCCCGCTCGCCTGCGGCCGCATGGGCGATGCGATGCGGCACGCTGATACCGTCTACGTGGTGGAAGACAATGCGGACGTCAGGGAATCGATCGTCGCCTTGCTTGCATCCAGAGGTCTCAACGTCCGATGTTATCCGGACGCCGGTACATTCCTGGCCGATTGCCCGCCCGAGGCCGCGGGATGTCTCGTCCTCGACGTGCGCATGCCGGGGCCCAGCGGGCTCGATCTGCAGCAGCGGATGAAAGACCTGGGCTACTTCATGCCGATCATCATGGTGACCGGCCACGCCGAAGTCAGCATGGCGGTGCGTGCGCTGAAGGCGGGCGCCCTGGATTTCATCGAAAAGCCCTTCGAATCCGCCCGGCTGCTGGATGCGGTGGAGCGCGGACTGATGGCAAGCCGCGAGGAACTGGCGAGGCGCCGGGAACTGGAAGCGCTGAGAAAGCGCCTGGCCACATTGACCGAACGGGAACGCCAGGTGCTACAGCTCGTGGCCATGGGGCACTACAACAAGGTCATCGCCGATGAACTGGGAATCGCCATTTCCACGGTGGAAGTGCACCGCCGGCGCATCCTCGACAAGCTGCAGGCGGAATCGCTCTACGATCTGGTGCGCTACGCCGATCTCAGTGGGCCGGCCCGCAAATAACCTGACGTTGGGGAAGCGCTGATCCGTTCCTCATGTCCGGAGCCGGATTCGTTGTCTTTGCAGGCGGAGGGAGAACGCCGGGACTTCCTGCCCGACGTTTCCCTTCGTTCTCAGGTTCGCGCCCGAGTCCTGTTTCCCGGGGTCTCAGGCGGAAGCAATCGTGCGCGACTCCTCGGCTTTCCGTGCTGCATCGCCGCTCGCAGCGGCCGGTTCCCGTTCCACACGCTGATCCTTGCCGGACGTCCCGGGTACGCTGTCGTCATTGCCGATCATTTCGATACCGCAATGGCGGACTTCCGCGGCCAGTTCCAGAAGGCGGCGGTTGCTGCTCTCCGCGGCCTCCACCACGCATCTGAACACCTCTGGCTGAGCCGAGATCAGCTCGCCTGGCTCGCGCGCACGACTAAGCAGTTCCGACATACGCGTGAATGTGGTGAACAGCTCCTCCATCTGGCTGAGGGAGGTGCGATAAATGGCGTTATTCAGCTCGTCCGCCACATGCTGAAAGCGCTGCAATCGCTGCTCGGCATCCTGCATGCTGTTCGCCCAGTTGTCCGACCAACGGGAAAACCCGTCGAACAACTGCTCGGGACGTAGTCCATGTTCCTTGGTCGTGATACTCATGACTGTCTGTGTCTCCTGCTTCTGCGTGGGCTCAGGCCTATCGAAGGCCGGCAGGCATGCAGCGGGTCGATACTCCATCCGCGGCGGATCGCACTGCCAACCGAACGCCCACCTTAGGCGCATCCTCAGCGACGCAATAGTCGGTGCTGCCCCAGTTCGAAAAGGGTTCTCCCTAATGGTCCCACCGGCGAGGACGGGGTTTACTGGCGATCATGCCCACCGCTCTCGACATACCCGACCCCGGGCAACCCATGGATCATCTGCTGGAAAATCTTCCGGTGGGCACCTACACCTGTGATCCGGACGGCCTGATCACCTATTTCAATCCACGGGCCAGGGAACTCTGGGGCCGTGCCCCGAGGCTGCGGCACCCGGAAGACCGATTCTGCGGCTCGTTCAAGCTGTATCTGGCCGACGGCACGGCCATTCGCCATCAGGAATGCTGGATGGCACTGGCGCTACGCGACCGGGCGCCTTACCACGGCAGGGAGATCATCATCGAGCGACCGGACGGCAGCCGTGTCACGGCACTGGCGCACGCCAGCCCGCTGTGGAACGCGGACGGCGGGATCACAGGTGCTATCAACGCCCTGATGGACATTACCGAACGCAAGAACGCACAGCAGGCGCAAGCAGAGATGCGCACCACGTTGGCCCACATCGGGCGATTGAGCCTGGCAGGGGAAATGGCCACGGGCATGGCGCATGAGCTCAATCAGCCGCTAACGGCCATCATCAATTACAGCGAGGCCAGTATCAATCTGCTCCGCAGCGGCGGGGACACCGGATACGTGATCGACCTGCTGACGCATATGGTGGACCAGGCGCGCTGGGCGGGAGACATCATCAAGCGGTTGCGCGATTTCACGCGCAAAGTGCCCGTCCAGCGCATTCCACTGGACATCAACGCCCTGGTCCGGGAATCCGTGGAATTCATAGTCGGGGAAGCGCAGCGAAACGGCGTGGCACTGCGGGTGGAAACCGTGCGCGGCATCAGCAGACCACGCGCCGATCCGGTACAGATCCAGCAAGTACTGCTGAACCTGCTACGCAACAGCCTGGATGCCCTGCTCGAGTCGACAAACGGGCAGCGCGAGCTGCACGTGCGCACCGGGATGACCGCCAACGGCTGCGTGCGGGTGAGCGTGACCGACACCGGCCCCGGCCTGCCTGAGGAAATCCTGGACCGGCTGTTTCACCCCTTCGTGACGACCAAGCCCCAGGGCATGGGCCTGGGGCTGTCCATCAGCAAATCCATTATCGATGCCCAGGGTGGGGAGCTCTCGGCCGAAACCGCTCCCGGCGGCGGCACCACGTTCTTTTTCACCCTGCCCTGCGCCTGATCTCACCGCCCGGAAGGCGGTCAGAACTCGTAGATAGCGGACAGCCACAGGCTTCGGCCGTCCAGGTAGACACCGTCCGTCGAGCGTCCGGTCTGGGTGTAGCGATACGCCTGGTAGGTCTCACCCTGCCACGTGTAGGCTGTCGAGCGGCCGAAGTCCTTGTCCAGCAAATTGTAAATGGTGCCGGTCAGGCGGGCATTTTCGGAGAAGCGGTACGACATGCCCAGGTGGAACAGCTCGTAGGAATCGAGCTTGTTCCCCACCTGCTCGTACAGCGCCAGGTTCTGGCCGGACGTCGGCACCCCACCCGGGAAGCGCTCGCGGGACGAATAGTGTTCACCGTCCAGCCAGGTGCTGAACCGCGGCGTGACGTCCCATCGTAATCGTGCATTGATCACGTGATCAGGCGTATTGGTGAGCAGTTCGCCGCGCTGATCGCCGGAGGTGATCTCGGTATCGGTGTAGGTGTAGGCGCCGCTGATTTCCCAGGAAGGGGAGAACCGGTAGCGGGCGCTCAGTTCCAGCCCCCGGGTTTCCGCCCGGTCGATATTCACCAACTGGCTGAAATCGGCCTGCTGGTCGAAATTGCCCACGGTCATGCAGCCCGGTACGTTGCCGTCGGGGTGGAGACAGTTGGGGATACTGTCGCCCTGGGCGATCCGATCCTTGAAACGGTTGTAGAACACCGTGGCGCCGAAGGAGAACCCGTCGTAGTTGTCGAACACGGTGCCGATTTCGTAGTTGGTGCTGCGCTCGGGCTCGAGGTCCGGTGAGCCGATGGTGACGGTCTGGCCCTGGGCCGTAAAGCCGGTGACACCATCATGCAACTGGTTCAGCGTCGGCGTCTTGTAGCCCTGGCTCACGCCACCTTTCACTGTCCACTGCCCGGTGGTCTTCCAGACCAGATAGGCACGCGGGCTGATGTGACCGTCATAGGCGTCGTGGTCTTCGTAGCGCGCGCCCAGCGTCAGTGCGAGGTTATCCAGCATCCACCACTCGTTCTCGGCGAACGCAGCCCAGCTCTGCTGCTCGAACGTCTGGTCTCCGGCGGCGCCGTCCTCCAACTCCGCGTCGATGAATTGTCCACCGAAGGTGACGATATGGCGCCCCAGCGGCACCGTCATCTTGGTGTCGAACACGAGATCGCGGTTTTCCAGCACGCGGTCCTCACCACCATCGGCCTCATAACCGTAATCCGGCGCGCTGCCCGGCGGCAGCGTGCGACCCAGGGTTTCGGTAACGTTGTAGGTCACACTGCTTTCCAACGTTCCCACGTGGTAGCGGCCCCGATGCCCCACCGCGATCTGGTCACGGTTGAAACGCATCTCGTCCTTGTAGCCGAAGATCTGGGTCTCGGTATCGCGATTCCCCAGGCGGCCGTCCGAGTTGTCGTACCACTGCCGGGAACGCTCCAGATCCAGCCACAGGGCGTCATTGGCAGTGGGCGTGAAGATGAGCCGCCCGCCCATCGAATAGATGCGCGCCTGCGGAGGCCGCGGGTCCCGCCCGGTGCTGCCCTCGATCAGGCGTTCGGAATCGGCGCGATCGAACACGCGGCCGCGCAGTTGCAGTCCCAGCCGGTCCTCCACCAGGGGGCCGGAGGTAAACAGGCTGACCGTGGAACTGTTACCGGCGTCCTTGTGCTGCTGAATGGTGTTGTCAATGGCGATGGTGCCGCCCCAGGTATCGCTGACTGGCCGGGTGATGATATTGATCACGCCGCCGATGGCGTCGGAGCCGTAGAGGGTGGACATGGGGCCGCGAATGACCTCGATGCGCTCGATGGCCGACATCGGTGGCATGAAGCTGGTGGAGGTTTCGCCGAAGCCGTTCGGCGTCACGTCCCCCGAGACGTTCTGCCGACGGCCGTCGACGAGAATCAACGTGTACCCGCTCGGCATACCGCGGATGCCGACGTTCAGCCCACCGGTCTTGCCGGTACCTGCACGCACGTCGATGCCGGGAACGTCCGCCAGTGCTTCCGCGATATTCGAGAACCGGCGCTGCTCCAGTTCTTCCCGGGTAATCACGGAAATGCTGGCAGGCGCCTCGCTCAGATCCTGCTCAACGCCCGAGGCCGTGACCACCACCCGAGGCAATTCGCTGCCGCTGGCATGGGCCGGGAACTGCGCTGCAAGCAGGGCCAGGCCGCTGACGCAACCCACGGAAACGCCGACCAGATCCCGCGTTCGCGTCGCGGTGCTACGCTTGTTCATTTGATTGCTCCGATTCGTGGCTGCAGGTAACGAGGCTGGCTACCGGCCCATGAACGGGAGGTTGGCTGGCGTGCGGTGAATACTGGTGAGCTGGCTGACGCGCAGGACACGCGTACCGGCTGGCTGGATTGATGCTGCCTACTTGGTGAGTATCAGCTTGCCCTGACGGGTGAGGCGCAGGCGATACTCGTCCTGACCGTGGGAAATGATAAGCTCGTTCTCGTCCCCGAGCAGTGTCTTGCTGTCAATGCGTCGCTTGGCGCGAACCGCATGTGCGTCAGCGTCGCATTCCCGAGAGGGAAGAGACTCGCGCATGAAACCCCCCGACTATTTCGAAAGCACCGGAACATCAAGACATGACACCAAATCACAGGCACAGATGGACCGGTCAGTTTTCACCAATCAAAGACGAATGATAATGATTCTTGTTATCAAGTCAATCACCGGCCCTTCCCGGGCTTGACGCCCTCATGTCTGTTGGGGTTCCTTAGCCTGGGAGCCGCAGACAGCCTTGAGACTTTGGCAATACCTTCGAGAAGGTCAGTCACTGCATGAATACCGGTCAACCTTTTCTTCAGGTCGAGGGATTGAGCAAGCGCTTTCGCGATACCACCGCACTGGACAACGTCAGTTTCCAGGTGGCACGAGGCACCGTGCTCGGACTGCTCGGCCCCAACGGTGCCGGCAAGACCACCGCGGTGCGCATACTGGCCACCTTGCTCCAGGCGGATGCAGGGACGGCTTCGGTCGGTGGCCATGACGTCCGCAGCCAGGCCCACCAGGTGCGCCAGCTGGTCGGCCTCACCGGTCAGTACGCGTCGGTGGACGAGAAACTCACCGGACTGGAGAACCTGCTGCTGATCGGCCGCCTGCTGGGACTCTCACGGGCGGAGGCACGGCGGCGCGCTCGCGAACTGCTAGACGAGTTCAATCTGGAAGACGCCGCCACCCGTGCGACCAAGGATTATTCCGGCGGGATGCGGCGGCGCCTCGACCTGGCGGCCAGCCTGGTTGGCCGACCGCGTATCCTGTTTCTGGACGAACCCACCACGGGCCTGGACCCGCGGGCCCGTCTCGGCCTCTGGAACCTGATTCGCCGCCTGGTCGCCGACGGCACCACGGTGCTGCTCACCACGCAGTATCTGGAAGAGGCCGACCACCTGGCCGACAACATCGTCGTGCTCGATCGCGGCAGGGTGATCGCCTCCGGCACGCCGGCCCAGCTCAAGCAGCGCATCGGCGCCAGAACACTGGTGGTGCAGGCGCAGAACGAGAACGACCTTCCCGCCATCGTCACCATCCTGACGGAACTGACCGGGAACCGACCGGAGATCGACGGCCTCCACGCCACGGCTCCCGCCCCCGATCCCGACCAGTTACCGGCCCTGGTCCGCCGGCTGGACGCGGCGGGGATCAGGGTCAGCGAGCTGATGCTGCGCAGCGCCAGCCTGGATGATGTTTTCCTGACACTGACCGGACGTCACGCAGAGCACGAGCGGGTCACGCCGTGGCAGGGGGAGAAACCCGCATGATCAGCGACAACAGTCCGGCCATCGGCACCACGCCGTCGCACCGCGTGGGCCTGGTCGCAGGCCTGCGGCAAACCGGCACACTGGCCTGGCGCACGCTGCTGCAGATCCGCCACAACCCCTGGGAACTGGGCGACTTCAGCATCCAGCCCATCCTGTTCCTGCTGCTCTTCCTGTATGTATTCGGCGGTGCGATCGCCGGCTCCACCGCGGACTACCTGCGTTTCGTGCTACCGGGCGTCATCGTCATGAACATGGTCTTCGTGACGGTCTATGTCGGCCACGGGCTGAACACGGATCTGACCAAGGGCGTGTTCGACCGCCTCCGGGCGCTGCCCATTGCCCGGTGGGCCCCGCTCGCGGGCCGCATCATTGCCGACCTGGTCAAGCAGGCCTGGTCCGTCTTCCTGCTGCTGTCCGTGGGCATGCTGCTCGGTTTTCGGCTCGGCACGTCTCTGCCCTCGCTGCTGCTTGCGGTACTGCTCGTGCTGACTGTCGCCCTGGCGATTTCCTGGATCATGGTGCTGGTTGGGGTGCTGGCGCGAGACCCCGAGCACGTGCAATTGTTCGGCTTCACCGCACTATTTCCCATCACCTTCGTCAGCAACGTCTTCGTACCAGTGGAGACCATGCCTGTCTGGCTGCAGGCAGTGGTCAACATCAATCCGGTGTCCACGCTCTCCGACGCCGCCCGCGGATTGCTCGTCGGCGGCCCGGTGCTTGAACCCGCTCTCTGGTCATTGCTCTGGGCCCTGATCATCTCGGCGGTGTTCGCACCGCTGTCGGTCTGGGCCCTGAACCGGCGGCTGTCGAACGGCTAGTGTCCCGTAACAGTAGGGAAGCGCTGATTAATTCCCGCGCTCGCGTGGACTGAGCCATCCCGGTGCAAGGAAGGGTCTGTCCGCCCCAAAGTGAGGCCATGGGTTCCGCGTGACCCGGCACCGGCCAGCGTCCCCGCAGAACAACAGATCGCTTGCGTGCCTTCCAAATCTGGCGACACGTTGTCGATGCCGACCAGTTCGCTACGATGGAGCTTCTTTCAAGGCACGAACCTCGCGCCGATGACTGACCGCTGGCTTGGAATATGCACCAGCCGGCGGAGGTCTCACGCTCAAGGAGGGGCTGTATGAACGGCCAGCCGCAGGATCAGCAGCGGATCCATGTGGGGAGCAAGGGCACCACGTCCATACGCCCCCACCATTCGAACATCCTTGCACTATTCCGGGCGTTCGACAGCGCCATGGTTGTCCTCCTGTTGTGGGCGATCCTGGCGCTGTTCCAGACTCCCTGGGACAATACCTATACCTGGCTGAGCGTCCTGGCCATCATCTCCTTCAGCTTCCTGGCGGAAACCAACGGAATCTACGATGTCTGGCGGGGCTACTCCACCCCTTCGCTGGCCGCGCGGCTGCTGATGTCCTGGATCGGCACGGCAATGATCATCGCCGCCGCCATCCTGCTGCTCGATGTATTCAGCACCGCGCACGGATGGGCCCTCGTGATCTGGCTGACGGGCACGCCGCTCGTGATCATCGGCTTTCACTGGTTGCGCCGCCTGCTGCTCGCCATCCTGCGCGGGCAGCCCGCGCAGCCCAGGCGCGTGGCCATTGTCGGAGCCACCCGTCTGGGCACCCGGCTGGCACGCGCCATCAACGACATGCCCTGGATGGGCTACCGGCTCCACGGCTACTACGATGACCGGCTGAACGGCGGCAGCAGCCGTCGGCTCAGCGGCAAGGAGATCATCATCCGCGGCAACCTGGATCAGCTGCAGGCCGACGCCCACGACGGCAAGGTGGACATCATCTTCATTACCCTGCCGATGGCGGCCGAGCAGCGCATTCGCGGCCTGATGGGGAAACTGGCGGACAGCACCATTTCCGCCTACCTCATCCCGGATGTCTTCACCTTCGACCTGCTGCATTCCCGGATGACCGCCATCCAGGGCATCCCGGCATTGAGCATCTACGACTCGCCGCTGGTGGAGCACGGCTGGACCAAGCGGTTGTGCGATGTGGCGCTCAGCCTGGGCATTCTCGCGGTGCTGGCGGTGCCGATGCTGGCGATCGCCATCGGCGTCAAACTCAGCTCACCGGGCCCGGTACTGTTCAAGCAGACGCGGTACGGCGTGCACGGCGAGCGCATCAGGGTATGGAAGTTCCGCTCCATGTCGGTCTGCGAGGACGGTGGCTCCATCCAGCAGGCTTCCCGCAACGATCCGCGGGTAACGCCGTTCGGTGCCTTCATCCGGCGCACGTCGCTGGACGAGTTGCCACAGTTGTTCAACGTGCTGGGAGGCAGCATGTCGCTGATCGGCCCCAGACCGCACGCCGTGGCGCACAACGAGTTCTACCGCGAGCACATCCAGGGCTACATGTTGCGGCACAAGGTGAAGCCCGGCATTACCGGTCTGGCCCAGGTCAACGGCTTCCGCGGCGAGACCGAGACCATGGACAAGATGGCCGGCCGTATCGCCTATGATCTGGAATACATCCGCAACTGGTCGCTCTGGCTGGACATCAAGATCCTCTGGTGGACCATCTTCCGCGGCTTCGTCGGGCAGCACGCGTACTGACGCGGGGGCCACTGATCATGCATCGAGCCTCCCGTCGCACACGCCTGCACCTGCTTGTCCTGGGGGTTGCGGTCATCGCTGGCACCGCGGCGGCAGCGGAGGAGCACACCGGGCCCGAGCCGGTGGTGCTGCATGCCGAGCTGCAGCAGATCTGGGACAGCAACTTCGACCGCTCGCAGGATGATGTCTCGGAGCGCCAGACCGTGGGGTCCGCCGGTTTCCGCGTCAACGCCACCCCGGGCCGGCAACGGCTGACCGCGCACGCGTCCGCGAGCCGCTACATGCACGACCGCCGCGATTTCCTCGACGCCACCACCTACGACTTCGGCGCGGCCTGGATCGGCGAAATCGGCCGGCGTTTCGACACCCGCTTGAGCTGGGACCGCCGGGAGTGGCCGGCGGACCGCCTGGAGTTCACCGGCAAGGATCTGATCCGTCTGACCCGGCGCGAGGCGACGCTGGCTTACAGCATCACGCCCAGGGTGGCACTCGAGGCATCGGCACTGGCCGCCGACCAGCGGCACTCGAACGACGAACGCAGCCGCATGGAATACAACGACCGCGGCGTGTCCACCGCGCTCAGCTACAGTACGGAACGCGATTCACGGCTGGCGCTGCGCTATACGCAGGGAGACCGGGAATATCCGAACGTGCCCCTGCCTGAGCCCCCGGACGCCCTGGACTACGACTACATGCAGGTGGAGCTGGAGGCCGACTGGGCGTTGACGTCCAAGGCCATGCTGCTCGGGACCCTTGGCTACTTCAACCGTGACGGCGACGTGAACGAGGGCAGCGGCCTGTTTACCAGTTGGGCGCTGCACTGGGAAGTTACCGACCGCACGCGCATCGAAAGCGGTATCTCCTATACCCAGCCTCCCGTGGGAGACACCATCGACAACCCATCGGAGGACTTGCGGCTGTTCACCCGCGCCTTCTGGCAGTGGACGCCGAAGATCCTGCTCAAGGCGGAAGCGCGCGCCGCGGAGCAGTCTTTCGACGGAGTGCTGGATGATACACCGGCGCGGGACGAGCGGATCTACTCGCTGACCCCGCTCGGACTGGAGTACACCCCCACCGAGTACCTGACGCTGGAACTGCAAGCAACCTGGCACAGCCGGGAGTCGGAACTGGCATTCCGCGACTATACCGGCGAGACCATCATGGTGGGCATCCGCGGACAGTTCTAGCAAGCACTTCCGCAGCGCCGCTGTACTACGCCAGCTCCGGCAGGCAGTAATCGAACAGCGCCACGTCTCCCGCATAATACGCACTCACCGCCGACACCACCGCGGGATTGCGGTAATAGCCAGCCACACGGGCCCCGGAACCGGTGGTATTGCTGCGCGGAATGTTTACTGGCCGCCCCAGAAACCGGCTCAGATCCCGACCCAGCTGCCGCAAGGCGCCAAGATCGTACAAATCGTCCACCAACAGCTCTCCCTTCTCGTCCTGGACGAACAGATGCTGCGGCATAAACAGCGAGTGCAGGCTCTCCGGCGACTGATGGACGAGCCAGTCGAGCACAAAGGGCTCGAAACGGTCCGGAATGCGGCTGTGCAGGACATGGGCGTTGTTCAGCGCCACTTCCTCGGTACCACCCTGCAGCGCGAACCGGTAGGCGGAAACCAGCCGCTCCCAGGGGTTGCGCACGACGGCGAAGCGATACAGGCTCCAGAACAGCTCCGGGTTGAGGTTTCTGGCGGTGACTGCGCGATAGTGCCCTACCCCGCGTAGCCCGTAGAGCGCGCTGACGATGGCCGTACCTGCCGCCTTGGGAACATGTACGAACAGGACACCGGTATCCAGTACTTCCTGCCGATAGATGCCGCTGCCGGCGGCGTTCAGCACGCGCTGGAACACCCGGGTGGGCAGATGGTGCTCCAGCAGCCCGAGGATCTTGCGCCGCCGCTGGGCAGGCAACCGCCGCCAGAGTCGGTTGTTGATCAGGTGCAGGGGATTCATGTCCTTACTCCAGAGCTGAAGCGGCGCTTGGCGCTACTTCGTGGTTTCCTGTCCAGAGGCTCCCACCATCGATTGACTGCCGCGCCGCAGTGAAATCACAAGGAACCGCCCCATATCCAGCGTATAGCGCCGCAACAGGCGGGTCGGTTCCAGGCTCAAGCGGTATAGCCATTCCAGCCGCATGCGGCGGACGAACTGCGGCGCCCTCGGCTTGTCGCCGGCAATGAAATCGAGCAGTGCCCCAACCCCAACCAGCAGGTGCGCCTGCACTGCCTGCCTGTACTGCAGTATCCATTGCTCCTGCAGCGGGTTCCCCATCGCCACCAGCACCACGTCGGCCGCGGTACGGTTGATGGCCGCGACCACGTCCTGAGGATCGCGGGATTCCTCGAAACCGTCCAGCGCACCCGCCACCGCAATACCCCGGGCTTCCAGCGCCTCTGCCGCCCGCCGGGCGATACCCGGCTTGGCGCCGAGCAGGAACACCCGCCAGCCCGGCTCCGTCTTCGCCCTGGCCTGTTCCAGCAGGTGGGGGATGAAATCGGTGCCATTGAGGTTGTCGGGAAAACGCCGGCGATGCACCAGCCAGCTGGCAATGTCCATGCCCACGCCATCGTTGACGAGGATGACCGAGGGATCGTCGAGCTGCGGCATCAGATGTTCGCAGCGGATGACGAAATTGGCGTTGACGAAGAACAGCGAACGCTGTTCACCGTCCCCGTGGACGCGCAGCAGCTCTTCCACCAGGGCACTGGTGGTCATCCTGCGGACGGGAAAGCCTGCGATGGGACGTGCCGTTTCCGATTCCTGTTCCATGGCTACGATATCCGGGTGTCCTGGAAGCGGTCCGGCTGAAGCACCCTGTCCGTGACCTCCCGCCAGCTCAGGTGGCGCCGGGAGGGACGGTGCGGTGCGCCCATTGCGGCGGAGACGGCCGCCTCGATGGATTCCGGGTCACCGGGCGCATAACCGAAACGGGTGGAGTAGTCGCCGACCACCGCGCGCGGGCAGACAGCGGGCAGGCCGAGGAAATCGTACTGGATCAGTTTCATCGATGTGTCGGCCAGGTACGGCGGAACCGCCTGCGAGCGATACGGCGCCACGCCGAAGCTGGCATGCCGGATGTAGCGCACCGTCTCCTCATGCGGCATCTCCCCGTACACCCGGACATTGGACCCGTAGTCGCGGTGCGCCGGCTGGCCGCAGCCGATGACATGGAATGTGATATCCGGGAAACGGTGCGATGCGTGTACGAAGAAGTCGGCGTCGAACAGCATGGAGCCGACCGAGACGGCATGCATGCCGGGGCCATAGGGCGAGGCCTCGGCGCACTCGGCCAGTGCATGGTTGATGCCGTGCGGCACGAAACACAGGTTGCCCCGACTGGGAATCGACGGCACCAGCGCCAGCGAAGGAACGCGAATCGTGGTCATCCCCGGCGCCACCCGGCGAAACGTGCGCTTGACGTAATCGGCCACGTTGATCGTATCGAGATCGTCGGAAGCGATGTAGATGGTTCTGGCAGCCGGGTTCAGCCGGCGTGCCAGATCGAAGAACACCGGCGCCACGCCGCTCTCGAACAGGATCACGTCGGCTTCTTCCAGCCACTGCCGCAGCACCGGGCTGGCCGCAGCCACGTACCAGCGGAACAGCAGGTCCTCGCCTGGCCGCAGCCAGAGGCGGCGCGTATTGAAGGGGTGCAGCGGCGTTTTCCACAGATAGCACTCGACCCCGTTATGATGCTCGATGCGGTTGGCCAGGCCGTCCAGCGACAGACGCGGATCGCCGGTGTAACGGGACAGACGACTGTAACGGAGCGAAAAGAAACGGGTCGGGCCGCGGTCCGCCAGTTCCTCCGCGATGAAATGAATGTTTGCCTTGCGCGGGGAACGGAAATCGTGTGCGGAGAGCACCAGGAAACGCTCGCCCTCTCCCACCGGACCATTGTCCCCCGCTGCCGCCTGCCGCAGTGCTTCGGCGCCGGATGGTGTTGCTGCCATGCTCGCTGCTACCTCCCTGAATTTTCGTCGAAACGTGGGTCTCGGGGCGCTCCCGGAGACCATCGGCCACAGCCTTCGCCCCGCCAGCAGGGCTCCAGCACTGACATCTGCGGCGCGTCGTCGCTGTCCCGCGGCTGCACCGACATCGGGTAATCGCCCCACCAGCGACCGGCCGCCCAGTAGGCCCAGCCGCGCCAGGTGTCCGCGTCCTCCGTGAGCACCAGCATGCGCTCCAGAGCCAACAGACACTGGCGGCTCGGGGGCACACCGAATTCGCCGAGGAAAAGCTGCAGGCCGTTGTCCTCGGCCCACTCGCCGATCTCCGCGAACATGCGGTTGAAATCGTCAGGCTCACGACAGGCATCGCCGGTCCCGGAGTAGTCCTCGTCGGCGTATTGATGCACTTCGATCACGCTGCGCCCGAGGGGATCGTCGAAATCGGCGAACGTCTCCGCATTGCTGCTGCCGCCGATGCTGCGGTGCCACTCGTGTACACCGCTCCAGCGCCCGCCGGACACCATCACCAGGTGCCCGGCCCCGGCATCGCGCAGCGCGTGGACGCTTTGTTGGGCCACCGTCCCCCAATGGGCGATATCCAGCCGGAAGGGTTCATTCATCAATCCCAGGGCGAGGTGCTCGGGCTGATCCAGCGCCTCGGCCAGGCGCAGCCACAGGTCGAGGAACGCCTCCTCCGGCACGTCCTCCGAGCCGATCGGCTCGCCGTGATACATGCCGTAGTTGTGCACGTCCAGCACTACGCAGAGATCGCGCTCCGCGGCCTGCTCCAGCACCGATTCGATCTGGCGCAGCTCCGGCCGGTGCAGGTCCTCGAACAGGCCGCGCTGGACCCGTTCCCAGCGAATGGGCAGGCGGATGGTATTGGCGCCGCGCCCGGCGAAGTAATCGAGGTCGTCCGCGCGCGGATAGGTGTAATCGTGGTGCAGCCTGCCGGGCAGGTTGCTGCCGCTGAATTCGGCACCTGCGATGTTCACCCCACGCAGCGGTTCATCGCCCAGACAGACGGCGGAGACCGGCGAAACCAGTGGAAGCAGCAGAAGGCACAGTGCCGGGAACATGCGGTTGCGAAACATCATCGACCTCCCAGTCGCTGGTAGACATCCAGGTAACGGCTGGCAACGTGGCGCCAGCAGTAACGATCCGCAAAAGCCATTGCGCGCTGCCTGCGCCGGGCGTACGCAGCGCCGCCCTCCGCGTGCAGCGACTCCAGCTGGCCGGCGAATGTGTCCGGCTCGGATGCCGGCGCCATGACCCCCAGCCCCGCTTCCGTCACCAGCCGCCGGAAAGGCGGGATATCGCTGAGCACCGGCGTCAGGCCGGCACTCATCGCCTCGATGGCGGCCAGGCCGAAGCCCTCGTGGCGGGACAGACAGAGAAAGTAGCTGGCCTCGCCGATCAGCGCCCGCAGTGCCTCATCGGACGGGTTGGGAACCAGTCTTACCTGATCGCTCAGTCGCCGGCGCTGAAGTTCCTGATCGAGGTCTGTCGCGGTGAAGTCGTATTCACGGCCGGCGACGACCAGATGCCAGCCCCGCTCGCCGGCGTTCAGTTTCTCCATCAGCGACAGTGCCTCCGGCAAGCCCTTGTTGCTGGACCAGCGGCCGAAGTAGATCAGCGTTCGGCGCGGTTGAACGGCCGCACAGTCGGCATACTTGTTCGTATCCACGCCGTTCTCGATGACCTGCAGCCGGCCCCGGGGCGTGATGTGTTCAAACCGGGCACCATCGTTCTCGCTGGTGGCCACCACGCTGTCATAAGCGCGCGCAGACGCACGGGAGACGGTGTTGAACCAGATCTGCTTCAGTCGGCTGGCGAAAGCGGTGTGGAAGAATCCGCCGTGGGTGGACAACACCAGGGGCCGTCGATGCACCCACTTGGTGACCGCCAGGTAGTCGTAGAAGAAATCAACGCCGTGCACATGAATCACGTCACTGCCGCTCAGGTGCCGCAAGACCCGGGGGCACAGCGGGTAACGACTGGAACCCGAATAGGGCAGCCGAAGCACGGGCACCCCGTCGATGGTCTCGCGTTCATCCAGCGTCTCGCTGCTGTTCCTGAACAGGCGGTTCAAGGTGATGATGCGCGCTTCCTGCCCCGCACTGCGCACCTGGTTTCGCGCAATGTTTCTCACCACCTCCTCCATGCCGCCCACGGACGGCAGGTACTGCCGCACCACATGTGTCACGTGAATCGTCATGTTCCTGCCTCCCCGCCGAGTCCCAGCACCGGTTCGATGCGCTCCCGCGGCCGCCGCCTGCCGCGCCGCGCCGGCGGGGGCGGCCCACGCGGTTCCGGGGCCGGTTGCCGGACCACCGCGGAGGCCATGCCGGGGGCGGGATCGCGCAGCATGCAGCCGAACAGGAACCAGAGCACGCCCGCGCTTTTCAGGGCGAACAGGGAGGTACCGCTGACACACAGGATCAGTGCGATATAGACGGTGACATAGCAGCGGAAGCGATTTCCGCGCTCGTCCGGCATGGGAATCAGCCACAGCGCCAGCCACAGCGCCGCGGCAAGCACCACGCCAAAGGTGTACAGCACGTAGGCGTAGCCTTCGTCTGCATACCAGCCGCCCCGGGCGAAACCAAGCAGTGTCGTCACATCGAACCCGACCAGGGAACGGCCGCTGATGACCAGCCGCCCGAGATAGTTGTCGCCGTAGACGCCCTGCATATTGAGGCCCATGTAGACCAGCCCGGCGATGATCAGGAACGGCAACAACGCCATCAGATAGTGACCCCGGCCGTGCAGGAGGAAGCGCAGCACGGCCAGCAGGGCAACGGAAATCAGCGCAAAGCGGGAATCGGCCAGCACGATCAGCACCACCGCGGCGGCGAGGAAGAACAGCATCTGACCCAGTTCGTCACGATTGCGAGCCAGCCCCCAGGCCGCGAGCACGGTGGCGAAGTTGCCCAGGGACACAGGCTCCAGGAACAGCGAGGACACCCGATGCTGGCCGAGCAGTGAGGGCAGCAAGGTGCGACCGATTTCCTCCGGACGGATGCCGCTGAGCTGCAGCCGGCTCTCGCGCACGTAATCGGTAACGGGCTGCAGATTGCCGATGCTGACGTAGTAGGAAAAGATATCGAACAGGTCGGTGAAGCGGTCCACCGCCACCAGCTCGAAGACACCGAAGGCCAGGATCAGTGCGATGATGCCCTTGAGCATCCTGTCCGCCAGCGCCGGATCCCCGACGTTGCGGCCCAGCCAGTAGAACCAGAGCGGAATCATCAGGTCGCGGAAGGCTTTCACGTCGATACTGCCCCGCAGCAGCACCAGCAGGCAGAGCATGGCCCCGGTCAGTGCCGCGAACACAATCACGTGCGGCAGCAGACGCCTGAACATCAACGGCAGGGAGGCCATCATGATGGTCAGCTCGGCAATACCGACCAGCGCGCGCGACGCCGGGAACACGTGCGTGTGCACCGCGCAGAGCACCGCCTGGTAGACAACCGTGGCGATCACCACCAGAACGGCCAGGTAGCGCAGAGACTGGTTGTCCTGTTCGGCTTGAACCGACATGGCTTCCTCTGCCGTGGGTTGACGAAGCAGCGAGCGGCACGGATCGGGGCTATTGCGACAGGGCCACACCCATGATCGACACACCTACCGCCTGCAGCCGCTGACGGGCGTTATCCAGTTTCCCGAGCGATGTCACGTGTTCCCGGGCCACCATGAGGGCAGCGCCGGCGCGCGCGGCGATCAACTGGCCGTCGACGTTGTCATTCATGGACGGCGTGTTCACAAGAATGACGTCGAATTTCTCGGCCAGGCGCAGCATCAGTTTCCGGTAGCGCTCCCCGGACAGCAGTTCCTGGGGATTGGGGGCCATCGTCCCGGCACTGAGCAACCACAGGGACTGCATCGGTGTGCACAGACGTGGCGAAACCGACGCGCGCCCCGCCAGCACGTCGGACAACCCCTGGTCATTCGGCTGGCCGAACAGGCCGTGAATCTCGGGCTGGCGCATGTTGGCGTCGATCAGCAAGGTCAACGCTCCCACCTGGGAGAACACCACGGCCAGATTGGCCGTGAGTTCGCCGATCGCATTGCTTCGATCCACGCCGACCATCGGCAGGACACGCTGGCTCTGGCCGTCGAAATAACGCAGCATCAGTTCGCTGCGCAGCCCGCGGAGCGCCTCCACCTCCGCGCTCTGGGGGGCATTCGCTGCGGTCAGCGCCGGTGCCAGTCGCCGATCGGTGACCGGAACCAGTGCGTGCGAGAACTGCTGGGCCACCGCCACCCTCACATCCTCGTCCGTCACCAGGCCCAGTGTCACCGCGGCTTCGCCGAAACGCTGGCCGGTCTTCCGCTGGTAGTGAACCACCCGCTCGATATCGATCTCCTCGAGCTTGCCGCTCTCCACCAGCATGCGGCCGATGGGGCCCGAGCGTGTCAGAACGCGGGCGGCATCCTCCCTGTCCGTAGGGGGGAACAGTTCGGTCATGGTCGTAGTACTCCCAGGCTGGGTCGGCGCCGGCTGTCCGGCAGATGGGCGAGTACCGGCAGCCCCAGGTACTCCTCGATATCGGCGCGGCTTCTTACCCGCCGGTTCCCCAGTTCCAGCAGCAGCGAGAGCCCGACACCCAGCAGCAACCCCAGGGCCGCGGCCACCACCAGGTTCAGCCGCAGATCGGGCGCCGAGGGCAGCATCGGAGCCACCGCCGGGTTCAGCACGGCGATATCGGTCTCTCCCAGCCTGCTCTCCAGGCGACTGGCGGAGGCACGGGCTGAGGCCGTGTTGTACGCTTCCTGGGCGTTGTCTACTTCCTGCCTCAGCAGCTCCAGTTCATCGCGCTGGGCATTGAGTTCCAGTACACGCTCGCGTTGCCGTTCCACCGCCGCTTCCAGCTCTTCCACACGCTGGGCGGACATGCCGGCGGTCGAGCGCACGCTGCGCTCCACGGTGGCCCTTTCGTTATCCAGTTGACGGCGCAGGGATTCCACCTCCGCTTCGGCCCGCTGATAAGTCGGGTGGTTGAAACCGTAGCGGGTGGAGACGTCATCCATCCTGGCTTCGGCGCGGGCCAGCTCTGACCGCAGCTCCTGCACCACGGGGTTGTTCAGTACGTCCGGGCTGTTTTCCCGGGACTGCCGCAGATCGTCCTGCAACCGCTCACCCTGGGCGGCCACCAGCAGAGAGGACAGCTCGCGCAGCCTCTCGTTCTCGACGTCCAGGCGCTCGTCGGCGGCGGCAATCCGGTGTTCCTGACGGTATTCGGAGAGACTCCGGCGGGCTTCCCGCAGATTCGAGCGCAGCACGTCCAGTTCCTCGTCATACCAGTCGGAGAAGCGTTGTGCCGGCTCGGTACGCAGGTCGAGGGTCGTCTGGATGAAGGCTTCGGCGTGCGCATTGGCCAGGGCAGCCGCGAGATCGGCATTCTGGCTGCTCACGCTGATGCGGAGCACGCTGCTGTTGCGACCGGGGCTGACGATCAGGTTTCGGTCCAGCATCTGCGGGATCCAGCGCTCGGCGTCCAGCCTGCCATGGGTGGCCGCCGCGGCGTGCTCCTCGGCCAGCGCCCGCTCCTCGGGCGAAAGCAGCCCGTAGACCTTGTTGGCAACGTTGCGACTGCCGGCCACATCCACCTGCGTGGCGATGTAGCCCGAACGCGTATTCGCGGGCATGGCCTGCCCGCTGAGCATGTCCTGGCTGTCTTCCAGCACGAGCTCCGTGGTCGCCGTGTACGTATTCGGCAGGTACAGGGTGACGGCCAGCGCGGCGCCCACGCTGAGCACCAGCGTGGACACGGTCAGCATCCAGCGGGCCAGCAGAACCCGGAAGAAGGTGTACAGACTCACTAGAACCAGCGCTCCCTGACGAATATCACGTCGCCATCCTGCACCCGGTCGTCCAGGCTGACCCGCGCCTCCTCCACGGAGCCGTCCGGTTGCTGACGATAGAGCGTCAGGCCGCGGGTGCTGGCATTGGCGCTGAGCCCTCCGCCCACCGACAGTGCCTGGCGTACGGTCAGCGGCCGGTCCAGCACATAGTGACCGGGTTCCCTGACCTCGCCGTAGACATAGAACCGGTCGGCTCGGGGCACATAGATGGTGTCGCCGTTCTGCAGATGGACCTGCTCGCTGTTGTCCGCCTGCAGATCCAGCAGCTCGCGCAGATTGAATTCCCGGCGGTTCTGCCGCCCGTCCCGCTCCGTGCGCAGCAGGATCAC
>JBJHBJ010000010.1:0-98653 GCA_050485425.1 Ectothiorhodospiraceae bacterium | reverse complement strand
CAGCGCCTGCTGCGCGACCTGATCGCCTTTTACGTGGTGTTCGAAGGCATCTTCTTCTACACCGGCTTCGCCCAGGTGCTGAGCCTGGGACGGCGCAACAAGATGACCGGCACCGCCGAGCAGTTCCAGTACATCCTCCGCGACGAGTCCATGCACATGAACTTCGGCATCGACGTCATCAACCAGATCAAGCTGGAGAACCCGCAGCTGTGGACGCCGGCCTTCCAGCAGGAAATGCGCGAGCTGGTGCTTGAGGGCATGGAGCTGGAAATCGCCTACGCCCGCGACACCATGCCCCGCGGCGTGCTGGGCATGAACGGCGAGATGATGGCCGAGTACCTGCATTTCATCGCCAACCGCCGCCTGGCCCAGATCGGCCTGCCGGAGGCCTTCCCGGGCGCCGAGAACCCCCTGCCGTGGATGAGCGAGATCATGGACCTGAAGAAGGAAAAGAACTTCTTCGAAACCCGCGTCACGGAGTACCGGACCGGTGGGGCATTGAGCTGGGATTGAACGGGATTCCAACGGCATCCCGCCGACCGGAGCCCGCGTAGGGTGTGCAGGCCGCAAGGCCTGCGCACCGGGCCAGGCCGGGGAATGGTGCGCACCCTACGTCCACGCCGGACAATTGCGGAATCCACCAAGCCGGGCCGGCGGCGGGACCGAAACCTCGCCACCATCCAGCCCGCGCCCGATCGGAATCCGCGCAGGGTGCTCAGAGCGCAGCGATGCGCACCGTCGCATGCGGGAAAACGGTACACATCGCCTTCGGCTCTGAGCACCCTGCGGTCGTGGCGAAATCCGCTTGACAGAATAGTGACGCCTGAGTCATGTTTCGGGGCACGACGCCGATCATGACCCAGGAGTTGCCATGTCCGCCTCTTTGGTGACAACCCGACTGGAAGGACCGATCGCCTGGGTGACGCTGAACCGCCCGGAGCGTCACAACGCGCTGGTCCCAGAACTGCTGGAAGAACTGCTGGCAGCCCTGCGCGGGCTGGAAGACCAGTCGCCGCGAGCCATGATACTGGCCGCCGAGGGGCGCTCCTTCTCCAGCGGTGGTGACGTCGCCGGCTTCTACGCCTGCCCGCGCGAGGAACGCCGCGCGTATTCGCAGCGCGTGGTCGGCCTGCTCAATGACACCATTCTGCAACTGCTGCGGCTGCCGTTCCCCACCATCGCCGCCGTGCACGGCATGGTTACCGGCGGCTCGATCGGCCTGGTCCTGGGCTGCGACCTGGCCGTGGCCGGACCGAAAGCGCATTTCGCCCCCTGGTATGTGAACGTGGGATTCAGCCCCGACGGCGGCTGGACCGCTCTGCTGCCGGAGCGGATCGGCCGTGCCCGGGCGCTGGAAATCCAGTTGCTGAACGGCACTATCAGCGCCCAGCAGGCGCTGGAATGGGGCCTGGCCAACCGGCTCGCCGAGGAAGGCCGGGAACGCGCCCTCGCCGGCCAGCTGGCAGCTACGCTATGTGACAAGAAGGCCGGCAGCGTACGTCGCACCCTGCAGCTCGCCCGGCCGGATCTCCACCGGGTAACCGCCGCGCTGGACGCGGAACTGCAGGGTTTCCTGGATCAGATCGACACCGAGGAAGCCGACCGGGGCATGGCCGCCTTCCTTGGCAAGGCATAGCACAGAGAGGCAGGAGGAGCACAGATGCAGATGTTCGATCTGCTGGCCCACCGGGCCCGGGTGACGCCGGAACGGCCGGCGGTGGAAGACCTGGCCGACGGCACCCGTTACGACTACGCGCAGCTCAACGAGCGCGCCGCGCGCCTGGCCGCAGCCGCCCGCACGCACTGGGGACTGAAGGAAGGCGACCGCCTCGCCTACCTGGGCCAGAACCGCGCCGAATTCTTCGCCATGCTGTTCGGCTGCGCGAAAGCCGGCCTGATCCTGGTGCCGCTGAACTGGCGACTGGCGGTGGCCGAACTCACCGGACTGATCGAGGACTGCGAGCCCGGCGCATTGATCTATGGGGACGAGTTCAGCGACGCCGTCGGCGAACTCGCGCACAACTTCCCCGGCTTGCGGCTGATCGCGCTGGACACGGCCACCGACACGGCCCGGGACTACAACACCGACCTGGCCGCGGTAAGTCCGGACCTGACACCCCACTCCGAACGCAGCCCGGACGAGACCTGGTATCTGCTCTATACCTCCGGCACCACCGGCCGGCCCAAGGGCGTGATCCAGACCTTCCGGATGATGCTCGCCAATTACATGAACATCGGCCTGCCGGTGGAACTGCGCCAGGACGACGTGTTCCTGAACGTCCTTCCCATGTTCCACACCGGCGGCATCAACCTGTACTGCACCGCGGTGCTGCTGGTCGGCGGCTCGGTGCTGGTGCAACGCAGTTTCGATCCGGTCCAGGCGTTGCAGGCGCTGGAGCAACGCTGCACGGTGTTCTTCGGCGTGCCGGCGGTCTACCAGATGCTGCTGGATCACCCGGAATTCGACGCCGCGAAGCTGAAAGACGTGCGCTCCTGGGGCTGCGGCGGTGCGGCACTGCCGCTGCCCGTGGCTGAGAAGTACCTGGAGGCCGGCATCCCCATCCGTACCGGCTTCGGCATGACGGAAACCGGCCCCACGGTGTTTCTCACCGATCTGGAGCACGTGCTGGAGAAGGCCGGCTCGGTCGGGCGGCCGCAGTTGCTGGCGGAAGTCCGCATCGCCGACATGCAGGGCCGCGATCTGCCTACCGGCGAAGCCGGCGAGTTGCTGGTCCGGGGCCCCGGCATCACCCCGGGCTACTGGAACCGGCCCGATGCCACCAGCGAGGCCATCGAGCCTGAAGGCTGGCTGCACAGCGGCGATGTCGCCCGCTGCGACGAGGACGGTTACTACTACATCGTCGACCGCTGGAAGGACATGTACATTTCCGGCGGAGAAAACGTCTATCCCGCCGAGGTGGAGCAGGTACTGCAATGCCACCCGGCCGTATCCGAAGTGGCCGTGGTGGGAGTACCCGACGAGCGCTGGGGGGAAGTGGGCAAGGCCTTCCTGGTGGGCAAGGCAGACGGTCGGAAGACGGAGGACGCCGAGCTCAAGGCCTACTGCCGCGAGAAACTCGCCGGCTACAAGGTGCCGGTGTATTTCCAGTGGGTGGATGCGCTGCCCCGCAACGCCCTGGGCAAGATCCAGAAGGGAGAGCTGCGCAATGCCGGCTGAGCAATACCAGCGCATCGAGGAACAGCGCGCCTTCACGCAGACGGAATTCGACGCCTTTGCGGAGCTGTCCGGGGATCACAACCCCATTCACGTGGATCCGGCCTTTGCCGCCGGCACCGCCTTCGGCGCCACGGTAGCCCACGGCATGATGCTGTTCAGCGCCATCCGCGGCATGATCGCCCGGCATTATCCGGACTCCCTGCTGCTGAGCCAGGAACTCATGTTCGAGGCTCCCACCTACGCCGACGAAACGGTGACGCTGGTGCTGGAGCCGCTGGGCGCGGCCGACGACCAGACCCTGCGCCTGGCGACCCGGGTGATCAAGCCGGACCTGCGCCATGGCCTGATCGGCGAATGCGTGATCCAACTGCCGGAGCATCCCGCATGAACGACCGCAGCACACGGTTCTCCCAGCTCACGGTCGGCGACAGCGCCAGCACCAGCCGCCGCTACCGCACCGCCGACCTGCTGCAATGGGCGGCCATCGCCCAGGCCCCGGAACCGGACGGTCGGGTGCCGGAACCGCTGATCGCGGCACTGTTCTCCTACCTGCTGGGGGAAGAGGTGCCCGGACATGGGACCAATTACCTGAAGCAGCAGATGCAGTTCCACGATCAGGGCCAGGTCGGCGAGGAACTCACCGCCAGGGTGACAATCAGCCGGCTGCGGCCCGAGAAAGCCCTGGTGAACCTGGAAACCCGCTGCCTGGGCGAGGATGGCCGGCTGATCTGCAGTGGCGAGGCCCTGGTGCTGTTCAAGCGCTGAGAGCCCAGTCATCGCGTCCGGGGTCGCTGCATTCCGAATGGTGTTCCATACTGGATGCACCGAACCGGAACGATGAATTGCCATGAATGAATCCGTCTTGGCTGCCCGCAGGCAGCACCTCGTGGACGAGATCCACGTACGCAGGGTACTTCCCCGCCATCACTGCAGGATGGTCGGTCCCTTCGTGTTCCTCGACCACCTCAGCCCCGATGACATGCCGGCCGGCCAGGAACTGTACGTACCTCCCCATGCCCATGCCGGGCTGGAAACGGTGACCTACCTGCTGTCCGGGGCTCTGCTGCACCGGGACAGCCTGGGCTCACGGCAGGAGATACGGCCCGGCGACGTCAACTGGATGACCGCGGGCCGCGGCATCGCTCACATCGAAGACGGCCGCGCCTCCGCAGTGCAGAGCGACCAGCCCCTGCATCTGGCCCAGGTATGGGTGGCACTGCCCGAGGAACAACGGGATGTTTCACCGGCCTTCGTCCATCATCCCGCGCATTCGCTGCCGCACTGGGAAGACGGTGGCGCACATATCCGTCTGCTGGCCGGTCATCTCTCCGACCGGACATCGCCGGTGCTGACCCATTCGCCATTGCTCTACGCCGATCTGGATATGGCGGCCGGCAGCAGCCTGTCGCTGGACGTCTCCCCCGCCTTCGAACTGGCCATCTATGTCATCGAAGGAGAGGTGACCGCGGCGGGTGTGGACGGCGCCGCCGAGCCCTGCGAGTTGATGCGGCTGCCCCAGGAGGAATACGTACGGCTGCAGACCACGGTGCCGACCCGGATACTGCTGCTGGGTGGCGAACCCCTGGACCCGCGGCCCGTGGTCCGGGACAACTGCGCGCTGGCAAGCCTGGACGCCATCAGGGCCTTTCAGGCCGACTACAAGGCAGGCAGGTTCGGCCGCATCCCCTAGGGAAGCGGTGATTAATTCCCCAGTGTCCCGTCCCCCCGGACCGGGGCGCAGGCCCACCGCCTCCTGGTCGCTCTTGTCGTAAACGCAGTCCCGGGATTCCGGGCTGATCACATAGCCTCCGGTAACGCTGCCAAAGCCAGGCAGCAGGGTGTCGCCTTTTTCTTCGGCGACCGGTTCAGCCTGCGTTCAGGCTGTTCCGCACACACTGGCTGCACCAACCAACAAAGGAGTGCCGCCATGAAACGTCTCACCGCGAGTCTGTTGGGGTTGACCCTGCTGCTGCCCGGCATGGCCATGGCCGACAGCCGGCTATCCGAGCGCGCGCTGATCGGCGGGGCCATCGGCGGGGCCGTGGGCGGTTACCTGGGCGCGGAGTTCGGCGGCCGCGATGGCGCCATGATCGGTGGCGCCCTGGGTGGCCTGACCGGCACCGCCATCGCCACCGACCGGCCCTCCGGCAGCCGCCACGTCACGCATTACCACAGCCGGCCGAAAAGCCGCACCCATTATCACTCCCACTACCATGCGCCGCCGAGGCACTACCGGCACCATTCCCGTCACCACGATCCGCGCTTCAAGCCGCGGTCGCGGAACCGGGCACAGCAGCATTACCACTACCATTACCACCAGACCGCCCCGCGCCGGGGTAGCTGCCCGCCCGGCCTGGCAAGGCAGGGGCGCTGCTAGTGTCGACGCGCCGCATTCCCCACGGGAATAGATCAGAGGCTCCTTAGGCGTACGTAGCGCACTCGGTGCGTGGCAATGTGCATTGGAGTTCTGTTCCGGCCTCCGGCGGGAGGTTTGCTTCCGGACACGCCGTAAATACATCCCTGTAGGCTTGTCGGCGAGATCCCTCTCGCCGACAGTCCGGAAGCAAACCTCCCGCCGGAGGCCTAGTGGCGGTGGCACTGCGGTATCCGGCCTTTGGCCGGATTGGTGGATATCGGCTTCGCCTCCATCCACCCCATGCCGGAGCCACCTCTTGCGGCAGTCATCGGGGTAAGGTCGGGGGTGGGAACATGCCTGCGGACTGTCGGCCGGAGGGACCCGGCCGACAAGCCTACAGGGATGTATTTACGGCGTGTCCGCAGGCATGTTCCCACCCCCGACCGGAACAGAGCCCCATGCACATTGCCACGCACTGGGTGCGCTACGATTAGTCGAGGCTGGCGGGCATGCGTTCCACGCGGGTTTTCCAGTCCGCGCTGCTTGAACCAGGGTTCGATACGTACCAGTAATAAGGGGTTTTTGATTGCCGGGAGACGGGAAGACGCCATAGCTGGCATTATGACCCCAGTCCACAGACTGGTTCAGGAATGCATTGATGCGTTATTCATGGCTGCTGCCCGTGCTGTTGCTGCTGCCTCTGCCGGCCGCGGCGCAACCATTCGACCGTGCCGTCGCCTTCGAGGCTGAGCGCCGCATGTTCATTGGCATCGGCGGCGCCACCTCGCAGAGCCGTTTCCGGGCGGACGGGGAAGCCGGCGGCAATATCAACTCCCTGTCCGACACGCCGGTGCTGCGCATTGGCCGCTACGGCCGGCCAGCCCGCTATGGCGTGGATCTCATGCGGGTGAACTACGACGAGGCCGAGGCCTGGTACGGCACCGCATTCCTCGATTACGTGATCCCGGGCGGGGAGATCTTCAGCGGATACGTGGGTATCGCGGCGGGCTGGGGACGCATGCGCTGGCGCAGGAACGACGTGCTCGGCGGCGACAGCGATTTCGGCGCCAAGGGCACCCACACCGGCAGTTGGCTCGCCGGGGTTCGGGCCGGCGGGCTGATCGAGGTGACCGAGCTGATCCAGGTGGAAATCGGCTACCGCTTCCTGTTTGCCGATTTCGAGGAACAGTTCAGCGACGGCACCACAACCGTCACCGCCGAGAGCAAGAACCAGCGCGCCGTACATGCGGGCGTGAACTTCCGATTCTGAGCCCCAGGAATCCCACGCGCGCGTCTGGAGGCGGTCAGCCGGACCAGATCCTGCGGCATTTCGCATCCCTCCGAACAGGCATGTCAGTGACTGACCCACAACGGGAAATTCGGCCCGGCACGAAATATTGCAATGCACAAAATTCGATGTTATGTTGCACCGCAACAGGGAGCAGACCCTGCCAGACATTTCCTCAACGGAGGTATTCAACATGTACGACGATATCATCAAGCAAGCCAACAGCCAGCTGGAACAGTTCATCGCCCCGAGCCGCAAGGTGAGCGGCCTGTACGTGGACTATTTCGCCAAGCTGACTGCCTATCACCTGGAAGCTGCCAAGACCTACTCCGACCTGAGCGTCGAGCAGCTGCGTTCGCTGAGCAAGGTCACTGACGTCAAGAGCCTGCAGTCCTTTGTGGACAGCCAGACCAAGACCGCCAAGACCGTCAGCGAGAAGCTGAGCCAGGACGCCAACACGCTGGCCGGCCTGAGCAAGGACTTCGGCGCCGAGCTGCAGAAGCTGGCCCAGGAAAATGTGACCGCGTTCGGCAAGGCTGCCAAGGCTGCCTGAGCCGTCAACGCAGGACGGGTGCCCACCTGTCGATGAAAAGCCGCGCCCCCGGGCGCGGTTTTTTTTTGGGATCTCCGGCGCAAGAAACGGGATGCAGCAGACCTGCTCCGGGGGTAAGTTGTTCTCCAGGGAAGCACTGAGGTATCGAGGAGAGCGCCATGACCGAACACGCTGCTGTTGTCGCCTCGCTGTGCCGTTACATCGAGAAGGCGGAGCATGTGCCGACGCTGGATGAGCTTGCCGCACTGGCCGGCTGGAGCAGTTACCACACCCACCGCGTCTTCAGGCAGGTCACCGGCGTCACGCCCCGCGCCTACGCCGGCGCCCGGCGGGCCGAACGGGTCCGCGAACAGCTACGCCGTGGCGACTCGGTGACCGACGCCTTCTACCAGGCCGGTTTCGGCTCCAGTAGCCGGTTCTATGCCGCGGCGACGCAGCTGCTGGGCATGCGCCCCGCCCGCTATCGCGACGGCGGCCCCGGCGAGGACATCCTGTTCGCCGTCGGGCAGAGCTCCCTCGGTGCCATTCTGGTCGCCGCAAGCAGGCAGGGCGTTTGCGCCATCAGCCTCGGCGACGATCCGCAACTGCTGGTACGCGAGCTGCAGGACCGCTTTCCCAGGGCGCGCCTGCAAGGTGGCGACAGCGCCTTCGAACGGCTCGTGGCCACCGTGGTGGGTTTCGTCGAGGCGCCGGCACGCGGACTCGACCTGCCACTGGACATCCGCGGTACGGCCTTCCAGCAGCGAGTATGGCAGGCCTTGCGGGATATTCCGGCCGGCGCGACGGTCAGTTACACCGAGGTGGCCCGCCGCATCGGGGCGCCTGCATCGGTGCGCGCGGTGGCCGGTGCCTGTGCCGCCAACAGGCTGGCCGTGGCCATTCCCTGCCACCGGGTGGTCCGCACCGACGGGGCACTTTCCGGCTACCGTTGGGGGATCGCCCGCAAGCGCGCATTACTCGAACGTGAACGCAGTGGGATCCCGCAGCATGACGATGGATCTGTTCGACACGCTGGAGAACAATGAGCTGGAACTGGCCCCGGGCGCCCTGCTGCTCCGCGGCTTTGCCGCGGGCCGGGATGCCGATTTCCTGGGGTCCATCGGAAACATCAGCCGGCAGGCCCCGTTCCGGCACATGTGTACGCCGGGCGGCCATCGCATGTCGGTCGCCATGACCAGTTGCGGGGCGCTGGGCTGGGTAACCGACCGCAAGGGTTACCGCTACAGTCCGGTGGACCCCGAGAGCGGCCTCTCCTGGCCGGCGATCCCGGAGGCATGGCTGGCGCTGGCGGAAGCGGCCGCGGCGCGGGCCGGCTTCCCGGGCTTCGTCCCCGATGCCTGCCTGATCAACCGCTACCAGCCAGGTGCCCGGATGGGACTGCACCAGGACCGGGACGAACGGGACCTGGATCACCCCATCGTTTCGGTCTCCCTGGGTGTGCCCGCCGTTTTCCAGTTCGGCGGCGAACGCCGTAGCGACCGGCCCGAGCGCGTCCGGCTCGCCCACGGCGACGTGGTCGCCTGGGGCGGCACGGCACGGATGCGTTATCACGGCATCCTCACGGTCAGGGAGGCTTCCCATCCCTTCGCCGGCAACCAGCGCATCAACCTCACCTTCCGCAAGGCCGGCTGACTGTCCGGCTGGACGCCCTAGCCATGGCGGGACACAATCTGTCCAGGGAAACAGAAGTTCGCAGCGTTCCTGTACGGGGACACGCGTCCGAAAAGCCGATAAGCAGACACCAGGGAGCCCGGAACATGACGCGCATTCTGACGCTGGCCGCCGCGCTGGCCCTGGCGGGTTGCGCGACCGTCCCGCCTTCGCCGCAGCCCCCCGTTAGCGAACGCTCCGCACCGGCAAGCGAAGCGCAGCACCACGAGATCGTCGACGCCCTGTACGCGCAGCATGCCGACTGGCGGGGCACACCGTACCGTATCGGCGGCACCGGCCGCACCGGCATCGATTGCTCCGCCTTCGTGATGAACACCTTCATTACGCAGTTCGGCATCGAACTGCCCCGCACCACGGAACAGCAGGCCCGGTTCGGCGATCCAATTCCCAGGGAGCGGATGCAAGCGGGAGACCTGGTGTTCTTCCGGACCGGCCACAAGAAGCGCCATGTGGGCATTTACGTCGAGAACGGACGCTTCCTGCATGCTTCCACCAGCGTCGGCGTGACGCTCTCCGACCTGGACAACCGCTATTGGGCGGAAAGCTACTGGATGACGCGACGCCCGCGCCCGCAAGGCGTCCAGTTGACCGAACGCTGACTCCCTTGCACAGGCTAGTAACGACCATGCCCGCTCGCTGTTTCCGGCTCACTGCTCCAAACCTGGCCTGGCTGCTGCTGTGGGCCCTGCTGGCCGTCCCGGTGGCCTGGGCCTCGGCGGCGGAGCAGCCGTGCGAGCCGCACCGCTTCGAGGGTCTGCGCTTCACCGTCTGCACGGTGAACCTGGACGTGCACACCCTGCAGTTATTCTGGCGGGACGGTGGGGGCGAGCCCTATCGCGTCTTCGGCCGGCTGCCCGACGAAGTGGGCGGCGAACGCCTGGTATTCGCCATGAATGCGGGCATGTACCGGCCCGACCTCTCGCCTGCAGGGCTTTATATCGAGGACGGCGAGACCTTCCGCCGCGCCAACACCGCGGAAGGGCCCGGCAACTTCCACATGAAGCCGAATGGCGTCTTTCTGGTGGAGAACGGCGAGGCCGCGGTAATGACCACCGAACGGTATCTTGAGCGGGATCGCTCACCGGAGCTGGCCACCCAGTCGGGCCCGATGCTGGTCATCGACGGCGAACTGCACCCCGCCTTCATGGAGAACAGCACCTCGCGGAAGCGCCGCAATGGCGTCGGCGTGATCGACGAGCGCACGGTGGTTTTCGCCATCACCGAGCAACCGGTGACCTTTCACGAATTCGCCCGGCTGTTCCGGGACGACCTCGGGGCGTCCAATGCGCTGTTCCTGGATGGTTCCATGTCCAGCCTGTATGCGCCTGCCCTCGGGCGCCGGGATTTCCTGCGCAACATGGGGCCGATCATCGGGGCGCTAGTTGCGCCACGAGCCGGGACAGACACTCCCCCCGGTGGCCGATCAGCACCAGGGACGAGGAATGACCTGCCGTTGTCGCCACCCGGCTGACGCGCCCGCCGGCAAACTGCACCAGGTAACGTGGCCGATCCGGTGCATCACCCTGCAGCAGCCCTTTTGCCCGCAACAATGCAGGCGCCGCCTCGCGCAACAGCCGCTCCAGCCGGTCCAGGTCCACCGGCGCATCGAAGCTGATGCTATGGCTGATCACCGGGCCGGTTTCCGCCGCGTCCGCAGCGAACGGAACGGGCTCCTGAACCGGCTCCGCATGCGCATCGACCACCAGGCGGGCCAGCGGGTTCCAGGCTGCAATCAGCGCCAGCACCTCATCGCGTTCGGCTTCCGCCAGCCCATGCAGCCGGTTGACCCGCAGCGCATCCACCTGACGCAGCTGATCCTCGACGATGTCGGAAACGGCGGTGTCGGCCAGGTGTCTGCGCAAGGCACTGGCATCCACCAGTGATTCCACCTTCTCCACCGCGTAACCCTGCGCGGCACCGAACAGTTCCCGCAGCGGTTGCGGCCGGGCAATGCCGCTGGCCTCGAAGATCAAGCGCTGCGGACGCTGCGCCCAGCGCCGGATCTCGCTCAGTTGCGCGGACAGGTTGCCGGCGACGCCGCAGCACGCGCAGCCGTTGTTCAGCCGGAGCACCTGGTCGTCCTCAGCCTCGATCAGCTCGGCGTCGATCGCGATGCTGCCGAAGTCGTTCACCAGGAACAGCGCGTTACGCAGGCCGCCGCCGCGGATCAGCGCGTTGATGCGGGTGGTCTTGCCGCTGCCGAGGAAGCCGCACAGCACCGTCGTGGCAATGGCGTCGATCATCACCGGCTCCCGGTCGGCCGCCCGGACAGCACCGTGTCGTACACGCGGATGTCCTTCAGCGGCGTGTCGGTGGCCAGCGGATCCTCGTCCAGCACAGCCAGATCGGCCAGCTTGCCCGGCTCCAGGCTACCCACGCGATGATCCATCCGCAGCGTGTAGGCGGCACCGAGCGTGATCGCCTCCAGCGCCCGCGCCCGGCTGATCTTCTCCGCCTCGCCCAGCACCACGCCACTGGCGGTCTGCCGCGTGGTGGCGCACCAGGCGGTGAACAGCGGTGACAGTGGCGTGACCGGTGCATCGCAGTGGATGCCGAAGGGGATGCCCAGGCGGTCGGCGCTGGCGGCCGGCTCCAGCCGCTGGCAGCGATCGAAGCCCAGCGTCCGGGTGCGATGGATATCACCCCAGTAGTAGATGTGATTGGCGAAGATGTTCAGACAGGCCCCAAGCCGCGCCACCCGCTGCAACTGATCCTGACGAATCAGTTGCACATGCTGGAGGGTGTGCCGGTGATCCGGCCGTGGCCATAACGACAGCGCCTCGTCCAGGGCATCCAGAATCATGCCCACGGCTTCGTCGCCGTTGGTATGCACATGCAGGTGGAGACCGGCCTGGTGATAGTGCTGCACCATGTCGTGGAAAGTCTGCGGCGGCGCATTCCAGACGCCGTTCTCCGGCCCTTCCAGATAACCGGGCCATTGCAGCCGGGCAGTGAAATTCTGAATGGCGCCGTCGGTAACCAGCTTCACCAGGCCGAACTGCAGCCGCTCGTGATTGTACGCCATGGCCTCGCGTACCCGCCGGCTGCCGGCCGGCGGGTCCCAGGCCAGCGCGTTCAGCGCCGGCAGCAGCCGCACCGGGTAGCCCGGTTCGGCGGTGGCCGCCCGCAGCGCTTCCAGCGCGGCATCGTCCATGGGGTTCAGCAGGTCGACGATGGTGGTGATACCCTCCCGGCGCGCCGCAGCGGCATAACGGTTCAATGCGCGCACAGTGGACGCGCCGCCGAACAGGTTGAAGTCCAGCGCATCGAACACCAGGTGCATGGCCGGGATTTCCTGCAACTCGCCGTTGGGCAGACCATCGGCTCCGCGGACGATACCCTCCACGTCCTTGTCCGCCAGGCCCACCTGCCGGATCACGGCGCTGTTCACCGTCATCACGTGCAGGCTGGCATGCATGATCACGATGGGGCGCTCGCTGCTGACGCTGTCCAGCAGGCGCTTGTCGATACGCTCGCCCTGGAAATAGACCGGATCGAAACCCCAGGCGATCAGCGGCCGGGCGGCATCACCCTGGCCGACGTGTTCCGCCAGCCGCGCGCGCACCGCCTCCGGCGTCTTCAGCCCCTCCCAGCGCCTGCCGTCCGGATCGAGCTTGTCGAAATAGCCCAGGTAGAGGCAGTCCCAGACATAGCCTTCCAGGGCATGGCTGTGGCCCTCGACGAACCCCGGCAACAGCACCTTGTCGGCGTAGCGGTCGTCGATACGCACCTCGCCGAAACGGCGCACTTCGTCCAGCGAGCCGACGCTGAGCACCCGGCCATCCTTCACGGCCACGCACTCGCCGCGGGGCTGGGAGGGGTTCATGGTCAGGACGCTACGGGCGGTGTACACGATGATGGACATGCTGCTCCTCCAGTGGGTTTGCGGTCTCGCGCCGCGCTGTTTCTCGCACACAGTCCAAGAAGGCATCGCGCTGCGCGCTGCCCGGCCCCTGCTGCCAGACGCAACAGGAGCGATGACGGATATCCGCATTGGTGAGCGGTACGAAACGCACCCGGTCGAACCCGGCATGAACCAGCGCCCGGGGGACCAGTGACACGCCCATGCCGTTTGCCACCATGGCGACAATGGTCAGCCACTGGGATACCTCGTGCCGCACCTGCGGCTCCACATCCACCATGCGGAACAGACTCATGATCCGGTCATGGTAATGCGAGGCCAGCGATCGGCTGAACATGACCAGCGGTGCCCCGGCGAGTTCCTCCAGCGCGACCCGCCGCCGGCCGGCCAGTGGATGATCGCCCGGCAGGCAACAGACGAAGGGCTCCTCGGCGATGGTCAGCGAAGTCACCGAATCCGGAAGCGGCAGGGCATGGATGAAACCCAGATCGATGCGGCCAAGGGCCAGTGCCTCCAGTTGATCCGCGGAATTGTGCTCCAGCAACTGCAAGTCCACATCCGGGTAGCGCGCACGAAACGCGGCCACTGTCGCCGGAACGCTGCGGAACAGCATGGTGGGGGTGAAGCCGATACGCAGGCGGCCGCCGGTTGCATGCCCGAGTCGCCGGACCATATCCCGGGCGTCGCCCAACTGGTTCAGCAGCCGGCCCGCCTGCTGCCGGAACAGCTCGCCGGCCGGGGTCAGCATCACCTGGCCGCCGCCGCGATCCAGCAACCGGGCGCCCAGCTCCTCTTCCAGTTGCTTCAGGCTGGCGCTCAGCGGCGGCTGGGAGATGTGCAGCCGCTCCGCCGCCCGGCCGAAATGCAGTTCCTCGGCAAGCACCAGGAAATAGCGCAACTGGCGAAATGTCAGTGCCATGGTCACTCCAGGCGGATCATACGAAAAACTATATCACCAGATAGGGAACCGGTATTGGGAAAGGTGCCATGAGCGACCTAGGCTGATAGTCATCACAGGGGCTTACCAGGCCAGGGCTGGAGGAGAAATCATGGGCGCCGATATTCATCGCAATATCCCGGACAGCAAAGGCAGCAACAGCTACGAGCTCGACGCGGACCTCGGCCCGCTGCTGCAGCTCTACATGGATCAGGCGCTGTTCCGCCATGTGGAGCCGCAGTTCCGGCGGCTGGGAGCGCTGGTGGGCTCGGAGCTGGAGGAGCTGGCGCTGGAAGCGGACCGCAACCCGCCGACGCTGAAACACCGGGCACGCAACGGTGCCGAGCTCCAGCAGGTGGACAAGCATCCGTCCTACCGCGCGCTGGAGCGCTATGCTTTCTCCGAATTCGGCCTGGCCGCCATGTCTCACCGGGCCGGCGTCTTCGACTGGCAGGAACCGCTGCCGCCCATCGTCAAGTACGGCCTGACCTACCTGTTCGTGCAGGCCGAGTTCGGACTGTGCTGCCCGCTGAGCATGACCGATGCGCTGACCCGTACACTCCGCAAGTTCGGTTCCCAGGAGTTGATCGAGCGCTATATCACCGAGTTGACCACGCAGGACTTCGACGCGCTGTACCAGGGCGCCATGTTCATGACCGAGCAGGACGCCGGCTCGGATGTCGGCGCCATCACCACCGAGGCACGCCTTGAGGACGGCACCTGGAAGCTCTACGGCGACAAGTGGTTCTGCTCCAACGCCGGGGCAGAACTGGCGATGGTGCTGGCCCGCCCGGAGGGTGGCGAGACCGGAACCCGCGGTCTGACGCTGTTCCTGCTGCCGCGACACAAGTCGGACGGAAGCCTGAACGATTACCGCATCATCCGCCTGAAGGACAAGGTGGGCACGCGCTCCATGGCCAGCGGCGAGATCGTCATGGAGGGCGCCGAGGCCTACGTGGTGGGCGAGCCCGGCCGCGGCTTCAAGCAGATGACCGACATGATCAACATGTCGCGGCTGTCCAACGGCGTGCGCTCCGCCGGGCTGATGCGCCGCTCGGTGAACGAGGCTCTGTTCGTGGCCCGCAACCGCTCCGCCTTCGGCAGGCAGTTGCTCGAACTGCCGCTGATGCAGCGGCAGTTGCTGAAGATGCTGGTGACCTGCGAACAGGGCCGCAGCATGGTGTTCCACACCGCCGATTGCCTGAAACGCGCCGACGCCGGCGATGCCCAGGCAGCCAAGCTGCTGCGTATCCTGACCCCGCTGATCAAGTTCCGCACCACCCGCGATGCCCGCAAGGTGGCCGGCGACGGCATGGAGGTCCGCGGTGGCTGCGGCTACATCGAGGAGTGGTCCGACGGTCGTGTGCTGCGGGACGCCCACCTGGGCTCGATCTGGGAGGGTACCAGCAATATCGTCGCACTGGATGTCTTCCGTGCCATACGCCGGGAGCAGACCCTGCCGGTGCTGAAGCAGTACCTGGAAACACTGCTGGAGGAAGCCGATCTGCCCGAGGCGTCCCGCGCCCGGCTGCAGGCCTTGCTGGACAAGACCGCGGACACCGCCCGGCACCTGGCTGACGACCCCGGAGCGGAACGGGACGCCCGCCGCATTGCCAGCGCGCTGTATCACGTCACCTCGGCCATCCTGCTGGCCTGGGAGGCCTCCCGGCTGAACGGGGACTGGCGGCGGCTGGCGCTGGCGCACCTGGTGGTGCGGAACAAGCTGCTGCCGCAGGATCCGCTGGCGCTGGACGAACAGCCACCGGAGATCCTGCAGCGGCTGCTGCAGGCGGCACCGGTCAGCCAGGACCAGGCCCTGGCGCTGCTGCCTGCCGGCAACATCACGGAAGCCGGGACTGTACTGGCCTGAGGCGCGTTCCCGGCCTATGCTGGCGTCAGGACAACATCATCGAGGCCAGCATGAAACCCATTCCCGCCGACGCGGCAGCGACGGACAACGACGCCAGATGGGCCGGCGTGACCCGGCAACAACTGGAAAGCTACTGGATGCCGTTTTCCGGCAACCGCGGTTTCCGCCGTGACCCGCGCCTGATCACCGGCGCCGAGGGCTGCTATTACCGCAGCGCCGACGGCCGCCGCATCCTGGACAGCCTGTCCGGCCTGTGGTGCGCCAGCTTCGGCCACGGCCGGACCGAGATCGTCGAGGCGATCAGTCGCTCGGCGCGGGAACTGGATTACTCGCCGGCATTCCAGCACGCGCACCCCGGCGCCGTACTGCTGGCCGACCGGGTCCGCCAGCTCACCCCGGACGGACTGGATCACGTGTTCTTCACCAATTCCGGCTCGGAGTCGGTGGATACCGCGCTGAAGATGGCGCGCGCCTACTGGCGTCTGAAGGGCCGGCCGGAGAAGACCCGGCTGATCGGCCGTGTCCGCGGTTACCACGGGGTCAACGCGGGCGGCACCAGCGTCGGTGGCATCGTCGCCAACCGCAAGCATTTCGGTTCGCTGGTGGAGGCAGATCACCTGTCCGCCACGCTGCTGCCCGAGAACCGTTTCAGCCGGGGCGTGCCGGAACACGGCGCCCACCTGGCCGAGCAACTCGAGGAACTGGTGGGGCTGCACGACGCCTCCAACATCGCTGCCGTGATCGTCGAACCCATGAGCGGATCGGCCGGCGTCATCGTGCCGCCCCGGGGCTACCTGGCCCGGCTGCGTGAGCTGTGCACCCGGCATGACATCCTGTTGATCTTCGACGAGGTCCTGACCGGCTTCGGACGCGTCGGCGCCCCGTTCGGCGCCAGCCTGTTCGGCGTGACACCGGATATCATGACGCTGGCCAAGAACCTGACCAACGGCGCCGTGCCCATGGGCGCGGTGGTCGCCTCCGGCGAGATCCACGACACGTTCATGAACACGGGTGGGCCGGACTACCTGCCGGAGTTCCCGCACGGCTACACCTACTCCGCCCATCCGCTGGCCTGCGCCGCCGGGCTGGCGGCCATGGAGATCTTCGAACGGGAGAAGATGGCGGAGCGCGCAGCGGCGATGGCACCCTACTTCGAGCAGCAGGTGCATGGGCTCAGAGGTCTGCCGCATGTGGCCGACATCCGCAACCTGGGCATGGCCGCGGCCATCCAGATGGAACCCTGTCCCGGCGAACCGGCGCGCCGGCCCTGGGAGGTGGCGATGAAATGCTGGGAACGCGGCATGTACGTACGCTTCGCCGGCGACACGCTACAACTGGGGCCACCGTTCATCATCGAACGGGAGCAGGTGGACACCATGTGCAACCTGCTGGCGGACGCGATAACCGAAACGGCGTGAGTTTGTCGGGGTTCGCTGCGCTCACCCCAACCTACCCGAACACCACCGTCCGGTTGTCGTAGCACAGCACCTTGCGGCCGAGGTGATGCCAGATGGCCCGCGCCAGCACGATCTTCTCCAGGTCGCGACCCTTGCGCACCAGGTCCTCCACCGCATCCTTGTGAGTCACCCGCGCCACGTCCTGCTCAATGATCGGCCCGGCGTCCAGTTCCGTGGTGACGTAATGGCTGGTGGCGCCGATGATCTTCACGCCGCGCTGGTGCGCCTGGTGGTACGGCCGGGCACCGGCGAAGGCCGGCAGGAAGGAATGGTGGATGTTGATGATGCGCTCGGGGTAGCGGCTGATGAAATCCGCCGAGAGAATCTGCATGTAGCGGGCGAGCACCACGAAGTCCACCTGGTGCTCGCGGAGCAGCGCCAGTTGGCGGGCTTCCGCCTCCGGCTTGTTCTCCGGCGTGACCTCGATCACGTGATAGGGAATGCCGAAACCCTCCGCCACCGGCCGCAGGTCCTCGTGGTTGCTGATGATCAGCGGCACCTCGACGTTCCACTCCCCGGACTGGCAGCGGGCCAGCACGTCGTAGACACAGTGTGACAGCTTGGAGCAGAACAGCGCCATGCGCGGCACCTGGTCGGAGAAATGCAGCTTCCAGTGCATGTTGTAGGGCTGGCCGCAGGCCCGGTCGAAGGCCTGCGCGATGGCGTCGCGTTCCAGTCGGAAGCGCTCCAGTTCCCATTCCACGCGCATGAAGAACACGCCCCGGATGGCGTCGACATGCTGGTCCAGATCGAGGATGTTGCCGTCGTGGCGTGCGATGAAATCGGTGACCGCCGCGATCAGTCCCCGCTGGTCGGGGCAGTGAATCAGAAGCTGGGCCGAAGCCGGCTGCGTACTGTTGCTCATGGATGATTCCGGAGTGACGTGAAATCGGGGGTCAGCCGTCCCGGTTGCGGCCCGGCTGCCAGAGCACGTCGCCGGAGCCGGCCGCCTGGTTGACGTGACGGGCGGCCACGAACAACCAGTCGGAGAGACGGTTCATGTATTGCAGGGTCAGCGGATTGACCGCTTCCACAGCGGCCAGTGCGGAGATGTCGCGTTCCGCCCGCCGCGCCACAGTGCGCGCGTGATGCAGGTGCGCGGCTGCGGCGGTGCCGCCGGGTAGCACAAAGGACCGCAGCGACGGCAGCTCCGCGTTCATGCGGTCGATGTCCTGTTCCAGCCAGCGGATCTGCGCATCGGTGATGCGCAGGGGCGGCACTCTCGGCGTTTCCATTTCCGGCGTGCACAGGTCGGCACCGACATCGAACAGGTCGTTCTGAACACGCGCAAGCGCCGCGTCCAGGTTTTCCGGCACGTGCAGCCGGGCAATACCCAGCACCGCGTTGGCTTCGTCCACCGCGCCGTAGGCGCAGACGCGCTGGCCATGTTTCTCGACCCGGCTACCGTCGCCCAGGCCGGTGGTGCCGGTATCGCCGGTACGCGTGTAGATGCGCGTGAGCTTGACCATTCAGGCGCTCCTGTCCCGCTGCGTCGCGGCCGGGACCGCCTCCAACCGGGCAGTGGCAAGGGCGATGACATGGCGTTTGCCGTCCACGTCCATGCGTGTCCACTGGCTGATCTCGTCCAGCGTACGGCCGCAGCCCATGCAGTGGCCCCGTTCCCGATCCAGTTGGCAAAGGCCGACGCAGGGCGATTCGGGGTAGCTGGTCTCGCGCATGCTGGACTCCGGCTGAAGGAATGAACGGCAGTCATTCTCGCCAGCCGGAGGCCGTTTGACAACTTCGGCGTCGTATCGCTACTGCTGGTTGCGCTCGTCCCGCTCGCGCTGGGCCAGTTGCATATCGTCGTAGGGAGGCATGATCGGCAGGGCGGAGGCCAGCGTTCGCGACTCGCCGTACAGCTGCCAGTCGAACACGGCGCGGAAGGCCAGCACGCTTTTCACGTAGTCCCTGGTCTCGCCGAAGGTGATGTTCTCGATCCAGACCTGCGCGGGCTGACCGCCGTTGTCCTTGCGCCAGCCGTCCACCCTGCCCGGCCCGGCATTGTAGGCCGCCGCCGCCATCACCAGATTGCCGTCGAAACGCTCCAGCATTTCCTTCAGATAGGCACCGCCGAGCGCCAGGTTCACGTCCGGGTCGTACAACCGGGCGACATCGAAATTGCGCATGCCCAGTCGCCCGGCCACGGCGCGACCGGTGCCCGGCATCACCTGCATCAGCCCCATGGCGCCCACCGGCGAGCGGGCATCCGGGATGAAGGCGCTTTCCTTGCGCATCAGCGCATAGACCAGACCGAGGTCGATGCCGGACTCCCGGGCCTGGCGGGCCATGGCTTCGCGGAAGGCCAGCGGGAAGCGCAGTTCCAGTGCATCGTGCAGACCGGCGCGGTTGGCGGCATGGATCATGCGGTCGTACCAGCCCCAGTCGCGCGCGAGCTGAGCCGCCTGGGCCCAGTCGTCGGCGCCGGCACCGGCGAGACCCGCCAGCCACTCGCGCCGTGCCTCCTCGTGCAGACCAAGCTGATAGAATTCCCTTGCCCGCATCAGCGCGGACCGCTCGGCCAGCGCGGATACCCGGGCATCGTCCCGGGGCCCGGGGCGGTGATTCATGGCATAGGGCCGGCCGAGGTGGTCCGCCGCGAGAAAACCATAGTAATGGCGCTCCCCGGCGAGGTCCCGGAAGATGGTCTCGGCCTCGTCGTTGTCACCGGTGCGCAGCAAGGCCTGGGCATGCCAGTAACGCCATTCCGACTGCGCCCTGAGCCCTTCGGGCAACGCCCAGATGGCACCCAGCAGGCGCTGCCAGTCCTGGCCGGCCAGCGCCATCCTTGCCGCCCACTCACGCACCTGGTCGTCCACGGCATGTTCCGGCAGTGATTCCAGCCACTCCAGCGCCTCGGGCCGCCGGCTATAGGCGGCACGGAGGGCGACATGGCGCCGCAATTCGGCCACGGTATCGAAATCCAGTCGCTGCTGGTCGCGGTAGCGGTCCAGCAGTTGCATCGCCGCGTCCTGGTCGCGAATGCCCAGGCGACGGAAGCCGTCACGCACCAGCATCTGGCCACGTTCGGAACTGACATCGAACGCCGGCCGACGCAGGGCACGTTCGGGATTCGCGGCTACCGCCAGCCAGTGCTGCAGCCAGCGCTGTTCGTACGATTCCAGCCGCCGCTCCAGCGCCCGCGCCAGTTGCGTGTTGCCGGCCAGCATGGCCAGGCGAATACGTTCCCAGCGTCGTTCCGCACTCAGCGCGTTCCGCTTGTAGAGTTCCGCGAACACCGGGTCACAGGCATCGGGCTGCGAATGGCCCACGGTCCAGAGCACACGGGCACGTTCCAGCCAGGCATCGTCCACGCCGTTGGCATCCCGCTCCGCTCGCAGGCGGTAGCAATCGAGTACGGCGCCGGGCTGACCGGCATCCGCGCTGCGGAAGGCTTTCCAGTCGCCGCGACGCCCCAGCAGGTGCAGCCAGCGCGTGGCCAGCAGGCTGGCCACCGGCAGATCGCCGTGTTTTTCCAGGAAGGATTCGATATCGCCGGCGGATACGCGGCTGAGGTTCTGGTTCAGGTGCTGGTAACGCAGATAGGGCGTCAGGGGGTAGTCGGCCAGCTTGCGCTCGACACCGGCCAGATCCGGCACGCGCTTGCCGTCCTTGAGTTGCTCATAGGCGTCGGCGAACTGCTTTCGCTGTTCGTCCAGGGATGCCTGCGCGAGCGCCGTCCCGTACCAGAGAATCCACACCACCAGGACGAGACGGAAACCGACAGCCATAGACCCCCCGAAGGAACGATGGCGACCAGCGCCACGTGTAGAACTGGTCTTAGCATGCACGCAAAAGTAATTGAAAAAAAGGGGAGATCACTGGAAATTTGACGCAGTACGCAGACAGGGAATGCCATGAAAGATCGCTACGATGAAAGTAGCAACCACGATTGATCCTGCCTATCCGGCACAGCCCTAATCGGAGAGTTCGCGGACCTCGTCTTCCCGCGTCCAGGTGGTGGTGCGCCCGAACATCGGCGTGCCCACGTATCCACGCATGCTCAGCGTGTCGTCGTCCTCGAGATCCATCCGCGCGCGGTAGGTGTTGCCGTTCTCGGGGTCGTAGACCCGGCCGTTTTCCCAACGGTTGTCCCGGCGCTGGGCCGGCTTCATGTCCCAGAGTATGCGCAGGCCGATCAGTTCCCGGTCCTGCAGCTCGGCCTCCGGATTGTTGCTGTCCCGCCGCGGTTCGCCGTCATCGTCGTAGGGGTCCTCCAACCAGACGGTGTGCCCGCAGTAGGCATCTCCGCAACGGCTGATCTCCACCTGGGCATTGCCCCCCTCGGTCAGCCAGATACCCTCCGGTGATGCCGCACCCGCCAGACCGGTGAAGAGAAATGGGAAGAATCCGATCAGCAGTTTCCGCATGCCTGCTCCTACGTTGAGCCGATTTTCCATCAGTTTAGGCAAGGGCCGGGCGGGCGTCACCGCCGCTGTCGAGCGAGAAAGCGGCCCAGCTTGTCCATGGCGACTTCCAGTTCGTCCCGGTGCGGCAGGAACACCAGCCGCAGATGATCCGGCTGCGGCCAGTTGAACGCCGTGCCCTCCACCAGCAGCAGATGTTCCTGCCGCAACAGCTCCAGGACCACCTGACGGTCATCGGTGATGGGGTAGATCTCCGGGTCAAGCCGCAGGAAGAAATACAGGGCTCCCTGCGGCTTGACGCAGGACACGCCGGGCATCTGGTTCAACGCCTCGTAGGCCAGCGCGCGCTGCTCGTAGAGACGCCCGCCGGGCACGATCAGGTCATCGATGCTCTGGTAGCCACCCAGCGCGGTCTGAATCGCATGTTGTGCGGGCACGTTGGCGCACAAGCGCATGGAGGCAAGGATGTTCAAGCCCTCGACGTAATCCCGGGCATGCTCCTGCGGACCGGAGATGGTCATCCAGCCGGAGCGGAAGCCGGCGATCCGGTACACCTTGGACAGCCCGCTGAAGGTCAGCGTCAGCACATCCTCGGACAAGGTCGGCAGTGATACGTGCTCGGCCTCGTCGTAGAGGATCTTGTCGTAGATCTCGTCAGCGAACAGGATCAGGTCGTGCCGGCGCGCCAGATCCACGATCTGCTCCAGCACGGCCCGACTGTAGACCGCGCCGGTCGGGTTGTTCGGGTTGATCACCACAATGCCGCGGGTCCGCTCGGTGATCTTCGCCTCCATGTCGGCGAGATCGGGCTCCCATCCGCGGGACTCGTCGCAGCGATAATGCACCGGACGGCCGCCGGACAGGCTGACCGCCGCGGTCCACAGGGGGTAGTCCGGCGCCGGGATCAGCATCTCGTCGCCATTGTTCAGCAGCCCCTGCATGGCCATTACGATCAACTCGCTGACACCGTTGCCCAGGAAGATGTCATCCAGGCTGACGTCACGGACGCCCCGCTGTTGCCACTGCTGCTGGATTGCCTTGCGCGCCGAAAAGATCCCCTTCGCATCGGAGTATCCTTGCGCGGTGGGCAGGTTGTAGATGACGTCCTGCAGGATCTCGTCCGGCGCCTCGAAGCCGAACGGCGCGGGATTGCCGATGTTCAGCTTCATGATCCGGTGGCCTTCGTCCTCGAGACGCTTGGCTTCTTCCAGTACCGGGCCGCGGATGTCGTAACAGACGTCGGCCAGCTTGTGTGACTTGCTGATGGCTCGCATGCGTTCAACCAGAGTGATGGTGGTGTGGAAAACGGCTCAGTATAGCGGGGAGTTGGTCCGGAGTTGAGAGGGAGAAAGCGACGGGGCTCCCCTATCCTTGCGGACCTCCGCGCAAGCCCTCGACCAGGGAATGGTGCGCACCACTTCGTGGGGCACACCCTACGACGGCTATGGCGACGACCAAGGCAAGGTCGAGTGAGGGGCGATGTCTGCGGACTGTCGATGAGAGGGACCTCATCGACAAGCCTACAGGGATGTATTCACGGCGTGTCCGCAGACATCGCCCCTCACTCGACCGGATCGAAGCCCCCTCAAAGCCAAACGGTGCGTGTCGGTGTGCTCGGAGCACCCTGCGGGATGAAAGGGACTGTTAGCGATCAGTGTTTCCCTAAGTTACCGAGCCGGCGGATGCGCGCCTCCAGCGGTGGGTGAGTCGCCATCAGGCGGCTGGCCTTCTCCGGAAAATGCTTGAACGGATTGACGATGAACAGGTGCTGGGTGGCGCGATTGGCCCCCGGGAACGGGGCGGCCTGTTTCGAGAGTTTCTCCAGCGCCGACATCAGCCCGTGGGGGTTGCGCGTCAGGCGCACGCTGGTGGCATCGGCCAGGAACTCCCGCTGACGGGAGACCGCCATCTGGACCAGCTTGGCGAACACCGGCGCCAATGCCGCCACCAGAAACAGGATCAGCAGCGCCACCACCGCGCCGCCGCCGCCACCTCCGCGTCCGGACCCCGAGGTACGCACCCGCCCGCCGCCGCGGCCGCTGACGTAGACCACACGCCAGGCGGTATCCGCCACCAGCGCGATCAGCCCCACCAGCGTGCTGACCGCGGTGGCATAACGCATGTCCAGATTGACGATATGGCCCATCTCATGCCCCACCACGCCCTGCAACTCGTCACGGTTCAGCGCATCCAGCAGGCCGCGGGTAACACCGATCGCACTGCGACGGATGCTGAGGCCGGTGGCGAAAGCGTTCATGGCATCGGTCTCGATGACGCACACCAGCGGTTTCGGAATACCGGCGGCAATTGCCATCTCCTCCACCACGTTGTGCAGCACCGGCTCGTCCTCCCGGCTCACCTGGCGGGCGCCGGTGATGCGCAGCACGATGCGGTCGCCCTGCCTCATCGCGACCAGCGTCCACAGCAGGCTGGCGGCGACGATCAGCGTGGCCCCCCAGGCACCCCACGCACTGGGGAACCAGATGGTACCCAGCTCCCAGGCCGTCTCGCCGAGAAAGATCTCCAGGTTCCAGCCCAGCACGTAGCCCATCAGGCCGCCGATGAACAGCAGCAGCAGGACCAGTTGCGTGGTGGCTCGGCCGTTGGCGCGGGCGGCGGCGACGAAATCCGTACGACGGAGCAGCTTGCGCTGGACCGAGGGCCTGGCGGCCGCGGCTGCATTCAGCGGGTCACCGCACAGCCGGCAACTGACGGCGCGCGCACTGTTCGCGGCGCCGCAGTCGGGACACTGGATGGTCGCGCCCATAATGCCGGGTGCCCGGGGCTAGCGCAGCGAGACCTGCGGCGCCGCACGCTCCTGGGTGTCGGTCTCGAAGTAGGTGGCGTGACGGAAGCCGAACAGCCGGGCGATGATATTGGAGGGGAAGGACTCCACTGCCGTGTTCTTGGCCATCACGCTGTCGTTGTAGTGCTGGCGGGAGAAGGCGATCCGGTTCTCGGTGCTGGACAGTTCCTCCATCAGACCGGCCACGCTCTGGTTGGCTTTCAGGTCGGGGTAGTTCTCCATCAGCGCGAACAGCCGCCCCAGTGCGCCGCTCAGCAACTGCTCCGCGGGGTTGGCCTCTTCCGGCCCCTTGCCCTCGGTCTCCACAGCCCGTGCCCGCGCCTCCACCACCTGGCGCAAGGTCTCACGCTCATGGCTCATGTAGCCCTGCACGGACTCCACCAGGTTGGGAATCAGATCGTGGCGGCGTTTGAGCTGCACGTCGATCTGCCGCCAACCGTTGCCGACCTGATTGCGCAATTGTACCAGCCGGTTGTACGTGGTGACGACGTAGAACACCAGCAGCACCAGCACGCCAATGACGATGATTTGACCCAGATCCACGGCACCTCTCCCTGTCGTTATTCGTTCTTCGTTGGGATGCGCTGACGGACTCAGCGCTACCCCGGGATGTCGACAACATAGCGCCGGCATGCGGGCAGAGCCGTGAACGGTGCCGCAGTTCCTGTGCGAACCCCGCCTCAGGCCTGTTCCCGCGCCACCGCGCGGTAGCCGATGTCCCGGCGACAATAGACACCGTTCCACTGGATGCGGTCAACCAGCGCGTAGGCATTGCGCTGGGCCGCGGAGGTGCTGTCTCCCAGTGCGCAGACGCACAGCACGCGTCCACCGCTGGTCACCACCTCACCCCTGGCGTTGCGGGCGGTGCCGGCGTGGAAGACCTTTGCCCCGTCGAGCTCTCCCTCGGGCAGCCCGCTGATCACGTCGCCCTTGCCATAGTCGCCCGGGTAACCGCCGGCGGCCAGCACCACGCCGAGACTGACCTTGGGCGACCAGCGACACTCCACCTCGTGCAGCCGCCCCTCGATGGCCGCTTCGCACAACTCGGTGATATCCGACTCCAGCCGCAGCATGATGGGCTGAGTCTCCGGATCACCCATGCGGCAGTTGAACTCCAGCACCTTGGGCGCACCACCCGGTCCGATCATCAGGCCGGCATAGAGGAAACCGGTGTAGCGGTTTCCCTCCGCAGCCATCCCGCGCACCGTGGGTTCAATGACCTCGCGCATGGCACGCTCGTGAGCCTGCCGGTCCAGCACCGGCGCCGGCGAATAAGCCCCCATGCCGCCGGTGTTCGGCCCCCGGTCGCCCTCGTCCCGGGCCTTGTGATCCTGCGAGCTGGCCAGCGGCAGGATGTGCTCGCCGTCCACCATGACAATGAAACTGGCCTCCTCGCCCACCAGGAACTCCTCCACCACCACGCGGGCGCCGGCATCGCCAAAGGCGTTCTGCTCCAGCATGCTGTCCACGGCTGCCAGCGCCTCGTCCACGGTCTGCGCGACCACAACCCCCTTGCCCGCGGCCAGGCCGTCGGCCTTGACCACGATCGGCGCGCCCTGCTGCTCCACGTACGCGCGGGCTTCGGCAGCATCGGTAAACGTGGCGTAGGCCGCCGTGGGTATATCGTGCCGGGCCAGGAAATCCTTGGAGAACGCCTTGGAACCCTCCAACTGCGCCGCCCCCTTGCTGGGGCCGAAGCAGGCCAGCCCGGCCTCGCGGAAGGCATCCACCACGCCCAGCACCAGCGGTTGCTCCGGGCCGACAATGGTCAGGTCCATGGCCTGCTCACGGGCAAAGCGCACCAGCGCAGCAATGTCAGTCACCGGAATATCGACATTCTCGCATTTCGCTTCCAGCGCCGTGCCGGCATTTCCCGGCGCGACGAACACCCGATCGACACGCGGCGAGCGCGCCGCCGACCACGCCAGCGCATGCTCGCGCCCGCCGCCTCCGATGACCAGTACCTTCATGTCCTTTGCCTCTCTCGCTGTCAGTTTGGGGCTTCGCTCGGCGCCGGGTGGTGGATATCGCCTTCGGCTCCATCCACCCTACGCCCGATGAGAACCCGCGTAGGGTGTGCAGGCAGCAAGGCCTGCGCACCGGGCCAGGCCCCGGCATGGTGCGCATCGCTGCGCTCTGAGCACCCTACACTCAGCCTCTTTTGCTATCGGTTTGGGGCTTCGATCCAGCCTGCGTAAGGTGTGCAAGCGTTCAGCTTGCGCACCGACCCATGGTCCGGATACGGTGTGCACCACGTCGTGGTGCACACCCTACGCTCCATCCACCCTACGCCTGCGTCGGCGCCACCCGTGACGGCGCCACCCAGGTCAGGCCTGGAGCGGGGCCACCGTGACGGACTGTTGATGAGAGGGATCTCATCGACAAGCCTACACGGACGTATTGACGGCGTGTCCGGCACGGTGGTCCCGCTCCAGGCCGAAATAGAACCACCACACGCCACGCCTAATGGCGGAAGTGACGCATGCCGGTGAACACCATGGCCATGCCGTGTTCATCGGCGGCAGCGATCACCTCTTCGTCACGGATCGAACCGCCCGGCTGGATCACCGCGGCGATGCCGGCTTCGGCCGCCTGGTCGATACCGTCACGGAACGGGAAGAAGGCGTCGGAGGCCATCACCGCGCCGGGCACCTCGAGGCCGGCGTCCTCCGCCTTCTCGCGAGCGATCCGCGCGCTCCACACCCGGGACATCTGCCCGGCGCCGATCCCCACCGTCTGGCCGTCACGGCCGTAGACGATGGCGTTGGACTTCACGTAGCGGGCCACCTGCCAGACGAAACGCAGGTCGTTCAGCTCCTGTGCGGTCGGTGCGCGCTGCGTCACCACCTTCAACGCTGCATCCGGCACTTCGGCGATATCCGAATCCTGGACCAGCAGGCCACCGTTCACCCGCTTGTAGTCCAGTTGCCCGGCACGCGCCCCCTGCCAGCGGCCACACACCAGCAGGCGCACGTTCTTCTTCGCCGAGACTGCCTGCACCGCGGCGTTATCCGCCTCCGGGGCGATGATCACCTCGACGAACTGGCGATCGACGATAGCCTGGGCGGTAGCGGCGTCCAGCCTCTGATTGAAAGCGATGATACCGCCGAACGCCGAGGTGGGATCGCAGACGAAAGCGCGGTCGTAGGCCTCCAGCAACGTCGCCCCCACGGCAACGCCGCAGGGGTTGGCATGCTTGACGATGACGCAGGCGGGGGCCTGGAAACTCTTCACGCATTCCAGCGCAGCATCGGTATCCGCCACGTTGTTGTAGCTGAGCGCCTTGCCCTGCAGTTGCCTGGCCGTGGCCACCGAGGGTTCGGCCGGATAGTGCTCGCGGTAGAACGCGGCACTCTGGTGCGGGTTCTCGCCGTAGCGCATGTCCTGCACCTTGTGGAACTGCAGGTTCAGCGTGCGTGGGTAGCCTTCCGGTTTGCGATCCGCGTTCAGGCTGCCCAGATGGCTGGCGATGGCACCATCGTACGCGGCGGTATGCTCGAAAGCCTTCACGGCCAGGTCCAGCCGCAGCTCGAAGTCCAGCCCAGCCTGCTCGGCCAGTTGTGCCAGCACCCGGTCGTAGTCCGCCGGGTCGGTGAGCACGGCCACGCCGTCATGGTTCTTTGCTGCCGCCCGCACCATCGCCGGCCCGCCAATGTCGATGTTCTCCACCGCATCGTCGAAGGTGCAGTCGGGACGCGCCACGGTCCGGGCGAAGGGATAGAGATTGACCGCGAGCAGATCGATGGGCTGGATGCCGTGCTGCTCCATCACCGGCTCGTCGGTACCCCGGCGCCCCAGCAGGCCGCCGTGCACCAGCGGATGCAACGTCTTGACGCGGCCCGCCATGATCTCCGGAAAGCCGGTCAGCTCGGCGACATCGCGTACCGTGAGGCCAGCCTCGCGCAAGGCCTTCGCGGTCCCGCCCGTCGACAGCAGTTCCACGCCCTGCTCCGCCAGCGCCCGGGCGAAATCCACGATTCCGGTCTTGTCGGAAACACTGAGTAGCGCGCGCCTGACGGGGCGCAGGCCTGCGTTGGCAGTCATGGCGAAGATCCTTTGCTGTGCTGTCGGATGGAGGCGGGGCGCGATTATACTCGCCTTTTCGAACGTATTGCCATGGAAAGACTTTCGAAGGCGAGGGAAGGGAATTCAGGTGTTACTCGGTCAGGCCGTACTGCAGCAGCTTCTTCCTCAGGGTACCCCGATTCATTCCCAGCAACTGCGAGGCGCGGGTCTGGTTGCCCTGACAATAGTCCATCACCGCCTGCAGCAGCGGCGGCTCCACTTCCTGCAGCACCAGCTTGTAGAGATCGGCGCAATCGTGCCCGTTCAACCGGGCCAGGTAGTCGTCCAGCGCCTGCGCGACGCAGGCGCGGATCGGGCCGCCGCCATCCGGTGCCGCATGGTCATGGTTGTTCAGATCACTCAATTGCGTTGCCTGATTACTCATACCACTGCACAGGATTGAACTGGAATCGCCGGGCCGGGCCACCGACCCCGAAAAGGACAACGATAGTACCCGAAACCCGCGGCGACGAAAATGCGTGTCGTCGGTACCAGACAGAGCACCGGCAGACAGGCTACGCAGATCCCGGTCCCGCCATACGCCGGCAGTCCATGTCAGCGATAGTCGAAAACATACTGGGCGGAACCGCTGCCCGGGTCGATCAGATCCAGGCGTACGGCAACAGGGAGTCCGGATGGCATACCCGAGGCCCAGCGCGCGCGCAGCCCCGCGTCCTCAAGATAATCGCTGGGATGAAACCAGCGCTCCCCCGTCACATTCTGATTCTCGTCCAGCAAGGATAGCTTAAGCAATGGATACGGTTGGCGGAAGGGGGCTTCATTCATCAGGACCGCCGTCGCCACCAGCGCGCCATCCTGGCGCGGATGATCACTGACCTGCCCGCGGGCAAGCTGGATGCTGGCCAGTTCCCGCTGCAGCGGCAAGCTGCAGTCCGCCAACGCACACATGCCCTCCAGCCACGGACGCAGTTGCGGATAAGCGGCAAGGTCGTTGCGCTGGAAGTACGCCACCTGCACCACCATTGCCAGCACCAGACCCACGATGCCCGCCGCCCAGCCCCAGCTTGACAAAGGCAGTTGCTGGGTGACCGAAGAGGGCGCAGTGCCGGATTCCAGTTCCAGCGTTGAGGCCAGATGCCAATCCTCGGTAAACGCCTGCTCGTCCTGCTCCGGCGTGGAGGCACTTTCGCTGAACAGGGGCTGCTCGGAGACCGGATCACGATGCGGCGCCGGAGGTTGCGCGGCAGGCCGCGGCGCCTTCAGCGACCATCGGCGATCCACCTCCGGGCCGCCCGTTCCGCTGGCAGCCGGCCGTGGACCATCCCGGCGGCGCCCCGGCACCACCGAAACAGGCCCGGCGTCCCAGTCCGCCGCCCGTATGGGACGACGCGGCGCCGGGCGTCGCTGCTCGATCCTGGGTTCAGGCTCCGGTTCAGGCTCCGGTTCAGGCTCCGGTTCAGGCTCCGGCAGCATCGGGGCCGCCAGCCGCTCCGGTGGCACCACTGCCTCGATATCCGGCGGCAGGGACTCCGCAGCGCGCTCCCCGGCATCGAACACGCTCAGGCACATGCTGCAGCGAACCAGCCGGTTCGGGCCGGTGCACTGCTCTTCCGTCACCCGAAACAGGGTTGCGCATGTGGGACACTGGGTATACATAGCTCTCGCCGGGAACTGCCAGGCCACATTGTGTGAACCCCGGCGGGGCTTGTAAAGAAAAGCGCAGCGAGCGCGGGACTCGATCCTGAGTGGCTATGACCTACGGTAGCCGGTGATCAGCACCCAGTCGCCGTCGATTTCCGGTGCATCCAGCCTGAAGCCCGGCCGGTAGGCAGCCATCACGGCTTCCGCCTGGTTCTCCAGGATTCCTGACAGGACCAGCCTTCCGCCGGGCTTCACCAGCGCCCCGAGTTGCGGCGCCAGCTCGATCAGTACACCGGAGAGGATATTGGCCACCAGCAGGTCTGCCGCAGGCGGCCGGGTATCGGGCAGCGACAGCGTCAACCGCTGACCAACCCCGTTACGGGACGCGTTCTCCCGGCTGGCCGTCAGTGCCTGGGGGTCGTTGTCCACGCCATGGCAGTGCCGTGCGCCCAGCAGCAGCGCGGCGATACCGAGGATGCCGGAGCCACAGCCGTAATCCACCACGTCCAGACCGTCGAGGGATTGCCGGTCGAGCCAGCGCAGGCACAGTGCGGTGGTGGGATGTGTCCCGGTACCGAACGCCAGGCCCGGATCGAGCTTCAGGACCACTGCATCGTTCGCGGTCACCCGGCCGTTGCTGGGACAGACCCATAGCCGCCGGCCGAACTGCATGGGGTGGAAATCGTCCATCCAGGCGCGCTCCCAGGCCTTGTCCTGCAGGCACTCCACCCGCCAGCCGCTGACCGCCGCATCGCCAAGTTCGCGCTCCAGCGCCCGCTTCAGATGACCGCTGTCAACGCCGGGTTCGAACAAGGCGAGCACGGTGACTTTCTGCCACAGTGGACTGGTGCCGACGTCGGGTTCGAGAATGGGGTCGCCGCCGGGGTCCTGGAAGGTCACGGACATGGCGCCCTGTTCCATCAGCACATCTTCCGCAGGCTGACAGACGCTGGCTTCCAGTTCACAGACGATTTGCAGGAACGGCACGTCGGGAGCGTCCTTCAGATAACGGCGGGAACGGGCACCGGCAGGCAGGCGCCGGGGCGGCGATTCATTCGCCGTTGGTAATGCAGTCCGCGGCCTGATCGCGGGTGTAGAACTCGCCGTCTCTCACGAAACCCGATTCCAGCGAGGGCTTGAGTGTTTTCGGCAGCCCAGCCGCATCGCGCTCCATGACGACCGTATCGGGCAAGCCATCCAGGCAGTGGAAGGGCGCGGGATTACCGCGGGCGCACAGGGACCGGTAGACGATGCCGGTTTCAGTATCACGAAAGGCTGGAACAAACCCGCTGCAGCGATTCTCCTGGCTGATTCCGCCAGTATAGCGATAAGCGAGATTCTCCCGCTCAAGCCGCTGCTTCGTCATGACCCGTGCCATAGAGACACCTCGCGACTGATGCTGACGCATCCACCAGCCTGACAGGCTGGTGCACCAACTGTGAACTGTGCCCTGCTGCAGTGCACACACATTAGAGGCGGATTATAGAGAAGGTGTCCCTGATGTCCATACCGCGCGTGTAAAGAATGTGTAAATACGGAGCAAAGAACGGTGCGCCAGGCTCGCAAAGCGACCACTGGCGCCCCTTGCTTTTTCCAGGATCAGCCCTGATCCTGATGGCGCTTGACCGCATCCAGCAGTTCCTGGCGGGCGGCATCGACCCCCTGCCAACCGGTGACCTTCACCCATTTGCCCTTCTCCAGATCCTTGTAGTGCTCGAAGAAGTGGGCGATCTGGTCCAGCAGCAGCTTCGGCATGTCATCGGGACCCTTGACGTTGGCGTACAGGGGAGTGAGCTTGTCCACCGGCACTGCCAGGATCTTGGCGTCCTCGCCGGATTCGTCCTCCATCTGCAGCACGCCCACGGGGCGGCAACGGATCACGGAGCCCGGCACCAGCGCGAACGGCGCCACCACCAGCACGTCGGCGGGGTCGCCGTCGCCGCACAGGGTATGGGGCACATAACCGTAATTGCAGGGGTAGTGCATGGCGGTGGCCATGAAACGGTCCACCATCAGGGCCCCGCTGTCCTTGTCCACCTCGTACTTCACGGGATCCGCGTGCTGCGGGATCTCGATGATCACGTTGATGTCGTCCGGCACCGACTTGCCGGCGGAAATTTCTGCAACGTTCATGAGTCACTCCTTGCTATGGCATTTGTGAACACGCCGGCTGGCGTGGTGTCAAACCTGATCGATTCCCGGGAACGGATTCAGCGCAGCTCGAAACCGGTCCCCAGCACCTTCGGTACCGAGGCATTCTTCAGCCGCACGTACTCCGGCAGCCCGCCCCGATAGGGTGGATAGTCCTCGCCCTGGATCAAGGGCCGCAGATAACGCAGACACGCTTCGGTCACGCCCATGCCGTCTTCGGCGATGTATTCCGGTGGCAGCTTTTCCTCGACGTTGGCAACATCCGCCAACGCCGCACAGCCGATCTCCCACTGGTATGGTTCGTCACGCTTGCGCACGATCGTGGGCATGACCGCATTGCGCCCTTCCAGCGCGAACTCCACTGCAGCCGCTCCGAGGGCGTAGGCCTGGTCGACGTCTGTCTTGGACGCGATGTGCCGGGCGGCGCGCTGCAGGTAGTCAGCGACCGCATAATGGTATTTGTAGCCCAGCGCACTCTTGCACATGCGGGCGATGATCGGAGCAACCCCGCCCAGCTGGCTATGCCCGAAGGCATCCTTGGTGCCGCCGTCGGAGAGGAGCTTGCCGTCCTGGCCCATCAACCCCTCGGACACCACCACCACGCAGTAGCCGTGCCGTTCCACGGCGCTCCGGACCTTGTCCAGGAAACGCTGCTGGTCCAGCGGCACTTCCGGCAGCAGGATGACGTGCGGTGGCTGGCCTTCCCGCTCGGCGGCCAGGGCCGAGGCGGCGGCGATCCAGCCGGCGTGGCGCCCCATGACCTCAAGCACGAACAGCTTGGTCGAGGTTTCCGCCATGGACTGCACGTCCAGTCCCGCCTCCAGCGTGGACACGGCGACGTACTTCGCCACCGATCCGAAGCCGGGACAACAGTCGGTGACCGGCAGGTCGTTGTCCACCGTCTTCGGCACGCCGATACAGGTAATGGGGTAGCCGAGCTTTTCGCCGAGCTGCGAGACCTTGTGCGCGGTATCCTGGGAGTCGCCGCCGCCGTTGTAGAAGAAGTAACCGATATTGTGTGCCTCGAAAACCTCGATCAGGCGTTCGTACTCCGCCCGGTTCTCGTCCAGTCCCTTGAGCTTGTAGCGACACGAACCGAAGGCGCCCGCAGGCGTGTGGCGCAATGCGGCGATGGCGTGATCGGATTCCAGACTGGTGTCGATCAGGTCTTCCCGGAGCGCTCCGATGATACCATTGCGTCCCGCGTAGACCTTGCCGATGCGATCCGGGTGGCGTCGCGCGGTCTCGATGATGCCGCAGGCGCTGGCGTTGATAACCGAGGTGACGCCGCCGGACTGGGCGTAGAAGGCGTTTTTCGGAGCCATGAAAACCCCACTCCCTGCTAGGGCAAGTTAAACAATGCAGCCGCAAAGCCACCTCTGAGGGGAAGGCGCAGCCAATGACAGTCGATTGTTCCGGAAGGAGAACACGGGTGGCGCTCTCCAGGATCTGTTCGGTGCTTTCGCAAGCGCGGGAAGCATACCGTAAATTGCGTTTCAATGCCGAATGCGGACACTAGTGTCCCGTAACAGAAGTTCGCAGCATTTCTGTTACGGGGCACCAGGGAAACACTGATCAATTCCCCGCGCGCGCTCGAGACCGATTGTCGTTCGCGGCCAGGAGCACATGAAGTGAACCAGACTCTGAAGCACTGGATTGCAGTTTGCAGATTGCAGGCCGGCCCGCAGGACGAGGTCCATTCCCCGAACCTGTTGCTGGTGGCAATCGCCCTGAATATCGGCCTGTCGCTGCTGTTTCTGACCCTGTCCTCGGGCCAGGCTACCGCGGTGCCGCAGGCACTGATGGGAACGCTGGTGACCCTGGCCTTCACCTATGGCGCACTGCAACTTCGCGGCCTGTCCGCCCGCTTCGTCCAGACCGCCACCTCGTTGTTCGGGGCCAACGCGCTGCTGACCGCGGCGGCCATCCCCGCCGGCCTGGCGCTGGGGCAGGCCGATACCGAGAACGTCCCTGCCTGGGCGGCGCTCTGGCTGCTGGTGGTCGCCGTCTGGACGGTGGCCGTCACCGGGCATATCTTCCGTCACGCACTGAATCTCTCCGCCGCGGGCGGTGTGGGCGTTGCGGTGCTACTGTTCGTGGTCTCCATCCTGGTGGGACAGGCGGTCCGCTAGCATGCCCCCCAGGAGACATCGTGACGGCACACCAGGTTAAAGACAGCGACAGGGAATCCGCATGCGCAGTCGGCATCGCACAACGACCAGCAGCCTCCTAGGGTGGGTCTTGCTGGGCCTTGCGCTGGTCGTGGCCGGGCCGCCCGCGATAGCGGACGAACAGCTTGAAGAAACGCTGGAACAGCAGATCGAGGCATGGCGGGGCGTAGTGGGGGACGCCCAGCGGGCGCTGGATAACGACTTCCGCGAGCGCACACCGTCGGAGGTGATGTCGGAGCTGCGATCCCTGCAACGGGAAGCCCAGTCGGCCCGACGCGCCGCACAGTCCCGGCTGAGCGACGCCAGGCGGACGCTGGATCAGCTCGGCCCACCCCCCGAGGACGGGGAACCGCCGGAACCCGAACCTCTCCAGGAACTCCGGAGCACACTGCAGACCTCCGTTTCCGACTACTCCGCCCGCGTCCGGATCGCCGAAGTGGCCGAGATGCGTTCCACCGAGTTGATGGAGAGCATCGCGGGCTGGGAACAGCGGCAGTTCCGCCGCCAGCTCAGCGAACGCATGCCGCGACCGACGAAGCCGGACGTGTGGGCCCAGGCCAGCGCGGACGCCATCACCTTCGCGTCCGCCCTCATGGCGGCGCCGCAGTCCTGGTGGGAAGAGCGCCGCGAGGCCGGCGAGAGCCGTTCCGCGATTGCGCTGTTCGTGATACTGCCTCTGCTCGGCATCCTGCTCGGCTGGCCTCTGCGCAGACTGGTGCTGATCAATTTCGGCCGCGATGCCGAGGAGATGTCGCCCAGCTATGCGCGACGCATCATCGGCGCGGTGGCCGACGGCACAGCCAACGCGGTGGTGCCGGTGATCATCATCAGCCTGGTGGTGCTGGTGCTTTACCTGCAGGGTCTGCTTACAGGCCTGTTCGCGGCCATGGTTTACGTCCTGTCGGTGGCGCTGGGCGGGTACCTGGTTCTGTTCGGGATGTCACGCGCCGCGCTCTCCCCCCACCACGTGGCCTGGCGCATCGTACCGGTGGATCCGGCCCGCGTGAGCGTCCTGCTGGGGGCCATCCGCCTGGCCGCCCTGGTCATGGCTGTGGGCGCCGCGCTGCTCTCGCTGATGCTGCTGACCCGCACGAGCACAGCGGAACTGGAGTCGATCTTCCTGCTGCTTTACACGACGATGGCGGCGATGGCAGCGGCGTGGGTTCTGAGCCCGCGGTACTGGATCACGTCTGTCAGGGAGTCCCAGCAGGCCGGCCCCGTGGACGAGGCCGCCGAGGAGGCGACCGATGCCGACGCGGCAGAAGACGAGGAGAAGGGTTCCCGTCCGCTGCTTGACGTACTGCGCAGCCTGCTACGCGTGGTGGTGCTGCTGGCACCGTTGCTGGCACTGCTGGGCTACAGCCGCCTGGCTTACTTCATACAGTCCCGCCTGCTGTCCACGGCGCTGGTGATCGGCTTCGGGCTGCTGGTCCGGATTGCCGCACGCGAACTCATCCAGCGATTCTTCCTGAGCCAGCCGGCCCGGCGGTACGGATCCATGATCGTCCGCGTGCAGCGTCCGTCGGAGGCCAGCGTGCAGGGCATGGTGTTCTGGACCGGACTGGTGGCAGACCTGATCATCTTCGTGCCGCTGCTCTACGCGTTGCTGCTGCTCTACGGCGTGCCCCCGGCCACACTGCTGCTATGGACGCAGAACCTGTTTGCGGGGATCGAAGTCGGTGGATTCACGCTGTCACCGGGCAACCTGCTGGTCGCCATCCTGATCCTCTCCGCCGGCGTCATCGTGACCAATCTTTTCCGGCGCTGGCTGACCCACCGGGTACTGCCCAACACGCGTCTGGAATACGGCGCCCGCAACTCCATTGCCGCCGGCTCCAGCTATCTGGGCGTCGGGCTCGCCCTGCTGCTCGCCATGGGCGCGCTGGGACTGGACTTCACCAACCTGGCGCTGGTGGTGGGCGCGCTGTCGCTGGGTATCGGTTTCGGCCTGCGCAACGTGGTCGAGAACTTCGTCGCCGGTCTGCTACTGCTCATCGAACGCCCGATCAAGGTCGGGGACTGGATCATCGTCGGCACGCACGAGGGCACCGTACGGCACATCTCGGTACGCTCCACCGAGATCGAGACCTTCGACCGGGCATCGGTCATCGTGCCCAATGCAGACCTGATATCCAGCTCGGTCACCAACTGGACGCACAAGAACCGCATGGCCCGCGAACGCATTGCGGTCGGCGTGGCCTATGGCAGTGACACCGAGCAAGTGGCGCAGATCCTGCTCCGCTGCGCCGCAGAGGAAGGCAAGGTGCTGCGCACGCCGCCCCCCATCGCGCTCTTCGTGGGTTTTGGCGATTCCAGCCTGGACTTCGAGCTGCGCTGCTTCATCGGCGACACCGACGACTTCATGACCGTTCGCAGCCAACTGCATTTCGCCATCGAGCGGGCCCTGCGCGAGGCCGGCATCGTCATTCCGTTTCCGCAACGCGACGTGCATCTCCACCACCCGTCCCGCGCGGCCGGGAGCGAAGGCAGCCCGAACACCGATGGTGTGGACGGGGAGCCGAAAGGCCCCTGAAATCCGTCTTCCACGCATCCCGCCGGAATCCATCAAGAAAGCGCTTCCTTGAACGGCAGACCGATCATCCGCGGCCTTTTGCTGTCACAGGGGGTGCTTGCCCTGTCGATGCCTTCCGGCCGACGACCGGGCGGCATACCGCAGGGCAAGCGGACAATTCCGAGCAACGCAATGGAGTCAGCAATGCGTATGACGTTTGGAAAATGCGCCGCATTCTTCGGTACCGCAGGTCTTGCCACCGCCCTGGCCCTGCCGGGCACCGCCAGTGCCGACCAGCTGGAACTCGGGCTTGGCGGCCAGTACACGCTGGGGGATCCGCTGATGGAGGGCAACCAGTTCTCGGCCATCGAGCTTCGGGGCTGGAACGACCGGCGCCTGGGCTTCGGCCTGTTCGGCTACTACGGCAATCTGGAGGCCGACGTGGGCGATATCAGTGTCGATGACGACGTGATCCGGGCCGGCGCCCGCGGCATGTATGCCCCCATCGTCCGTAGCAACACCCAGTTCTATGTCGGTGCCGAGGCGTCCTACGAGGAATTGGGCGACCTGGACGGCTGGAGCGCCATGCCGCTGGTCGGCGTGGAATACCGTCCGAGCACCGTCCGTGAACTGGGCTTCCACATGGACGTCGGCTATCGCTACACGGACCTGGAAAACAGCGATTTCGAAGTGGAGCAACACGGTCTGTCCAGCCAGATCGGTGCCACCTACTACTTCTGATCCTTCCCGGCCTGGCCGGGCCTTCGGGGTCCGGCTCGGGCCTGGCCGCGCGTGCGGGAATGGAACAACGCCCTGCCCGGCAGCACTCTCCCTCTTCCTGCATCCGGTGGTACGCTGCGTTCACGGCGTGACATCGGAGACTCCACATGCATGTACATATCCTGGGTATCTGCGGGACCTTCATGGGCAGCCTCGCCCTGCTGGCCAGGGAACTCGGTCACAAGGTCACCGGCAGCGACCAGAACGTGTACCCGCCGATGAGCGACATGCTGCGCCGGCAGGGCGTGGAGATCACCGAAGGCTACGACGCGGCCCACCTCTCGCCGTCTCCGGACTGCGTGATCATCGGCAATGCGCTCTCACGCGGCAACCCGGCCGTGGAGGCGGTACTGGATCAGGGGCTGCGCTACGTTTCCGGCCCCCAGTGGCTGGCCGAGCACGTACTGCACCAGCGCTGGGTGCTGGCGGTCAGCGGCACCCACGGCAAGACCACCACGGCCGGCCTGCTGGCGTGGTTGCTGGAGGACGCGGGACTGAAACCGGGCTTCCTGATCGGCGGCGTGCCCGGCAATTTCGATCGTTCAGCGCGACTGGGCGATTCGCCGTTCTTCGTCATCGAAGCGGATGAATACGATTCGGCGTTCTTCGACAAGCGCTCCAAGTTCGTCCACTTCCGCCCGCGCACGCTGATCATCAACAACATGGAACACGATCACGCCGACATCTTCCCCGACCTCGCATCCATCCAGCGGCAGTTTCATCACCTGGTGAGGACTGTCCCCGGCGGCGGCCAGATCATCGTCAACGGCGACCAGACCAGCATCGCCGACACGCTGGAACTGGGCTGCTGGACGCCGGTGGTACGCATGGGTCGCGGGCGTGGCAACGACTGGCGCCTGGCGCCGGGGGAAGACGGGCGCTTTGTCGTCGAAGGCCCGGAGCATCCTGCCTCGCCGCTGGAGTGGGACCAGCCGGGCGCTCACAATGCCCACAACGCGCTGGCCGCGCTGCTGGCCGCCCGCCATGTCGGCGTGCCGCTGCCGCAGGGGCTGCAGGCACTGCGTGGCTTTCGCGGCATGCGCCGCCGTCAGGAACTGCGCGGCGAGGTGGCCGGCATCCGTGTCTATGACGATTTCGCGCATCACCCCACCGCCATCGAGGCCACCATCGAAGCGTTCCGGCCGCTGACCGGCCCCGGCAGCCGGCTGCACGTGATCCTGGAACCGCGCTCCAATACCATGCAGATGGGCACGCACCGGGCCCGCCTGCCGGCCTCGCTCCGCAACGCGGACCGGGTCTGGCTGTACCAGTCCCCCGGCATGGACTGGCAGGTCTCGGAAGTCGCCGAACCCCTCGGCGCGACCGCGCAATGGGACCAGGATCTGCCGCGACTGGTGGACCGCATCGTTGCCGAGGCACGTGCCGGCGACTGCCTGCTGGTCATGAGCAACGGCGCCTTCGGCGGCATCCACGGGCGGCTGCTGGATGCGCTGGCGGAGAGGAAAAACGCATGACGGATACAGCACGACAAGGCGTCACCCTGGCCATGACCGGCGCTTCCGGCGCCCAGTACGGCCTGCGGCTGCTGGAATGCCTGCTGGCAGCCCGGCAACAGGTCTACCTGCTGATCTCGGACCCGGCGCGCGTGGTCATCGGCATGGAAACGGACGAGGCGCTGCCGGGTCGCAATCGTGACGCCGAACGCTATCTCTCGGAGCGCTATCGAGCCACGAACGGCCAACTGCAGCTTTGTGGCAACAGCGAATGGACGTCGGCGGTGGCATCCGGCTCCGGGGCACCGCGCCGCATGATCATCTGTCCCTGCACCACCGGCACGCTGGGCAGCCTGGCGGCGGGTACCAGCAACAACCTCATCGAACGCGCCGCCGACGTGGTCATGAAGGAGCGCGGCCAGTTGATCCTGGTGCCGAGGGAAATGCCGCTGTCCACCCTGCACCTGGAGAACATGCTGCGGCTCAGCCGGGCCGGCGCAGTCATCATGCCTCCCAGCCCGGGGTTCTATAATCGTCCCAGCCAGGTACAGGATCTGGTGGATTTCGTCGTCGCGCGGATTCTGGATCATCTGGAGATTCCGCAGGAGCTGATGCCTCGCTGGGGACGCTGACCCACCGTCACCACAGCCGCGTGTGCCTGCTCCGGGCGGCCCGCGGCAGATCAACCGTTGCGAGAAGGTAGAACATGCGCATACCCCTGTTTCCGCTGCGCACCGTGCTCTTCCCCGGGGGGCCGCTACGGCTGCGGATCTTCGAGACCCGCTATCTGGACATGGTCAGCCGCTGCCTGCGCGAGGATACCGGCTTCGGCGTCTGCCTGATCCGCAACGGCAACGAAACCGGACAACCGGCCGATCCGCACCCGGTGGGTACCATCGCCCGCATCGTCGACTGGAGCCAGGGACAGGACGGCCTGCTGGGGCTGGTGGCCCTCGGCGGGAACCGCTTCCGCATCGTGGACACGGACGTGGCGGAAAACCGACTGCTCTGGGGGGACGTGGAGATCCTGGACGACAGCCCGACCGGGGAAGTCCCGGAACAGCCGGAGGAACTCAGGCGGCTGCTTGACCAGGTGCTGGGGCTCACCGGCCTGGGCTACGAACACGTCGACCGCCGTGAACGCGACGCCCTGTGGCTGGGCTGCCGGCTGGCGGAAATCCTGCCGCTGGAACTGAGCCAGAAGCAGCAGTTGCTGGAACTGGACGACCCGCAGCAACGGCTGCGGGCCCTGCAGCCGCTGCTGCCGGGCCTGCGTCTGCCCTGAGGAAGCGCTGCACGACTACTCCAGGGCCTGAAATACCCGCCCCATGGCGGCCAGCGTGGCTTCCACCACATTGTCGTCGTGGGCGGCCGACATGAAGCCGGCCTCGAAAGCCGAGGGTGCCATGTAAACGCCCTGCTCCAGCATGGCATGGAAAAAACGCTTGAAACGCTCGGCGTCGCACGCCATCACGTGCTGGAAGCGGGATACTTCCGGCTGGTCGGTGAAGAACAGTCCGAACATGCTGCCCAGCTGATTCACCTGCAGGGGGATGCCGGCCCTGGCTGCCCGCTCGCGAATGCCCTCGGCAAGCCGCTCGCTCTGGCGGACGATACCGTCGAACACACCCGGTCGTGACAGGACCTCCATTGTTTTCAGGCCGGCGGCCATGGCAACCGGATTCCCGGACAGCGTGCCGGCCTGGTAAACCGGCCCCAGCGGCGACAGATGCTCCATGATGTCGCGCCGGCCGCCGAAGGCGCCCACCGGCATACCACCACCGACCACCTTGCCCAGGCAGGTCAGGTCCGGCCTGATGCCGTAGTGGGCCTGGGCGCCGCCCAGATTGACCCGGAAGCCACACATCACCTCGTCGAAAATCAGCACCGCGCCGTGCGCGCTGCACTGCTCCCGCAATGTCTGCAGGAACTCCGGCGTACCCGGGACGCAGTTCATGTTGCCGGCGACCGGCTCCAGAATAACGGCGGCGATCTCGTCGCCCCGCTCGGCAAACACCGAGCGCACCTGATCGGCGTCGTTGTAATCCAGTGTCAGCGTGTCCTTGACCACGCTGGCGGGCACGCCCGGGGAGGTGGGGGTACCAAACGTCAGCGCACCGGAGCCCGCCTTCACCAGCAAGGCGTCCACATGGCCATGGTAGTTGCCCTCGAACTTGATAATGACGTCCCGTCCGGTGTAGCCGCGGGCCAGACGCAATGCACTCATGGTGGCCTCGGTGCCGGAACTGACCATGCGCAGCAGCTCCATCGACGGCACCAGCCGCTTGATCTGCTCGGCCATCCGCGTCTCCGCCTCGGTGGGCGCGCCGAAACTCAGCCCGGCGGCAGCCGCCTCCTGCACGGCTTCCACCACCTCGGGGTGAGCGTGCCCCAGCACCGCTGGGCCCCAGGAGCAGACATAATCGATGTAGCGGGTGAAATCCTCATCGTAGAGATAGGGCCCCTGGGCACGGCGGATGAATACCGGCGTGCCCCCCACGCCCTTGAACGCGCGTACCGGCGAATTCACGCCACCGGGCAGGTGCCGCTGCGCGGCCTCGAACAGGGTCGCCGAATGCTTCATGAACACGTCCTCCTCGTGTGCTGACGGGCCATCACGTCACCCACCTTACAGAAAGCCTCGCTGCGCCGGCATCAACCCGCCAGCGTGGCCAGCAGCCGTACCGCGCGCACCGGATCGTCCGCCGCATGCACGCCCTGTATCACGGCCAGCGCGTCGACACCCGTGGCAAGCACCGGCGCCGCGTTGTCCGGCGCGATACCGCCGATGGCAACCAGCGGCAGGGCGAAACGCCGCCTGGCCTCGCGCAGCCGATCCAGCGTCACACGCCTGGCATCGGGCTTGGTGACTGAACCGTAGACCGCGCCGAAGGCAAGATAATCCGCTCCGCGCTCCGCCAGTCGTTCCGCCCTGTCCAGGCTGTCGTAGCAGGACACGCCGATCACCGCATCCTCGCCGAGTTGCCCTCTCGCCACAGTGACCGAGCCATCCTCCCGGCCCAGATGCACGCCGTCCGCCCCGCATTCCGCGGCGAGCGCGACGTCGTCATTGACGATGAACGTCACGCCGAAGTCCCGGCACAGGGCGAGCAACTCGGCCGCCTCGGCCAGGCGGCGGTCGATGTCCGTGCCCTTGTCCCGGTACTGCAGCACGGACACGCCGGCCTGCAACAGCGGCCGGTAGTACGCCCGCAGGCCCCCGGCACTCCGCGGGACGCCGTCACTCAGCAGGTACAGTCCTCGAATGGGTGGTTTTGCGCGCATGTTACTAAGCTTCCAGCGAATATTGCCACGCCTCGGCGCCGCGACCAGGGCCTGCGCATTGTCGCGCCCGCTGCGACTGCGCCCGTTATCGATCCGAGTGTCCCAGGGGGCGTTACTTTGGCAGGCCGGAAGATGTGCGGCAACCGCCGCCGGGTCTTCCGCGTCGCAGCGACACGCGTTAGAGTGATGCGTTTTTGAGTGTCGACCGGAGCACAGATGGACTACAAATCGTACATGTGCGTGATCTGCGGGTGGATCTACGAGGAAGAGGAAGGTCTTCCCGAGGAAGGCATCGCCCCGGGCACGCGCTGGGAGGACATCCCGGCCAGCTTTACCTGTCCGGAATGCGGCGCCAGCAAGGACGATTTCGAGATGGTAGAGATCTGACCGCCACGACCAGCCGGGCCCGACTTTCCGTTCCGGCAGTGGCGGCTACAGGCCGATGGCCTGTCCCACATCCAGCCCGAGCAGCCACATGCCGACGCCCCCGAGCACGCCCAGCAGCACGAGCAACAGCAGTACACCGAACAGCTTGCTGCCCAGTTTCGTCGGCGCCGGGGCACCAGCAGCCGCTGCCGGCGGCCCTTGCCGGGTGCCGCCGGCGCCGGTCCTGGCGCGCTGACCCGCCGCAGCTTCCGGCTCCAGGAACACATTGGCCCGCCTGCGTTTCTCACGCGCGGCCTCGTGCTCCCTGCCCTCCCGCTCGGCCTTCTCCACGTCTTCCTGCAGCTTGGCCAGTTTGACGCGGTCCAGTGACTGATCGGAGGAAACCATCAGGAACTCGTCGGCCAGGTCCCCCTCGAACACGTTCGAGCCGCTGTCCGCCAACGCTTCGTCGCTGGCCTCGAGCAGTGAGGCCGACGCGCCGCGCAGTACCGCATTCGCTTCGCTCAGATCGACTTCCCGCGGGTTGCCGGCGCCGAACTGAAATGCGCGATAGGTCTCCTGGATATGGCCGGCCGGCCCTTCCTGGCGCGGCGCACGCCCCGCAGGCCGCTCGTCGGTGTCGTGCAGCCTGGCCTCCAACTCCACGAGCTGTTCCGCCAGGCGGATCGCCCGGCGCTGCGCCTGGGCCCGGCCGCGCTCCGAGAGGTTGAGCGCCTTCTTCAGAGCGGAAACCTCTTCCAGCAGCGCATCGGCCTGGTCTTCCGCACCACCGCCGTCCACACCCTGGAGATCCCGCAAGGTGTCCTCGAGCTGGCGCGCGCGCTGGTGCTCCTTTTCGTACATCTCGCGCTGCCGCTGCAGCTCGCTTTCCATGGCGGAAAGCTCATCCTCCGCGCTGCGCCACGCGCTCTGGGCGGCGGCGCGATAGCGCTCCACCTCCTCCTGCACGGTGTGGCGGGCGGATTCCTCCTGCTTCAGGAACTGCTGGGAGAGTTCATCGTAGCGTCGCTGCAAACGCGCGGCGTGTTCCGCGGCCTCCTGGCGCTGGGCTTCCAGGGTGGCCACCTTGTCTTCCAGGCGCCTGCGCCGGGCCACCTCGGCGGCCTGGGCGCGCAGATGCTCGGATTCGGCCCGCTGCCGGGCGGTCTCCGCCTGGGCGCGATGGTACGCAACCTCCTCTTCCAGGCGCTTGCGTACCGAGGCAAGCTCCCTCCGGAGCCTGTCGACCTCCTGCCCGTTTCCGCTCGTGCGCTCGCTCATACGCTTGGCTTCCATCGCCGTTCTCTCCATCTTGTCTGCGCCGGCACCGCCCGGTGCGCGCAGTCGGTGCGACCAGCATACCCCAGGATCATGAAAAACCGGGAATTTACCAGCCGCACGAAAGCGCTAGCTGTAGCCTTCCGTTCCCAGCCTCAGGCCCTGTGGGAGATCCTTGAGCCGGAACAGGCGCGAGTTGATCTCACCATTGGGATGCAGCTCCAGCACGCGATACCCGGGCGGCAGCGCATCCAGTGCGAATTCCCGCTGACCGGGCTTGAACTGTACGCAGGTCGACGGGGTGGCCATCAGTTTGACGCCCCGGCGCTCGCCGTCGAAGGTCTGGTGCACATGCCCCCAGACCACCGCCCGGACATTGGTATGCCGATCCAGCACCTGGAACAGCGCCTCACCGTTCTCCACGCCGATCTGATCGATCCATTCCGACCCCATCGCCACCGGGTGGTGATGCAGGCAGACCAGCGCGTGCAACTGCGGAAGCGCCTCCAGCACCTCGTTCAGCTGTTCCAGCTCGGCCGACTGCAACCGCCCCCCCGGTTCGCCGTGGACGGATGAATCCAGCATGACGATGAGCCAGTTCCCGACCACCGTCTGGAACTGCCAGGTGACGGGCGGCATGGCGAACTGCCGGCGCATCTCGCCCACGTGGTCATGGTTGCCGGGTATGACCAGCGTCGGCACGCCGAAATCCAGCAGCCGTTCGCGCAGGCGACTGTATGCCGCCGCGCTGTAGTCGTGCACCAGGTCCCCGGTGTGCAGCACGAGGTCCAGGCGGCCGGCCTCGGACCTGACGTGACCAAGCACCTCGAGGCAGGTCTGCTCGGTCCGGACGCCGGCCAGGTCGTCCGACTCTGCCGCGAACAGATGGGTATCGGTGACATGCAGCACCCGAAGCGGCGTTTCCTGCGTCGAGACGTCAGTCATCAGCAATGGTTTCCCCGGATGATGGCGGTGCCCGCCCTTGTTATCATCGGCAATATAGCTCCAGCCAGCCCTCCCGTTCTGTCGGGGTCGTCACACTTCGTTCAGGGATGGGCACTGACCGCGAAACCCGCAGCACGGACCGATACCCATGACCCGGAAAACGCTGAATCTCACGGAGCAGCTCGGTGACTACCTGATACAGGTGCAGCCGGCACCAACAGCCGTGGAGAGCCGCCTGCGCGAGCAGACCGGACGGATGACCGGCGCCAGCATGCAGATCGCACCGGAGCAGGCCAGTTTCCTGACCGTTCTGGCCACCGCGATCGGCGCCGAGAGAACGCTGGAGATCGGCGTGTTCACCGGCTACAGTACCTTGGCCGTCGCGAAGGCGCTGCCGGATCACGGCCGCATCATCGCCATGGACGTGGACGCCGAAACCACGGCGCACGCGCGCGAATACTGGCGCGAGGCGGGCGTCGAGCAGAAGATCGACCTGCGCATCGGCCCTGCCCTGGAGACCCTGGACACGTTACTCGCCGAGGGCGGGGCGGATCACTACGACCTGGCGTTCATCGATGCAGACAAACGCAATTACTGGCACTATTTCAGAAAATGTCTCGATCTGATACGCCCTGGCGGACTGATTGTCATCGATAATGTGCTCTGGTCTGGCAGAGTGGCGGATGCGTCCATACAGGACGACCAGACCCGGGCGATCCGGGAATTCAACCAACGCGTCCGCCTGGAACCCATGGTGGATCACTGCCTGGTACCGATTGCCGATGGCGTGACGCTGGCGGTCAAGCGGCACACCCCGAGAATGCTGCAGGATGGATAATGAATCACGCGACACAACGCATGCTTGAAAGGATGGGCAAAACGCTGGCGGTTCTCTGCATCAGCGTCTTGCTGGCGGCCTGCGCATCCACCGGTTCACAGCCGGGGACGCCGGAACGGTTCCAGGAAGGGCGGCAGGCCTACCTGGACGGTGACTTCAGCCGCGCCTTCGAACTGCTGCTCCGCGAGGCCGAGGACGGCAACCCCGACGCGCAGTACACCATCGGCTACATGTACTACAACGGCGAAGGCGTCCAGCAGGACGAGAACGCCGCCCTGCGCTGGATCCGCACCGCCGCGAACAACGGCAGCCGGCGGGCAGTGGAGGCGCTGGGGCAGATGGCCGGCATGGGGCCGCGCACGCCCCGGCCGGAAACCGTGGACGAAGACTCCGGGGCGCCGGACGCCTCCCCGCGCCAGTAGGCCCGGAGACCCCGTCAGCGATCCAGCACCTTGATGAATACCCTGGAATTCCGCTTCAGGTTGTAGAGCGCCCGCCGCTCCATCGGCAGCTCCTCCAGCGCGGCCGGCTGGAAGCCCCGTTCCTGGAACCAGTGCGCGGTGCGCGTGGTGAGCACGAAGACACGCTCCGCCCCCTGCCGCCGCGCCTCCCGCTCCACATGCCGCAGCAGCCGGTCGCCGCGCCCGCCGCTGCGGTAATCCTCGTGAATGGCGAAGCAGGCCAGCTCGGCCATGGCATCCTCAGCATGCAGCGACAGCGCGGCACTGGCGATGACCATGCCGTCACGCTCCATGACCACGAACTCGTCGATGGCGGTTTCCAGGTTCTCTCGTGAGCGGCGCACCAGGATGCCCTCGCGTTCCAGCGGCTCGATCAGTTCCAGTATGCCGCCGACGTCATCCACCGTGGCGCGCCGCAGCGACTCGAAGGGGTCGCCGGTCACCAGCGTGCCGACCCCGTCGCGGGTGAACAGCTCCAGTAACAGGGCGCCCTCCAGCTGGCGGTTCAGCAGATGGACGCGACGCACGCCGCCCTGGCACGCGCGAATGGCGCTCTCCAGCAGGCGGACCGCTTCGCCGTGAACCTCACCCTGGGCCCGCCAGCCGTTCAGCAGCGCCGCGGCCTGGTGCAGGTCCATCTCCCGCAGCAACTGCCCTGCTTCATCCTGCGGCAGCGCGCCCTCGCCGATGTAGATGAGCTTGTCGGCGCGCAGCGCCTTCGCCACCGCCAGGGCCACCTCTTCGGCGACCAGGTTGAACACCTCGCCGGTGGGGGAATAGCCCAGCGGCCCCAGCAGGCAGATGCCGCCGGCTGCCAACCGCTCCTGCAGCGCCTGCACGTCGATGCGCCGCACTTCGCCGGTGTGCAGGTAATCCACGCCGTCCCGCACACCCAATGGCCGTGCGGTGACGAAGTTGCCCGACGCCACCTGTATGCGGAAACCGGCCATGGGGGAATTGGCCACCCCCATGGAGAGCAGCGCCTCGATCTCCACCCGGACGGTACCCGCCGCTTCACGCACGCAGTCCAGCGCCGCAAGATCGGTGATGCGCAGCCCGTCGTGGTACTTCGCCTCGATGCCCCGTGCCTGCAGACGTGCGTCGATCTGTGGCCGGGCCCCGGCCACCAGTACCACCCGGATGCCCAGGCTGTTCAACAGCGCCAGGTCATGCACCAGATGCGCGAAGCCGTCATCAGCCACCGCCTCGCCGCCGACGCTGATGACGAAAACCCGGTTCCGGTGCGCATTGATGTAGGGGGCGCTGCTGCGGAACCAACTGACGAAATCGTTATCGTGGCGCGTCATCTGGTCGCCTCCGCCGACGGCTCCAGGCAGAACCGCTGCACCAGGGAACGCACCAGCTCCACGGTGGGCTGCAGGCGGTCCACGGCAAGGAATTCGTCCGGCTGGTGCGCCTGGTCGATATCCCCGGGGCCGAGGATCACCACGTCCATGCCCAGATCACGCAGGAACGGCCCTTCCGTCCCGAAGGCCACCGCGCGGGATTCACTCCCGGTCAGCGCCTCGGCGGCCTTGACGATGGCCGCCGAGGCCGGTGTTTCCATCGGCGGAAGGCCGGGAAACAGCGGGGTGAGTTCCAGTTGCAATGCGGTCTCGCCCAGGCTTCGCTCCAGCCGCTGACGCAGCGTGCTGCGCAGTTCATCCAGATGCATGCCGGGCATCGGCCGGATGTCAATCTGCAACTCGCAGTGGGCGCAGATGCGGTTCGGGTTGTCGCCGCCGTGGATATGCCCCAGGTTCATGGTCGGCACCGGAACATCGAAGCGCGGGTCCACGTGTTTGGACTGCAGCTGCTGGCGCCAGGCGACGATGTCGTTCAACACACGCACCATGCCCTCCAGCGCGCTGGCGCCCAGCGACGGATCGCTGGAGTGGCCGGAGCGGCCGCGGATGCGGATGGATTCCATCATCACGCCCTTGTGCACGTGCACGGGCTTGAGCCCGGTGGGCTCACCGATCACGGCGTGGCGACCCAGCCGCCGCTCGGCGTCCACCAGCGCCTTGGCGCCGGTCATGCCGCTTTCCTCGTCAGCGGTGGCGAGTATGACCAGCGGCTGACGTATCCGCTTCAGGTCCATCTCCCGAACCGCTTCGACCACCAGCCCGAGGAAGGACTTCATGTCGGACGTTCCCAGCCCGTACAGCCGTCCGTCGCGCTCGGTGAGCGTGAACGGATCCGACGTCCAGCCGGTATCGTCGTAGGGGACGGTATCGGTATGACCGGCCAGCACCAGGCCGCCCTCACCCCGCCCCATCGTGGCGATCAGGTTGGCCTTGGCCGGGGCGCCTGGTATCGGCTGCAGTTCGGTGGCAAACCCCAGCCCCTCCAGCCATTCGGCCAGACGCTCGACGACCGCCCGGTTGCCCTGGTCCATGGCGGGGTTGACGCTGCTGACCGACGGTATGGCGATCAGTTGCTGCAGCATGTCCATCAACGGGGGCGGCTTCGCGACCATGGCAATCCCTGGAACAAGACGACGCAATGAATGACACGCACCCGTTCCCGGTCAGCCCGGAAACAGGTGCCGCTCTGGGGATTCTGGGGAAAGGCGCCCCCCGCGGCAACCACTGCGGTGCGGGAGGCCTGGTTTCCCGGGAAGCGCTACAGGCTTCCCGAGCCCCAGCTATTGCGCTTGCGCCATCGGATGCGGGGCAGGATCAATCCCATCAGAATACCGAACGCCAGCACACCGGAGCCCACGATGAACCAGCGCTGGTCGTTGCGATCGCGCAGGCGCTCCGTCTCGTGGCTGAGGTCCTGGATCTCCCGGCGCAGGTCGATCACTTCCTTTTTCAGTTCCTCGTTCTCGGAATGCAGCTGAAGGCCGCGCGAGGCCTGCTCCAACTGCTGCTCCAGCCGATCACGCTCCGAACTGGTATCGGTCAGCCCGGATTCCAGTGACTGCACCCGCTGTTGCGCTTCCTCCAGGGAGGCACGCAACTGCTGGTTCTCCTCCCGCACCTGGCTCAGGTTGCGCTGCGCGCTGTTGAGCTGGGAGCGCGCGCTGGGCTGGTCCGCCAGCAGGCGGGTCAGTACCCAGCCTTCGCGTCCGTCGCCCAGCCGGACCAGGCTCCAGCCGCTGTCGTTGTCCAGCACCTCCACGCGCGTGCCTGCGGGCACCATCTGCTGGATACGGTACTGGTTGCCGGGGCCACTGCGCATATCCAGCGCCAGCTCATCGCTGATGTAGCGCGTCTGCGCCCAGCTTGCAGCAGGCAACAGCAGGGCCAGCGCGATCACGGCAGACAGGACCCGGTTCACAGGCGACCTCCGATGGGGTTTTGAGAAGACGGCCGATTGTAGCCAAGCAGTGTGCCACAGCAAGCTGACGCCAGATAGCGACAGTGCTGCACGCACCTCTTCCTTACACGTTACGGACTTGCCCCGCGGCCGGTGGTAAGCTCGCAATATCACGGTTTTATAACACGAGGAGGAGACAGATGCTGGACCAGGGAGAGCTTGAACTGTTCCGGGAGACACTGCGCCGCTTCCTGGAGAAGGAGGTGGCACCCCACTACGCGCAGTGGGAGCGCGAGGGCATGCTCCCGCGCGAACTCTGGAACACGCTGGGCGAAAACGGCTTCCTGTGCGTCGACGTGCCCGAGCAATACGGCGGCTTCGGCGGCTCCTTCAGCCTGTCCGCGGTGATCATCGAGGAGATCTCGCGGCGCGGCTTCGGCGGCCTGAGCACCAACCTGTCGGTGCATTCCGATATCGTCGCCCCCTACATTCTGCACCTGGGCACCGAGGAGCAGAAGCGCACCTGGCTGCCGAAGATGGTCAGCGGCGAGGCTGTCGGCGCCATCGGCATGAGCGAACCCGGTGCCGGCTCCGACCTGCAGGGCATGAAAACGCGGGCGAACCGAGACGGCAACGGCTACATGATCAACGGCCAGAAGACGTTCATCACCAACGGCTGGCATGCGGACGTGCTGATACTGGCGGCAAAGACCGACCCCGCCGCCGGTGCCAAGGGCGTCACGCTGTTCACGGTGGACACCACCCTTCCGGGCTTCGACAAGGGCCGTAAGCTGGAGAAGATCGGCCAGACCACCTCCGACACCGCGGAGCTGTTCTTCCAGGATCTGCGCGTGGGCGCCGACCAGATCCTGGGCGGCGAGGGCCGCGGCTTCGCCAATCTGATGAACGAACTGCCCCGGGAGCGGGTGATCCTGGCCGTGGGGGCCATCGGCGCCTGCGAGGGCACGCTGGCGCGGACGCTGGAATACGTCCAGGAACGCAAGGCCTTCGGCCAGTCAATCGGCCAGTTCCAGAACACGCGCTTCACGCTGGCGGACCTGAAGGCACAGATCGAGGTCCACAAGGCCTTCGTGCGGCAGTGCCAGACGCAGTACGAGGCCGGCGAACTGGACACCACCAACGCGTCCATCGCCAAGCTCACCACCACCGACCTGCAATGCAAGGTGGCGGACACCTGCCTGCAGCTACACGGCGGCTACGGCTACATGCGCGAGTACGCGGTCTCCCGGGACTTCCTGGACGCCCGCGTGCAACGCATCTACGGCGGCACCAACGAGATCATGAAGGAAATCATCGCCCGGTCGCTGCTGGGGCGGTGAACCGGGGAAGCCGGCGTGCACGGTGGCTTCGTTCTGGCCGCCGCCGGGAGGGTTGCTTCCGGACACGCCGTGAATACATCCCTGTAGGCTTGTCGGCCGGGTCCATCCGGCCGACAGTCCGGAAGCAACCCTCCCGGCGGCGGCCTGGGTTCGGGGGCACCGCAGCATTCGGCCTCCGGCCGGATTGGTGGATATCAGGGGGATGGTGCACACCCTACGCCGAGACCTCCTCTTGACGATGCCAACGAAGCAAGGCCGGGTGTGGGGGCATGCCTGCGGACTGTCGATGAGAGGGACCTCATCGACAAGCCTACACGGACGTATTCACGGCGTGTCCGCAGGCATGTCCCCACACCCGGCCCGATCGAAGCCTCCGCCACGAAACCGGTTAACCGGTCCGCGTTGTCGAACGCGGAGTGCACCCAACGACCACGGTCTACTTCGGCTGCATCCGGATCGCACCGTCCAGGCGGATGGTTTCGCCGTTCATCATCGTGTTCTCGACAATGAACTGCACCGTCTGCGCGAATTCGACAGGGCGGCCCAGGCGCGGCGGGAACGGGACGCTGCGGCCCAGCGACTCCTGCACTTCCTGCGGCAAGCCCAGCATCATCGGCGTCTCGAACAGGCCCGGCGCGATGGTCACCACGCGGACGCCGCTGCGCGCCAGTTCGCGTGCAATGGGCAGGGTCATGCCGACCACGCCCGCCTTGGACGCGGAATAGGCCGCCTGGCCGATCTGGCCATCGAAGGCCGCCACCGATGCCGTGTTCACGATCACACCACGCTCCCCCTGGGAATCCGGCTCATTCTCCGCCATGGCGGCCGCGGCCAGCCGGATCATGTTGAAGGTGCCCACCAGGTTGATCTGCACCACCTTGTTGAAACGGTCGAGGTCGTGCGGGCCCTCGCGGCCCACCACCTTTTCCGGCGTTCCCACGCCCGCACAATTCACCAGGCCGTGGATCGCGCCAAACGACTGCTTCGCCAGCGCCACCGTTTTCTCCGCATCCTCCGCCCGTGTCACGTCGCAACGCTGTGCTTTCACCTGACCGGGAAACTCCTTCTCCAGACCTGCGGCGCGTTCCTCCTGCAAGTCCGCCACCACCACGCTGGCGCCCTGCCCCACCAGCCGCCGCACGGTGGCCTCGCCCAGGCCCGAAGCACCACCGGTGACGATGAAAACGCGATCCTTGATATCCATTCGCTCCTCCTCATTGGGTTTGATGACTGGCTGTCGTTATAGGCCATGACAATGGCCGTGGATACTTGACGCGTAACGCCGAAGGTTCGATGGTAATCCATCAGACCAGAAACGTCCTCGGCGAAAAGGACGATCACGACGGAGAGCCTCAGCCGGAGGCCGGGGAGGAGACCTGATGGGACCGCTGCACGGTGTACGGGTACTGGAGATGGCCGGCATCGGTCCGGCCCCGTTCTGCGGCATGATGCTGGCGGACATGGGAGCCGAGGTGTTGCGGATCGATCGCAAGACACGCACCCCCCTGCCCGTCACGGACGTGGTCACAGCCCGCGGCAAGCGCTCGGTCACGCTGGACCTGAAGCAGCCCGCGGGAACGGCTGCAGCCCGGGAACTGGCCGGACGGGCCGACATCCTGATCGAGGGTTTCCGACCCGGCGTCATGGAACGGCTCGGACTGGGACCGGAAATGTGCATGCAGAAGAACCCCCGCCTGGTCTACGGCCGCATGACCGGCTGGGGGCAGGACGGCCCGCTGTCCTCCACCGCCGGCCATGACATCAACTACATCGCGGTCTCCGGTACACTGCACGGCATCGGCCGTGCCGGCGATAGCCCGGTGCCGCCACTGAACCTGGTGGGGGACTATGGCGGCGGCGCGATGATGCTGGCCTTCGGCGTGGTCTGCGCGCTGCTGGAAGCCCGTCAGTCCGGCCACGGCCAGGTAGTGGACAGCGCCATGACCGACGGTTCCGCCCTGCTGATGAGCCTGTTTCACGGCCTGCGGGCCGCGGGCCAGTGGCAGGAACAGCGCGGCAGCAATCTGCTGGACGGAGGCGCCCCCTTCTACGACACCTATGCCTGCGCGGGCGGCGGCCACGTGGCCGTCGGTGCGCTGGAACCCCAGTTCTACCGTGAACTGCTGGAACGGATGGAACTCACCGACCATCCCGACTGTTCCGAACAGATGAACCGGGAACGCTGGCCGGCCATGCGCAAGGCCTTCGCCGACGCCTTCCGCAGACGCAGCCGCGAGGAATGGAGCAAGGTCTTCGCGGACAGCGACGCCTGCGTCGCCCCGGTACTCAGCATGCAGGAAGCGGAGACCCACCCGCACAACCGGGCAAGGCAGACCTTCGTCCGGCATGACGGCATGGTACAACCGGCGCCGGCGCCGCGCTTCTCACGCACGGTCCCCCGGCTGTCCGGCGGCACCCCCTCCCCGGGCGAACACAGCCAGCAGGCACTGCGCGACTGGGGCTTGTCCGAAGACATGCTGTCTCGGCTGAGCGAGCACGACGCAATCTGAGAGGGCCGATGTGCCTTCGCCGCCGGTCGTTGATCGCCACGACCGGACAGCGGAGAATATATTCATCTGACACGTAACACTTCAGGAGACACCGTCATGCAGGACGACCCCATAGTCATCGTCGGTGCCGCCCGCACCCCCATGGGCGGGCTGATGGGCGAACTATCCACGCTCCCCGCCACCGAGTTGGGCAGCGTGAGCATCGCCGCGGCCCTGGAGCGCGCCGGCGTGCCGGCGGAGGATGTCAACGAGGTACTGATGGGCAACGTGCTGCCGGCCGGTCTGGGCCAGGCGCCGGCCCGGCAGGCGGCGCTTGGCGCGAAGCTGCCGCTGTCCACCACCTGCACCACGGTGAGCAAGGTCTGCGGCTCCGGCATGAAGGCGGCCATGCTGGCTCATGACGGACTGCTGCTGGGCAACAGCCGCATTGCCGTCGCCGGCGGCATGGAGAACATGTCCCGGGCGCCCTACCTGCTGGAGAAGGCCCGCGGCGGCTACCGGCTGGGCCACGGCCGCGTCATCGACCACATGTTCTATGACGGCCTGGAGGATGCCTACGAGAAGGGCGAACTGATGGGCCGCTTCGCCGAGCGCTGCGCCGACCATTACAGCTTCACCCGCGACGCCCAGGACCATTTTGCCGAGACGTCGCTGAAGCGGGCGCGGGAGGCCGGCGAGAACGGCGTGTTCGACCGCGAGATCGCCCCGGTGAGCGTCAAGGAACGCAAGGGCGAGCGCACAGTGGCCCGTGACGAGCAGCCATGGACCGCATCGCTGGAGAAGATCCGCACGCTGAAACCCGCCTTTGCCGCCGACGGCACCGTTACCGCCGCCAACGCCAGCTCCATCTCGGACGGCGCGGCGGCGCTGGTGATGATGCCCATGAGCGAGGCCGACCGCCGCGGCTTGCAGCCGCTGGCCGTGATCCGCGGGCACGCGGGCCATGCCCGTGAACCGGCCTGGTTCACCACTGCGCCGGTGGGCGCCATCCAGAACCTGTTCGAGCGCACCGGCTGGAGCAACGCCGACGTCGACCTCTACGAGATCAACGAGGCCTTCGCTGTGGTCGTCATGGCCGCGATGCGGGAACTGGACATCGCCCACGACCGGGTCAACATCCACGGCGGCGCCTGCGCCCTGGGCCACCCCATCGGCGCCTCCGGCGCACGGCTCCTGGTCACGCTGATCAATGCCCTGAAGACCCACAACCTGAAGCGCGGCGTGGCGTCGCTGTGCATCGGCGGCGGCGAAGCGACGGCCATGGCGGTGGAGGTGCTGGACTAGCCCCTCGCCTGTAGCGTGCCCAGAGCACAGCGATGCGCACCGGTTTTGGTTTACGGGCTCCGGTCGGGGCACCGGTGGCCTGGGTTTGTGACACTCGGGTATCCGGCCTTTGGCCGGATTGGTGGATATCGGCTTCGCCTCTATCCACCCTACGCCGGGACCACCTCTTGAAGCCGCCGCCAAAGCAAGGCCGGGGGTGGGGACATGTCTGCGGACTGTCGATCGCAGGGATGCGATCGTCAAGCCCCCATGGACGGGTTTACGGCGTGTCCGCCGGCATGTCACCGCCCCCGGCCGGAACGAAGCTCCGGACGCCCTACGGCGTCATCACGACCAGCCTCTCTATTCAGATATCATCGAACTTGCCATGCCGACCGTGGCCGGCGGCGAAGCGGCCGGCGCCCTCACGGCCCTCCTGGCGGAACGCGTCCACGCTTCGGCTGTACTCCTGCTTCAACGCCGCCGCCAGCGGCAGCCCGCCCTGGGCGTAGGCGCTGGCACGGTCGGCACGCATGCAGAGCTGCGGGAAGCGCGCCAGCTCCGCGGCCAGTTCCTCCGCCGCGGCCCGGGCCTGCCCGTCGGAAACCACCCGGTTCGCCAGCCCCATGGCAAAAGCCTCCTCGGCCTCCACGGTGCGTCCGGTCAGGATCAGGTCCAGCGCCCGCCCAAGCCCGATAATGCGCGGCAACCGCACCGTGCCGCCATCGATCAGCGGCACGCCCCAGCGCCGGCAGTAGACGCCGAACCGCGCGCTTTGCTCCACCACCCGCATATCGCACCACAGCGCCAGCTCCATGCCGCCCGCCACCGCATAACCGGAGACTGCGGCGATGACCGGTTTTTTCAACAGCAGCCGGGACGGCCCCATCGGCCCCTGGGAGCGCAGCATGGCTTCCTCGATGACACGCAACTCGTCCAGATAGGTTTCCATGTCCAGCGTCGACGCCGCCTTCAGGTCGGCACCGGCGCAGAAGGTGCCGTTCTCGCCCCAGAACACACCGACCCGCGCCTCGTCGTCGGCCTCGAATTCCAGAAAGGCACGGTAGAGCGCGCCCGCGGTGTCCGGATCCACGGCGTTGCGGGCGTGCTTGCGGTCCAGGATCACGGTGGTGACGGGGCCGTTTTTTTCGGTGCGGACGGCGGGCATTGGTGGCCTCCGAGATGATTATTGTCGAATGTAGGGTGCTCAGAGCGTAGCGATGCGCACCGGAACCCGAGCGCAATGGTGCGCATCGCCTACGGCTCTGAGCACCCTACGCGATGCCGGTATGCGATTGGGGGCTCGGCTGGTGCGCACCACGATGTGGTGCACACCCTACGCTCCCTTGAAGCTGCTCCAGAGCGAGGCCGGGGCTGGGGACATGTCTGCGGACTGTCGACGAGAGGGACCTCGTCGACAAGCCCCCAGGGGTGAGGCCGATCAGGGAAAGCATCGCTTTCCCCGGCCGAACGGGCTGGCCATGGACGGCAAGCCCCGGTCCTGCAAGCGTTGCATGGAATGCATAGCGCTGCAGGGGTTCACGGCGTGTCCGCAGACATGTCCCCAGCCCCGGCCGGAACGAAGCCCCTTTCCCCAACATCCTCAAGACTTCGCCTGCAGCATCTGCAGGATGCTGGAGAAGTCCTTGTCCGCGGCGCTGCCGGCGTGGATGGCGTAGAGCTGGCGGGCCAGGCCGCCCAGCGGGGTTGCTGCGCCGGTCTTGACCGCCGCGTCCGCCGCCAGGCCCAGATCCTTCAGCATCAGCGCCGTGCCGAAGCCGCCGGTGTAGCCGCGCGAGGCCGGCGCCTTCTCCATCACGCCCGGATACGGGTTGTACACGTTCAGCACCCAGTTGCCGCCCGAGGCCGCCTGCATGATGTCCGACAGTACCGCCGGATCCAGACCCTCCGAAACGCCCAGGTTCAGGGCCTCCGACGTGCCGATCATGCTGATCGCCAGCAGCATGTTGTTGCACATTTTCGCCACCTGGCCGGCACCGGCGTCGCCGGCGTGGAAGATCTTCGCCCCCATCACCTCCAGCAGCGGCCGCGCACGGTCCACGTCCGCGGCGTCGCCGCCCACCATGAAGGTCAGCGTGCCGGCCTCGGCGCCGGCCGTGCCGCCGGACACAGGGGCATCCAGCATGCTGCAGCCAGCCTGTCTCGCGGCTTCCGAGACCGCGCGGGCGGAATCCGCGTCGATGGTGCTGGAATCGATGATCAGCGTGCCCCTGGCCGTGGACGCCAGCAGCCCCTGCTCGCCCAGGTAAAGTCCGCGCACGTGCTTGCCCGCCGGCAGCATGGAGACCACGATCTCCGCGCCCTTGACCGCGTCCGCGGCGCTGCCCGCGGCCTTGGCGCCCGCCTCGGCAATCCGCTTCACCGCGGCTTCGCTGAGATCGAAGGCCTGCACGGTATGCCCGGCCTTCACCAGATTGACGGCCATGGGGCCGCCCATATTGCCCAGACCGATGAAACCGATGGTCGCCATGGTGCTCCTCCTTTATGTTCCCTTATTCGGGGCGATGCGCACCGCAGCGCGGGGCGCACCCAATTACCGATCCTTCAGGCGTAGGGGGGTAATCGCCGCAGGCGATTGCCACCGATCCGGCCGCGAGGCCGGAAAAACGCCCCGGTTCGGGCTTTCGCCCGATGGTAGCAACCGCTGACGCGGTTACTCCCCTACGTGCCTGCAATCTACAGGTCAGTTCGCGGTGGTGGATATCGGCTGCGCCTCCATCCACCCTACGTCCGATCGGAGCCCGCGTAGGGTGGATGGAGCCAAAGGCGATATCCACCGATTTCCCTTACAGGTCAGCCAGCGGGTGCTCCGGGTAGTCCGACGGCATGGTGAAATGGGCGTCGATCACCGACGCCGGCACATCCTCGATGCGCTGGTAACTCCACTGCGGTTTGCGGTCCTTGTCCACCAGCAGCGCACGCACGCCCTCGCGGAAATCCGCGTGCCGCGAGCAGCCGATGGCCATGGCCAGTTCCATGCGGAACACGTCGCCCAGGCCCATGAAAGCGCCTTCGCGGTACTGGCGGTCGAAAATGGCCATGGATACAGGACAGGCACGGGTCAGCGCCTTCGCCGCCGGCTGCAGCCATTCGTCCTTTTCCGCCGCGCGGTGGATGGCCTCGGCCACGGCCGACGGCGTGGCATGGTCGGTGACCGCGTGGATGGTGTCGAAGTGATCCAGCAGATGGGCCTCGCCCTGGATGCCATGTGCATCCCGCGCCCTTGCCAGCACGCGGCTGGCGGTCTCGTGGCGCTCGGCATCGCTGCCGCCCCAGCGGGCGTCGGCCAGCGCCTGCACCACCGCCTCGCGCTGGTCGGACTGGATGGGATAGTCGGCCAGCCCCAGCGGCATCATGTCCAGGCCGTTGGCCTGGATGCCGGTAATGCCCAGAAAATAGCCCACGCGGCCCGGCATGCGGTTCAGGAACCAGGTGCCACCCACGTCCGGGAACAGCCCCAGCGGCATCTCGGGCATGGCGACGCGGGAGGTCTCGGTGACCACCTTGTGGCTGCAGGCGGCCATCAGGCCCACGCCGCCGCCCATGACGTAGCCGGTGCCCCAGCCGATCACCGGCTTGGGAAACACGGTCAGGTCGTGGTCCAGCCGGTATTCGGTGTTGAAGAAACGCTCGGCCACCGGCACCGGGTCGCCCAGTTTTTCCTCGATCATCGCCCGGTACAGCGTAACCACATCGCCGCCGGCGCAGAACGCTTTCTCGCCGGCACCTTCCAGGAAAATGCCGGCAATGTCGTCCTCGCCGGCCCAGCGGTCCAGCGCCGCCTGGAAGTCGTCGATCATGGCCTGGTTGAGGGCGTTCAGGGATTTCTCCAGGTTCATGCGCACACGCATCAGCCGCTGGCCGTCGGCGGTGGGCAGTTCCTGGATCAACAGTACGTTCCCGGACATCAACGGTGGCTCCACTTCGGCTGGCGTTTTTCCACGAAGGCCTTCATGCCTTCCTTCTGGTCTTCGGTCGCAAACACGGAGTGGAATACCCGGCGCTCGAACAGCACGCCTTCGGACAGCGTGGTCTCGTAGGAGCGGTTGACGGACTCCTTGGCCATCATCACCGAGGGCCGCGACAACCCGGCGATCTGCTCGGCGGTCTTCATGACGTCGTCCATGAGCTGGTCGGCGGGAACGACCCGGCTCACCAGCCCGGCGCGCTCGGCCTCGGCGGCGTCCATCATGCGGCCGGTCAGGCACATTTCCATGGCTTTGGACTTGCCGACGAAACGGGTCAGGCGCTGGGTGCCGCCGGCACCGGGGATGGCGCCGATCTTGATCTCGGGCTGGCCGAACTTGGCCGTGTCGGCAGCGATGATGAAGTCGCACATCATGGCCAGTTCGCAGCCGCCGCCCAGCGCGTAGCCGGCCACCGCGGCGATCACCGGTTTGCGGCAGCGGGTGACTTCTTCCCAGGAGGCGGTGATGAAGTCCTCCTTGTAGACGTCGGCGAAGGTCTTGCTCTGCATTTCGCTGATGTCGGCACCGGCGGCGAAGGCCTTTTCGTTGCCGGTGATGACGATCACGGCCACGTCGTCGTCGGCCTCGAAGCCGCGCAGGGCGTCGCCCATTTCCGCGGTCAGGTGGCTGTTCAGCGCGTTCAACACCTTGGGCCGGTTCAGTGTGATCAGCGCGACGGCGCCGCGTTTTTCGGTGAGTATGTTTTCGTAGGCCATGTAGACCATTCCCCCTTTGTCTAGCGAATCTGCTGTTCGGCGCCATCGGCCAGCAGGCGCCGGGCGATGATGAGCCGCATGATTTCGTTGGTGCCTTCCAGGATCTGGTGCACCCGGGTATCCCGCACGTGGCGCTCCAGCGGATACTCCCGAATGTAACCGTAGCCGCCGTGGATCTGCAGCGCTTCGTTGCAGATGCGGAAGCCGAGATCGGTGGCCAGGCGCTTGGCCATGGCGCAGAAGGTGGTAGCCTCCGGGTGGCCGGCATCCAGCCGGGCCGCGCCGAGGCGCACCATCTGGCGGGCGGCAATCAGTTCGGTGGCCATGTCGGCCAGCTTGAACTGGATGGCCTGGAATTCGATCAGGTGCTTACCGAACTGTTTGCGTTCCATGGCGTAGCTGCGGGCGGTTTCCAGCGCCGCCTGGGCCGTGCCCACCGAACAGGTGGCAACGTTGAGGCGGCCGCCGTCCAGGCCCTTCATGGCAATCTTGAAGCCCTCGCCTTCCTCGCCCAGCCGGTTGGCCGCCGGCACGTAGGCGCCGTCGAAGGTGATGGCCCGGGTGGGCTGGCTGTTCCAGCCCATTTTTTCTTCCTTGCGGCCATAGCTGATGCCGTCGGTGTCGCCGGGCACGGCGAAGGCGGTGACGCCGCCAGGGCCGGCGTCGCCGGTGCGGGCCATGACCACGAGCAGGTCGGTGTCGCCGGCGCCGGAGATGAAGGCCTTGCTGCCGGTGAGGCGGTAGCCGTCGCCGTCCTTTTCCGCCCGGGTCTTCAGTGCGCCGGCGTCGGAGCCGGCACCGGGTTCGGTGAGGCAATACGAGGCCAGTTTCTGCCCGCTGGTGAGCTGCGGGCCCCAGTCCTCGCGCAGCGGCTGCTGGCCGAAGGCGGTGACCATCCACGTGGCCATGTTGTGGATGGTGATGTAGGCGGTGGTGGAGGTGCAGCCGCCGGCCAGCGCTTCGAAGATGATGGTGGCATCGAGCCGGCTGAGGCCGAGGCCGCCGACGTCTTCCGGGCTGTAGACGCCGCAGAAGCCCAGTTCGCCGGCCATGCGCAGAGTGTCCACCGGGAAGATGCATTCGGCATCCCAGCGGGCGGCATTGGGGGCCAGTTCCCGGGCGGCGAAGTCGCGGGCCAGATCCTGGAAGGCGACCTGGTCTTCATTGAGTTCGAAATCCATCGTGTGCTCCACAATGGCTTTAGACATGCCGCCGGGCGCGCTTGGGCCGAGACTCCTGCCTTGGCGCCGGAGACGCGTTCACCCGGGGGCTTCGGTCCGGCCTGGGACGGGGAACCGGTTCAGGACACGCCGTGAACCCATCCATGGGGGCTTGTCGGCGAGGTCCCTCTCGCCGACAGTCCTGAACCGGTTCCCCGCCCCAGGCCTCGGATATGCGGGAGCGTTCCGGACCCATGCCCTCGCGACACTCCCAAGCCCGGACGATCCCTTGTGCTTACCGCAGCTGGATCGTCATGTTGGGCCCGCCGGGCAGGTCCTCTTCGGGCCAGCGGCTGATGATGGTGCGGGTTTCGGTATAGAAGCGCACCGCCTGCTTGCCGTAGGCGTGCAGGTCGCCGTAGAACGAGCCCTTGCCGCCGGTGAAGGAGAAGAACGGCACCGGTACCGGGATGGGCAGGTTGATGCCCACCTGGCCCACTTCGGTCTCGTGCTGGTACTTGCGTGCCGCGGCGCCGGAGCGGGTGAAGATGGAGGTGCCGTTGCCGTAGGGGTTGGAGTTGACCAGGGCAATGGCCTCTTCCAGCGTGTCCACGTGCATGCAGCACAGCGCCGGGCCGAAGATCTCTTCCTTGTAGCAATCCATCTCGGTGCTGACGTTGTCGATCAGGGTCGGGCCGAGCCAGTTGCCGTCCGGGTAGCCGTCCACGGTGTGGCCGCGGCCGTCCAGCACCAGCCGTGCGCCCTGTTCTTCGGCGGATCCCAGCAGCTTTTCCGCACGCTGTTTGGCGGCGGGGCTGATCATGGGGCCGTAGGCCGCCTGGTCGTCGTCGTAGCGGCCGGGGCGGATCTGTTTCATGCCTTCGGCGATGTCGTTGACCCAGTCGCGGGTCTCCTCGCCGACGAACACAGCCACGGAGATGGCCATGCAGCGTTGGCCGGCGGCGCCGCAGGAGGCACCGACGAGCTGGCTGACAACCTGCTCCTTGTTGGCGTCGGGCATGACCACCATATGGTTCTTGGCACCGCCCATGGCCTGTACGCGCTTCAGGTTGTAGGTGCCGGTGCGGTAGACGTGCTGGGCCACCGGCACGGAGCCGACGAAGGACACAGCCTTGATGGCCGGGTGGTCCAGCAGGGCGTCCACCTGCGGCTTGCGGCCGTGGACGATCTGCAGCGTGCCCTTGGGGAAACCGGCTTCGTGGAACAGTTCGGCCAGGCGCATGGGGGTGAGCGGATCCTGCTCCGAGGGCTTGAGCACGAAGGTGTTGCCGCAGCCCACGGCGAGCGGGAACATCCACAGCGGGATCATGGCCGGGAAGTTGAACGGCGTGATGCCTGCGCACACACCCAGTGGGTGTACCAGGCTGTTGGTATCAACGCCGTTGGCCACCTGCTCGACCGTTTCACCCATCATCAGCGTCGGCAGGCTGCAGGCGTGCTCGACGACCTCGATACCGCGCCAGACGTCACCCATGGCGTCGGGCAGGGTCTTGCCGGTTTCCTTCGACAGCAGCTCGGCGATGTCCTTCTGGTGTTCCTTCAGCAAGGCCTGGTAGCGCAACAGGCAGCGCATGCGCTCGGGCAGCGGCACCTCCTTCCAGGTCTTGAAGGTTTTCTCGGCCGAGGCGATGGCGCGGGCCATCTCCTCGTCGGTGGTGACCGGCGCCCGCGCCAGGACTTCCTGGGTGGCGGGGTCGGTGACGTCGATCCATTCGCTGGTCTTGCTCTGGACGAATTCGCCGTTGATCAGCAGCGGTACATGTTCCGGCTGCTGCACGCTTGCTTTCTGTTGCTGGGTCATAACATCACCTCAAGCCGTGTGTTCACGGCGGCCATGATGAACGAGGCTCTTTTGAAGCCTAGATGTTTAGTCGTACTGACGCTCGTCGGCAATCACCTTGCCGTCGTTGGGGAGTTCCCCCGGCGACGCCAGGCGCACCTGCCCGCGCAGCTTGGTCACCGACTGCAGGGTTTCGGTCAGTTGTTCGGCGAACGCCTGATCGGTGTTCTCGCACTCCACGGCCAGGGTCATGCGATCCTGCTCGTTCTCGCGCGTCACTTCCAGCCGGGCGCGCAGGATCTGCGCGTGCCGGGCCATGATCTGGTTTATCTGCTCCGGCGTAACGAACATGCCCTTGACCTTGGTGCTCTGGTTGGCACGTCCCATCCAGCCCTTGATGCGGGGCGCGGTACGGCCGCAGGGGCTGGCACCGGGCATGATCGCGGTGAGATCGCCGGTGGCGAAGCGGATCACCGGGAAGGCGCCTTCCCGCAGCACGGTGACGACCATCTCGCCGACCTCGCCCTCGGGCACCGGTTCGCCGCTGCCGGGGCGCACCACTTCCACCAGTACGTCCTCGTCGCAGATCAACCCTTCCATGGCTTCCGATTCATAGGCCACCAGGCCCAGTTCGGCGGTGCCGAAGCATTGCAGCACCTGGATGCCCTGTTCGCCAAGTTCCTTGCGCAGCGAGCCGCTGAGCGGTTCGCCGCCGACCAGCGCGTGGCGAATGGAGCTGGTGTCCTTGCCCAGTTCCCGCCCCTTGTCGATCAGGATCTTGAGGAACGACGGCGTACCGCCGTAGGCCTGCGGCTGGAGCTGGGCGATGGCGTCCAACTGCACCTCGGTGTTGCCGACACCGCCCGGAAACACGGCGCAGCCGATGGCGCGGGCGCCGCTGTCCACCATCATGCCCGCCGGCGTGAGATGGTAGGAGAACGTGTTGTGCACCAGCAAACCCGGGCGCACGCCGGCCGCCCAGAGCGCACGGCCGAAGCGCCAGTAGTCGGGCTTGTCCTCGCCGCCCTCGTAGATCGGGCCGGGGGACTGAAAGACCCGTGCCAGGGCGCCGATGGGCGCGGCTTCCAGGCCGCCGAACGGCCCGTTGTCCGCCTGCATGCCGGGAATCTCCGACTTGCGCGTCAGCGGTATCCGGGCAAGATCAGCCGCCGTTCTCACCGCGGCCGGATCGGTATCCTGCAGGATTCTGCCCCAGTAGACGGAATTCGCCTTGGCGTGGGCCAGCGCCGCTCGTAACGTGTTCCACTGCTGCTCGGCCCGCTGTTCCGGGGAACGGGTCTCGCGATCGTCCATGTAGGGACTGTGCGTCGCCATGGGTGTCCTCCACGCGGCACCGGCGACCCCGGTTGCCGCAGCATCGTGTTCGATGGTTCCGAATCGTTCAGGAGAGCCAGCGCTTGCGGCGCCGGTAGTGCTTGACGTTCCGGAAGCTCTTGCGGCCCTCGCCGGAACTCACGCCCAGGTAGAACTCCTTCACGTCCGGGTTCTCGCGCAGATGATCGGCATCGCCGTACATCACGATACGGCCGTTCTCGAGAATGTAGCCGTAGTCGGCGTTGCGCAGCGCCACGTTGGTGTTCTGCTCGGCCACCAGGAAAGTCACGCCCTCTTCCTTCCGCAGTGTGGTCACAATGTGGAAGATCTCCTCCACCAGCTGCGGCGCCAGCCCCATGGAGGGTTCGTCGAGCAGGATCATTCGCGGCCGCGCCATCAGCGCCCGGCCCATGGCCAGCATCTGCTGCTCCCCGCCGGAGGTGTAGCCGGCCACCGACTTCCGGCGCTCCTTCAGCCGCGGGAAGTAGTTGTAGACCATGTCGATGTCTTTCTGGATGGCCGCGTAGCCGTCCTTGCGACCGTACGAACCGACCAGCAGGTTCTCCTCCACCGTGAGGTGCTCGAACACGCGCCGGCCTTCCATCACGTGCAGCACACCGCGCTTGACACGCTCCGCCGCTGACATGCCGTCCACGCGCTCGCCGTTGTAGTGGATACTCCCGCGCGTGATGTCGCCACGCTCGCCGGCGAGCAGCCCGGAGACGGCTTTCAGCGTGGTGCTCTTGCCGGCGCCGTTGCCACCCAGCAGGGCCACGATGCTGCCCGGCGCCACGTCCAGCGACACACCCTTGAGCACCAGGACGACGTGGTTGTACACCACCTCGACGTTGTTCAGCGACAACAGTGACTTTTCCGCCTGCTGCGCGCTTGCCTGATCCGTCATGAAACGGTTCCTCCGCTTACCGGGGGTTGGGTTCGGTCATCGGCCGCCGCGGGACGACAGGCATCCCGCGGCGGAACCGTCATCAGTCGCAGGAATGCGGCGTGATGCCCTCTTCCTGGGCGTACCGCTCGGCGGACGCCTGGTACATCGGGAACACCAGTTCCTTGTTCGGCTCGCGGAACTCGGTGACCTGCTCCCAGGCCTCGCCGTTCCACTGCTGGATCAGCGCCAGCCCCGGTCCTTCGTGGTCCTCGCAGGTGATGTTAACCGGCGGCATCAGGCCGCCCATGCCCAGTTCCTCGGTGCGGGACTCCGGAATGCTGAGCTGCTGCCAGGCCCAAAGGGTTTCCTCGCGGGTCACCGGACGGCCTTCGCCGAACTCGGCCTGCGCCTGCCGCCACGCCTCGACGATATAGCCGGCGTTGATCAGACCGCGGTTATAGGCAATGGTACCGGTCAGGTCGCCGCCACCGGCCGCCAGGCCGCGATCATAGACGTGCCGCTTGAGCTCATCGTAGATCGGGTAGTCGGCACCGGGACCGTGGAAGGTCACCGCCTTGTAGCCGACGGCTGCCCGGCCGGCCGGACCCACGGCGTCATCCTGCGCGGCGTAGATGCCACCGATCATGCGGCTCACGTCAATGCCCATGGATGACGCGGTACGGATGGCGGTGGGGTTCATCACGCCCCAGCCGAACAGCGAGATCCAGTCCGGCTGGATACGGCGGATCTGGGTCCAGACCGAACGCTGTTCCACGCCGGGGGGCGAGATGGCCATCTCGTGCAGCGTGAAGCCGTATTCCTCGGCATAGTGACGCAGCACACCGAGCGGCTCACGGCCGTAGGCGGAATCGTGATAGGCATGGACAATATCCTTGCCCCGCAGGTTGTCCCAGCCGCCTTCCTGTTCGGCGATGTAGTCCATCACCACCGTGGTGCTGGACCAGTAGGTGGTGGGCACCATGAACACGTTGTCCAGCACCGGACCGTAGGCAGCGTCGGCACGGCCGTAGCCCATGGTGTGGATGACGATGCCGTCACGGCGGGAGCGGGGAATCAGCGCGTAGGTGATACCGGTGGACAGCGGCGCCACCACGGTGGCGCCGTTGCCACGATCCTTCAGGCGCTCGTAGCATTCCACACCACGGTCGTTGGAATAGCCCGTTTCGCACTCTTCCAGACGAATCCGCACGCCGTTGATGCCGCCGTCCCGTTCGTTGATCAGGGTGACGTAGTCGGCGAACCCGTCGGCGAAACCGATACCACTGGGGGCAAATGGGCCGGTGCGGTACACCAGGCTGGGCAGGTACTGCTCATTGGCCTGCGCCTGAGCCGCGAAGATGCTCCCCAGGCCGATCGCGGCACCAAGGCCGATGAAAGCCGCTTTTTTCAGTATGGGTGTTTTCATGCTTCTCTCCTCCAGGGGGTTTCCCCTACCTCTTGCGTTGGTCGCTCTCACCCGGGAGCCCGAGCAACCTGGTTTCAGTCCGCCGCCGCGGCGGCATTCCGAATGGTGTTCCTCCGCCCTACCTCATCAGTACGGGAACGGCCACAGGCGCAGCTTCTGCTTGATGATGCTCCACAGCCTGGCCATCCCGTGCGGTTCGACGATCAGGAAGAAGATGATCAGCGAGCCGAAGATGAAGATCTCGATGTAGCTGATCATCGCGGTTCCCAGCGGCAACCCCAATGCACTGGGCACGATGTTCAGGAAAATCGGCACCAGCACGACGAAGGCCGCCCCCAGGAAGCACCCGAGGATGGAGCCCAGCCCGCCGATGATGATCATGAACAGCACGTCGAACGAGGTGTAGATGTTGAACGCCTCGGCTTCAAGCTGCCCCAGGTACAGGAATGCCCAGAGGATGCCGGCGATACCGATGAAGAACGAGCTCACCGCGAACGCCTTCAGCTTGGTGGCCATGGGCCGGATGCCGATGATCTCAGCCGCCACGTCCATGTCCCGTATGGCCATCCATTTCCGCCCGGTACTGCTTCGGACGATGTTCTTGGCCAGCAGCGCCATGATCACCAGGATGATCAGGGCCAGGTAGTAGCGGTCGGTGACCGATTCCACTGTCCAGCCGAACATGTTGATCGTGGGGGCCGAGATCACGCCGGTGGGGCTGTAGTCGTTGAACCAGGGCCGCTGCAGCAGCCAGATCAGGAAAAACTGGGCGGCCAGCGTGGTCACCGCCAGGTAGAAGCCCTTGATGCGCAGCGCCGGCAGTCCGAACAGCACGCCGGTGCCAGCCGTGATCAGCCCCGCCAGGATGAAGATCACCGGCATCGGCAGCTCGGTGCGCGTTGCCAGGTTCCAGGCGGCAAAGGCGCCCACCGCCATGAAACCGCCCGTCCCCAGCGAAATCTGGCCGCAGTATCCGACCAGGAGATTCAGGCCGATGGCCGCCAGCGAGTAGATCAGGAACGGCAGCAGCAGCGAGTTCATGGCGTAGTTGGACGCCACGAGCGGCACCACCAGGAAGGCGAACAGGATCGCCCCGTACACGAAGATCTGGTCCTGGCGCAGCGGCAGGATGGCCTGATCGGCTTGATAGGTCTTCTTGAACTGTCCGGATTCTCTGTAGATCATGCCGTCAGATCCTTTCGATGATTTTTTCGCCAAACAGGCCTTCCGGCCGCCAGACCATGAACGCCATGGCGATGATGTAGGCGAACCAGTTGTCGATGCCGCCGCCGATGACCGGCCCCAGGTACACCTCGGCCAGCGATTCGCCGGCGCCGATGATCAGCCCGGCGATGATCGCCCCGGGTATGGAGGTGAGCCCGCCCAGCAGCAGCACCGGCAGCGCCTTGAATGCCACATCCACCATCACCGGCTGCACGCCCAGCGCGCCACCCCAGACGATGCCGGCCACCACGGCGACGACACCCGCCACCGCCCAGACCACGACCCAGACGGTGTTGAGCTTGATGCCCACCGACTGCGCCGCCTGGTGGTCGTCGGCCACCGCCCGCAGCACGCGGCCCATACGCGTCTTCTGCGAGAAGAGCACCAGCAGCACGACCAGCACCGCGACGATGCCGGCGGTGATCAGATCGTACTTCTGGAACAGCATGTCGCCGACGAAGATAGGGTCCATGGGGATGCCCACGTCCAGCGTGCGCGAGCGGCTGCCCCAGAAGATTTCCGCGATGCCGATCAGCGCGAAGAAGATGCCGATCGTGGACATGAACATGATGATCGGCTCCTGGTTGACCAGTTGCCGCAAGACCACCCGTTCGATCACCCAGGCCACCCCGATCATCAGCACGATGGTTATCGGTATCGCCAGCCACAGGGGCACACCCCAGTCGCCGGACATGCCGGCGATGAACATGGCGGCGAACAGCACCATAGCCGCCTGGGCGAAGTTGAACACGCCGGAGGCCTTGAAGATCAGCACGAAACCGAGGGCCACCAGGGAATACATGATCCCGGCCAGCAGGCCGCCCACCAGTACTTCAATGAAAAATGCCATGGTCAGGCGTCCCCCTCTTCCTGCACGCCCAGGTAGGCCTCGATCACTTTCGGATCCCTGCTCACCTCGTCCGGGGTGCCTTCACCAATTTTCTCGCCGTGATCCAGCACCACGATGCGGTCCGACAGGTCCATCACCACACCCATGTCATGCTCGATCAGGCAGATGGTCATGCCGAATTCGTCGTTCACGTCGAGAATGAACCGCGCCATGTCCTGCTTTTCCTCCAGGTTCATGCCGGCCATCGGCTCATCCAGCAGCAACAGCTCGGGTTCCGCGGCCAGTGCCCGGCCCAGTTCCACGCGCTTCTGCAGACCGTAGGGCAAGGTGCCCACCGGCGTCTTGCGCACGTGCTGGAGGTTGAGGAAGTCGATGATCTCCTCGCAGAAACGGCGGTGCTCCATTTCCTCCCGGCGTGCCCGGCCGAACCAGAAGGCGTTTTCCAGCAGGGTGGCCTTCGTCTTCAGGTGGCGGCCGGTCATGATGTTGTCCAGCGTGGACATGCCCTTGAACAGGGCGATGTTCTGGAACGTGCGGGCGACGCCCTGGCTGGCCGTCGCGTAGGGCCGCATGCGCTTGCGCGGCTGCCCCTTGTAGGTAATGGTGCCCGAGGTCGGGTGGTAGAAGCCGTTGATGCAATTCAGCATCGACGACTTGCCCGCCCCGTTCGGGCCGATGATGGAAAATATCTCTCCGCGCCGAATCTCGAAGCCCACGCCACGGAGCGCGCGAACGCCGCCGAAGGCGAGTTCCACGTCCTCCACTTTCAGAATCACTTCCGACGAGCGGGCGCGGGATGACACTTCTGCTGCCTGTGCTGCCATGTTCGTCACCCTGCCTTGCTGAGGGGCTGGTAGATTTCGGTTTCACGAAGCTGCAGCTTCGCCCGGAGCATGCCGGTGCCGCCGTCCTCGTAGGTCACCTGCACCTCGATGTCGACCTGGTCGGCACTACCGTCGTAGAGCGCCTCGATCTGCGGCCCGTAGCGCTCCGCGATCACGCGGCGGCGCACCTTGCGGGTGCGGGTGATCTCGCCGTCATCCGGGTCCAGTTCCTTGTGCAATATCAGGAAGCGCCGGATCTGGATCGGCGCCAGTTCCGGATCCCCGGCCAGGTCGCGGTTCACCGCCTCCACCTCTTCCTTGATCAGGTCGTAGGTCTCCTTGCGGCTGGCCAGATCCACGTAGCCGGTGAACGAGATGTTCTGCCGTTCGGCCCAGTTGCTCAGTGCCTCGAAGTCGATGTTGATGAACGCGGTGACGTACTCCCGCTCGTGACCGAACGCCACAGCCTCCTTGATGTGCGGGTGGAACTTCAGCTTGTTCTCGACGAACTTCGGGCTGAACAGTGTGCCGTCATTGAGGCGGCCCACGTCCTTGGCGCGGTCGATGATGCGCAGGTGGCCGTCCTCGGTGAACATGCCGGCGTCGCCGCTGTACACCCAGCCGTCCTCGGTCTTGGTGTCCCTGGTGGCTTCCTCGTTCTTGTAGTAGCCCATGAACACGCCGGGGCTGCGGTAAAGCACCTCGCCCCGCTCGTCCAGCCGGATCTCCACGCCCTCACCGGGCGGGCCCACGGTGTCCGGGCGCACGTCGTCGTCACGCTGCAGACACAGGTACACCGAACACTCGGTCTGGCCGTAGAGCTGCTTGAGGTTCACGCCCAGGGCGCGGAAGAAGTCGAAGATGTCCGGGCCCAATGCCTCACCGGCCGTGTAGGCCAGGCGGATGCGGCTGAAACCCAGCACGTTGCGCAGAGGGCCGTACACCAGCAGGTCGCCCAGTTTGTAGTGCAGCCGCTCGACCATCGAGACCGGCCTGCCCTCCAGCAGCCGCACGCCGATCTTGCGCGAGACCTTCATGAAATGGCCGAATATCGCCCGCTTGACCCGGCTGGCATTCTCCATGCGCACCATGACGCTGGTGATCAGGTTCTCCCAGATGCGCGGCGGGGCGAAGAAGTAGGTGGGACCGATCTCGCGCAGATCGGTGAGCACTGTCTCCGGCGATTCCGGGCAATTGATGCAGAACCCGGCAATCATGCTCTCGCCGTAGGTAATGAAGTGGTCACCGACCCAGGCCATGGGGAGGTAGGCCAGGCTCTCGTCCCGGTCGGTAATGCGGTCGAACTTGATCGCCAGCCTGCCGGATTCGATCAGGTTGTCGAAGCTCAGCATCACGCCCTTCGGCCGTCCGGTCGTGCCGGAGGTGTAGACGATCACCGACAGATCATCACCCTTGCCTTGCGCCACTTCCTGCTCGAAGAAACCGCCATGCTGCCGGGCATAGTCCCGCCCCTTCTCCTGCACCGCAATCAAGGGGTGCAGGAACGGTACGTCGTAATTGCGCAACCCCCGCGGATCGTCGTAGACCATGACCTCCAGGCTGGGCACCTCGTCCTTGACGTCCAGCACCTTGTCCACCTGCTCCTGGTTCTCCACCACCGCGAATCGCACTTCGGCATGGTTGAGGACGTACTGCATCTCCTCGCCGACGGAATCCTGGTAGAGCGGGACCGGCACGGCGCCCATGGCCTGTGCGGCGGCCACCGCCCAGTAGAGCTGCGGCCGGTTGTCGCCGATGATCGCCACGCGATCACCACGCTTCAGCCCCAGGGCCTTCAGCCCGCCGGCCAACGCGGTCACCTCATCCAGCACCTCGCTCCAGGTCCAGGTCTGCCAGATGCCGAGATCCTTTTCCCGCATGGCATCCTTGCCGCCACGCACCTTGGCGTTGTTCATGAGCAGCTTCGGGAAGGTATCAAGTTCACTCGCGGCCATGATGACGTTCCTCGGACAGGTAAGCGGCGCCGATACACCGGCCAGCAGAATGGAATGCGGTGCCGGCCGGAACACCGGAAGCGGCGTCGGCAGCCATGGCGGACGACAGGGAGAGAGACGGAACTACGGAGCCCACGGCCAGACAGGTACGCCGGGGGCGGTCCGCAAGAAAACGGACACACCTCACAAGGCTTCTCCTCCAATGTTATGTTGCAGCCTTATGATTATTGACTGCTTTTATACTTACTATTCACGAAGTCAGGCTAACGCGTCCAAGGATAAATGCAAGCGTTGGTCGCGACAGCCCCGCAGAGCAACTTCAGCGTGTTGTTGACTCTATCTATACCGCATTTCCAGCCCGAAGTGCTGTCGTCTGAGCGACAATCTCCGATACCCGCCGGCCCCGCACCGACCTCGGGCCAGATACAGACAGATATTGAGCCCTGACCCGATTTGGTGATTTTATGAACGTCTGATCATATTAGTCGCCCTCAGGATTTAGTCATGGGTCATACCCCAACCAGTGAGCCGACCGATACCCGACAGCCGAAGCCGGCAAGCGGCAGACGCCACCGCGCCAGCCTGGAGGAGGTACTGCGCGACTCGCTCTGGGCCCGCGATCTGTCGCCGGAAGCCTTCGAGAACGTGCGGCGGCACGTTACCGAAAAGCAAGTGAAACCGGGTGAGTTCGTCTGTCATCAGGGCCGTTCCGCCGTGCACTGGATCGGCGTCATCGACGGCCTGGTCAAGCTCACCGCCCTGTCGCCGGAAGGCAAGTCGGTAACATTCACAGGCATCACCGCCGGCGGCTGGTTCGGCGAAGGCTCGCTGCTGAAGGAGGAGCCGCGGCGCTACGACGGCGTGGCCGTGTGCAATTCCCGCATCGCCCTGATGCCCCGCAGCACATTCACCTGGCTGCTGGACAACAGCATCGCATTCAACCGCTTTCTGTTGCACCAGTTGAACGAGCGGCTGGGGTTGTTCATCTCCATGGTGGGCTTCGACCGCATGCTCAAGCCCGAGGCCCGGGTGGCACGGTGCCTGGCCACGCTGTTCAACCCCTACCTGTATCCCAACACCACCCAGCGGCTGAAACTCTCCCAGGAGGACGTGGCGCAACTGGCGGGCATGTCCCGCCAACGGGTCAACCAGGCGCTGCGGGAACTGGAGGATGCACGGCTGCTGAAGGTGGAGTACGGTCAGATCGATGTCATCGACCTGGCGGGATTGCGGAATTACGAGGGGTGAGATGTTGGGGTTCGCCTCCGGCTCACCCCAACCTACCCTCCGATTGTAGGTTGGGGTGAGCACCAGCGAACCCCAACACCTCCACCTGGCCGGATAAATCCGGGTATCAGGAGCGACAAAACAACACACCGCCGGCCCACCGGCGAGGAGGAGATCAGACCATGACAGACGCGCCGGGCCTCGCCCCCAACCATGTACCGCTGACCCCGCTTTCCCTGCTGGACTGGGCCACCACGGTCTACCCGGACCACACCGCCGTCATCCATGGCGAACAACGGCTCAGCTATGCCGCCTACAACCTGCGCTGCCGCCGCCTCGCCTCGGCACTGCAGCGGCGTGGTATCAAGCGGGGCAGCACGGTGGCGGTCATGCTGCCGAACATACCGGCCATGCTCGAGGCCCATTACGGCGTGCCCATGGCCGGCTGCGTGCTCAACGCCATCAACATCCGGCTGGACGCCCGCACCATCGCCTTCATTCTGGACCACGGCGAGGCGCAGGTTCTGATCACCGATACCGGATTCTCCCCGGTGATGAAGGAAGCACTCTCCCTGACCAGCCGCAAGCTGCTGGTGGTGGACGTGGACGACCCGCTGGGCCCCGGCGGCGAACGGCTTGGTGATCTGGACTACGAGGCGCTGCTGGCCGAGGGCGACGGCGACTTCCGCTGGCAGTGGCCGGCCAGCGAGATGGATTCCATCAGCCTGAACTACACCTCCGGCACCACCGGCAACCCCAAGGGCGTGCTCTACCATCACCGCGGTGCGCACCAGGGCGCGTTCAGCAACATCATCGCCTGCCAGATGACGCGCCACCCCACCTACCTGTGGACGCTGCCGATGTTCCACTGCAACGGCTGGCGTTTTCCCTGGACGCTGCCGGCCGTGGCCGGCACCAGCGTCTGCCTGCGGGCGGTGGACCCGGCCGAGATCTTCCGCTCCATCCAGGCCAACAAGGTCACCCATTTCTGCGGCGCGCCGCTGGTGCTGAACATGCTCTGCAACGCGCCGGAGGCGGCCACGCTGAAGCTGGAACACGACGTCACCGCCTATGTCGGCGGCGCCGCACCGCCGGCGGCCGTGATCAGCGCACTGGAACGCATCGGCATCCACGTGGTGCACCTGTACGGACTCACCGAAACCTACGGGCCATCGCACTATTGCGCCTGGCAGGAGGAGTGGGACGCGCTGGACGTAAACCGACGGGCGGAGAAGACCGCCCGGCAGGGCGTGCGCTACCTCACCATCGAGGACAGCATGGTCGCCGACCCGAAGACCATGGAGCCGGTGCCCATGGACGGCCGGACCATGGGCGAGATCATGGTCCGCGGCAACAGCGTGATGACCGGCTACCTGAAGAACCCGGACGCCACCGACGAGGCGTTTCGCGGCGGCTGGTACCACACCGGCGACCTGGCCGTGTGGCATCCGGACGGCTATCTGGAAATCAAGGACCGGGCCAAGGACGTGATCATCTCCGGCGGCGAGAATATCTCCACCATCGAGGTCGAGGGCGTGTTGTATTCCCACCCCGCCGTCCTCGAGGCCGCCGTGGTCGCCGCCCCCAGCGAACGCTGGGGGGAAACCCCCTGCGCCTTCGTCACCCTGCGCCCCGGAAAACAGGCCAGTGCCGGGGAACTGGTGGCCTACTGCCGGGACAACATGGCCCACTTCAAGGTGCCGCGTCACATCATCTTCGGCGAACTGCCGAAGACCTCCACCGGCAAGATCCAGAAGTTCGTGCTGCGCGACCAGGCAGCGGACCTGAAGGATGAGGCGGCCGTGAAGAAACAACCGTAGGGTGTGCACCGCAGGCGCGCACAGTTCCAGAGAGCGCAGGTGCGCACCAGCGGTGCACACCCTACATCTAGCTCACTGTAGGGTGCTCAGAGCCGAAGGCGATGCGCACCGCTCCCGCCATGGTGCGCATCGCTGCGCTCTGAGCACCCTACACCGGACTGCAAGCACAACTAACAACATCCAGAGGAGCCATCCATGTCCGCACGCGACGTATCCAGGATCACCGCCGAGGAATTCAACACCGCCTGCCGGGCCGGCGTGCCGCTGGCGGAGATGATGGACATCCGGGTCGAGGCGCTGGAGTTCGGTTACGCCCGGCTGCGGCTGCCCTGGCAGGAACTGTTCGTGCGCCCCGGCGGCGTGGTCTCGGGCCCGGCGCTGATGACGCTGGCGGACACCGCACTTTGGGGCGTAGTGTTCAGCGTCGTCGGCCGCGTCGACATGGCGGTGACCTCGGAGATGTCCATTCACTTCCTGCGCAAGGCGCCGGCGGCGGATGTCTATGCGGAAGGAGAACTGCTGAAACGGGGCCGGCGGCTGATCGTGAGCACGGTGAAGATGTGGGGCGAAGACCCGGACAAGCCGGTGGCCCACGTCACCGGCACCTATGCGCTGCCGTAGGGGAGCCCCGGCCCTGTCCGGCCTCGCGGCCGGATCGGTGGCAATCGCCTGCGGCGATTACCCCCCTACAGCCCCCGCACGCCCCGGCATCCATCCCGCCGTAGGGGAGTAACCGCGCAGCGGTTGCTACCGACGGGCGCGAGCCCGAACCGATGGTGGGCGTAGCCGCCCGGCACTGGCTACGCTGCAACACGGATGGGAATTGCGCGGCTCATCCATTAATATCCGCCCATGCTCACCTATCCCGACATCGATCCAGTCGCGCTCCAGCTCGGCCCGCTGGCCATTCACTGGTACGGCCTGATGTACGGTGTGGGCTTCCTGGCAGGCTGGTGGCTGGGCCGGGTAGCCGCCAGGCGTCCCTGGAGCCCGGTGCGCCCGGCGCAGATGGAAGACCTGCTGATCTACGTCGCCTTCGGCGTGATCGCAGGCGGCCGCATCGGCTACATTCTGTTCTACGACATGGGCCAGGTGCTGATCGACCCGGTGCGCCTGATCCGCCTCTGGGAAGGCGGCATGAGCTTCCACGGCGGCCTGCTGGGCGTGCTGTTCGCCTGCTGGCTGTATGCACGGAAACACGGCATTGCCTATTTCCGGCTGATGGATTTCATCGCCCCGCTGGTCACCATCGGCCTGGGCGCCGGACGCATCGGCAACTTCATCAACGGCGAACTCTGGGGCAAGGTCACCAGCGTGCCGTGGGGCATGGTCTATCCTCCGCTGGGGCCGGACCCGCGCCACCCCTCCCAGCTCTACCAGTTCCTGCTGGAGGGTGTCGCCCTGTTCATCGCGCTGTGGCTGTTCTCCCGCAAGCCGCGGCCTACCATGTCGGTGGCCGGGTTGTTCCTGACGCTGTACGGCGTCTTCCGCTTCTTCGTGGAGTTCTTCCGCATGCCGGACGCCCACATCGGCTACCTGGCATTCGGCTGGTTCACCATGGGGCAGTTGCTGACGCTACCCATGATCGCGCTGGGCGTCTTCCTGCTGGTGCTGGCCTACCGGCGCAACGACATCCCCCAGGGCCGTTCCGACAAGGCAGGGTGACAGGCATGCAACAGTATCTCGACCTGATGCGCCGTGTCCGCGACACCGGCACCCACAAGGAAGACCGCACCGGCACCGGCACGCTGTCGGTCTTCGGCCACCAGATGCGCTTCGACCTGCAGCAGGGCTTCCCGCTGGTCACCACCAAGAAGGTGCACCTGAAGTCCATCATCCACGAGTTGCTCTGGTTCCTGCGCGGCGACAGCAATATTGCCTACCTGAAGGAGCACGGGGTCAGCATCTGGGACGAATGGGCCGACGACAACGGTGATCTGGGCCCGGTCTACGGCGTGCAGTGGCGGTCCTGGCCATCGCCGGACGGCGGCTCCATCGACCAGATCGCCAACGTGGTCCGGCAGATCCGGACCAACCCCGACTCCCGGCGGCTGATCGTCAGCGCCTGGAACCCGGCGGAAGTGGATTCCATGGCCCTGCCGCCGTGCCACACACTGTTCCAGTTCTACGTCGCCAACGGCCGGCTCTCCTGCCAGCTCTACCAGCGCAGCGCCGACATCTTCCTGGGCGTGCCGTTCAACATCGCGTCCTACGCGCTGCTGACCCTGATGGTGGCTCAGGTGACGGACCTCGAGCCGGGCGAGTTCGTGCACACACTGGGCGACGCACATCTGTATGTGAACCATCTGGAGCAGGCCGATCTGCAGCTGACCCGCACACCTTATCCGCTGCCCACCATGCGCCTGAACCCGGCGGTCACCGACATCTTCGGCTTCCGCTACGAGGACTTCCGGCTGGAAGGCTACCAGTTTCACCCGCACATCAAGGCGCCGGTGGCGGTCTGAGCATGGTGGCCCCGCCGGTTATCTCGCTGATTGCGGCACTCACCCGCGACCACGTCATCGGGCGGAATAACGACCTGCCCTGGCGCATCCGCGACGACCTGCGCCATTTCAAGCAACTCACCATGGGCAAGCCCATCATCATGGGACGGCGCAATCACGAATCCATCGGCCGCCCATTGCCCGGCCGGGAAAACATCGTTATAACCCGCAATACCGGCTTCCGCGCACCGGGATGCCATGTGGCACACGACGTGGACGAAGCACTGGCACTGGCCGGCGACGCGGAAGAGGTGATGGTCATCGGCGGCGCCGAGATCTACCGCCTGTTCCTGCCGAAGGCCGATCGGCTCTACCTCACCTGGGTGGAAGCGGATATCGCCGGCGACACGTACTTCCCGGCCTACGATGCCGCGGAATGGCAGGTGGCTGACCGCAGGACGCAGGAAGCGGGCGAAGGCAGTCCGTACCCCCTGGTCTACGAAACGCTGGTGCGTCACAGAATCGGTTAAGGAAGCGCTGAAGTATTTACGCTATCGCGCTCGAGACCGGTTTTCGTTCGTGGCCAGGAGCAAGGCGCCGCAGGTCGTGGTTCTACCTGTGGTGGCTTGCGACACCGCCACCGGCGAAAACCGGCCGAGCCCCAGGGGGTTACGGTCAGATAGTTCGCGCTGCGTTGTTGTGGCGCTTGGCCGTGGAATGACCACGGCGCTGCGCACCACGCCTAGCATCGCGAACTATCTGACCGTAACGCGATAGCGTAAATACTTCAGCGCTTCCTTAAAGAGGCTGGGCGACAGGCCGAAATAAGTGATACAATAATTGTACAAAGGGCTGTCCCTTCGTTACGTGCTTGGCAAGGCAGGAGCGCAACCGTTGAGTAAAGGGCTGTATCCAATCCGCACCATCTCGGCGATGACCGGGGTCAACCCGGTCACCCTGCGTGCCTGGGAACGGCGATACGGTCTGATCCAGCCCCAGCGCACACCCAAAGGCCATCGCCTCTATACGGAACGGGACATCGACCGCATTCAGCAGATCCTGGTGCTGCTGGAGCGCGGCATCCCCATCAGCCAGGCCGAGCAGGCGCTGGATCACGGCCAGCCCCAGCAGGACACGGCCGCCACCGTGACCGAGGCCGACGTCTCTACCTGGGACGAACTTCGGCGCCGCTGGGACAACGCGCTGTCCTCGCTGGATGATCAGGCCCTGGAACAGGCCTACGGGGCGGCACTCGGATTGTTCCCGGTGGATCAGGTCATGCGGCGCATTGCCAACCCGCTGCTGGGGGAAACGCGGCGCGCCGCCAGCGAAGGCGACCCCCTGATCCAGGGCCGCCTTCATTTCCTGCATGCTTTCCTGCGCAACAAGCTGCACGCCCGCTTCCATCATCAGTCGCCGTACTCGGTGGGTCCGAAGCTGCTGGTGGCCACGGCCGCCGGACATTGCGACGACTATGACACCATGCAGGTGGCCGTGGCGGCCCAGGGGCGCGGATACCGCTGCATTCTTCTCGGGACCGACGTCGCCGCCGCCACGCTGGCACGCTCCCTGGGCAGTTGCCGCTGTACCGGCGTGGTGCTCGGCGGCAGCGCCCGCAAGCCAGTCCCCGGCGACCTGCTGAAAACCCTCGCGGACATGAATGCGCCCGTGTTCCTGCTGGGCGAGGCAGCGGAGTGGGTCGATGACGCGTCCCCCGAACACTTGCTGCCGATACCCTCGCCGGACATGGCTCTCCAGATCATCGGCCGGCACATACCGCCGGTCGCCGCAGGCAGCTACAACCGCAACGGCAACTGAGCGTGAACCTGGTCTGGCTGCGGCGGGACTTTCGCCTGGCTGATAACCCCGCCCTGTCCGCGGCCGCCTCCCGTGGGCCGGTGATTCCGGTCTACCTTCACACGCCTGCGGAGGACGGGGAGTGGACGCCCGGCGGGGCCAGCCGCTGGTGGCTGCACCAGAGCCTGGAACGTCTGGCAACCGCCCTGGGCCGGCGCCAGTCCCGCCTGATCATCCGCCGCCATGACGACAGCCTGGCCGCGCTGCGGGAATTACTGGAGGAAACCGGTGCCGAAGCAGTCTACTGGAACCGCCTGTACGAACCGGAAGCCATCCAGCGGGACCGCCGCATCAAGTCGGTACTGAAAGCCGACGGCATCGAGGTTCACAGTTTCAACGGCCGCCTGCTACGGGAACCCTGGGAGGTGCGCAAGCAGGACGGCGGCGGCTACCGCGCCTTCACGCCGTTCTGGCGTGCGCTGGAGAAACTGGGGCCGGACGCCGAGCCGGTGCCCGCCCCCAGCCTTTCCACGCCCAACGCCTGGCCCCGCGGCGAGACCCTGGCGGCGCTGGACCTGATGCCCCCTACCCCCTGGTATCGCGGCTTCGAGCCACACTGGACACCAGGCGAAGACGGCGCGCTGGAACGGCTGGAACGGTTCATCCGGCAGATGCTGGACGGCTACGACAGGCAGCGCGACATCCCCGCCGAAGACGGCACCTCCGGCCTGTCGCCGCATCTGCATTTCGGGGAGATCACGCCGCGCCAGGCCTGGGCCGCAGTCAAGGTCTCGAAACTGTCCGCGAGCAAGGGCGCGGCCAGCTTTCTGTCCGAACTGGGGTGGCGGGAATTTGCCCACCATCTGCTCTATCACAGCCCGGAAATGCCCACCCGCCCGCTGGACCGGCGCTTCGAGGACTTTCCCTGGGCCGGTGATGCCAGCGACCGGCTGCAAGCCTGGCGGCAGGGGCTTACCGGCATCCCCATCGTCGACGCCGGCATGCGGCAGTTATGGGAAACGGGCTGGATGCACAACCGGGTGCGCATGATCGCCGGCTCGCTACTGACCAAGAACCTGCGCGTCCCCTGGCAACAGGGCGAAGCCTGGTTCTGGGACACGCTGGTGGACGCCGACCTGGCCAACAACAGCATGGGCTGGCAATGGATACAGGGCTGCGGCGCTGACGCCGCGCCCTATTTCCGCATCTTCAACCCGGTCCGCCAGGGAGAACGCTTCGACCCGGAGGGCGACTACGTCCGGCGCTGGGTGCCAGAACTGGCCAGACTGCCCGCTGCACACATACACCAGCCCTGGGAGGCCCCGGCACAGGTACTGGAACAGGCCGGCGTCCGCCTCGGCCGGGACTACCCTCGTCCCATCGTCGATCTGCAGGAAAGCCGCAAGCAGGCCCTGGACGCCTACCAGAACATCAGGAACGGCTAGCTTTATACCCAACCAGAATATTTTTATAATAAAAACGCATACCGTAGGTTGGGGTGAGCACAGCGAACCCCAACAAACCCGACCTGCTCACGACGCCTGAACCAGGATGCTCTGCGCATCCGCTTCACGACGTTCGCAGAACGCTTCGGATGTTGGGGTTCGCTGTGCTCACCCCAATCTACGACCACAACCGGGTTCCGGTTGGCACATGCCACGCATACCGGCCCATACTGTGACCAGCGAAGACGCCAACCCCAGCAAAGGACGCCACACCCGCTCGATGCCGTCGAAAAGACTGTCCCACTGGCTACCCATCCTCGACTGGCTGCCCCGAAGCCGTGGTGCGGCGTTACGCGACGACCTCATCGCCGGCGTCATCACCGCCCTGCTGCTGGTCCCGCAAGGCATGGCGCTGGCACTGCTGGCCGGGCTGCCGCCCATTGTCGGCCTGTACGCGGGCATACTCCCGCCGTTGATCTACGCCCTGTTCGGCACGAGTCGTACGCTGGCGGTCGGCCCGGTTTCCGTGGCTGCGCTGCTGGTCGCCAACGCCCTTGCCGGCACCGGCACCGAACCGGGTAGCGCGGAATGGCTGCACGGCGCCATCACCCTGGCCGCGCTCAGCGCCGGCATCCTGCTGCTGATGGGACTGCTCCGACTGGGCGAACTGGCAAACTATCTCAGCCATCCGGTCCTCTCCGGGTTCACCAGCGGAGCCGCGGTCATCATCATTGTCAGTCAGTTGCCGCAGCTCACCGGCATCGCGTTGCCCCGGGACGCCGACACCCACGAACAGCTCTACCACCTGCTCCTGCACCTGCCACGCATCGAATCCGGCCCATTGCTCTACGGCGGCGTGGCACTGCTGCTCCTGCTGGCCGCCAAGCGCGCGCCACTGCTGAAACCCCTGGCGCGCCGCGGCATCCCGCCCCGGTTGACGCTGCTGGCCAGTCGCACCGCGCCGCTGATGGTGGTGCTGGGCGCGACGGCCATCTCCGCCTTCGCCGGTCGCGCCCTGCCGGCGGTTGCCATGGTTGGCGACATCCCCACCGGCCTGCCCATGCCGTCCCTGCAGTTCCTGACCGGCGGGCACTGGCTGGAGTTGCTGCCTGCCGCGCTGGTCATCAGCATCATCGGTTACGTGGAAAGCGTTTCCGTGGCCCGGGTGCTGGCCTGGCGCCGACGTGAGCGGGTGGACCCGAACCGGGAACTGATCGCGCTGGGCGCCTCCAACGTCGGCGCTGCGCTCACCGCCACCATGCCCGTGGCGGGCGGTTTTGCCCGGTCCATGGTGAACTTCGAGGCCGGCGCCCGCTCGCAACTGGCCGGCATCGTCACCGCCCTGCTTGTCGCCATTTCCGCCATGCTGTTCACACCGGTATTCCGCTACCTGCCACTGGCGGTGCTGGCCGCGGTGATCATCGCCGCGGTGATTCCACTGATCGACGTCAAGGCGCTGAAAGCGGCCTGGCGCTTCGATCGGGCCGACGGGCTGGCGCTGCTGGTCACCTTTCTCGGCGTGGTGCTGGTGGACATCGAGCTGGGACTGGCCGCGGGGCTGCTGTTGTCCGTGGGCACGTTCCTCTGGCGCACCGGTCACCCCCACGCGGCGGTGGTCGGCCGCGTTCCCGGCACCGAGCACTTCCGCAACGAGGAACGCCACCATGTGGAAACCTGGCCGCACCTGCTGTTGCTGCGCATGGATGAAAGCCTGTACTTCGCCAACACCGCCTTCCTGGAACAGGTGGTGGCCCGCCGCGTGGCCGAGCGACCCGAACTGCAGCACGTCGTGCTGATCTGCAGCGCCGTCAACCGCATCGACCATAGCGCGCTGGAAACCCTGGAACAGCTTGCCGAGAACCTGGGCCGCAGCAATATCGTCTTTCACCTGGCCGAAGTGAAGGGGCCGGTCATGGACCGCCTGCGCGGCTCCGGCCTGCTCGACGCCATGGGCGACGGCCGCATCTTCCTCAGCACCGAGGAAGCCGTGGAATACCTCGGCACCCATCCTCGCCCGGAGGAGGAGAAGGAGGATTCCTCCACCGCAGGGGGGTAACCGTCGTAAGGAATAACCACCAATCCGCCCCGCGGCCGGACATCCCCGAACGTAGGGTGTGCACCGCTACGCGGTGTGCACCATCCGGCTTTCATCGGTGCGCAAGCCCTGCGGGCTTGCACACCCTACGCGGGCTGCGCTCCATCCACTCTGCGCCGGTTCCGCTCAAGCGTAGGGTGCTCAGAGCCGGAGGCGATGCGCACCGATCACGCCAATGGTGCGCATCGCTGCGCTCTGGGCACCCTACGTCCGAGGCTTGACCGGCAAGACGGTATCGACGGCGGGGTGGGTGTCGGGGTGTGCGGCAGTACCCCAGGATAGGAATCCCCCGCCAAGCTCGTATAATCTGCCCCTCCGCAAACCCTAACCACCGAGCCGGACCATGACCGAAGCACCTGCCGCCCTGTACGAAACGCAACTCACCAGCCTGCCGCTGCTGCAGCGTGGCAAGGTGCGGGACATCTATGAAGTGGACGCCCGCCACCTGCTCATCGTCACCACCGACCGGCTGTCCGCCTTCGACGTGGTGCTGCCGGACCCGATTCCCGGCAAGGGCGCGGTGCTCACCAGCGTGGCCCGCTTCTGGTTCCAGAAACTGCAGCACATCATTCCCAACCACCTGGCAGCCATGCCTCTGGAGCAGGCCGTGCCGGACCCGCGGGAACGCGCCCTGGTCACCGGCCGCGCGCTGGTGGTGCGGCGGCTGCGGCCATTGCCGGTGGAAGCGATCGCCCGGGGCTACCTGATCGGCTCCGGCTGGAAAGACTACCAGCGCACTGGCGGTGTCTGCGGCATACCGCTGCCCGCCGGCCTGCAGCAGGCCGACCGCCTTCCCGAACCGATCTACACCCCGTCCACCAAGGCTGCAGTGGGCAATCACGACGAGAACGTGAGCTTCGAGCAGACCGCCAGGCTGCTGGGTCGGGAACGGGCCGGGCAGATCCGCGACGTGACCCTGGCACTTTACTCCGAGGCCGCCGCCTACGCGCTGGAGCGCGGCATCATCATCGCCGACACCAAGTTCGAATTCGGCCTAGACGACCAGGACCAGCTCGTGCTGATCGACGAGGCCCTGACACCGGATTCCTCCCGCTTCTGGCCGGCCGACCAGTACCGCCCCGGCATCTCCCCGCCCAGCTTCGACAAACAGTTCGTGCGCGACTACCTGGAAACCCTGGACTGGAACAAGACCCCGCCCGGCCCGAAACTCCCGGCAGAAATCCTGCGCAGAACCGCGGAAAAGTACCGCGAAGCCGAGCGGCGCCTGACCGGCATGTAGGTTGGGGTGAGCCGAAGGCGAACCCCAACAGGCCAGGCCGGTTCATATCTCCAACGAGGGATGTGTGGGACGCCCGTTGTTGGGGTTCGCTGCGCTCACCGCCAACCTACATTGCCTTCCCAAAGCGTGAGCATGGAAATGCGCCCGGCGCTCTGGTAACGTCAGCGCACGGGAACAGGGTGTTTGTCACCCACTCAGGCCAGGGATCGAGGCTACCGTCGGGCATGGATGTCTTCCTTGCTGCCCCACCTCACCTCCCTGCGCCGCATCTCTAGTATTCCCATTGATGAATTGAAGCCACAGGGATGAGCGCACAATGAGCACGGACGCCCACGCGTACACAAATGCGGAACTCAGAAAATTATACGACCATGGTTTCGGTCGGAGCGTTAAAGGTTTTCGGACAGCCTCCGACGCAGCCCGATTCAACGCCCGCTGGAACCAACTCACGCCTTCCCAGATCAGGGCCCTGTATCCGGAAAGAACTCAGGCTATGACGGATACCGAAGTTGAGCTGCTTCGTTACGAGATTTTCGAGAAAATTCGGAAACAGGGGGTTCAGGGGCTAATCGACTTCTTCGGCGGTAGCCTCGCAGCAATGGAGCATGCCCTGAAAACAGGCCTGGAAGCGGGCGCAGGGGGCTTCACCCCACGCAGCAATTTCACAAGCGGCGCCGTCCTCATGCGAGACATCTTGCTGGATATTTATCTGTTCGGCACCGGCCCCACCGGCATACCGGATTTCGATCAGTTCATCCACTACCGCGCCGCCAGGGCGCTCGAATATCACCTGAATGATCGAATCAAGCAGCACATCCTGAGCCCCGTGGAGTCGGTGCAATGACAACCAATGATCGTGGCTTGAAGAAAACTCACGGCCTGAGTATGCGAATTGTCACGGTCGCCTTGCTCAGCGTGTGGATGGGCCTTGCCATTGGCAACGCGCCCGGTGAGCACGCAGCTATCGACTGCCCCCCTTTGCACGCCCAAAGCAGGCAACTCCTGGAAGGCGACGCTGCCGGGTTCTACTTCATCGATTCCCTGGGCGGTGCCTTCCCGGTCCCCACTTTCTTCCTGGTTAAAGCCTCGGATCGCGCTCCCGGCAGAATCAACCTGGAGATCTGGGACAACACCCCCGCCCCAGGCCAAAGCCCTCTTCATGAAAAGGCGAATGTCTGTCATTGGACGATGACTGTCACCCTTGGCCCTAGAGACGATCTGGAAAACTACGTGGGCAGTATGGAGCGACTTGACGCAAGGACGGTTGAGAAATTCGAAATGGGAGACATCCTGGTCCGGACCCTCGAATCACCGCTGAGCGGAGAAACCAATTCCGTGGTGGCCTGGAACGAGCACGGTTACATGATGTTCATTGGCACCCCAACGGACAGGGCGCTTTGGATGCTTTCGCTCTTTGACCAGATGCGCGAACGGAGACCGTAGCCAAACCCCAATAACGGGATCCGCCGACTCACCGACCGGAAGACACGCCAGGCGGGTTCATTTTCCGACCGGCGGTGAGCCGACCTCCTGTGTTGGGGTTCGCTGCGCTCACCACCAACCTACCCGAACCGGGACGGGGGAGGAAACACGACCAACGGCCCAAGCAGTTCGCCGTGTAGGTTGGGGTGAGCCGAAGGTGAACCCCAACAGGCCAGGCCGGTTCATCTCTCCAACGAGGGATGTGTGGGACGCCCGTTGTTGGGGTTCGCTGCGCTCACCGCCAACCTACCCAACCTACCCTTGATCTTGGGTGGGTGGGCAGTTTCCGGTAGTGTGAACTGGTTCACACAGGCTCGCTGCGCCGCTTTTTCTGCTTGACCCGACGGTTATAATGCGTTCCCATGTCGGTGGCGCCGAATAACGACAACATCCTGCGCCTCCCGAATAAGAAGAACGACAGACCCGGAACAGCCGGAGGATCCCGTTAGTGCACGACCCCAGTCCCTGAGCGGTTTTCCCGCCCGTCAGCATTCCCTGCCCAGCCTGTCCGATCTTCGGTGCGCCTTGTTGCGTCCGAAACACATCCCCTTGTTGCGTCGCACCAACAGAACTTAAAGTAACTTCTCAAGTAAATTGATTACATCGGGGGGTTGCAGACAGTAAATAGTGTTGTATTATTGCCCTAACCACCCGCGCGGTGGTGTTGCAAAAATGCAACGCGAAAAGGCCGGAGGTTCCGCCTCCACCCCGTGGGGTGTAAACCGTAGCGCCGGGAAGGCGCGCAGAGCACCGCACTTGTAGCGTTACAACAATGTTCAAGGGGATTCATCCATGAAAAAGCTTTCCGCCCTGGCCCTGGCCGGCCTGCTGGCCGCACCCGGCGCCTTCGCTGCTGACTTCCAGTTTGGTGGTGATGCCGATTTTGATTACTACAACACCCGTGACGTCGGCGACCGTTTCACCGGCTTCGAGCAGCGCATCCGCCTGCAGATGGCCGCCGACGCCGGCAATGGCGTTTCCGTCAATGCCCGCCTGAACCTGATCAACGACCGCTGGACCGGTGACGACTCCGGCGGCGACGGCAGCCAGGAGTCCCCGTACACGGCTGGTAACCGCGACCACCGCAACGTGCAGCTGGACTACGGCTTCGTCCGCTTCCCGCTGGGCCCGGGCGCGCTGTCCGTCGGCCGCCAGATCTCCAACTGGAACAACGACTTCACCGCCTCCGACGACCGTCGTGACCGCATCGGTTACGCTACCCGCATCGCCGGCCAGGTGCTGTCTGTCTCCTATGATCGCCGGCGCGCACCGGATCCCGCCTTCCATGAAGCTGATCGGAACCAGCTGAACATTGCCCTGCTGGGTCCCATCGGTGACACCGGCTGGCGCTACGGCGTGCTGCTCTCCAACTGGGAAGCCAGCGGCTCCGGCGGCGGTGACGCTCTGCGCGGCGCCACGCTGTTCGCTCCCTATGTCAACGGCGTGATCGGCCCGGTTGATCTGATGATCGGCGGTCACTATTTCGGTGACAGCCGCGGCGGCGCCTACACCGAGGACACCTTCGGCTACTACGTCCGTGGTGGCTTCCAGGCTTCCCAGGACATCCGTCTTGAAGCTCAGGTGGCCGGCATGGAAAGCGGCACGCTGGTGGCAGGCGGCTGGGACAGTTTCTCCAGCCTGATCCACAACAGCCCGGACCACAATGCCAGCGCCACCCGCATTGGCGGCCTGAATCTGAGCGGCTCCGGTGTGGAAAATCAGGAAGACAACAGCATCCTTCTGATGGCCATTCGTGCCCAACTGGCGGTCACCCCGCAACTGACCATCACCCCTGCACTGGGTCTGGTCAACTACGAGACCTATTCCGCCGCCACGGGTGATCCTGTCATCGACGACGAAGACGTGGTCTTCTACGACCTGCGTGCCGACTATCAGTTGAACCCGGCCACCAGCCTGTTCGCTGCCGTTGGCTATGCCGATTCCGAAGATGCGCTGGGTCAGAACACCAGCGGCTTCGTGACTGGCTTCAACGTTCAGTTCTAAGCAAAAACAACACAGCAGTACCTGCTTAAGGGCGCCTCCGGGCGCCCTTTTTTGTGGCCGGAGAAAGCACAGCCCCGATAGGCTGCTCGGTGCTGGGGCGCACCGCCAATCCAGGCCGCTGCTTCCACCCATGAATACCGTAGGGTGCTCAGAGCACAGCGATGCGCACCATGCCGGGCTTTCGGTGCGCATCGCCTTCGGTTCCGGGCGCCCTACGCGCCTGATCTCCCATGACTGGTGGATATCGCTGCGCTCCATCCACTCTACGCGGTGACGTCCTGGGGTTTGTTGTGTTGGGGTTCGCCTTCGGCTCACCACCAACCTACGGGGGTGGACGGGGTGTCGGTCGGCGGTGAGCGCAGGCGGCCTTTCGGTGCGCATCGCTGCGCTGTGAGCACCCTACGCGCCTGCCTCTGGTTGGTGGATATCGCTGCGCTCCATCCGCCCTGCCCGTTTGTTGTGTTGGGGTTCGCTGCGCTCACCGCCAACCTACCCCGGTGGACGGGGCGTGGGTTCCTGCCGGGAGCGTAGGTTGGCGGTGAGCCGTAGGCGAACCCCAACAACAATTCCGGCTCACGACACCGGATAACAACTCCCCACGTCCGGCCAGCGGGTTTCCTTCATGATCTGGTAATGCCGCCAGAATTCCCGGTCGATGATGCGCAGGCTGGTGCGGACGTCATCCCGGCGGTAACGGGTGAGATGTCCGGGGCCGCCGTTGTAGGCGGCGTATGTGGCCCGGACGAGATTCTCGATGCCGCCCGGCTGCTGGTGCTCACCGCGGCGGATGGCGTAATCCACCAGGTAATATTCCAGGATCTCGATGCCGGCACGTACGTTGTACTCCACATCATCGGCCAGCCGCCGCTGGTCGTACACACCCCGCCAGACCCGGGCATGGACCTGCATCATGCCCAGCGCACCCACCGACGAGGTCAGCACGCGGGGGTTGCCCGGCGAGCCGTGGTACTGCCGCCAACAGGATTCCTTCCAGGCCGTGGCGCGCACCAGCGGGTCGATCAGGTAGCGGAACACATGCGGTACGCGGGAATCGCCCACCAGACGGGCACGGGCCTCCGTGCCCAGCAACTGGGAGACCAGGTCCAGGTATTCATCCAGCGTCGCCAGCCGCGGAACCCGGCCGCGCAAGGCCTCGGCCGGTGACGGGGCAGCCTGCGCATCGGCAATCAGCCAGTCGAGCAGCGAGCGGCCGCGCCCCTGCCCCCGCTCCTCCCAGACCTGGCTACGCTCCGGCTGGAACAGGTCCCGCAGCAGCGGATCCACGTCCAGCGGCAGCGGCGTGAACCTGGCCGGCGCGTCCTCTGCCAGCAGCATGCGCGCCAGCCGGCGCAGACCGTCACGGGAGACGTCCACGCCATATTCCGGCCCCAGTGCGTCCAGGGCCCGGATGGCATCGCCGCCGGCCACGAAGGCGGCGAGCTGCAGGCCGGCGTCCTGGGGAAGCTGCTCGGTACGGTCCAGTTCCGTCAGGTAGGGACGGAGCTGGTTCCAGGTGTCCACGAACAGCGTGCGCACCGGATCGGCCTCGTCATCGTCCATGGCCAGGGCGCGGGAGATGGCCCAGCGGGCGTCCAGCAACACGGCAAGCAGATCCAGTTGCAGGCCGCGGTCATCGGCATGACGGGCGAGTTGACTGATGATGACGGTCAGGAAGCCGTCCAGTTCGTCTTCCAGGCGCTGCCATTCCGCCAGCTCGGTGTCATCCAGCGGCGGCTCGGCGCCCGGGTCCGGCGCGGCTCCGGGGCGCAGCTCGAACGCCAGTGTGGCCTCCACGCCGTCATCCTGAACGGCGACGCGGGAGAGCCGGCTGCGGTCGGTGAGCACCGGTGCCCGCGCGCCGGCGTCGGCCAGCAGCTGCTGCAGCAAGGCATCGAGCCCGTTCAGCGGTTCGCGCAGGTCCACCACGGTGTCGCGCATGCGGGGCAGCACCAGGTTCTCCGCCAGCACCCGGGCCGGCCGTGTGAGCAGGCTCTCGCTGCCGTCCGGCCGGCGCAGCTCGGCGGTCTCCGGGGTCAGGCGGACCATCAGCCCGTCCCCACTGACCGCTGGTGCCATACCGACCAGCATGCGCCCCTGCCAACGCCCCGGGCCGCGGCACTGGCCGAACACATGAGTGCCGACGTCGGCGGTCACGGCCATGTCCACCTGCAACCGTCCGTCCACCGAATGCAGCACCATGTCCGATACATCAACCCGATTGCAGTCATCCTGTGCCAGACGCCCCCGGCCACGATCATCCAGCCCCAGCGCGTCCGCCACCCGCCCTTCCAGATAGCGCAGATCCAGTGCCAGTGGTACCTCCACGCGCTCGGCCAGCACCGGGCCGGCCGTGAACAGAGCGCACGCAACAAGCAGGAAACGCAGGATTCGGGGCACCGGGGCTCTCCTCTTCAACGCACCGGAACGGGTGTACACGATGGAAGCACCGATGGATCCCCTCGCTCGAGAATCAATCAGTGCTTCCATCGACTCCAGCATGTTGTCAGAAACGCTACGCATTGCCTACGCGTCGCCGTTTCCCTATGCTCGACCCTCAACCATTCCACTTGTCCGGAGCCAGACGCATGTTCACTCGTCCCACCCGCCGTACCCTGCTTGCCCTGGCCCTGCCCGGGGCGCTGCTGGCCGCCTGCGCCACCGACTCCTACCAGGACCCGTACAGGGATCCACTGGTGGTGGAGGCGTTCGGCGAAGAGGAACTGGACATGAGCAACCGTCCGGGCATTCTCGACGGCCTGTTCGAGCGCATGCGCGGCGATCCCGAGTCGGTGGACGAGGAACGCATGGCGGAACTGGAAGCGGCCGTGCGCCGGCTGGAGGCCCAGGAACGCGGCGCCGGAGCCGCACAGGCGGTGGAGGGCCTGCGCCACCGTGTCGGCCTGCTGGTGGACGCACCGGACCGCGCGGCAGTGGAGCAGGCATTCACCCGCGCCGGGCGTACAATGCCAGTGGTCCTGCACGGTGCCGACCAGACGCGGGACGCGCTGGCGGACGCCAACTGCGACGCGCGCCGCGTCCTCGAGTGCGCCGACAGCCTGGCAGTGTATCCCGGGCTGCGCCTGATCATGCAGGTCACGGTGAACGCACAGGGCGAGGCGCGCTGGCGTACGGTGGATACCGCACTGGGCTGGCAGAGCAGCGAGCAGTCCATCACGCTGCCCGGCGGCAGTAACGGCGTCCCGGACCTGGCGCTGGAAAGCCTGGCCGACCGCATGCTGCGCTCCGGCCTGGAGCGCACGGCCTCCGCCCCCTGGCAGGCGCGCGTGTTCAATGACGACAACAACATGCTGGCCATCAACGCCGGTCGCGAGTCCGGCCTGAGCGAGGGTGACGTGCTGATGGTCACCGAACCCGGCCGTCTGCTCCGCGGCCCCGCCGGCCAGCCCGCCGGCTGGCTGCCGGGCGACGTGATCGGTCAGGTACGGGTGCAGTCCATGGCCGGCCAGGACGTGGCGGTTGTCGCCGTCGTCGACGGCGAACCCCCCACCTCCCGACACGTGCTGATCCCGCAGTAGACCCGCCCTGCTCAACACCGGCGTAGGTTGGGGTGAGCGAAGGCGAACCCCAACATGGCGGTGTTGCTAGCGTGTTTCCGGCTGTGCAGCTCGGAGTGAGCCCTGGCAAACACCAACGCCGTGACCGCCACCGGGGCGGGTTGGTGTGACCCGGGGTTCCGCAATGTTGGGGTTCGCCTTCGCTCACCCCAACCTACCCCTCTACGAAAGATTCCGGCCGCGGTCCACGGCCATGCCGGCCGCCGCCATTGCCTGAGCAACGCCGGTTCCCTATCCTCTACCGGCATCACTTCCATCCACGGTGAATCACTGCATGAAGAGCCTGACACTGCCCGCCATCGGCCTGACGTCCGCCTTGCTGCTTGCCGCCTGCGCGACGCCGGGCGATGCCCCCTACCCGGAGGAAGAAGCGCTGGAGGCCACCGGACTTCAGGACGATGACGTGGAGCGTCCCGGCCTGCTGGATGAGATGTTCGGCAGCGGCGGTAGGGAACTGCGCCTGGAGCAGCTCACCGCGGCGCTGGAGCGCCATGAACGCGAGCGGGCGGGCGAACGGGAACCGCTGGCCGCAGGGCAGCCATCACCCCGGGTGGGACTATTGCTCGACGAGCATTCGGACTCCCGCCTGGAAGACAGCCTGCGCGCCATGTCGGCGGACTATCCGCTGCGGCTGCTGAGCGAAAACGCCACCCGCGACGCACTGGATGCCGAGAACTGCGCCGAACCGGTGGACTGCGCCGCTGCGCTTCGAACCTATCCCGGCCTGCGACTGGTGATCGAGATCAGCACCGATGCCGATGATCCCCGCCTGATCACCGCCCGCCTGCACGACCTGGAAATGGAAGCCAGCAGCCGGGAGCGCCGCCTGGCCGTACCGGACGGCCCCGACGGTATCCCGGAGGCCTCGCTGGACAGCCTGGCGGACCAGTTGCTGATGGCCGCGTCCGATCAGTCGGGAACCATTCCCTGGGCGGCACGGACGTTCGGCCAGGACAGCGAGGGCTGGCTGATCAACGCCGGCGGCGCCGACGGGTTGGGCGAGGGGGACCGGCTGGTGGTGATGCGCGACGGCCGCGTACTGCGCAACGCCGCCGGCGATGCGTCGGGATACACCTTTGGGCGCAACGTCGGCACGGTGGAGGTCAGCCGGATCGCCGGTGCACACGTGGCCGTGGTGGAGCCGGTGGACGGCCAGACGCCGCGCACCGAAGACAGGTTGCTGCTGCTGCGGTAAGGCGTTTGGGGCGCAGGGTGTTCAGAGCACAAACCCCGGCACCTGGGTGTAGGTTGGGGTGAGCAAAGCGAACCCCGACAATGGCCCCCAAGGGCGGCGCAGTTGAAGGCAGGATTGGCCGGGTCATGCCGAACCGGGTTGTTGGGGTTCGCTTGCGCTCACCCCAACCTACGTTTCTACGGCAGGACGGGGTCCAGGGGCGAGACGCCCCTGTTACCGCTTCATCGACTCGAAGAATTCGCTGTTGACCTTGGTGTCCTTCAGCTTGTCCAGCACGAACTCGATGGCGGCCAGTTCGTCCATGGAGTGCAGCACCTTCCGCAGAATCCAGATCTTCTGCAGTTCGTCCTGGGGAATCAGCAGTTCCTCGCGGCGGGTGCCGGAGCGGAGGATGTTGATGGACGGGAAGGTACGGCGTTCAGCGATGCGGCGATCCAGATGGATTTCCATGTTGCCGGTGCCCTTGAATTCCTCGTAGATCACGTCGTCCATGCGCGAGCCGGTTTCCACCAGCGCGGTGGCCAGAATGGTCAGGCTGCCGCCTTCCTCGATGTTGCGCGCGGCGCCGAAGAAACGTTTCGGCCGGTGCAGCGCGTTGGCGTCCACGCCACCGGTGAGCACCTTGCCGGAGGACGGCACCACGGTATTGTAGGCGCGCGCCAGACGGGTGATGGAATCCAGCAGGATAACCACGTCCTTCTTGTGCTCGACCAGGCGCTTGGCCTTCTCGATGACCATTTCGGCCACCTGCACGTGACGGCTGGCCGGTTCGTCGAAGGTCGAGGACACCACTTCGCCGCGCACCGAGCGCTGCATCTCGGTCACTTCCTCGGGCCGCTCGTCGATCAGCAGCACGATGAGGATGCTTTCCGGATTGTTGGCGGCGATGCTCTGGGCGATGTTCTGTAGCATCATCGTCTTGCCCGCCTTGGGTGGGGAGACGATCAGGCCGCGCTGACCCTTGCCGATGGGAGCGCACATGTCGATGACGCGCGCGGTCAGGTCTTCGGTGCTGCCGTTGCCGCGTTCCAGGCGGAAGCGCTCCTTGGCGAACAGCGGCGTGAGGTTCTCGAACAGCACCTTGTGCTTGGCGCTCTCCGGGGTCTCGAAGTTGATCTCGCTGACCTTGAGCAGCGCGAAGTAGCGCTCGCCCTCCTTAGGCGGTCGGATCTTGCCCGAGACGGTGTCGCCGGTGCGCAGGCTGAAGCGCCGGATCTGACTGGGGGAGACATAGATGTCATCCGGCCCGGCCAGGTAGGAGCTGTCCGCCGAGCGCAGAAAACCGAAGCCGTCCTGAAGAATCTCCAGTACGCCGTCGCCGTAGATATCTTCGCCCTTCTTGGCCTGGGCCTTGAGGATGGCGAAGATCATGTCCTGCTTGCGGGAGCGCGCAACGCCCTCGATGCCGAAGGACTGGGCAAGGTCCGCCAGCTCGGTGGCCGGCATTTTCTTCAGTTCGGTGAGGTTCATGATGTGTTACTTCTGCACTCGGTATGGGTCGGCTGACAACGGACCGGGCGGCCCATCAGTGGTTACGTTGCAACGGATATTCGGTTCGCGGCTCGTCGGGAGACGAGTCCGCCGTGCGCGGCGCACACGGGCTGCGCCTGCTGCCGACCGGGAGACACCGTTGCCCCCCGGCGGCGATTTATCGTCTTTCGGGCAACCGGCCAAGGTAACGGGATGAGCACTGGCCGGAGCGGACGGCAATCAGAGATTGCTGTCGATGAACGCGGTGAGCTGCGACTTGGACAGCGCCCCCACCTTGGTCGCTTCCACGGCGCCGTTCTTGAACAGCATCAACGTCGGGATACCGCGGATACCGAACTTGGGCGGCGTTTCCGGGTTCTCGTCGATGTTGAGCTTGGCCACCTTCAGGCGACCGCCGTATTCGTTGGCCACCTCGTCCAGAATCGGGGCGATCATCTTGCAGGGGCCGCACCATTCAGCCCAGTAGTCCACCAGGACAGGCCCGTCGGACTTGAGAACCTGGTCGTCAAAATTGTCGTCGGTAACGTAGACTATCTCTCCGCTCACGGTATGGTGCCTCCAGCGTGCTCAGGATTCGGAGTCAGATATTGAAAGGTCGATCGCTATTCAGGTGGAAACGAAATGGAAGCGGGGACCTTGCGGGTGCACCTTGGGTGCAATCGGTTATTGGCGAGACCATAACGGCGCGCCAGCGGCTTGTCAATCGTTGTATCATGCAACCACAGTCACACGCATGTCTTCCATGTACCTTATATAGGGGTGCGGGCGGGCGGTTGCAAGCTGCCAACCCCGGACATAACCTAGGACTCCAATCATAATGGAGCGGCCGCGGTGGGGCGTTTGCCGTCTCCGCGAGCGCCCTGAGCAACATTCGACGACCGGACCGCCTGTCCGGTGGCAGGTACTGTGAATACGAGCTTGTCCAGACTCATCGGATTGAGGCCCTCCGCCGCCGGAATGCGGTATCTCACCTTTCTGGTGACTGCCGTTCTGGTCGCGTTGCTGGCCTATACACTGGCCCAGGTGTTCTGGCGCGCGGTTCCGGCCGGTGATGCCGGCGCCGTGCCCAGCGCGCCGCGCTCCGGTGCTGCAGCACCGGAACGGCAGCAGCGCAGCGAACTCGGGGAGCGCATCGCCGGCATGCAACTGTTCGGCCCGGCGGCTGCGCTGGACGCCGCCCGGGATGCGCCCATTGATGCGCCGGAAACGCGGCTCAACCTGACGCTGCGCGGCGTTTTCCATTACCCCCGGGGCGAGAACGCGCTAGTGATCATCGCCGCCGGGAACCGGGACGAGAACTTCTACCGCGTGGGCGACGAGCTTCCCGGCGGGGCGGCGATCCAGGCGATCTATCCCGACCGGGTCATTCTGCGCCGCGATGGTCGGCACGAGACGCTGTCACTGCCCCAGGAGCGGCTGGAGGCCAGTACGGCCGCCGGCCCGGCGCAGACGGCCATGGCACGCACCCGCGGCACCCGCCAGAACGGAAACGGCCCGGACCTGCAGCAGATGCGGGAGCGCCTGGTCAACAACCCGCAGGATTTCAACCGCATGGTGGACATACAGCCCTACATGGACGGCGGCGAGTTCCGCGGCGTGATCCTGAACCCGGGCCCGGAACCGGAGATGATGGAAACGGTCGGGTTGCAACCAGGCGATGTGGTGACTGCCATCAACGGCGAGCCACTGGACAGCCCGGAAGCATCCATGAACGCCTTGCAGATGATCAGCCAGGCCAGCACGCTGGATCTCACCATCCTGCGGGACGGCAACCAGACGTCGGTACGGATCAATTTCGACTAGGCCAGGCTGTCCAGAGAAGCGCGATCGGCGGGACGAGCCACCCCGGTTGCGCGAAATGAAACAGATTGCCATTCTGTAACCAGCATCGCGTGGGTATAATGATTATGAGCAACCCCTTCCGCATATTCCAAGGCCGAACGCTGGCGGCATTGCTGCTGTCCGGAACGCTGGTGCTGGGTCTGGCCGTTTCCGCCCTCGCGCAGGAGAGTGACGACGAGGGCGTGACGCTGAACCTGAAGGACGCCGAGATCACCTCGCTGATCAACACGGTGGCCGAAATCACCGGCCAGAACTTCATCGTGGATCCCCGTGTGCGTGGTCGCGTCACCCTGATCTCCAAGCGGCCGATGCAGCCCGAGGAAGTCTATCGCGCGTTCCTGTCGGTGCTGCAGGTCCATGGCTTCGCGACCGTGCCCGCGGGCGAGGTCACCAAGATCATCCCCGATACCAACGCCAAGCAGCTTGGGACCGACGTCATCCCGGGCATCGCCGCCGGGGACGACATCATCACCTCGGTGATCCCCGTGGACAACGTCCCGGTGGCGCAACTGGTTCCCATCCTGCGCCCCCTGCTGCCACAGCAAGGGCATCTGGCGGCCTACCCGCCCACCAACGTACTGATCGTCTCCGACCGCGCCGGTAACGTCGAGCGCATCACCGAACTGGTCCAGCAGGTCGACCGGGCGGGCGATGACGAGGTGGATATCGTCCGGCTGGAGAACGCCTCGGTGGGCGAGATGGTGCGCATTCTGCAGAGCCTGCAGCGTACCGACGCGGAAACCGTGCCCGCCAACCAGCTTCGCATCGCCGCCGATGAACGCACCAACAGCATTCTGCTGTCGGGCGACCGCAACCAGCGCATGCGGATGCGCGCGCTGATCGCGCAGATGGACGAACCCCTGCCGGATGACGGCGACACCCACGTGATCTACCTGCGCTACGCCCGCGCCCCGGACCTGGTGGAAGTGCTGCAGGGCGTGATGGAAAACATCCGCGAGCGGGATAGCGGCGAGGGCAACGGCAGCGCCTACAGTATCCAGGCCGAGGAGGCTACCAACGCACTGGTGGTCACTGCGCCGCCCTCGGTCATGCAGTCGCTGCGCAGCGTGATCGACCGCCTGGACATCCGCCGCGCCCAGATCCTGGTGGAAGCGGCGATCGCCGAGATCGCCGACGAACGCGGCAGCGAACGCGGCGTGCAATGGTTCATCGACGGCAGCGACGGCCAGGGCTTTGCCGGCGTCACCAACTTCGCGGACGTGGGTACCAGCATCGGTTCGCTGCTGACACTGGGCACGCAGCAACCGCAGGTGGGTGACGGCGCCAGCCTGGTGGTGGGCGATCTGGACAGCCGCATACGCTTCGGAGCCTTTATCCGCGCGCTGGCGTCCGAGCGCAGCACCAACATCCTGTCCACCCCCACGCTGGTCACGCTTGACAACCAGGAAGCGGAGATCCGCGTGGCCGAGAACCGGCCATTCGTCACCGGCCAGTTCACCTCCGAGGGCCGGAACGTGACCAACCCGTTCCAGACCATCGACCGCGAGGACGTGGGTATCATTCTGAAGATCAAGCCGCAGATCAACGAAGGCAATACGGTGATGATGGAGATCGAGCAGGAAGCCTCCAACGTCATCGGCGAAACCGCCACCGCCGGCCCCATCACCAACCGGCGCACCATCAAGACCAGCGTGCTGGTGGACGACGGCCAGATCATCGCGCTGGGCGGCCTGATGGACGACGACCTGCAGGAACACGAGCAGCGCGTTCCCGGACTGGGTTCGCTGCCGCTGCTGGGCGAACTGTTCCGCTACCGCTCCACCACGCTCACCAAGCGAAACCTGATGGTATTCATGCAGCCCAGCATCATCCGCGACCGCGCCATTGCCGATGACTTCACCGGCCGCAAGTACAGCTTCATGCGCGCCCGCCAGCTGGACAGGCAGCAGCGTGGCGTCAGCCTGATGCGTGATGCTTCGCCACCGACCCTGCCGGCCATGGAGCGCGCGGAACTGCCGCGCCCCTTCGAAGAGCTCTGACGGACGGCGACCATGGCGAGCCCAACAGCCGACAACAAGCTGACGGACCCGAACCCGGAACTGGACGCGTTCGAGAGTTTCGACCTCACGCCGCCGGCGGACACACAGCCCGCGCATGTCCCCACCGTGCGCCGGCCTTCGTTCGCCTTTGCCAAGCGGCACGGACTGGTGGTCACCGGTGTGGAGGACGGCCACGCCCTGGTCAGCGTACGGCCGGGTGCTGGTGCACACAGCATTACCGAGCTGCGCCGCAGCGTGGGCCTGCCGCTGCGGCTGGAACGCGTGACCGCCGGGGAATTCGATCGGCAGCTCCAGCAGGCCTACGAGCGCCAGTCCGGCGAGGCCGCGCAGATGGTCGAGGACATCGGCGAGGACATGGACCTCTCCAGCATCGCCGACTCGCTGCCCGAGCCGGAGGACCTGCTGGAAAGCGCCGACGACGCGCCCATCATCCGCCTGATCAACGCGCTGCTCACGGAGGCGATCAAGGAAAACGCCTCCGACATCCACCTGGAACCGTTCGAGCACAAGCTGATCGTGCGTTTCCGCGTGGACGGCGTGCTGCGGGAAGTACTGCAGCCGCCGCGGGTGATGGGGCCACTGCTGATCTCGCGCATCAAGGTCATGGCCAAGCTGGACATCGCCGAGAAGCGGTTGCCGCAGGACGGGCGCATCTCACTGCGCATTGCCGGGCGGGCGGTGGACGTGCGCGTCTCGACCCTGCCCTCCGGCCATGGCGAGCGCGTGGTGCTGCGGCTGCTGGACAAGCAGGCGGGCCGCCTGGACCTCAGCCACCTGGGCATGCCCGAGGACCAGCGCGACCTGCTCGACACGCTGATCCACAAGCCCCACGGTATCCTGCTGGTCACCGGCCCGACCGGGTCCGGCAAGACCACCACGCTGTACGCCGCGCTCACCCAGCTCAACGACGCCAGCCGCAGCATTCTCACCGTGGAAGACCCGATCGAGTACTACCTGGAAGGTATCGGCCAGACCCAGGTCAACACCAAGGTGGACATGACATTCGCCCGCGGCCTGCGCGCCATCCTGCGCCAGGATCCGGACGTGGTCATGGTGGGTGAGATCCGCGATCTGGAGACGGCGGAGATCGCCGTGCAGGCCTCGCTCACCGGACACCTGGTGCTGTCGACACTGCACACCAACACCGCCGTGGGGGCGGTCAGCCGCCTGCGGGACATGGGCGTGGAACCGTTCCTGATGGCCTCGAGCCTGGTAGGCATCATGGCGCAGCGGCTGGTACGCCTGCTCTGCGACCACTGCAAGCAGCCCTACCGGGCCAACGAGAAGGATTGCGAGCGTCTGGGCCTGGACCCGGCGAACCCGCCCACGCTGTTCCACGCCGCCGGCTGCAGCCACTGCAACAACCTGGGCTACCGGGGCCGGGGCGGCATCTTCGAGCTGGTACCGGTGGACGACCGCATCCGAACCATGATCCACGATGGTGCCTCGGAGCAGAAGATCGAGCGCCACGCTCGCCGGCGCACCCCCAACCTGCGCCAGGACGGCGTGCGCCGGGTGCTGGCGGGCCAGACCACGGTGGAAGAGGTGCTGCGGGTGACCACCGACGACACGGCACCGCTGGAAACATGACGGAAGCCTGCTGCGTGAAACCCGGACAGGCGGACTGCCATGGGAGCATTTGAATACTCGGCCCTGGATGCCCAGGGCAAGGAACTGAAAGGCGTGCTGGAGGGGGACACCCCCCGCCAGATCCGCCAGCAACTCCGGGAGAAGGGCTGGATTCCGCTGGCGGTGGACGCCGTGGCCGAGCGCGGCCGCCAGGCCGAGGGCGGCAGCCGGCGCCCCCTGCTCCGCTCCGGCATGAGCGCCTCCGAGCTGGCGCTGATCACCCGCCAGCTTGCCACGCTGATCGGCTCCGGACTGCCGCTGGAAGAGGCCTTGCGCGCCTCGGCGCGGCAATGCGAGAAGCAGCGCTCGCGCTCCATGATGACGGCGGTGCGGGCGAAGGTCATGGAAGGCTACAGCCTGGCGGACGGGCTGGCCCAGTTTCCGCGCGCCTTCCCGGAGATGTACCGCGCCACCGTCGCGGCAGGCGAGCAGACCGGCAACCTGGACCTGGTACTGGAACGCCTGGCGGATTACGCCGAGACGCGACAGGAAATGCAGCAGAAGGTCCAGCTCGCGCTGTTCTACCCGGCCATCCTGGTCTCCGTTGCCA
>JBJHBJ010000009.1:0-98874 GCA_050485425.1 Ectothiorhodospiraceae bacterium | reverse complement strand
ATCGACGGCGATAGTCATATTGGTAGCCATGGGCTCCTCCTGCTCTTTGTTGCTGAAAGCATCACTTCCAGCATGGCACCTGGATGCCGAATAAGAGGGCGGGAGGAGTCCATCCCATCACTGCAGGCAGGTCAGGAAGAGGAGGACACCACCGATGGATCATCCGACACGCTGGACAATGACCCGGAGACAGGTGCTCGGCGGACTGGCCGGTGCGTCTGGGCTGGCGGCCGTGGGGGTCTGGCCGGGCCGGCGCGCGGCGGCGGGGGCGGCACCCGAGGCGGGGGACATGGTGCTGCGGGAAATTCCCGCCACGGGAGAAACCGTTCCGGTGGCCGGCATGGGCTCGTACCGCAGTTTCAACGTCGACCCCGGTGACACGGAGGCCATGGAGCGCATGCAGCGGGTGCTGCGCGCGTTCCTGGACGGCGGAGGCAGGGTGATGGACTCCTCGCCCATGTACGGCCGGGCGGAACGCGTGCTCGGTCTGCTGGCCGACCGGGAGGACGACAGCGACCGCCTGTGGATGGCCACCAAGGTGTGGACGCGGGGCCGTCAGGCAGGCATCGAGCAGATGCGGGAATCCATGGAGCTGATGCGTGCCGAGCCGATGGACCTGATGCAGGTGCACAACCTGCTGGACGTGGAAACCCACCTCGAGACCCTGCAGGCCTGGAAGGACGAAGGCCGCATCCGCTACCTCGGCGTCACCCACTATCAGGCATCCCGCCACGATGACCTGGTGGAGCTCATCGAGCGCTATCCGCTGGACTTCGTGCAGTTCAACTACAACGTGCTCGACCGCAACGCCGAGCGGCGGCTGCTGCCGGCGTGCGCAGACCACGGCGTGGCCACGCTGATCAACGAACCCTTCGGCCAGGGCAGGCTGTTCCGGCAGGTGAGCGACCAGCCTGTGCCGGAGTGGGCCGCCGAAATCGACTGCAGTTCCTGGGCCCAGCTCTTTCTCAAGTTCCTCATCGCCCACCCGGCGGTAACGGCCGTGATTCCCGCCACCAGCAATCCGGGGCATGCCGCCGACAACGTCGCGGCCGGAAAAGGGGGGTTGCCCGATCGCTCGCTGCGCCAGCGCATTGTGGACGCGGTAACAGGATAGGCCGACTCAGTACTGCAGCCGTGCGGATTGCCGCCGCAGCGCCTGCGGAGGTTGGCCGTAGAAGCGGAGGAAAGCCCGGCGCATGCGATCCGGGTCGCCGAACCCGGTTTCAGTGGCGATGTGTTCAATGCGACCGGTGTCCGACTCCAGGCGGGCGCGAGCCGACTCCAGCCGCAAGCGCTCCACCGCCTTGGCGGGAGTCAGGCCGGTATCCCGCTTGAATGCCCGGGCGAAATGCCGGGGGCTCATGCAGGCGCGTTCGGCCAGTTGCTCCACGCTCAGCGGCTCGCGCAGATTGTCCCGGGCCCAGTCCAGCAGTGCCGCGAAACGGCCGTCGGCGTGCTGGATCTCCAGCAGTTGCGAGAACTGCGACTGGCCGCCGCTGCGGCGGAACGGCACCACCAGTTGGCGGGCGGTGTCCCTGGCCACCCGCTCGCCCAGATCCTCCGCAATCATGGCCAGCGCCAGGTCGATGCCGGCGCTGATCCCGGCCGAGGTCCAGCAGTTCCCGTCGCGCGTGTAGATGCGGTCGGGTTCCAGCAGAACCTGCGGGAATTCACCGGCAAAGGCCGCGGTTCTCCCCCAGTGCGTGGTCGCCCGCCTGCCGTCCAGCACGCCCGCCGCTGCCAGCACGAAGGTTCCGGAACAGACGCTGGCCACGCGGGAGCCCGTGCCCGCCACGCAACGCACATGGGCAAGCAGGGCCTCGTCGCGCGCGGCACGCCGCACTCCCTCGCCGCCGGCAACGAGCAGGGTGTGAGGCTGCCGCCCCATGCATCCGTCGGCCTGCATCCCGGCCCCCGATGAACTGCGCACCAGCCCCGGCCTCGCCGCGACCGGGCTGATCCGGTAGGCACCAGGCACCAGTCTGGCCGCGATCTCGAATGCCGCGATCGGACCAGCGGCATCGAGGATCTGGAAGCCCTCGAACAGCAGTACATCCACGCCTCGGGTCATGGCAGTAAATCCGGGGTTTTGGTCATTTCAGCCAGATCGTTCCAAGACTACGCTGTTCCTGTCCCAGAGCAAGGAGCAAGCCATGAGCGCCAGCGAGTTCTCCATCGTATTCCCGGTATTCCCCGGGGTCACCCAACTCGATTTCACCGGCCCGCACCAGGTGCTGAGCCGCCTGCCCGGTGCCAGGCTTCGACTGGCCGGTACCGGGTGTGCCACGGTCACCAGCGAGGACGGCCTGGTGTTCGCCAACGTGGTGAATCTCGCCGACATCGCCTCCTGCGACATGCTCTGCGTGCCGGGCGGACCAGGCACCACGGATGCCGCCCTGGACGAAACCTTCATTGCCGAAGTGCGCCGCCTGGCGGCGTCCGCACGCTACGTGACCTCGGTGTGCACCGGCTCGCTGATCCTGGGCGCCGCGGGTCTGCTGGAGGGACGCGATGCCGCCTGTCACTGGGCCTGGCGTGAGCTGCTGGCACATTTCGGTGCACGCCCGGTCGCCGGGCGCGTGGTCCGGGACGGGCATATCATTACCGGGGGAGGCGTGACGGCCGGCATCGATTTCGCGTTGTCGGTGGCGGAGGAGGTTGCCGGCGCGGAGGTGGCACAAGCCATCCAGCTGGCATTGGAATACGCGCCGGAACCGCCGTTCCAGGCCGGCCGGCCAGAGACCGCCCCGGCGCCGGTTCGGGCACTGGTGGATCGGCGGCTGACGCAGAGCCGGGACAAACGCCTGCGGGATGTGGAGCAGGCGGCGGCAAGACTCGCGGAGGGGACATGACTGATCTGGAGGCGATACATCAACGGCTGGCGCCGCTGTTTCCCGGGCTCATGGGCATACGCCTGCTGGCGGCGGAGCCCGAACGCGTCGTGGCGGAAATGACCGTGCGCCAGGATCTCTGCACCGCCGGCGGCGTGCTCCATGGCGGCGCGCACATGGCTTTTGCCGATACCCTCGGCGCGGTGGGCACGGTCCTCAACCTGCCCGCCGGCAAGCGGACCACCACCACGGATTCCAGCACCAAGTTCATGGCCGGTGCCCGCCTGGACACGGTGGTCACCGCGGAGAGCGTGGCGCTGCACCGGGGGCGCACGACCATGGTCTGGCAGACATCGATCCGTAATCAGGACGGCAAGCTCTGTGCCGTGGTCACCCAGACCCAGCTTGTGCTGGACGCCTGAAACAGCCCCCCGCTGTCAGTGCCCGCCGGCTCGCGCATGAAGCCCGTCGCTTACCGCGCCTCGGCCAGGTGCTCCAGCGCCAGGTTGGCCTGGTCGGAGAAATGCAGCACGCTGGCCACCGTCTCCTCGTCCAGCAGGCGGTGGCTGGCGATACGGTCCGAGTAGATCAAGCCGATGTTGCGGCCGCGGATGACCAGCGGCGCCAGGATGGCATCCAGCCCGCCGATCATCTGCTGGAATGCGCCCAGGCCGCAACGCCGCTGTTCCTCGGGACTCAGGGTCATCAACTGCACCACGCGCCCGGTTGTCAGGCAATGCCGGATCACGGCAAGGCCGTCGTCGCGCAACTCGCGGGACAGCCCGTCGGCAAGCCGGCCGCCTTCGTCACCCACTGTGTACTTGACCCGCAGACCGGAGCGGTCCTGGCTGAGAATGGCGATCAGGGTTCGGTCCATGCCGACGCCGCGGTGCAGACCCTCGAGGATCATCTCCAGGATGACATGCGTCTCCGGCCGCTCCCGCATCACCACCGAGAGCTCCCGCAGTATCTTCAGTTGAAGCACCGGGGCCGGACGGTGGATACGGGATCTGGCGGACTCCTGATCCGCGGCCGGGGAGTCCCGGGTGTCAGGCCGCTCCGCGGGAATACCGAAGGCCTCGGCAATGCGGACGCTTTCTTCCTGTGCCCGGATCAACAGATCCTGCATGCGTTCCTCGGGAATACCGGCAGCCTTGATCACGAGGTCCACCACATCCCGGGTGGCCTCCCCGTGCCAGCCGCCAAGCCGCACCTCACGCTCCAGGGAGTGACCGAGCTGGATACAACCGATCTGGCCCTTGGCGTGCGTGGCACGGGCTTGCAAGGCCTGCTCGATCAGTTCCCCCAGCCGCCAGTCCCTGGCGAGCCTGGCGGACAGCTCGCGCAGCGGGAAACCGATGGCTTCCCGCTCCACGATGCCCGGTGCGCGTCCTGTGTCCTGCAGGCCCCGTTCCAGCGCCCGTGCCTCCCGCTCCTCGGCAAAACACCAGAAGGCCATTTCCCCCAGCCGCAGCAGCAGCGCGGCGACGAACACCTGTTCCGGGCCACCGGCGCGCATTTCCACGGCGATCATGCGGGCCTGCGTGGCGGCGAACACCGACTCCCGCATGATGCGGATCAGACGCTCGCGGGTCGCCCCCTGCAAGAGGGTGTCGATCACCGCCAGCGAGGTGCCGATGGTGCGGACCGTATCGAAACCCAGCAGGGCAATCGCCCGGCTGATGGTGTTGATTTCCTGGCCGCTGCGATTGAAGTACGCGCTGTTGGCGGCACGCAGCACGCCGGACGTCAGCGAGGCGTCCTGCAACACCACGGTGGCCAGGTCCTGAGTGGAGGCGTCCTGCTCCGAAGCGATACTGCATAGCCGCTGAACCGTACGGTTCAGGATAGGAAGATCCTGCTCTTCCAGGCGGGCGAGCCAGCGTTCCAGGGCATCGACGGGGGTGAGTCGGGTTTGCATCTGCATATGCTATTCCGGCGGCATCGCACAGAACGTGTACAGATCACATCTGTCACAGAATCTGTGACTTCCAGTCATCGTCAAGGACGCACTGAAGGAGACGACACGATGGAGCTCAACGGCAAACAAGTGGCCATCCTGGTGGCCAATCTGTTCGAAGACCTGGAATTCTATTATCCCTACTACCGGCTGAAGGAAGCTGGCGCCAGGGTTACGGTACTTGGCACCGGGGACGCCGACTATGCCGGGAAGAAAGGCCTGGCGGCCAGCCAGGACGCCAGCGCCGGCGACGCCGACCCCAACCGGTTTGACGGCGTCGTCATTCCGGGTGGTTACGCCCCGGATCACATGCGCCGCCATCGCCCGATGATCGATTTCGTCCGCCGTATGCACGAGGCGGGCAAGCCGGTGGCATTCATCTGCCATGCCGGCTGGGTCCCGGTGTCGGCAGGTATCGTCCGTGGACGCCGGGTGACCTCGTTCGCGTCTATCCGGGACGACATGGTGAATGCCGGCGCCGACTGGGTGGACCAGGAAGTAGTGCGCGACGGCAACCTGATTTCAAGCCGGGTTCCACCGGATCTGCCCGCTTTCTGCCGGACACTGATCGAAGCGCTGCAGGAAACGGGCTGACCCTACTGCGGGGGTGTCGGGGCACCGCGCTGCTCCCCGCCCTGAGGTGTTCCGCGACGGGCCGGGGGTATCTCGCGTGCGTCCACATCGTCGTCGACGTCCCGTTCCTCGTCACGCTCGTAGACTTCTCCGGTGTCCCGTTCCTCCGCACCGTCGCTTCGACGCTGCAGGGCGTCCCCGGTATCGCGCTCTTGCGCCTCCGTGGTGGTGCGCTGCTCGGCTTCGGTGGTGGTGCGTTGCTCAGCCGGGCTGGTGTTCCGGTCGGACACGCCTCCCGCGACCACCCAGAGGGGCGCGAACAGCAACGACGCCAGGACAGCGGCCGTCACGGACAGGTATCGGATCGTCATGGCCATCCTCCGGTGGCAACCTGACCCCATTGGAACCGGAACGCTCCGGCATGGCAAGGCGCGCCGATTCCGATGCCGGTCCCCGGACAGCACGTACTCACCCGCGGTCTGCTCGCCGGCCGAACAGGCGAAGCAGCAGCAGGACCAGGCCGTGTCCCGGCCAGTACAGCAGCAAGGGGTAGGCTATCAGCAGCAGCAGAATGAACACCGGGTCGGGCAACCACACCTGCTCAACGCCAAAGGGAGCCGTTGTCCAGTTCAGGTTGCGTTCCGGGTCGGTGAACAACCATGAGGCGGCAACCACACACGTGCCCAGCAGCGTCTGCAGCCAGGGCCCGCGCCGATCGTAACCCAGCCGCACCAGCAGCCAGATCACCAGCACGGGCAGCCCGATATGGTAGAGCGAGGTGGCCCGGGCCAAAAGGGGATTCTCCGGGTTGAACATATAGCCGGTAAATGCCGCCCAATCGCCGCCCGATACGACCCCCAGCAGAAAATCGGCGGTCCAGACCACGCCGACCAGCACCACCGTACCGGCCTGGCTGGACAGAAGCAGAGGGTGCCCCCGCCAGACCACGTACAGCACGATGAACTGCGCGACGTTGCACAGCCACAGGAAGTTCGCCGGCCCGTAGGCCCAGAGAATGACCGGCACCCAGAACAGCATCCAGGCACTGAAACCCAGCGCCACTGCGCGCGGAACGCCCCCGGTGACGGTGTTCTGCGAGAGGCCGGCACGGGACTCCATCAACGGCCCGCGACTACCCGACCGTCATCGGTTCGCAGACGATGTCCAGCTCGCTCATCAGCGCGTACAGGCGTTCCCGCTCCAGGCCCGGGTTTTCCTGCCGCGCCAGCAGCAGGAAGCTGTCCACGGCCACCTGGCGGACGTGACCGGGCGGCAGGTGCTCCTCCCCGGGCACGAGTACCTCGTTGCTGATCTGCTGCAACTGGAACTCGTCGCGCAGGCGTTGCATCGATGCGGCATCCAGCCGGCATTTCCACGTTGGCATGATGGTCTCCCCTGTTGGCCCCGGCAGGCGTAGTACACCCGGGACGGGATGGAAGCATGCATCACCTGTCTGTAAGACATGGGTGCGGATGGCGCAGACGTCAACCCGGAGCCGGCCGGCAAGCCAGCCGTGCCATGATCAGTTCCACCACCTGGCCGGGTGTGCAATGCGCGGTGGAAATCTCGATATCGGCGTAACGGCGGTACAACGGCAAGCGTTCGCTGAACAGCGCCTCGAAGCTCTGGTCCGGTGCGACCAGCATGCCCCGGAGAGCGGGATCTCCGACCCTGGCGGCCAGCGACTCCACGGGGCAATGGAGGAATATCAGCGGACCAAGCGCGCGCAGGGCGTGCATGCCTGGTTCGCTGTAGACCACCGATCCACCGGTGGCAATGACGGAACCGGCGGCGGTCAAGCCGAGCAGCATCTGTTCTTCCGCCTGCCGGAACCCTTCCGGTCCACCAGCGGCCATCAGCGCCGCCAGATCGATGCCGGTGCGTTCTTCCAGGACACGATCGGTGTCGATAAACGGGCGCCTCAGGCGGGCCGCCAGTTGCTTGCCGACGGTGGTCTTGCCCGCCGCAGGCATGCCGATCAGAACCAGATTCGAAGTTGTCATCGGCTGCGATTTGCGGCCAACATCGCCGAACATCGGACCGCCGTCACTTCAGATGGACGGCGTGGAACCGCAGGTGCTCGGCAATGAAGCTGGCAATGAAATAGTAGCTGTGGTCGTAACCCGGCTGCATGCGCAGCGTCAGCGGATACACGCTCTGCTTCGCGGCAGCGGCCAGCGCCTCCGGCTTGAGCTGTTCGGTCAGGAAGCCGTCCTTGTCGCCCTGGTCGACCAGGGCGGGCAGCGCCTGATCCGGCTTGCAGGCTTTCATCAGCTCGGACGCGTCGTACTGCCGCCAGGCGCTTTCATCGTCCCCCAGGTATCCGCCGAAGGCTTTTCGTCCCCAGGGGGCATTGATCGGGTTGCTGATCGGGCTGAACGCGGAAACCGAGCGGTAGCGTTCCGGGTGGCGCAGGGCGATCACCAGCGCTCCGTGCCCGCCCATGGAGTGACCGCTGATCACGCGCCTGTCCGAGACCGGGAAGCTGGATTCCACAAGGCCGGGAAGTTCATCCACGACATAGTCGTACATCCGGTAGTGGCGATCCCAGGGCGGCTGCGTGGCGTTGACATAGAATCCGGCTCCCAGTCCGAAGTCGTACTGCCCGTCGGGATCGTCCGGGACGTCGTCGCCTCTCGGACTGGTATCCGGGGCAACCAGGGCGATGCCCAGTTCCGCCGCCACCCGCATGGCCCCTGCCTTCTGCATGAAGTTCTCGTCGGTGCATGTCAGGCCCGACAGCCAATAGAAGACCGGCACGCGTTCGGTGTCTGCCTGCGGCGGCAGGTAGATGGCAAAGCGCATGGTGCAGTTGAGCACGCCGGACCGATGGGTGTACTGCTTGTGCCAGCCACCGAAACACTTGTTCGCGCCCGTGTTCTCAAGCGTCATGTCCATTCCTCCCTAACGGGGCAGCGCATGTGGAGGCGCTGCCCAGCCTGGCGGTACCGCTACCGCGCGTAATGAATCACCGAACGGATGCTCTTGCCTTCATGCATCAGGTCGAAGGCCTTGTTGATCTCGTCCAGTCCCATGGTGTGGGTAATGAAATCGTCCAGCCTGAACTCGCCGGCAAGGTAGCGCTCCACCATGCCCGGCAGCTCCGAGCGGCCTTTTACGCCGCCGAAAGCCGTGCCCCGCCAGACCCGGCCAGTGACCAGCTGGAACGGTCGGGTGGAGATCTCCTGCCCCGCTCCGGCCACACCGATGATCACCGATTCCCCCCAGCCCTTGTGGCAGCATTCCAGTGCCGAACGCATCACGTTCACGTTACCGATGCACTCGAAGGAGTAATCGACTCCGCCGCCGGTCATTTCAACGATGACCTCCTGGATCGGCTTGTCGTAATCCTTCGGGTTGATACAGTCCGTGGCGCCGAGCTTCCCCGCGAGTTCGAACTTCGTGTTGTTGATATCGACGGCGATGATTCTGCCGGCCTTCGCCATTGCGGCGCCGATGATGGTCGCCAGGCCGATGCCCCCCAGACCGAATACGGCGACGGTATCACCCTCCGCGACCCGGGCGGCATTGCTGACCGCACCCATGCCGGTGGTCACGCCACAGCCCAGCAGGCAGATTTCCTCCAGCGGCGCGCTGGGGTTCACCTTGGCCAGCGAGATTTCGGGCAGCACGGTGTATTCGGAGAACGTCGACGTGCCCATGTAGTGGTAAATGGGCTTGCCGTCCTTGTAGAAGCGGGTGGTGCCGTCCGGCATGACCCCCTTGCCCTGGGTTTCGCGAATCTTCTGGCACAGGTTGGTCTTGCCGGACGTACAGAACTTGCATTCCCCGCACTCCGGCGTGTAGAGCGGAATCACGTGATCGCCCACGGCGACGCTGGTGACGCCGTCGCCGACAGCCTCCACGACACCGCCGCCCTCGTGGCCCAGGATGGCGGGGAAGTTGCCCTCCGGATCCTCGCCCGACAGCGTGAAGGCGTCCGTGTGACAGACCCCGGTGGCAATGATGCGCACCAGCACCTCGCCGCGCTTCGGCATCATCACATCCACTTCCTCCACGGACAGTGGCTTTCCGGGGCCCCAGGCGATGGCTGCGCGGGACTTGATAAACGTGTCACCCATGGCGATGCCCTTCCTCGTTAACTCCCAAATGTAGGTGACCTGCCGCGAGAACGCTGGCCACATCGAATATCCAGTGTAATTATTTACCCTTGACTGATAACCGGTGTTATCGACAAAGAACTATTGCCAAGGGGTAATAATTAGTCGTGTGGGAGGGTGTCAATGAATTCGTGGCCGTGGTGGAGACCGGCAGCTTCACCCGCGCATCCCAGCGGCTGGGCGTCTCCGTGGCCCATGTCAGCCGCCAGGTGCGGGACCTGGAGAAACGGCTGGATGCCCGCCTGCTCTATCGCACCACACGCAAGGTCTCGGTCACCACGGAAGGCAGTCTCTACTACCGGCACTGCCGCCAGGCGCTGGATGGTCTGCATGAAGCCGAGCAGGCCATCGGCAACCTGAAGGACACGCCGCGCGGGCGAATCAAGCTCACTGCCCCGGTCACCTACGGCGAGTCCTACGTGATGCCGCTCGTTCACGACTTCATGCGGATCCACCCGCAGGTTTCCATCGTCGCGGAGTTGAGCAACCAGCAGATGGATCTGGTGGACGGAGGCTACGATCTGGCCATAAGGCTCGGCCGGCTCGCCAGTTCCAGCATGGTCGCCAGACGCCTGGCCAGCCGCACCCAGTATGTGTGTGCCTCACCCGCCTATCTCGGCAATCATGGTGCTCCGCATACGCTGTCCGAACTGCATCGGCATAACTGCCTGCTGGGCAACCACCCGTACTGGCGCTTCCAGGAGAACGGGCGTGAACGCACCGTTCGCGTCAGCGGCAGTATCACCAGCAACAGTGGCAACAGCCTGCTGGACGCCGCGCTGAAAGGCATCGGCCTGGTGCAACTGCCCAACTACTACGTGGCGCCCTATCTGGACGATGGCCGCCTGATCGCGCTGCTCCACCGGTTCCAGGAGCCCGACGAGGGCATCTGGGCCCTCTACCCGCAGAACCGACACCTTTCACCCAGAATCCGCCTGCTGGTCGACTTCCTGGCGCAGCATCTCGGGAAAGGCTGATCAACACCAACGATGGCTGAAATTGTTCCGCTCCGATACGGGTTTTATCCGAGAAAATCGATCGCAATTATGTGCCGGAAAAGCGTGCAAGCCAAAAGAAATGCCAACGTTCAAACGAAGAATAGACAGAAGGTAGATTTTGCAATAGGTTCAGGCTGCGCGAACTTGGGAATTGATCAGTGTTTCCTTAAGATCCCAACTGTGTAGCCGTTCAGCAACCCCTTCGGTATGCCTGGTGCCAGGCTGGCACACAAAATTGTCTCCAAATGACAACGATGCGACGACGAAACAGCATGTTACGCGTTGTGGCATTGTTTCTGCATTGTATCCCCGGCAACGTTTCGAAAAAGATGTCTGAATCGTGCTCGATCGACGGTATAACGGAACTAGACAGCAGCGATGAACGTAACCCAGGGAAACGCTGGTAGTTCTCGCCAGAAATATCCGAAACAGGGAGATGCAAGATGAAAAAGTTCATATTGGTACCGGTGTTCGCCACCGGTCTTGCCCTCGTGCCGCTGGGTGCCTCAGCCCAGGGCGGTAACACTGCCGACGTCCGTGCCTACCTGGGCGGCGGTATCGGCTACTACCGTCTGAACGACGACAACTTCCTCGATGAAGACGAGAGCCTGAAGGATGATCGCTTCTCGTGGCGCGGCTTCGCCGGTTTCGAGGTGAACCGGATCTTTGCGCTGGAAGCCGGCTATGTGGATTTCGGCAGCACCAGCGAGGGCAACCGTGACATGGAGGCGGACGGCTGGACGCTGGCCGCCATTGCCGCGTTGCCCATCACCCCGTATTTCGCGCCTTATGCCAAAGTCGGCCAGCTATTCTGGGATCGGGAGCGCTCCTTCGGTCCACTGAGCAGCAGCGACGATGGTAACGACTTCTTCTTCGGCGGCGGCGCACGGTTCGCGATGACCGACAACATCGACCTGCGCCTGGAGTATGAACGCTATGCACTGGACGACACCGATCTGGACATGGGCTCGGTGAACGTGCAGTTCCGCTTCTGATTCACCGCGGGTCCCGGTCCATCAGGAAGCCCACTCCAATGGCCGGCATCCATCTGGATGCCGGCCGGCAGAGCACCGGAGTCAGCCTGACACTCCTGATCCCTGGCCGGAGGAAACTGCCGGGACGGGTGGCTATTCCGAAGCATGGACAGTGCGGCGAAAAATGTTATGTTATTACATTCACTCTGAACTGACTCCAGGAAACGCCCGATCATGAACAGGCTTCCCGTCACCGTACTCTCCGGCTTCCTCGGCGCCGGCAAGACCACGCTATTGAACCAGATCCTGCACAACCGCGAAGGCCGCCGCGTGGCCGTCATCGTCAACGACATGTCTGAGGTGAACGTGGACGCTGCCCTGGTCCGGGACGGCGGCAACCTGTCGCGGGCTGACGAGAAGCTGGTGGAAATGAGCAACGGCTGCATCTGCTGCACGTTGCGGGAGGACCTGCTGGTGGAAGTGGGGCGTCTTGCGCGGGAAGGCCGCTTCGACTATCTGCTGGTGGAGTCCACCGGCATCTCGGAACCGTTGCCTGTTGCGGAGACCTTCACGTTCCGGGACGAGGCGGGTCAGAGCCTGGCGGATCTTGCGCGGCTGGATACCATGGTCACCGTGGTGGACGTTTTCAACTTCCTCCGCGACTACGCGTCGCAGGACCAGATCACGGACCGGGGCGAATCCCTCGGCGAGGAAGACCAGCGCACCGTCGTGGACCTGCTGGTGGAGCAGGTGGAGTTCGCCGATGTACTGGTACTGAACAAGACCGACCTGGTCACCGCCGCGGAGCTGGAGCGCCTGGAACACATCCTGCGCAGCCTGAACCGCCGGGCGCGCATTGTTCGCAGCCAGTTCGGACGTGTGCCGATCGAGGCCGTCCTGGACACCGGCCTGTTCGACTTCAGCGCCGCCGCCCAGGCACCCGGCTGGCTGGCGGGCCTGCGGGGCGAGGAGCAGTCGGAGAGCGAGGAATACGGTATCGGCAACTTCGTCTACCGGGCCCGCCGACCATTTCACCCCCTGCGCTTCTGGCAATGGGTCCAGCGGGAGTGGCCGGGAGTGATTCGTTCCAAAGGGCATTTCTGGCTGGCGTCACGTTCCGAATACGTGGGTGACTGGTCGCAGGCCGGCGCCATGGCCAGGCACGGCCTGGCCGGCATGTGGTGGGCCGACATCGACCCCCACCAGTGGCCGGACGACCCGGAGACCCTGGCATTGATCCGCTCGCGCTGGGCCGAACCCTACGGCGACCGGCAACAGGAGCTGGTGCTGATCGGCATCAACATGGATCAGGACTACCTGCGCAGCGAACTGGACGCCTGCCTGCTGACCGATTCCGAGCTTGCCGCCGGGCCGGGCACATGGCGGCGCATGGAAGACCCGTTCCCGGTCTGGGTCGCGGAACAGGAGGAGGCAACCGCATGAACGACCGCTTGCAGACGCCGGTCATCAGCCAGGATGAGCTGCTGGCCGCACCGGAGCAGGACTATATGTCGGCCAGGCAACGGGCGTTCTTTCGACAGCGGTTGCTGGAACAGCGGGAAGAACTGATGCAAAGCGCCGACTCGACGCTGGTGCAGTTGCGCGAGCGCTCGCAGCTGGCCGATGAACTGGATCGCGCCAGCGCCGAGGAGGAATACGCACTGGCGCTGCGCATGCGGGACCGCGAACGAAGGCTGTTGCGAAAGATCGAGCAGGCGCTGCACCGCATCGACCAGGGCGAGTATGGCTGGTGCGAGGAAACCGGCGAACCCATTGGGCTGCGCCGGCTGCTGGCGCGCCCCACAGCCACCCTGAGCGTCGAGGGCCAGGAGCGCAAGGAGGCCCGGGAGCACACATTTCGCGACCGTCGTACCGGCTCGTAGGGAGCGCTTCCATAACCCCGGTCTGGCCTTTGAAAAACCGCTTGCATCGGCCCGCTAAGGCGCTACCATCAAGCCGTAACATAACCAATAATTAAATTAATAAAATCTATATCAAGATAAAAACATTATTGAACATGCCGGCCACCGGGGCCGGCAGCGCGGAGGAGAGCCCCACCATGCTGATGTCTGCCCAGTGCGTTCGAGACCCCACGACCCTGCCTGATTTCCCTCAACTCCCCCGGCTGTTTTCCTAGCACATCCGATGACCGCGTCCCGCGCGGTCGCGAGTCGCCGGGCCAGCCAGCGGCCAGGGCCGGTCAGGTGCCGACTGCGACGTCAGGGGGAAAAGGGATGAACATACTCGGCGTTGAATCACTGACCTTGTCGTTCGGCGGGGTGCACGCCTTGCGCGGCGTGGACATGCAGGTCGAACAAGGGAGCATCACGGCGGTCATCGGTCCCAACGGGGCCGGCAAGACATCGTTGTTCAACTCCATTTCCGGCTTCTACCGCCCGCAGGAGGGCCGGGTGGTTTTCGAGAACACGGACATCACCCGGCTGCAGCCGCCGCAGCGCGCCGCGCTGGGCATGGGCCGGACCTTCCAGAATATCGCGCTGTTCCGCGGCATGACGGTGCTCGACAACGTCAAGCTTGGCGCCCATGTGCGCATGCGCACGGGGCTGTTGTCGGCGCTGTGGTACATGGGCAGGGCACGCCGGGAGGAAGCCGAGATCCGCGAGCAGATCGAGCGCGAGGTATTCGATTTCCTGGAAATCGACCACATCCGGCGACACCCCGTCGCCAACCTGCCCTACGGCCTGCAGAAGCGGGTGGAGCTGGCCCGGGCGCTGGCCATGCGGCCCAAACTGCTGATGCTGGACGAGCCGGTCGCCGGCATGAACCGCGAGGAAAAGGAAGACATGGCCCGGTTCATCCTCGACGTCAAGGAGCAGTGGGACACGACGGTGCTGATGGTGGAGCACGACATGGGCATGGTGATGGACATTTCCGATCATGTGTATGTGCTGAACTTCGGCCAGCTGATCGCGTCCGGCAAGCCGGCGGAGGTCCAGTCCAACCCGGAAGTGATCAAGGCCTACCTGGGTTCGGGTGATATCGAAAGCCTGCGCCAGCGCCTGGGCGGCAAGACGAGGGCAGCATAGATGGACTGGCTTTTCTTCTTCGAGATCACCCTGGCCGGCCTGGGCACCGGCGGCCTGTACGCCCTGACCGCCATCGCCTTCGTGCTGATCTACAAGGCAACCCGGGTGATCAACCTGGCCATCGGCGAAATGCTGATGGTGGGCGCCTACCTGTTCTTCGGTGCCGCCGCGGGCTGGGCACTGCCATGGTGGCTGGCCATTATCCTGGCGCTGGTCGGCGGCGGCGCGCTGGGCATGATACTGGAGCGTGGCGTCATCCGGCCGCTGCTGGGGGAGAACCCCATTTCCGTATTCATGGTCACCATCGGGCTGGGCAGCATCCTGATCGGCATGGTGGAGCTGATCTGGACCGCCAACCCGCGCAGCCTGCCGAATTTCTTTCCCACCGACCCGATCTTCATCGGCGACGCCTTCCTGGCCCCCAAGACCTTCTGGAGCTTCGTCGTCGCCGCAGTGGTGATTGCCGTGTTCCTGCTGCTGTTCCGCTTCTGGCGCGGCGGCGTGGCCCTGCGTGCCACCGCCTCGGACCAGGGCGCCGCCTATTCCATGGGCATCAACGTGCCGGCCGTCTATAGCCTGGCCTGGGGCCTGGCCGGTGTGATTGCGGCCGGCGCCGGCATCCTGCTGGGCTCCATCGGCGGCATCTCCTCCGACATGGGCTTCTTCGGCCTGACCGTGCTGGTGGTGGTCATCGTCGGCGGTCTGGACAGCGTGCTGGGAGCGCTCTTGGCCGGCCTGCTGATCGGCTGGATGGAGTCAGTGGCCGGCGTCTACCTGGGTGGCGAATACGAGCACCTGGTGACCTTCATCCTGCTGATGGTGGTGCTGCTGGTCAGGCCCTGGGGGCTGTTCGGCACGCGGGAAATCGAGAGGCTCTGAGGCATGCGCATCGGTTCGCCCAAGGAAAGCTATACCGCCGACGAGGCCCTGTTCCGCACCCGCACCCAGTGGGTCTGGTTCGGGCTGCTGCTGGCGGCGCTGGTCGCCTACCCCTTCGTCGCCAACCTGTACTGGCTGTTTCTCGTCTGCCTGATTTCCATCAACATCATCAGCGCCACCGGATTGAACATCCTCACCGGCTATACCGGCCAAGTCAGCCTGGGACAGGCGGCCTTCATGGGCGTGGGTGCCTACACGGTGGCCTGGCTGGACAACAACACCGGCAGCCCGTTCTTCATCAACCTGCTTGCAGGCGCGGGCATGGCCACCCTCATCGGCCTGATCGCCGGCCTGCCGAGCCTGCGGGTCAAGGGGCTGTACCTGGCCATCGCCACCATCGGCGCCTCGTTCATCCTGCAGTTCATCTTCATCAACTGGGAAAGCGTCACCCGGGGCACACGGGGCATCAACATCGAACCGCCCAGCATCCTCGGCGTCACGCTGGACAACCCCGACACCTTCTACTGGCTGGTGATGCCGATCATGGTGGTGATGGTGCTGCTGGCGGCCAACCTGTTCAGAACGCGCATCGGCCGGGCATTCATCGCCATTCGGGACCGGGACATCTCGGCTTCCGTGCTCGGGATAAATCTTCCTTTCTACAAGCTGATGAGCTTTGGAATCGCTTCTTTTTACGCCGGGATTGCCGGCGGTCTTTACGCTTACTTTTTCGGCGCAATAAACCCGGAAAGCTTCCCGCTTTTGATGTCCATTTTCTTCCTTGCCGCCATTATCGTCGGCGGCATGGGCACGATATTGGGCAGCATCCTGGGCGCTATTTTCATGACCTTGACCCCCGAGGTCCTGCGTTACGGGGTGGACATTCTGTCCCCGTACATCGACAACGCGCCGCAGATTCTCTCGCCGCTGCGCACCGCGGTATTCGGGGCATTGATCGTGGGTTTTCTGCTGTTCGAGCCTCATGGGCTAGCGGAAATTTGGCGTCGCGTACGCCGGTTCTTCCACTTGTGGCCGTTCCGAACATGATCGGCAGGAGGGTAGGGTGATGTCAGTCAGCAAGCTTGCTCGTCAACTCATGGCACCGGTGGCCGCGGTCACGCTGGCGCTGGGCAGTACGTTCTCGACTGCCTGGGCGGACAACAACGAGATCGTTCTCGGCGGCTCCATTCCGATGACGGGACCATTCGCGTTCGCCGGTCTGCAGTTCGACCGCGGTCTGCGCGACTACGTCGAATGGATCAACAACCAGGGCGGCATCGAGGGTCGGACGCTGCGCTACGTGGGTGAGGATACCGGCTACCAGCAGGACCAGTCGGTGGCGGTGTTCCGGCGCATTACCAGTCGCGAGAACGTGACCTTCTACTTCGGCGATTCCACCGCCTTCCAGCAGACCATCAACCGCGAGCTGGACCGGCGCGACATCCTGATGACCGGGGCTTCCTTCGCCTCCGAGCTGAACGATCCGGAACGCTACCCGCTGCAGTTCCTGCTGGGCCCGGACTACAGCGAACAGGTGGGCATCCTGCTCAGCTACATCGCCGACGAGAGCCCCGGCGCCCGCGTGGCCTTCATCCATTCCGACACCGAGTTCGGCCGCGATCCGATCGCCCGCGGCCGCAGCAAGGCCGAGGAACTGGGCCTGACCGTCGCCGCAACCGTGGTCACCCCGCCCGGGGCCGCCGACATCTCCTCCGCGGCACTGGAGCTGCGTCGGGCCCGCCCCGACTACGCCATCTTCCACGGCTACGTGCTGGCACCCATTCCGGACTTCATCCAGCGCGCCCGGCAGATGGGCATGAACACTCGCTTCATGGGCACCTACTACACCATGGACCAGGGCATCATCAACGAAATGGGTGAGGCGGCGGACGGCTTCATGGGCGTCATGCCTTACCGCTACTACTACGACGAAACCGGGCCCGCCCCGATCATGGATGCCATCCGCGAACTGCACGGCGACTACCAGACCACCACCTACACCCAGGGCTGGCTGACCGGCGTGCTGATCACCGAGATCGCCCGCGAGACGCTGCGTGCGGGCAAGCCGCTCACCGGCAGGAACCTCCGTGAGACACTGGATTCCCTGAGGGACATCGATACCGGCGGGATCTTCGGACAGCCGGTCAACTTCCGCGGCAACTCCATCCCGCTGGGACGGATCTACCGTGCCGACGTGTCCAAGGGCCAGATGGTACCGGTCTCCGACTGGATCGAGCTGGAATGAGCACCGGACGTGACTGACAACGTACTGGAAATCAGCAATATCGAGGTGGTCTACAACCACACGGTGCAGGTGCTCCGGGGGCTGTCGCTGACGGTCCCCCGGGGTGGCATCGTCGCGCTGCTGGGCTCCAACGGCGCCGGCAAGTCCACCACACTGAAGGCCACGTCCAACCTGCTGGGGCTGGAAAACGGCGAACTGTCCGCGGGGCGCATCAGCTTCAACGGCCAGGACACCACCCGCCAGAGTCCGCACGGGCTGGTGCGTAACGGCCTGTGCCACGTCATGGAAGGCCGTCGCGTGTTCGAGGACCTGACCGTCGAGGAGAACCTCACCGCCGCCAGTTACGCCATCAGCGGCCGGCGGAACGGCGGCGGCCTCACGTTCGATCTGGTCTACGAGTATTTCCCCCGCCTGCACGAGCGGCGCCGCGCCCAGGCCGGCTATCTCTCCGGCGGCGAACAGCAGATGCTGGCCATCGGCCGCGCACTCCTGGGCCGGCCGACGCTGATGCTGCTGGACGAACCGTCGCTGGGACTGTCGCCGGTGCTGGTGGAGGATATCTTCACCATCATCGCCCGCATCAACCGCGAGCAGCAGGTGGCCATGCTGCTGGTGGAGCAGAACGCCAACGTCGCCCTGGCGCTGGCCGACTACGGTTACATCATGGAGTCCGGCCGGGTGATGATCGACGGCACGCCGGAGAAGCTGATGGCCGACGACGACGTGCGGGAGTTCTACCTTGGCACCGGCGGCGGCGGCGAGGCCCGGAGTTACCGCGACGTGAAGCACTACAAGCGCCGCAAGCGCTGGCTGTCCTGACGGAGGAACCATGACGAGCGCAGAGCTTCCCGCCCTCACCCTGCCCCAGATGCTGCGGCGGAACGCGCAGACGCGTGGCGACGCGGTGGCGCTGCGACAGAAGGACTACGGCATCTGGCACCCCTTGAGCTGGAATGACTACTACCGCCGCGCGCGCCATATCGGCCTGGGCCTGCGCGCACTGGGGCTGGAGCCCGGCGGTCACGTCGGCGTGATCTCGGAGAACCGCATTGAATGGGTGATCGCGCAGATGGGCACCGGTGTCGTACGTGGCGTCACCGTGGGCGTCTACCCGACCAGCCCCTCGCCGGAAGTGGCCTATGTGCTCGGTCACGCCGACGTGGAAATCGTCGTCTGTGAGGACCAGGAACAGACCGACAAGGTGCTGGAAGCCCGCTCGGAGCTGCCCCGGCTGCGCAAGATCGTGGTGGTGGACATGAAGGGGCTGCGGCACTACGACGAACCCGATCTGCTGTCCTTCGAGGATGTTGAGGCACTGGGTGCGGAACTGGACCGGAAAGAGCCCGGGCTGGTGGACGAGCTACTGGATGCCCAGCCGCTGACGGAACTGGGGCTGATGATCTACACCTCCGGCTCCACCGGCAAGCCCAAGGGGGCGATGATCAGCTACCGTAACATCCACGAGGCGGCCCCCGGTATCATCGGCCGGCTGGAGCTCACCGAGCGCGACAGCGTGCTGTCCTACCTGCCGTTGTGCCACGTTGCCGAGCAGGCCACCACCAACTTCGCCCCCATGTACCTGGGCATGCTGGTGAACTTCGGGGAATCACTGCGCACCGTGCAGGAGGATCTGCGCGAGGTGGCTCCCACCGTCTTTCTGGGCGTGCCGCGTATCTGGGAGAAAATGCACTCCGCGATCCACATCAAGATGCTGGAAAGCGGGGCACTCCGGCGCTGGGCCTACCACACGGCGCTGCGGCTGTGCGAGCCGTTCTGCAATCAGCACCGCTCGGCACTGAGCCCGGCGCAGCGGCTCACTTATACGGCCTGCTACCTGTTGGTTTTCCGCGCGCTGCAGAACTTCATCGGTCTGCGCAACTGCCGGGTCTCCATCACCGGTGCGGCGCCCATCGCGCCGGACATCATCCGCTTCTTTCGCACCATCGGCATTCCGCTGCTCGAGGTCTACGGCCAGACCGAGACCACCGGCATGGTCACCGGCCACCGGCCGGAGCGTTTCACCCCGGGCACGGTGGGCGAGCCCACCGTCGGCACCGAGGTGAGAGTGGCCGAAGACGGCGAGTTGCTGATCCGCGGCGGCATGGTCTTCGAAGGCTACTACAAGAACGCGGAAGCCACCCGCGGGACCATCGTCGACGGCTGGCTGCATACCGGCGACGTGGTGGAACTGCGGGATGGTCAGCTGAAGGTGGTGGACCGCAAGAAGGACATCATGATCACCGCCGGCGGCAAGAATCTGTCGCCCTCGGAAATCGAGAACACGGTGAAGGCGAGCCCGTACATCAAGGAATGCGTCGTCGTGGGCGAGCGCCGCAAATACGTGGCCGCGCTGATCCAGATCGACTTCGACACCGTGGCCAAATGGGCCGAGGAGCACGGCATCGCCTACACCACCTTCCGCAGTCTGGCGGAAAACACGGCGGTGCGCGACCTGGTGGAGGACGAAGTGGCGGTAGCCAACCGGGGCATGCCACGCGTGGCGCAGATCAAGCGGCTGGCCCTGCTCACCAAGGAGCTGGACCACGACGACGACGAGGTGACCGCCACCATGAAGATCCGTCGCGCCAACATCTACCAGAAGTACGGCGAGCTGATCGAATCGCTGTACAGCGAAGCCGGCGCGGCCTGAGGGTCGCCGGCCAGGCCCATCCGGCGAGGGAGAACGCATGCATTACTCCGGTCAGATCGAATTCAGCGTGGTGTCCCAGGCCGATGACGAAGTCATTGCCGAAATGCCCATTCAACCCGGTATCCTGAATCCGTTCGGTACCGTCCACGCCGGTGCCACGCTCTGGTTCGCCGACGTGACTGCCACGCGCCTGGTCCTGGCAGGGCGGGAGCCAGGTATCGGCATGAAAGGCTTTCCACTGGCCATCAACCTGAGCGCCAACCTGGCCGGCAACCAGAGCGAGGGCACCTTCCAGGCCCGTGCCTGCTACGTCAAGCGCGGTCGCACGGTCAGCGTCGTCAGGACCACGGTGACCGGCAAGGACGGTCGACTGATCGCCGACGTCACCACCAGTCACGTGGCGGCGCAGTAGATTCCAGGCTACTGACACCATGCTGTCAGCAGCGATGCCGCACGCTGCTGCGAAGGTGAGGCAAAACAACCATAATCCTTCCGGGACAGATGGCACGGCGGGCTTCCCGGCCGCCGTGCACCAGGGACGAGACCACGACCATGCGACGCGCCGACCGCTTGTTCCAGATCGTGCAGTACCTGCGCAGCCGCCGCCTGACCAGGGCCGCCTGGCTGGCGGAGCAACTGCAGGTATCGGTGCGCACCATCTACCGCGACATCCAGGATCTGTCGCTGTCCGGCGTACCGGTGGAGGGGGAGCCAGGCGTGGGCTACATGCTGCGCCAGCCCATGCACCTGCCGCCGTTGATGTTCGACCGCAGCGAGATCGAGGCGCTGGTGGTGGGCCTGCGGATGGTCAAATCCTATGCCGACCCGGAGCTGCAGCGTGCCGCCGACTCGGTACTGGCCAAGGTCCACGGCATCCTGCCGGCGGACCTGCGCAACGAGCTGAACAGCAACCGCATGTTCGCCCCCAGCATCCACAGCTACCCGGTGCACTGGCTGTTCGACATCCGTGAAGCCATCCGTCACCGGCACAAGCTGACACTCTGGTACTGCACCGAAGACAAACGGGAAACCCGACGCCAGGTCCGTCCGCTGGGTCTGTTCTTCTGGGGCCAGGTCTGGACGCTGTCCGCCTGGTGCGAACTGCGCAATGATTTCCGTACCTTCCGTGTCGACCGCCTGCAGCATCTGCAGCGCTCGGCGGACGGCTTCGAGCATGAGGACGGAAAACGCCTGGAGGACCTGCTCGCCAAGTACGTTCCGGCGGACTTTCTCCAGCCGGAGTTCAACGTCTGACCACAGGAGCAACGCCGATGAGCACGGAACTCGTTCTCTACACGAACCCCATGTCCCGCAGCCGCATCGCTCGCTGGATGCTGGAGGAAGTGGGAGCACCTTACGAGACCCGGCTGCTGGATTTCGGCCCGCCCATGAAGACGGCCGAGTACCTGGCACTGAACCCCATGGGCAAGGTGCCGACACTGGTCCACGGCGACACGGTGGTGACGGAATGCGCCGCCATCTGCGCCTATCTGGCGGATGCCTTCCCGGACGCCGACCTGGCGCCCCCACCGGCGCGGCGCGGTGCCTATTATCGCTGGCTGTTCTTCGCCGCCGGGCCGCTGGAAACCGCGGTCACTGTCCAGCAGATCCTCCGCGAAGACCCCACCCCGGAGCAGCAGGGCCAGTTCGGTTTCGGCACCCTGGGGCGCGTGCTGGACGCGCTGGAGCGGGCGCTGGGCGGCACGCCCTACATCGCCGGCGAGCGGTTCACTGCCGCTGACGTCTACGTGGGCGCGCATATCGGCTGGGGCATCCAGTTCGGCAGCATCGACAAGCGCCCGGCCTTCCTGGATTACTGGCAGCGCGTCAGCGACCGGGATGGCTGGCGGCGGGCCGATAAGCTGGACAACGCCGCCATGCCGGCGAGCGCCCGATAACGCCCTGTGCTACGAAGGCGCCGGGCTGACCGGCGCCAGATGACGCCTGCGCTCGATCCAGCCCAGCAGCATCAGCGGCGCGGCGATCAGCAGCGCGCCGAGGAAGAACCAGAGGTCCGGTACCTCGCTGAACCACCACCAGCCGAACAGCACGGCCCAGATCAGCCCGGTGTACTCGGCGCTGGTCACGCGGTTGGCCGCCACGTGCCGATAGGCCAGCAGCACCGTGCCGTTGTAGGCCAGGATGAAGAACGAGGAGCCGAACGCCGCCGTCACCAGCGACCAGTCCCAGGCCGAGCCCTCCCAGAGCATCAGCAGCAGCGCGGCCGGCAGCGCGTAGAGCTGCGTCAGCAACAGCACATGGACCGGCGTCTGGTTCGGCGGCAGCTTGCGGACGAGCAGCGCGTTGACCGCCAGCGCGAAGGCGGTACCCAGCGCGGTCAGGCTCTGCCAGGTGATATCCACCGGCTGCAACGCGACCAGTATGCCAAAGAAGCCGCTGACCACCGCCAGCATGCTGAGCAGGCTGGCGCGCTCGCCGAAACAGACCACCGCCAGTACCAGCACGATCACCGGCCCGGCGTAGAACACCGCGTTCGCCGTGGCCAGGGTCAGCGTCTGCAGCGCGATCACCATGCACACCATGGCGATCATACCGATATGGGCCCGGAGCAGGTGGATGCGGCTGCCCGCGAACAGTGCCTTCCGGTCGACCATGGCAAGGAACGGCAGCAACAGCAACACGGCGCAGAGCAGTCGCATGAACACGAACTGGAAGATGGGGAGATCGCTGCCCAACCACTTGATGATGACATCCGAAAACATGGCCAGCATGTTGCCGATCACCAGCAAGACAATGGCGCCGTGGACCGTCCTGCCCGACATGGTGGTAAGACTCCTTCGCCGAGACGGTGTGTGGAGCAGGCATGGTAGTGCCGGACTTAAATTAGGTATAATGATTTAATATTGTTGTTTATTAGTTTTTTGGATAATGAAACTCCCACCACTCAAGTCCCTGCCCGTGTTCGAGGCCGTTGCCCGGCTGAACAGCTTCTCGCTGGCGGCCGCCGAGCTCCATGTCAGTCAGAGCGCGGTCAGTCACCAGATCCGTCAACTGGAGGACTACCTGGGCGAGCCGCTGTTCCAGCGCGCCGGCCGCCGGTTCACACTCAGCGAACAGGGACGGGACTACCTGGAGAGCATTGCCGCGGCGCTGGGCCAGATCGAGCGCGCCAGCGAGAAGCTGCAGGGCAGCGAGCACACCCATTTGCGGCTGGCCCTGTTCAGCTCCTTTGCCGTGCGCTGGCTGATCCCGCGACTGCCGGACCTGCAGCGCCGCCACCCGCAGCTGAACCTGATGCTGGAGATGGTGGACGGCCCGCCGTTGCTGACCGAGCGGGTGGCAGACTGCTTCATCTCCCTGCGGTCGCGCCAGCGGGGTTTCAGCTCGGAGCTGCTGTACGCCGAACGGCTGTTCGCGATCTGCAGCCGCCAGTACTGGGAGCGCATGCAGGAAGAGCTGCGCCAGGCGTATCCGGATGACAAGGACCCGGCGCGCCGACTGGACGCCGGCTGGCTGACCCGCTATCCGCTGCTGTCGGCGTCCAGCATCCTCGGCCAGCCCGGCGAGGACTGGCGGCAGTGGCTGGCAGCCGCCGGCCTGGCGCCGGATCCGGCGCTGCGGGTGCAGCACTTCAGCCACATGCTGCTGGCGCTGGAGGCGGCACGCCACGCCCAGGGTATCGCGCTCAGCAACGACTACATGGTAGATGCCGACGAAGATCCCGAACTGGTGCGTCTGCCCTGCCATACCATCCGCACCGGCGACGAATTCCACTTCGTCTACAAGACCAGCCGCCGCAACGAAGCCGGTGTCCACATGCTGAAACAGTGGCTGGTGCAGCAGGCCATCGCATCGGGGCTGCTGCCGGTGCCGGGAACGACCGCAGGCTGAGCCTGTCGATGGCAGCAATCACCATGAATCCGACCGGGAAACTGCAATGATCACACTGGGCATGATCGCCGTCATCGTCGCCGTCTCGCTGCTGGCCTGGCAACAGCCGCGCCTGCTGGACGCGCTGATCTACTGGCCACCAGCCGTGGCCCGCGGCGAATGGTGGCGCCTGCTGACGCACGGTTTCATCCACGCCGACGGCACCCACCTGCTGTTCAACATGGTGACGCTGTTCTTCTTCGGCACAGCCATGGAACGGGTACTGGCCCCGCACATCGGCACCGTCGGCTTCGTGCTGTTCTTCCTGGCCGGCATCCTGCTCGCAATGCTGCCCAGCCATTTCCGCCACCGCCACGACCCGCGCTACCGCAGCCTGGGCGCATCCGGTGCCGTATCCTCCGTGCTGTTCGCCTATATTCTGCTGCAACCCTGGTCACTGCTGTTCGTGTTCTTCGTGCCGGTGCCGGCGATCATCTTCGCCGCCTGCTATATCTGGTATTCGGTGTGGGCGCAGAGGCAGGGTCGGGACAATATCAACCACAGCGCCCACCTCTGGGGCGGCGCCTGGGGGGTGCTGTTCATGCTCTGGCTGGAGCCGGCACTGCTGCAGCGTTTCTTCACCGAACTGCTGTCGCCGCTTGGCTGAAAGCCACCCGCCAGTCATACGGGGAGGTCACTCCATGAAGCTGGAAGGCTCCTGTCATTGCGGCGCGGTACGGTTTCGCTGCGAATCCAGCGCGCCGTACCCCTTCATGTACTGCTACTGCAGCATCTGTCGCAAGACCGCCGGCGCAGGCGGCTATGCGATCAACCTGCACGCTGATCATCACAGCCTGGACGTGGAAGGCGAGGAGCACATTTCCGTCTACCGCGCCTGGACCGACCATCCGCAACGCAGCCGCAGAAGCGACGCCGAGCGGCGTTTCTGTCGGCACTGCGGCAGCGCCCTCTGGGTCTGGGACCCTCACTGGCCGGACCTGATGCACCCCTTCGCCTCGGCCATCGACACCCCGCTGCCGGCACCGCCCGAACGCACCCATATCCTGCTCGCGTCAAAACCGGAATGGGTCCCGGTTCCCGCCGGGACCCGGGAACGGCATTTCGACGGCTACCCGGACGAATCGCTGATGGACTGGCATGAAAGGCATGATCTGGTGAAGAATTGACGGACCATTCACCGGAGATAACCGGAGATAACAGGAATGCGGATCAGTCGGAGGGATCTCGACCGGGCGACGGCAGCCGGCATACTGGAAGCGGAGGGGGCCGAACGGCTGTGGCGCTACCTCTCCGAGCAGGCATCGCAACAGCCCGGCTTCCGCGCCGCCCACCTGCTGTATTACCTGGGTGGATTCGTCGCCATGTCGGCGCTGGCCCTGTTCATCGGCCAGGCCTGGGAGGCATGGGCAGGCTGGCCCATGCTGCTGCTTGCCGTGTCCTTCGCCACGCTGGGCTTCGGGCTCACACACTGGTTTCTGGAACGCCGGCAACTGCAGATCCCCGCCGGCGTCATGGTCACGTTTGCCGTGTCCATGGTGCCGCTGGCGGTCTACAGCCTGCAGCAGGCCCTGGGATTCTGGGACGGCCCGCTGGTCTACAGCGACTATCATCGCTACATCGACTGGCGCTGGTTCTACCTGGAAATGGCGACACTGGCCGCCGCCACCATCGCCCTGTGGTGGTACCGGCTACCGTTCACGGTGTTCCTGGTGGCGCTGACGCTCTGGTACCTGCAGATGGACCTGGTGCCTCTGCTGTTTGACGACTGGGCCATGCGCTGGGAGATGCGCAAGCTGGTCTCGCTGATCATGGGGCTCGCGATGACCGGACTGGCATTCTGGGTGGACATCCGTTCCGGCCGCCGACGGGATTTCGCGTTCTGGCTGTACCTGGCCGGAGTCGCCGCCTTCTGGGGCGGGCTCACCGCGATGAACTCCGACAGCGAGATCTCCAGATTCTTCTACCTGTGCATCAACCTGGCCATGCTGGCCACCGGCGCCGCCCTGCGCCGCAGGGTCTTCGCCGCGTTCGGCGGGGTCGGCGTGGCGCTGTATCTGGGACACCTGGCAACACTGTTCGAGGACAGCCTGCTGTTCCCGGTGGCCCTGGCATTGATCGGGATCGGCGTGGTCTTTGCCGGCGTCCAGTGGCAGCGGCACGAGACACGCCTGACCACGGCCATCCGCGGGCTGCTGCCGGCGAAACTGCGGTCGCTGATTGACGAGGCGCATGCAGACGGATAGGCAACACGCGAGCCCGGTTACTTTTTGCCTGCTGGACGACTATCTTGAGGAAACGCTGATCAGTTCCCGCGCTCGCGTTACCGTCGGGTTGTTCGCGATGCGAGGCGCGGTGCGCAGACAAGGAGGCAGCATGTCCGACTACCATCTCGCCCAGCTCAACATCGCTCGCATGCTGGAGCCGCTGGAATCGCCACGCATGGCGGAATTCGTCGACAACCTCGACCGCATCAACGCGCTGGCCGAAGCCGCACCGGGCTATGTCTGGCGACTGCAGACCGACGACGGGGACGCCACCGCATTGCGGCCGTTCGGGGACGATATGCTGGTCAACCTGTCCGTCTGGAGGGATGTCCAGTCGCTGCGCGACTTCGTCTTCAGCAGCGCGCACGTGGAGATCATGCGCAAGCGGCGGCAATGGTTCCAGCGCATGGCGGAGGCATACGTGGTGCTGTGGTGGCTGCCGCGCGGCCAACTGCCCGCTATCGAGGAGGCGGCTCGCCGGCTGGAGATGCTGCGGCGTGACGGCCCCAGCGCCTCGGCGTTCACTTTTCGTACCGCCTACCCGGCGCCGGACGGTCTGCCGGACGGCGACGTCGCCTCCTACGACGACACCTGTCCGGCCACCTGAGCCCAACCGCCAACCATCGGGGAAACGCATGATTGAAACCGTCGAGGCATTGCGTGCGCTGTACAAGGCGCCTAGCGAACGCGCGCTGAAAAAACAGCTTGGCCACCTGGACCGCCACTGTCGGCGGTTCATCGAACTCTCTCCTTTCCTGGTGCTGGCCAGCGGCAACGGCCGGTCGCTGGACGCCTCCCCGCGGGGTGGCGCGCCCGGCTTCGTCCGGGTCGTGGACGATTCCACGCTGTGGATACCCGACTCTCCCGGCAACAACCGGCTGGACTCGCTCAGCAACATCCTGGAAACCGGTCGGGTGGGGCTGCTGTTCATGGTGCCCGGCGTCGACGAGACACTGCGCGTCAACGGTGATGCGCGCCTGTTCGCGGACCCGGAGAGGACGGCCGTGTTCGCCACCGAGAAGCGCACGCCGCGCTCCGTGATCGAGGTCCGCGTCCGGGAAGCCTACCTGCATTGCGCCAAGGCGCTGATGCGTTCCGGCCTGTGGACCGGGGAGTACCGGCAGGAACGCTCCGTGCTGCCCAGCATGGGTGAAATGCTGAAGGATCAGACCGGAAACAAGGCGGCGCCGGAATCACAGCAGGAGATGCTGGCCCGCTACCAGCAGGACCTCTGAACGAAACAGGTCCTGTGCAGTTTCAGCCCCGCTGCCGGGCGGGATCGCGAAACGCGTCGACCACGTGGTCCGCCAGCGTTTCCGCGGCCGGTCCTGCCGCCGGGCGCCGGTACATCACAGTGCGATAGTCCGCCAATGGCGGCAGACCCTCCAGCCGCAACAACGGTGTGCGCGTCATGCTGGCCGGAAAAGGCGCCACCGCCAGGTCGGCCAGCATCGCCGCCTCCTGCCCGGCGCAGTTCTCGCTGTTATAGGCCACCCGGTAGCTGATGCCGGCCACATCCAGCGCGTCCAGTGCGGTGGAGCGCCAGGCACAGCCGTGAGCAGCCAGCGCCAGGGGAAGGGGGCGACGTTCGGCCGCCACGCCGCCCTCCCGCCCGGCCCAGACCAGGGGTTCTGTATGCACCACCTCGCCGCGCTGGGAATCCTGGCCGTGGTTGCCGGCGGTAACCAGCACCAGGTCCAGTTCCCCGGCATCAAGCCGCGCGATCATCTCGGTACTGCGGCCGACTATCACATCCACCTGCACGGCCGGGTGGGAACGTGCAAAGCGGGCCAGCACGGCGGGAAGGATGCGCGTGCCCACGTCGTCCGGCATGCCAAAGCGCACCGTGCCCTCAAGTTCCGGCGTCCGGAATCGCGCCACCGCCTCCTCGTTCAGCTTCAGCAGACGACGGCTGTAGCCCAGCAGGGCCTCGCCTTCCGGCGTCAAACGCACCTGCCGGGCTTCCCGGACGAACAGCGTGCTCTCCAGCATCTGCTCGAGCCGCTTGATCTGCATACTCAGGGCAGACGGCGTGCGGAAAACCTGCCGGGCAGCCCGCGTAAAGCTGCCGGTTTCAGCGATGGCCACGAATGTACGTAGCAGATCCGTCTCCAGCAATGGCGGCGACGGGCTGGCGCGCTGCTGGTCCAGGGAACGGGACATGGATTTACCTTTCAGAAATTCTGAATGATCAATGTAGTTCTTTTCGTTTGTCTTAACAACTGATCTGTCACACCCTGTCCGGGAGGTCGCGACCCTCCAACAACTGGAACAACCGCCATGCCGTGCCCCGTGCCGGCAGCAAGGAGGGAGTATCATGTCCGTACCCGATCGCTATCGCCGCCGGGACCCGAAGACCGGCCAGCGGATTTATCCGCCCATGCCGGATGTCTACATGCCCGCCATGTTCCCGCTGGATCTGGCCCGCGCCGTCGCCGACAGGCTTCGGCGCTGGTCACGCCGGCTTGCCGTCTCCCGGCAGGAATGTCGAACCGAGGCGGTTGGAGACGACCGTCATGGGGACAGCTCCAGCAATCCTTGACCTCAAGCTTGGCTGAGGTTCTACAGTGCGGAGCAGGTCAGATACCGGAGAGGGCGCGCCACCGTGCGGCCCTCTCCTTTCGTCACAAGGAAGATGCCATGTTCCGCTTTTTCGAACGACTGGTGAACCCGTTCCCGGACACCCGTCCCGAGCCGCCACCCAAGGCATTGGGCGCGTTCCTCTATTACTACTCCCGGCCGGTGCTGCCCTGGCTGCTGCTGATGTCGCTGCTCACCGTACTGGTCTCGGTGGTGGAGCTCGCATTCCTGAGCTACCTGGGTTCGCTGGTCGACTGGCTGGGGGAAACGGAGCGCGACGCGCTGTTCACCGAGCACGGCCGGGCGCTGCTGGGCATGGGGCTGCTGGTGGTGCTGGGCTACCCGCTGCTGGTGCTGGGCCAGTCCCTGGTCACGCACCAGACCATCTTCGGCAACTACCCGATGATCGCCCGCTGGCTGACCCACCGCTACATCCTCGGCCAGAGCATGCCGTTCTTCCAGGACGAGTTCTCCGGCCGCGTCTCGCAGAAGGTGATGCAGACCGCGCTGGCCATCCGCGAGACGGTGATGAAGCTGATGGATGTCTTCGTCTTCGTCGTGGTGTACTTCGTCGGCGCCATGTTCCTGGTGGGCCGGGCGGAGCCCTGGCTGATGGTTCCGCTGGTGGCCTGGCTGGCTGCATACCTGGCCATCATGGTGCACTTCGTGCCGCGACTGCGGCGCATTTCCATGGCGCAGGCCGACGCCCGTGCGCAGATGACCGGCCGGGTGGTGGACAGCTACACCAACATCCAGACCGTCAAGCTGTTCGCCCACACGCTGCGGGAACAGGATTACGCCCGCGATGCCATGAGCGGCTTCATGGGGACGGTCTACCGGCAGATGCGTCAGGTAACGCTGCTCACCGTCTGCCTGCAGACCAGCAATGCCCTGCTGCTGGCCTCGGTGGCCGCCGTGGCCATCTACGCCTGGTACCAGGCGGCCATTTCCCTGGGCGCCATTGCCGTTGCCATCGCGCTGGTGCTGCGCATCCGCTCCATGTCGGACTGGATACTGTGGGAAGTCGCCGGCCTGTTCGAGAACATCGGCACCGTGCAGGACGGTATCAACACCATCGCCCAGCCGCATGCCATCCAGGACCGGCCCGGCGCGCCGGCGCTGGAAGTCCCGGCCGGCGAAATCCGCTTCGAACACGTGCGTTTCGGCTACGGCGCCGAGAACCCGGTGATCGACGATCTTTCGCTGCTGGTGCGGCCCGGCGAGAAGGTCGGGCTGGTCGGACGCTCCGGCGCCGGCAAATCCACACTGGTGAACCTGCTGCTGCGATTCTACGACCTGGAAGCCGGACGCATCGCCATTGACGGCCGGAACATTGCCGACGTCACCCAGCAGTCGCTCCGCCAGCACATCGGCATGGTCACCCAGGACACTTCGCTGCTGCATCGCTCGATCCGGGAGAACATCCTCTACGGCCGGCCGGGTGCCAGCGAGGAGGACATGATCGAGGCAGCCCGCCGGGCCCATGCCCTGGAGTTCATCCAGGACCTGACAGACCAGCAGGGTCGCCGCGGGTTCGACGCCCACGTGGGCGAACGCGGCGTGAAGCTCTCCGGCGGGCAGCGCCAGCGCATCGCGATTGCCCGCATCCTGCTCAAGAACGCCCCAATCCTGGTGCTGGACGAGGCCACCTCGGCGCTGGATTCGGAGGTGGAGGCCGCGATCCAGGAGCAGCTCTACACGCTGATGGAAGGCAAGACGGTGATCGCCATCGCACACCGGCTGTCCACCATTGCCGTCCTCGACCGGCTGGTGGTCGTCGACCAGGGCAGGGTCGTGGAGAGCGGCAGTCATGCGGAGCTGCTGGCCCGTGGCGGCCTGTACGCGGCCCTCTGGCGGCGGCAGTCCGGCGGCTTTCTCGGCGAGGACGTGGAACCCGGCGCGCTGCACCGAACCGCGTGATGGCGGGATAGCGCCATTTTCCGCAACCGCCGTCTATTATTGGGTACAACGGCGGCAGGCGATCCGTCGCCGAATGCCGACAGATGGCTGACACATCGGAACGGCGGTAATGTCAGCGCGTATACGTGATGCCTTCCGCCTTCGTCGGCAGCCTGTCCTCTCCGCGCTGCCGCAGGGGTATGACCAAGAACGACAACCGGAGCTTCCAACCATGGTACGAAAGACAGCGACCCGAACCCTGCTGCTCTCCGGGGGAGCACTGCTGACAGCTTCCCTGATGAGTTTCAATGCCGCCGCGGACACGCGCCCGATCCAGATCCAGCGCGCCCAGCTGGTGCAGCCTGGCCAGGCCGAACTGTTTGGCTCGCTGGCCTATGAGCTGAGCCGTGAGCCCATAATCGCCGGCCAGCAACGTGATTACGACAACCTCCGCGTGGGACCGCTTGGCATGCGCTTCGGGGTCACCAGCGGTGTGGAAGTCGGCGGCCACCTGACCTTCAATTCCAACCGCGGCGACAGCTCGGACGACCCGGACGAATCCGGACTGGAAGCGCTGACCGGCTTCGCCAAATTCGCGCTCATGCCGGGCATGGCGGTGGAAGGCGGGGTGCGTGTCGCCGGCGACGACGATGTCGGTCCGTACCCGATGGACGGCATCGATTTCTACATCAATCTCTCCGGCGAACAACGAATCACCGAGCGTGGCATGATCTACGGCGAATTCGGCCTCACGGTGCAGGACAATGACGGTGCCGGGGGAACCTACGAGAACTGGGGGCTGGGTTATGCCCACCGGTTGAACCAGCAGGTTTCACTGAACGCCGAACTGGTGGGCGACGCCGCGCCCAGCGTCTACGGCGCCGGCAATCACATGGACCTGGTGCTGGGTGCCAACATCAACCTCCAGCAGAGCATGATCTTCAAGCCGTTCGTCTCGGTGGGCATTTACGACGCCAGTCCCGACTTTGCCATGGGCGTGGGCTTCGACATCCCGCTGTAGCGGGTGCGGGCGGGGCGCACCGGCGATCATGAACCGGGCCATGCACATACAACGACCGGGCGGTGCGCTTCGTGCCTATGTCAGCCGGCTCTGGCTGGGGCCCCACAATACCGATCCGGTGCATACCGTGCTGCCTGACGGCGCCGTGGATCTGGTGTTCGAGATCGGCGACGCCGACGCCCGTGTCTGGACCTACGGAACCACCACCTGCCCAACGGAGGTACCGCTGGAAACGGGCCGTCATTATCTCGGTGTGCGCTTCCAGCCGGGCCAGAGCCGGCATTTCCTGGCCATGGCCGCCGACGAGCTCACGGACCGGCGACTGGCCGGGGTCGAACACCTGCGCCTGGCGGTCCAGCCGCTACTCGACCGTCGCTGGCCGGAAGAGGCTCTGATCCCCCTGGTTGAGCAGGCGCTCACCGACCACCTCTCAAGGTACCCCCCGGAGTCCTCCAGAATTGACCTTGCCATTGCCACGGCGCGGGCTCTGCGGGGCCAGGCGCGGATCCCGGAACTGGCCGAGGGCTACGGGCGTAGCCGGCGGCAGTTCGAACGTGCTTTTCTGCAGGCCACCGGCCTCTCCCCCAAGCAATTCTCGGTGATCGAGCGCTTCACCCATGCCAGCGAGCTGCTGGCGACAGGCACAGCATCTCTAGCGGACATCGCCGCCGCCTGTGGTTACGCGGACCAGAGCCACATGAACCGGGACTTCCGGCGCCTGGCTGCCGGCTCCCCCGGCCGACACCGGCCGTCCGATGTCGCAATCATCCAAGAATACGGCGCCGGGCCCGCCGCACACTGAACGCTCCCGTACCGGGATCCACCGCGCCCTCGAACACGATGGCTGATGGGTCCCTCCGACAAAGGAGCAGCATCATGAAACTCTGGTCCGGTGTGGTGACTGACAGGCTGGCAGAAAGCCGGGACTTCTACGTGCGACTGTTCCAGTGCGAGGTGTTGTTCGACAGCGACTGGTTCGTGCTGCTGGAACTCGGCGGCGGCGAGCTCGGCCTGCTGGCGGCCAACCTGGACAACCAGGCGGAGACTTTCCGCGCCGCGACCGACGGCCGTGGGCTGTGGGTTGTCGTGGATGTGGACGACGCCCGGGCAGAGCATGAACGTCTGCGCGCCCTGAGCGTCCCGATCATCGTGGAGATCCGGGATGAACCCTGGGGCGACCGCCACTTCACGATACAGGATCCCAATGGTGTCCCTGTCGACATCGTCGAGCATCGCCCCCCGCAATAGCAGCCTCCATTCGGACCGGCTCGTGCCGGTTCGCAGAAACGTATGGCGCGTGAGGCGGCCGCGCCTGAACCGCGGCTTGCACCGTCCGGCTCGTGCATCACGACCAGTTTCTTCAAGTGACCAGACCGATCAGAAAAGTATGCTTACCGGATATAAAACCAAGATCTGGACCGTCAGCGGCATCGCCGCCCGTGCCGGCAGCCGCCACAGGAGGGGAACATGCGAATCTCGGCAAGGAATCTGTCGCTTTGTCTGGCTCTTTCCGCCAGCGGAGGGCTGGCCACGCCCGTGCTGGCCGGCAACGCACATTGGGAGCAGGAATGGCACGCCTTGCCGCCCGGTTTCCCGGAGTTCCACTACAGCGAGGAGGAGCTGCGGGAGGCGTGGCGCACCCTGCACCACCGCGACGGCCTGCCATGGCCGGATGCGGACTATGTGGCCGAATGGGGCGAAGAGGTCGATGACGCGGAGGCCGTGGCAGCCTCGCTGGTGGAGGGCTGGCGCCACTACCACGCCGGCGCATTCCAGCGCGCCTATGAGATCGGCACCGAAGCGGGGCCGGCCGGCAACCTGCTCGCCGGCCGGGCCTGGCTCACCTACGCCAGCCATATACCGGAAGACCCGGACACCCGCGCGGCCATGCTGGCCGAGGGCAGCGAGCGCTTCAAGCAGCGCATGCAAGCACGCAACGGCGAGATCCCGGCCTGGGAACACATGGGCGTGGCGCTGATGCTGGGCCAGCATTCGAAGAACATTTCCACCACGCGGGCGGTCCGGGACGGCATTCCGGGCACCGTCCGGGACCAGCTCGACCAGGCGCTGGAAAAGCATCCTGACCTGCCCGCGGCACTGGGCACCTACGGCGGCTACCACACCGAACTGATCGACCGGGTCGGCGGCATGCTGGCCAGGATGACCTACGGCGCCAGCCGCGACGCCGCACGCGAATACTTTGAGCGGGCGCTGGAGGCGGACCCCGGCCTGATCATGGCACGGACCGAGTTCGGCGAGGCGCTGCTGCGCCTGGACCCGGACGGCAACTGGGGCGAAGCCATGCAGCAACTGGAACAGGCCATCGACACCACACCGCTGGATGCCGACGACGAGCTGGAACGGCGTCGGGCCGCGCGGTTGATCAGGGAGTGGACGCGGGAGCGCGACCGGGACTCCGAACGCGGCGACGATCTGCCGTCGCTAGGCGGCTGACCGGCCGCACGGCGCTCCCGGCGAAACGACGCAGCGCCCGCCGGTCACGCACGAGAGACGGCCAGTAAGTTCAAGCCAGCGTCGGCGCACCGTGGTACTGCTGTCGTCAGGCAAGACGGACAAGCGTGCGTCAGACACGCTCACTGCACAGGCGGAGGAGACGGACATGTTGAAGCACCTGCGTTTTGCGTGGATGCCGGGTTTGATCGCGCTGGGCGTGTTCGCCCAGTTCAAGGGCGGCTGGTGGCTATGGGCCGGCGTGGCCATGGGTGTCTTCCTGGGGCTGGTGCTGGACAACATGGCCGGTGACGACATGTCGGAGCCCGAGTACCGGCACACCTGGCTGCTCAACGCCTGTCTGTTCATCACCCTGCCCCTGCTCTGGGCCGCCGGGATTGTCTACGCCTGGCACCTCAGCCCCCGTGACCTGCTCGGGCTGGGCGCCATGATCAGCAGCCTCACCGGCTACGACGTGCTGGCCGCGAAAGCGGCAACCGGTCCCATGCACCTGCTCGGCGGCGCGCTGTCGGTGGGCTTCGTCTTCGCCTCGGCCGGCACCGTGATCGCCCATGAGCTGATTCACCGCACCTGGAGCCCGGTTTCGCTGATCGTCGGCCGCTGGATGCTGGCCCTGACCGCGGATGCCTCGTTCGCCATCGAGCATGTGTACGGCCATCACCGCAACGTCGCCACGCGCGTTGACCCGGCCACCGCCCGCCGCGGCGAGAACGGCTGGCATTTCGTGGTGCGCTCGACGGTGATGAGCTACCTCGGCGCCTGGCGACTGGAAGCTGCGCGCCTGCGCCGGCGCGGCTATCCGGTGTGGAGCTGGCGCAACCGGGTACTGCGCGGCAACGCCATGACCTTGCTCTACATCGCCTTCTTCTACTGGGCCGCCGGCTGGATCGGTGCTCTGGTATTCGTCGCCATCGCGCTGTACGGCAAGGCTTTCCTCGAGTTCGTCAACTACATGGAGCATTACGGCATCGTCCGCGTGCCGGGTGAACCGGTGGAACCGCGCCATTCCTGGAACACCAACCGCCGGATCAGCAGCATCTTCCTGTTCAACCTCACCCGGCATTCCAACCACCATGCCGAGGACGATCGGCCATTCTGGGAGCTGCGCCCGTATCCCGAGGCGCCCACGCTGCCTTACGGCTACCTGCCCATGATCGTGCTCGGCGCCATACCACCGCTCTGGCACCGCATCATGACCCCCAAGGTCAGGGAGTGGGACCGGCTGTATGCCCGGAAGAGCGAGCGGGCGTTGATCCGCGAGGCGAACCTGGCCAGCGGCATGCCGGCCTTCATCGAGGAGGAAGCTGCGCCACCCGCGTCCGCGGGCCCGCGAACCACGGCAGGAGCGCGCTGATGCTGAAACGGATTCTCGGTCTGGGCCGGCCGCGGGTGCGGACGGTCTCCATCGAAAACGCCGGACTTTCGTTCCCGGTGGAACCTGGCGAAACCGTTCTGGAAGGCGCGCTGCGCGCCGGCATCGCCTTCCCCAACAAATGCCGTTCGGGTGCCTGCGGCACCTGCCGCTGCACGCTGCAGGCGGGCCGCGTCCGCGAGAAGGTGGATACCTCCTACGTGCTGGGCGCGGACGACTTGCAGCGCGGTCAGATCCTGGCCTGCCAGAGCCTGCCCCGCACCGATCTGCGGCTGGTGGTGGAAGGGCTGCAGCGGGAGCGCCGCGTCCCGGCACCCATGGCCACCGAGGGCGAGATCGTCGCGATGCGGTCCCTGACAGCGGACATCCGCGAGGTCCGCGTACGCTTGGAGAAACCCATGCCCTACCTGGCCGGACAGTACGCCGAGCTTGCCCGGGAGGGCATTTCCGGCGCCCGCCAGTACTCCTTCGCCAGCGGCAGCGACGACGGCCAGGCCGTCGTCGAGGTGTGTTTCTTCGTGCGCCACGTGCCGGGAGGACGTTTCACCGGCTGGCTGCATGGCCAGGCCGCGGTGGGCGACCGTCTGTCGGTCAGCGGGCCATACGGCGATTTCTGGCTGCGGGATGCCGCGGCCGATGCTGTGCGTGGCCGGCGGCAGCGGCATGGCACCGCTGCGAGCCATGCTGGAGGATGCCGCGGAACGCCAGGTGGAGCGGGATGTGCTGTTCTGGTTCGGCGCCCGCACGGAAGCCGATCTCTATTGTCTGGACGATATGAAACTGTTGGCCAGCCGCTGGCGGGGTCGCTTCAGCTTCCTGCCCGTGCTGTCGGAGGAACCGACGGAATCGCGCTGGGAGGGCCGTCGCGGCCTTGTGACCGAGGTCATGGTGGACGAACTGGACGACCCGACCGGGACGGACGCCTACCTGTGCGGGCCGCCGCCGATGGTGGACGACGGCATCGCTCGGCTCACTGCCGCCGGCCTGCCGGAGGCGCGGCTGCATGCCGACCGCTTTCTGGATGCCAGCCACGGCTCGGCCGGGCGCACGGCCCTGGGCTGACGCTCAGAAGCGCCAACCCAGGCTGGCACCGAGGACGTGCGGATTCATCTCCAGCCGCATGTCGGCCCGTTCCACCTCGATAGGGTCGAACAGCTCCACGTTCGATGACAGCCCGATGCCGCGTATCCGCGCCCTGGGCCGTACCCGCCCCACATACTTGTAGTCGACGTTGACGAACAGCCGCTCGGTGATGGCCACGTCCAGCCCGAGCTGCAGCACATAGCTGAACACATTGTCGATCCGCAGCTCCGGCGACGCCGACTCGGTAAGCGCGCGATTGGTGAGACGGCTGTTGTAGGAAAAGATGTACACCACGCCGGCGCCGGCGTAGGGGCTCACCCGGCTGTCCGGCCACGGCGCGTAGACCAGCGTCACCACCGGCGGCAGCAGGTCCGTTTCCCCCAGCTCCCGGCCCAGCGGCGGAACGCCGGTGGGTATGCCACCGGCGTCCGGCGCCAGCGATTCGTTCGCCAGGGTGCCGGTGGCCTCGAACTCGAAGGTGAACGGCGGCGCCAGTACGGTCTCCACCGCCCAGCGCCGGTCACCCCAGGGCAGCCGCCAGCCCAGCGTGGCGCTGACACGGGTGACGGAACCGCTGTCCCTGACGCCGGAGCCGGCCACCGGGCCGGGCTCCAGCGCCAGCTGGGCGGTATCGTCCAGCCCGCCCAGAACCAGCTCGCCGCTGGACAGCCGGGCGTCGATCATGGTGGCACCGGGTTTGACGTAGAAGCGGTAGTCGCTGGCCTGACGGGCCTCCACGGTGCCGGTGACCAGCGCGCCCAGCAGCAGCATGCATGACAAACGCGATTTCATCATCGACCTCCCTGTCAGCGGACCATGCCCTGCAGACGGGCATCGCCCCGCAGCGGCGGCCCGCGCATCTGCAACTTCACCGCCCCGGGCGGCATGCGAATGTCCAGCGCGCCGCTGCCCGACAGTGGAATGCTGGGGTCGACCACTACATGGAGCTGCATGGCCTCGACGTTCTCCAGGTTCAGTTGCAGCCTGCCGTCCTCCGTATAGCTGATCGGCCCTTCCAGCCGGATCGGCGACGTCATGCTGCGCATCAACTGCCCGCCGTCCACGCCCGGGGCGCCACTGACCGTCTTGTCGGGGGCATCGATGTAGAGCTCCGCGTCCAGCTCGAACCAGGGGCCGCCGTCCGGGCCCTCCACGATGTAGCCGACGGCCTCGCGCTGACGGATCAGCAAGCGGCCGGTCTCGGCCACGGCGCTGAAGTTGATGATGCCCAGCGCCCGGTAGTTCACCGCCAGTTCGATGCCGGTACCCAGCAGCACCTGCGGCGAGACCCGGACCGGGATACGCCCATCCGCCTCATCGGCGGTGAGGATATCCACCATCAGGCTGTAGGTGACGAAGGAGCGGTGCTCGCCGGTGATGGATGCCGCCGTGACGTTGCCGGAGACGCCGGCGACTTCCATGCTGATGCTGTTCTCCTCGCGGGGCACCTCGCCGGCATCCACCACGCCGTTGCCGTTGATGTCGGTATAGGGGTGGCTCTTGAGCGAGGTGTAGACGCCGCCTGCGGGCGTGGTGGCCCGGAACGGCATCTCCACCGGCTGGCCGCCACCGTGGCCGCCGGCCAGCGGGGTGGTGTTCAACGGCAGCCCGGACTGCACGCCGGTAATAGCCTGCGGCTCGATCACCAGTCGGTAGCGCGCCCCGGGTACCAGCGGCCGTGCCGGCCGCAGCCGCAGCATGCGCTCGTCGCTGTCCAGCACGGCCTCCACCGGCTGTTCGCACTGCCCGGCGTCGTTCACGCGCTCCAGCCGCAGGGCACCTGCACCGCAGGCGTCGGAGACGGTCTCCACGTCCAGGACGACCGGCTGGTCGAAATACACCTCGACCGCCCTGTCCGACGGCAGCTCGAACACCTCCAGCAGTTGGTCGGAACTCCGGCCACCGCGACAACGGCCGGCGATGTCACCGCCCAACGCGGCATCGCCCCCGGTCAGGGCGCAGGGCGTGCCGGCGTTGATCCCCAGCAGCCTTGGGGCGGCTCCTGCCGCCCCCAGCGCCGGCACGCGGAAACCGAGCTGCGTCGGGTTCTGCAGGTGGCCGCCGGCCAGCGAGCGCAGGTCGCCGGCAAGGTCGATGGTGTAGTCCACCCCGCGGTGCAGGGGTTCGCCCGGTACCAGCACCAGCGCCGCGCCGTCCTGTCTGACGGCGAATGGCACGGGCGTGCCGTCGCGGAGCAGTTGCAGGGTTTCCCCCGGCCGAACGCTGGCCAGGTCCGGCGATGCCGAGAACAGCAGCTGCGGCTGGTGCCGGGGATCGAGGAAGTCGTCACCGTCAGCCGGTGTAGCCGCCAACAGTTCCAGCGGCACCGGCACGCCGCCGTCCACCTCCGCGTCAGGGCCTTCCAGGCGTAATGAAAAGGCGGCATGCCCTCCGGAAGCGCCGCCGAGCACAGCGGCGTCCAGCATGCCCACCAGTTCCAGCACCAGACGCCCTTCCCGACTGCGCAGCAGGCCCGTCGAACGCACGTCCAGCATCTGTTGCGTAAACACCGCGTTGGCCGCGCCGTCCGCGGTCACGATGGCCAGGTCGCCGTCCAGCACGGCAGCAACACCGCCGGCACGGCCATCGTCGGTGAAGGGATTGTCGAAGAAGTAGCCGTTGGCGTTGGTCAGGAACACCACGGTCAGCGCGCCGGTGTCCAGGCCGCCGGGCACGGCGCCGGCCAGCCGCATGTCCAGCGGCTCCACGTCCAGCATCTGGCCGGCCGGGATGGTGAAGGGAATCAGGCGGCTGAACAGGCGCGGGTCGGCCACACGCGCGTTCAGGCCGCCCTGCATGCCCAGCAGGTTCTCTCCCAGCAGCGCGGCGTCCAGCGCCATGGCGTTGACCGGAAGGCCGGTGAGCGGCGACACCGCGGACCCGCCTTCCGCCAGGCGGTAATGCTGCACCGCCACCTCGCCCGGTTCCCGGGGGCGGAAGCCCCGGGTCACAGGAACCACCGGAACGCCGTTCTCACCGCGCACGTCGGCGGTGATTTCCAGCGTGTAGTCCTCCCCGGCCGCCCACGGCTCCGCCGGCGCAAAGACCAGGCGGCGATCCTGCACATGCAGCCGCCCGGGCACCGGCGCGCCGGCGGTGTTACGCACCTCGACACCGTGCCCCAGCCGGACTGTGCGGGGGTCCAGCGGCTCGGAGAATCGCAGTCGCAGGGTACTGTCCGGCAACAACGGGAACCGCTCGCCGTCGGGGGTGAACCGGCGCAGTTCGGGCGCGGCCTCCGGGGCGGGCGTGACGCCGGCGGTTTCGAACGTGGTGAGCGCCTCGCCGCCCCAGTACAGCGTGTAGGCGCTGTTCGGCTCCAGGCGCTGCGGTGACAGGTGCAGCACCACCGGAGCCTGTTCCGGGCGCTGCACGGTGACGGGAACGGGCTCCCCCTGCGCATCCCTCAGTGCCAGCGCCTCCAACACGCCGGCATCCGGGGCGCCTTCCCAGTGCACCAGCAGGCGTGCGCCGATCGGCACGCCCATCTGGCCGTCCGCCGGGTAGACGAAGCCGAAACCCTCGGGCCCTGTCGGCTCCCTTGGCTCGGACGAACCCCGGGACGGCGGGTCGGCGCTCTGGTCGATGCAAGCCTGCAGCAGCATTGCCATGACAAGGAAAAGGGCAGCGGCAGGCCGGACGCCGCTGCAACGGCCGGTGATCGCGGTCGTGGGATAGACCATGGGACGCTCCTCCACGCCGGCGCACGGCGTCCGGCGACTGCTTTTTATTCTGGTCTGGAGCCAGGCTATCGGGAAAGCGTGCTTTTCGGCTTGAAAAAACAGGTCGTCTTCAGGGTGCCCAGGGAGCGCCGGTTACCGTGCTGCCGGTGAGTCTTCGTGGCAGGAAGGCCGGCGCACGCCGGGCGGTGGGACCGGGGATCTCCGCCATGGCGATGTGGCCCACACCGGGGTAGGCCTCGTGCTCCGCATCAGGCAGATCCCGCATCCACCGGCACCTACGATGACGATGGGATGCCATGACGACGTGGTGTCGCGGTCACTGGGCGTGCGTCTCCTCCGATGCGTGATCCATGTTATCGCCCCAAGGCACAAAGCGATGGCTTGAAGAATCTGCTCGGTCTCAGACAGCCACAGGGGCGTTGGACGGGGTATGCACGGTGAGCGAGCCGTCCATGCGCAGCACGCTGGTGGGGCGGATGCCGAAGTTCTGCCGGAACGTGCGGCTGAGATGGGCAAGGTCCGCGAACCCCACCGCCAGCGCCAGCCGTGTCAACGTCACCGGCATGGGTTCATCCTGCCCCAGCACATTGACACCCACCATGACCCGTACCCAGAGCCGGTAACGCCGGAAGGTCAGCCCGGTCTCGCGCTTGAACAGATGTATCAGGCGGGTAGGAGAGAGATAGACCCGCGCCGCCACGTCCTCGAGCGTCATTCGGCCGCTGAGATCCTGGCCCATGATCTCCAGCGCCTTGCGAACGCGCTCGTCCATGGGCGGGTCGATCGGTTCGGGCAACAATGGCTGCACGCGGGCGATCAGCGTGTTGAAATCCGGCGCTTCCTGGTAAGCCTGGTACAGCACGTCGCGCAGGCGATCGCCCTGTGGAACCGCACCGGGGGTGGGGCGTTCGCCGGCCAGCCGACGCAGCGGCTGATAGGAGGGATGATCCGCACCGACGAACACGAAACCCATCGGTTCGCCACGGGACAGCATCGCCGGGCTGCGCGCCTCCGCCGGCACCAGCACGTTGTCGTGAAACCCGCTGAGCCCGGTTTCCGCGTCGGCGATTTCAAACGGGCGACGCAACCCGACACACAGGGCTGGTGCGGGATGCTGGTGGACACTGATATCCGGCACCTGGCCCACGTAGATGAACAGGTTTCGGCCTGCATAGACCTGGCCCAGGGTCCGTCTCGGTTGCGGTCTACCCCAGGCCACGCCCCATCACCCCCATCGCAGCATGATCCGCTGGATCAGCCGCTGCAGTCGTCCGCCGTAGGGCGGGTAGACGAGTCGGGCACTGTTGAAGCGCCCGCGCGCGAGCACCGGTTTCTCCTTGCTGAAGGTCAGAAAACCGGCATGACCATGGTACTGCCCCATACCGGACTCGCCCACCCCGCCGAACGGCAGATTGTCCTGGGCGACGTGGAAGATGGTGTCGTTCAGGCACACACCGCCGGCATGGGTCTCGTGCAGCACGCGACGCTGGCGCTGCCTGTCGTCCCCGAAGTAATAGAGCGCCAGCGGCCTGGGCCGCCGGCGCACGTACTCCAGCGCCGCATCCAGATCACGCACGACCACGATGGGCAGGATCGGACCGAAGATCTCGTCGCGCATCAGCCTGCAGTCGTCCGGCGCGTTGAGTACCAGGTGCAGGGGAAGCTTGCGGGTCCCGCTCAGATCCTCGCCGGCAGGGTTGATCTCGATCACCGTGGCCCCCCGCTCGCGGGCCTCGTCCAGCAGTCCGGTCAGCCGCCGGTACTGCTGTTCGTTGATGATGCTGGTGTAATCGGCGTTGTTCTTCAGCGTCGGGTAGAAACGCGATGCGGTCCGGCGGAGTTTCTCCACCAGCGCCAACTCCCGGCCTTCGGTGCAAATGAGGTAATCCGGCGCGATGCAGGTCTGCCCGGCATTCATGGTCTTGCCGAAAAGCAGGCGCTCCACCGACGATGCCAGCGGGGCATCGGCATCGATAATGGTGGGGGATTTGCCGCCAAGCTCCAGCGTCACCGGCGTGAGATTGCGAGCCGCTGCGGCCATCACCTTCCTGCCAACCTCAGTGGAACCGGTGAACAGCAGGTGGTCGAAGGGCAGGGCGGCAAACGCCTGGCTGACCGGCACCTCTCCCAGCACCACGGCCACCTCATCCTCGGCAAAGGCGTGTGCCAGCAGCCGCCGAATCACCTCGCCGGTGCGGGGCGTGCATTCCGACAGCTTCAGCATGACCCGGTTGCCGGCGCTCAATGCCGCCAGCAGCGGCCCCAGGGAGAGAAACACCGGATAGTTCCACGGCACCATCACGCCCACCACGCCCAGCGGCTGGTACATCACCCGGGCACGCATCGGTTGCATCAGCGGATGCGGCGCCCGTCGGCGGGCCCGCATCCAGCGCCGCAGGTGACGTCGGGCATGGCGGATGCCGTTGAGTGTGGGAATGATGTCCGCGGTCAGCGTCTCGTCGCGGGAGCGGCCGCCGAAATCCCCGGACAGGGCGTCGGCCAGTTCCTCGCGGTGGGCATGCAAGGCCATGTACAGCCGGTCCAGCGAGGCCTGGCGATCCACCAGGTCTGGGTAGGGTTGCATGCGAAAGGCCTGCCGCTGTCGCTGGAAGAGCTGCTGCATGCGTACCAGTTCAGGATCTGACGGGACGCCGACCGCGTTCAGCGGACCGGGCACATTGGGAAGCGTCGCGCTCATGACCAACTCCTGTCCGGACTCCTGGCGCAAGAGGCATTCCTCCTGATCCCGCCGGAGTTCGGTTTGCTGTGCTGCCAGAGCAACACTAGGTCATACCGCCGTGACAAGCTTGAAAGAACTGGTCACCGCCGGTCAGGCGGAGACACGATGAAGCAGACGGGACAGTAATCCCTGGCGCTGCTCGGGCGCTTTTGCACGCTGCTCGGTTTCCAGGCTTTCCGCCTGTGCCAGCAGATCCGCCAGCCGGGTGGCAACCTCGGCCGCAGCCTCGCGCTCTGCGGCCGAGAACGAGGATCCCTGCCCGCGCACGCCGGCCTCCAGCAATGCCTGGGACCAGAGCCGGATACCGATCCGCACCGTACTCAGGACACGCTCCGCCAGGTCGGACGGAATGACCATGCAGAGATCGGTATCCAGATTGGTCAGGGCGCGGATTTCACGCTGGCGCTGGTCGTCCAGCGTGACACGACGCCCTCCGGCCTTGCGCACCTGAGCCTGGTCGGCTGCCAGGTCCGCCATGCTCTCGGCAAGCGCGAAATCGGCCACGGTCCGGGCCATGCTGTCCGTGATCGGCGCTTCGACCCAGCCCACGCCGGGCCGCCAGGCCAGCAGCTTGGCACCCGTGCCCTGGCGGTAGGCCGGTAGCGTGTCGGCCTCGCCGTATCCATCCCGCTCGCATTTCAGCCAGGCACTGGCGGCCCCCTCGCGCAACACCTTGGCAGCAAACAGGCCTTTCGCCACCAGGTCGGCCATATCCGCCAGCGGCTCTTCCGCCTGCGCGTGCAGCGATTCGATCAGTGACCCCATGATGCTTCTCCTCGTCAATGCCGGGCAACCGACATCGACCTGCTTGAAATTGTGATTATCGCAACGGGATGCTCTCCTAACATAGACAGGCATTTCGGGAAAAAACGCTATGAAGTTCACAGAATTGCAGTCGCGGCCGGCAGATCGCCCCATGGAAGCGCCGAGCACGTGCGTAGACGGAATGTCATGTGTGTGCTAACCCATTCATAGGGCGCACGCAGTTTTCCCTGACAACGATGCTTCCAGGCGAAGCATCCTGCCTTTAGTGGTGCTGTACCCGCCCTGGCTGCCGGATCTCTCTCCGGCATACACGGAATGACTTTCAACGAACCGGAGTAATGTATGAACAAGAAGCTATTGGCCGCCGTCGTACTTGGGGCGTTCTGGAGTGTATCGGCCCAGGCCGAGAACACGGGCTGCGGCCTGGGTTCCATGGTTTGGGACGGCCAGTCCGGCATCGCGCCGCAGGTGCTCGCGGTAACCACCAATGGAACGTTCGGAAACCAGACCTTCGGCATCACTTCGGGAACACTCGGCTGCACCCAGGACGGCGTTGTCCGCTCCAGTCAGCGGCTGGGTATGTACACAGGTTCCAACATGGACGCCATTGCCCGGGACATGTCCATCGGCCAAGGGGAATCCCTGGACGTGCTGGCTGACCTGATGGGGGTTGAGGCGGAGGACCGTCCCGCCTTCTACGCCGCTCTGCAGCAGAACTACGACAGCATTTTCTCCGGCACCGACGTCACCGCGGAAGAAGTCATTGCCGCCATCGACGCCACGCTGCGGGAAGACGCGCGCCTGTCCCGCTACGCGGCCTGAACCCACGACTCTCTGACCTTTTACGTGGCCGTCCCCCCGGGGGCGGCCTCGCTCATGGATTCCCCGAATGCGTCTTCGCCATCTCCTGCCGGCGCTGTTCCTGCTGGTCTGTCATCCACTTCCCGCAACCGACACCGCCTATCTCAACGAACTGCAGGAGCAGGCCCGGGAGGAAAACCTGGCCACCGAGCGCGACTGGCAGAATCTGCTTCACTATACCGATCACCGCTGGCTGCCGGGGCGCCGGAGTAGTACCCGCGACCCGCGCTTTTTCCTGCACGAGGACGGCTGGCGGTACCCGGACCGCGAACTGGAAGCCACGCTCGCGGCATTCTTTCGCGCCGAAGACGCTATTTCCGGCGATGTCGACGCCCAGCATCCGCAGTGTGCTTTTCCCGCCCGGCTGCACTGGCTGACGAAACGCCTGGCGATCGACCCAACCCGGCTGCCCTCGCCACCCTGCGAACGCTATCGGGAATGGGTCCGGGCCATCGATCCCGGTGTGATCACCCTTGTGTTCGCCGACTCGCACATGAACAACCCTGCCTCGATGTTCGGCCATACATTGCTGAGGGTGGACCCTGCAACCCAGCGCGAAGGCAGCCGGCTGTTGTCCTACGTGATCAACCACGCCGCCGCAACCACCGAGACCAGCGGCGTGGTATTCGCCGCGCGCGGGCTGACCGGCGGCTATCCGGGCATGTTCTCCATCATGCCCTATTACGAAAAGGTCAACGAATACAGCCACCTGGAAAACCGTGATCTGTGGGAGTACGAGTTCGGCCTGGACCAGGGGGAGGTCGACCAGTTGATGCGCCATGTCTGGGAACTCCGGGGCGTGGCCTTTCCCTACTACTTTCTCTACCAGAACTGCTCTTACCGATTGCTGCACCTGCTGGAGGTGGCCCGCCCGGGGCTGGAGCTGACCGACCGCTTCAGTTGGTGGGCAACACCAACGGACACCATGCGCGTGGCCCTGGAGCCGGACGGGCTGCTGGCCGACATCGTGTACAGGCCGTCCAGCCGGACCCTGCTCGAACATCGCCTGCTGGGCCTCGACGATGAGGAGCGGGACGAGGTTTTGCGCCTGGTCGACGAGGGGCAGCCTGAGAGCAGTCCTGCCCTGGCTCCCGAACGTCAGCGGCTGGTGCTGGAGAGCGCCCATGACCTGCAGCACTACCGTCTCGAAGCCGGTGACAGCGCACAGCGCGAACGCCTGCGCGAGCTGCTGATTGCCCGCAGCCGGCTCGGGCCGCCGGAGGAGCGCGACCAGCCGCCGATGCCGGAAACCCGGCCCGACCAGGGTCACGGCACCCACCGGGCCGGCGTCGGCGGCAGCCGGCGGGGTGACACCAACGGCGTGACCCTGCACTGGCGACCTGCCTACCATGATCTGCTGGATCCGCCGGCCGGTTACCGCGGCTGGGCGCACATCAGCTTCCTCGACACCCGGCTGCGCTTCGATCTGGCCCATGATCGGCTGGAACTCGAGAGGCTGCGTCTGGTGGACATCGAGTCGATGGCGCCACGCAGCGCCTTCTTCCGGTCGTGGTCCTGGCACATCGGCACCGGGCTGGAACAGCGGATTCGCCCGCGGGACGGATACACCCTGATGGGGGGCGTGGACGGCGGCGGCGGCGCTAGCTGGACACTGGATGCCCGCGAACGCTGGCTGGCCTATGCCGGGCTGCAGGCCGGCGCCTGGGGGTCGGAGCGGCTGCGGGACACGGTCCGCGCGGGCGCCGGCCCCCGCCTGGAGCTGTTACGCTCCGGGGACCGCTGGCGTGCCCGGGCGCGGGCGGAAGCGACCAGCTACACCGACCACGACACCGCCTGGCGGCTGGCGCTCGAGCAGGACGTGAGCCTTGGCCGCAGCCTCGGCCTGCGGCTCGGGGTTGCCCGGGAAGCGGACTTCGACCAGCATTTCAATCGTGTGGACCTGACACTCCACTGGTACATGAACCCATGAACGCCCGCATCGCGCTGCTGCTGCCGCTGCTGCTGGTACTGACCGGCTGTGCCGGCCTGTTCTTCCATCCGGAGCGGGAGCACCGGCTGGACCCCGCCGATCACGGCATCGTCTACGAGGACGTGTATTTCACCAGCAGCGACGGCCTCGCGCTTCACGGCTGGTGGCTGCCGGCCCGCGCCGAGGAGCCGCACGGCACGGTGGTGTTCCTGCACGGCAATGCGCAGAACGTGAGCACGCACATCGCCGCCGTCTACTGGCTGCCGGCCGAAGGCTTCAACGTGTTCCTGTTCGATTATCGCGGTTTCGGCCGCTCCGAGGGCAGGCCGGACTTCGCTGGTGTGCACCGGGATTCGGAAGCCGCGCTGCGCGAGGCCCTGGCCCGGCCGGACGTGGACCCGGGCACGGTAGCGATCTTCGGCCAGAGCCTGGGAGCATCAGTGGCCATCACGGTGACCGCCGAGATCGGCCATGAACTGGGCGTGCGCGCGCTGGTAGCCGACAGTCCGTTCAGCAGCTACCGGGGCATCGCCCGCGAGAAGTTCGGCGAATTCTGGCTCACCTGGCCGCTGCAATGGCCATTGTCGTGGACGATCTCCGACCGCTTCGCGCCGGTGGATTTCGTCCACCGGGTATCGCCGATTCCGCTGCTATTGATGGCCGGCGACCGCGACACCATCGTGCCGCCGCACCACGCCCAGTTGCTCTACGAGACAGCGGAGCCGCCGGTGGAGCTTCGACGCGCCTCCACCGCCGGCCACGCGCAGTCCCTGCTGGTGGAGGGTGAGCGGGAGTACCTCGCGGAATGGCTGGAACAGCGACTGCACGGGAGGGCGGCCGGGAACTGACGCCTCGCCCGTTGCCCCTACTTGGGCCCGAGCAGCAGCCAGGCGATCAGGCCGATGACCGGCAGGAAAAGCAGTATCAGTATCCAGAGCAGCTTGGCCACCGGGCCGGCCGCGCTCTGGGCGGTCCGGATAATCGCCCAGATCACGATCACCAACCAGATCAGACCGAAAATACCGCCGACTTCAAGCCCCATCATCCTCTCCTTTTTCGTTTGCGGGCACCGGCCGGAACGGAAGCCCCGCCCCGCTCCCGGCGTTCACTGAAGCGTAGTTCACGGCGGCGGATAGTGTACGGGTGTTTCCCTGTTGTCACCGGCGCGTCATGGAACTTTCTGACACACCCGTACGTATTATCTATTCATGCAGGCGGAGGGCCTGGTCTCTCCCCTTGCTTTATCTGCCGGACCACCGTGAGCGGCCCGGGCCACTCCGATCGGGGTAGCCGGCCGCCGCACGGCACAGGCATCCAGACAGGCGCTCAAACTATGCTCGGTACGCGTTTCAACGAGGGTGATCATAGAGAACACATTTATCTCTGTGACCGCTCCGGTTTATGTCTGCGCGCCTCGCCGGTCGGGGCTCTTCAGGGCCAGGTTCTCACGGCTCCCGACGGCAAGGTGTGGCGCAGCAATGGTCTGCCGTCATCGCTTGGCATCCGCCTGGGCGAATGCCTTGAGGCGGTGGTGGAGTCCCGCGGCATCGCCCGCTTCATGATCCAGGATGACGCGCCATCGCCCAGTACCGTCACGTATGCCTGCCAGGTCATGCCTGCATCCGTCCAGGGCCAGATGGACGGCGTGGCGATACGGCTGCATTCCCTGGAGGCGCCCGCGGAAAAGGTGGAGACGGCGGAGTTGATGCACCGCCTGACGGACGCATTGCCAACGCCGGTGATCATGCTGCGGCTGGCCGACTGGAAATGCGTCTACGCCAACGACGCGGCGGCGGCCCTGTTCGGACGGGAGAGCGGCGAACTGGAGGATGAGGATCTCTCCGGTAGCTTCGAACGCTCCGGTGATCCTGCCAGCCTGATCGAGGCGCTGTTTCTCCGCGGGCAGATCGAGGATTTTGAGAGCGTGCTGATCGATTACCGGCAGCAACTGGTGCCCATTACCATCAACGGCAGCCACGCCTTCGTCAACGGCCACCGGACGGCGATGCTGACCATGGTTCGACGCGCACCCGGCGACGCCCGTCGGTGGCCGGGTGGGCGGGATGCACTGACCGGACTGCCGGACCGGAACCAGATCCTGGACCGGCTGAACCAGGCTACCCGGCGGGCGGCCGCGCGGGGCAAGATCGTTGCTGCGCTGTTTGTGGACCTGGACCGGTTCAAGGACGTGAACGACAGCTACGGCCATACGGTAGGCGACGAACTGCTTGCCGTCATGGCCACGCGCCTGGCGCGCTGCATCCGCCATTACGAATCGGTCGGGCGCATCGGCGGCGACGAGTTCCTGGTCATTCTGGAGAACCTCGAGGAAACCGGGGAGGCTGATCGCGCGGCCGCGCAGATCGAACGCACGCTCTCGCAACCGGCTCGGCTCGGGTCGCTGTGCCTGCTCGTCGGAGCCAGCGTAGGCATCAGCTATTTCCCGTTCGACGGCAAGACCGGCGAACAGCTGATCCGGTCGGCCGATCACGCCATGTACCTGGAAAAGCGTACGGAGGGAAGTGGCTGATTACCGGCCTCAGTCCACTGCCTCATCCCCATTCTCCTGGACATCCTCCGCAAGCTGCGACGGGTCCAGATCCAGATCCAGATCGGTGAGCGGTCCGCGCAGGCGCAGGGGGAACGTCAGCCCCCGCAACAGCTCCAGCAACTGTTCGCTCTCCGTTTCGAACGTTCTCAGAATGGTCAGTTCCAGACCGTAGTCCAGCTCCATCCCCCTGAGGTCGAGTTCTCCTGCTCCGCGAACGGCGAAATGCCCGGAACGGGCCCGGGCCTCGGGGTTGGACAATACGCCGTCGGCGACGTACAGCGAACCCCCGAGCGTGGAAAAGGCGGTACTGGCCTCGTCCTCGAACGGCTCGGTATCCGCCCCGCCGAGCGTGCTCGGCACGGCATCCTCGATCAGCCGTTTCAGGCTGAAGCGGTTGATTCGCCCGTCACGGAAATTCAGCTCACCGCTGGCCTCCAGGGAGTCGCGTATCTGCGCCCAGTACATCCCGGTAAAGGCTCCTTCCCACCGTGTTTCCACCCGGCTGTCCAGAACCGCCCAGCCGAACAGCGCTTCCAGCGGCTCCCGCAGTGCCAGGCCCTCCACCCGCTGATCGAAGCGGAAGCGATAAGGCTCCACGCCCAGCGGAATCTCCCAGGTGCCGCGGTAGCTGCCGCCATAGGCCTCGGCCTGCAGCGGATTGATCTGCAGTAACTGGCCGTCGGAGAGGTAATGCGCGGAAATGTCCCGGAACTGCAGGCCGTTGGTTTCCAGGGCTTGTATGGTGAGTTCGCCGTCGACGTGGAGTCCGTGTGCCAGCTGCAGCAGGGAGGTGAGCACGGCCCGAATGGTATCCGGATCAACCTCCTCGGGGGTATAGCGATCCACCAGGATGTAATCCAGCGCCGCCTCGAACTCCAGCACCGGCACGCTCTGGCGACTGTAGCTCGCCGTTGCGGTAAGCTGGCTGTCGTCCAGGCGCAAGGTAACGTCGCCCAGGCCGAGTCGGCCATTGCGGTACTTGAACATTCCCTCCGCCCGCAGGCGCTGCATGGAATCCGGGTCTTCCGTGTCGGGGTCAGTGCCGATGATTTTGCGCAGGGTATCGCGGAAGGCATCGTCCGCGACGGCATACCAGCCCGTAACATCCAGAATGCCTTCCGCCCACTGCGCGTCTGCCTGCACCTCCATCGAGAGGCTGTCGGAAACCAGCCGGAACGCCTGAAGCGTGGCCTCTCGGGCAGGGAGGTCCAGGCTCAGTTCGGCATCCAGGCGCAGCGGCAGATGCGCGTCATCGACATGGCGCGGCACCAGCCGGGCCTGCCAGTCTTCCAGATGCAGATCTGCAGGCCGGAACTGTTCGTCGAGGCGAAAGCCCACCCCCAGGGAGCCCTCGGCACCACCGACTTGATCCCAGGCCACTCGCCATTCGGCACGTAGCCGCCCGGAGTGATCACGACGCAGGCCGTCCATGTGCAGGTTGCTGATGGTGAACCCTCCTCGCCCGGCCCGCCCGGCATCCCGCCATGCCAGCTCAAGCAGCGCGGCCCGGAGCCGGTCGACACCGTCGAAGCGAAGGCGCGCCTCCTGGTCCGTTCCGTCCCCGGCCAGCGAGGCGGCCAACCGCTCCCAGTTGCCGTCTCCGCTGTCATCGCGTTCCAGCTGGATCGCCAGGCGCTCGACCCGCACCTGATCGAGCCGCAGGACGCCATGCAACAGCGGCAGCAGTGCGACACCCACCCGCAGTCCGCTGGCCTGCGCCAGCAGGGGCTCCTCGTATCCGTCGACGTTGGCCACCTGCACCGCTTCGAGCTCCAGCACCGGCCGGGGCCAGAGGGCCACCGAGACCGGGCCGGTGATATCCACCGGTTGCCCGATCACTTCCGAGAGCTCAAATGCCAGTCGTTCGCGGTAATCGTCGGGCTCGAACCACCACCACAGCGACGCCAGCGCCATCACCAACAGTCCCAGAACAGCAAGCAGGCTCATGAACAGCCGGAACACTAAGCGCATGATGATGGCCGGCAAGCATGGCTGAAGACTGATTCGCGCAAGGTCAATCGCCTGTGTGTCCAGGGAGGTACGAGCAATCCCGACGGATCCCGGGCAGGTCCGGTCATCGCCATCGGCAGAAGCGGCCCCGGCCGTGAAAAGCGGAAACTTTTCAAGGATACGTGATTGCCAATGCTCCGTATCCGTGCGCCGCGGGTCAACCGGCACCCCTGGATATCATTCAATGAACCGGGCCACGGAACCTTTTTTCAATCTACGCGTAATTATTAATCACGGACACAAAATTCAATCGATGGAAATGGAAAATATATTAGAGGTCGACGATGAAGTATCTGATCGCATGGTTACTTGGTGTTCCGGGAGCACTTCTGATCCTTATTTTCGTATTCTCCAGAATCATATGATTGCAATTATCTGATTTTACAAAAAATACCTGCCAACTCTGGCGCGTGCGCCATAAATAAAAAATCCATTACGGGATCAAATGTAACAAATTCATTCATCGTGCGTAATTATCGATGAAGGTCGCTGATTCATACCGAACAAACCTTCGCATTCTCAAATGCTCGAACGCGAAACAAGGAGAGTGTCCATGAAACGCGTACATTCGATTGCTCTGAGCGCACTGATGGCTCCGGCCATTGCTTTCGGTCTTGGCACCGCCACTGCCGATCAGCGCATGGGCGGAACGTCCGAGATGTTCATGTCCCACGTCCCGCAGAATGCCGTCCATGCCGACAACCTGATCGGCAACGCGGTCAGGAACCGGGCCGATGACGAAGAAGTCGGCACGGTCCAGGATCTTATCCTGGACCAGGACGGTCAGCTCGTAGGCGTGATTGTCGGCGTTGGCGGCTTCCTCGGCATCGGAGACAAGGAGGTGGCCCTGTCCCGGGATTCCGTGGATCTGGAACCGGATGCGGACGGGGATGAGTACATTTTCCGCGTCGACGCCGATGAGGAGACGCTTGAGGAAGCGCCCGAGTACGAGCGCAACTAGCATTGCAGCGTGCCACGGGACGGCGTCGCTGATACAGGGATGTGAGGCAGCAGGGGCGGCGGGCCCCTGCTGTTTTTCGTATGTAGCATAAACTGCTGTAGTGGTCGGCCGGTTCACCAGGGATCTTTCCCGGCCATGGCCGCTGCGCACCGAGGACTGGAACAGGGAGCGGATCACGTGCTGGACCTCAGTACCGGAGAACAACGCTTACTGCGCTACACGCTGATGACCTTCAGCGCAGTGACGCTGGCCTGCCTGATCGTGTTCGTCGTCTGGGTGCTCGGCCAGGTCATCGCCACCTTCAACGCACTCCTGCTGCCGCTGGCCATTGCCGGTGTGGTGGCGCTGGTGCTTTCACCGGTGGTGGATTTCCTGCAGCACAGACTCAACATCTCCCGCCTGGCTGCCGTCAGCATCCTGTTCGGGCTGGTGTTTCTCGGGCTGATCGCAGTCCTGATCTTCGTGGTACCGACCGCACTGGCACAGGTATCGCAATTCGTGAACACCGTGCCGGAAATGGCAAAGCAGGGTTACGAAAGCCTTTACAACACGTTCCCCGGCGCCGTCAGGGCGGCGCAGGGTGCGCTGGAGGCCGCGGACTTCCGGGCCTTGTTGCCGGAACCCGATACGGCCGCCGAGCGGACGTTCTCCTATATCGGCACGCTGGTCGGCATGGGCTTCGTGCCGCTGTACGTGTTCTTCGCGCTGATCGCCGGCCATCGCCTTCGCGGTCACGCCGAGGAGCTGCTCTTCCTGCTGAACAAGGACACGCAGGACGAAGTGTTTTATCTGGGCGGCCTGTTCGTCAGCTACATGACCGCCTTTTTCCGCGGCCAGTTGATCATCGCCATGCTGATGGGCGTGATGCTGGCGACCGGGTTCACGCTGGTGGGGCTGCAGGCGGCCATTCTGTTCGGGCTGGCACTGGGACTGCTGAACATCGTCCCCTACCTCGGGGTCATCGTCGGCCTGCTGACCGTGTTGCCGGTCGCCTATATCCAGCCCGACGGCGGCATTCAACTGGTGGGTATGGTGCTGCTGGTCTTCGTCTTCGTCCAACTGGTCGAGAGTCTTCTGCTGACCCCCAAGATCATGGCCGATCAGTCCGGCCTGCATCCGGCCCTGGTCGTGATCTCGATCCTGTTCTGGGGCATCGCGCTGGGCGGCGTCATCGGCATGATCCTCGCCGTACCGCTGACCGCCTTCCTGGTCACGGTCTGGAAACACGTCAAGTCCCGCTTCCAGCGGACATTGCCGGCTTCCGGAAGCCGCGTTCAGATGCCTTCCGACCAAGGGAAACACTGACTAGTATCCACGCTCTCGCCTCGCTGCGCGAAAGCGTGAACAGATCCTACACTGTGTAGTCACACGTCTTTCACTGAACCACGAGACCGAGGAGAAGGACATCATGGCAAGCAAGCAAAGCGAACATCAGACCACCGATCGCGCCGCCGCAAGGGCGCACGAAGCCATCGACCGGGTCGCAGAGCGTGCCGGCCGTGCGGAGGAGACGGTGCGTGAGCGCGTTTCCGACGCCGACGAGAGGTTTCGGGAAAAGGTCCAGCACGGGCGGGAGCGCACCGACGACCTGGTTTCCGCTGTCGGGACCTATGTCCGGGAAAACCCACTGACCTCGATTGGCCTGGCGTTTGCCGCCGGCGCCCTGCTGTCGTCGCTGAGCCGGCGCCGGTGACAGGCCAGGAGGAACGCACGCAAACCGGTCCTGCCCCGGACTCAGCGGAGCAGGGCCGGGATGACCGACGGCTGCTGGCGGAGACCAGCGAGCTGGCCGCGGTGCTGGTCGCCGCGGTGCAGGACCTGGCCCGGCTGCTTCGGCTGGAAGCCAGGCTGCTCGTACGCGCCGCCGTGATGATGGCCGTTCTGGCCATTTTCCTGGCGCTGGTGCTGGCCTCGGCCTGGATTGTGCTGTCGGCTGCCATCGCCATTGCCCTGAACCAGCACGCGGGACTGGGCATGCCCACGGCTGCGGCCATCTCCGCATTGCTGAACCTGGCAATGGCGATCGCAGCCGGTCTGGCTCTCAAGCGTCTCGCCCGGCGGCTGACCTTCCCCGAGACACGCCAGGCCTTGCAGGCGCTCTGGCCGGAAGCCGAGCAGCAACGGCAATGACAGGGTATCGCCAACTCGCCCGGCAGGCGCGGAACCAGCGCCGGCAGGTGGTGGAAAAGCAGGCCCGTGCCCATCTGCTGGCCGAGAACCTTCGGGACAGGCTCCGCGATCCGGTCCTGCTGGTGCCGGCATTCCTGGGTGGGCTGGCGTCGGGCTACCTGGCGCCGCGCGCCGTGCAGCCCCTACGGCGGCTGCTGCGGACAGCCAGACTCGCCAAACTGGTCGTGCTCCCGCTGATGGCCATACTCAGGCACATGCAGGCATCGGCCGAGGTCGAAGGCGGACACCCCGGGCCATCAGGTCAGCCGCGCGCGCATCAACAAGGGAACAGGAGCATGGGAGACCGCAACGAGGCCTATCGGCAGACATTGCAGGCCGAGGACGGCACCCGGATTCATTTCCGCTACTGGCCGGCGGGCCCCAACCCCCGGGCGGTACTGCAACTACTGCACGGTGCAGCAGAGCACAGCGGCCGCTACCAGCGCTTCGCCCAGGCACTCACCGCGGCCGGCTATGCGGTCTACGCCAGTGACCATCGCGGCCATGGCCAGACCCGGGTCCGTTCCGGCGAGCTCGGCGACGCCGGACCCGACGCCTGGAACGCGTTCGTGGAGGACCAGGCGGCGCTGGGGGACTACATACGCCGCGCCCACCCCGGCACGCCACTGATCATGTTCGGCCACAGCATGGGCTCCTTCATCGCCCAGGACTTCATCAGTCGCTATCCGGCACGGCTGGACGGCCTGATACTCTGCGGAACCGCCTATGCACCGCCACCGCCGCCGGAAGCCCTGCAGGCCGCCCGGACGGCGGCAGAGGATGCCCCCCTGGCGCCTTCGGAGATCTGGGCCGGCATGTTCGCCGATTTCAACCGGGCGTTCAGCGACAAACCCGGCTTCGACTGGCTCAGCCGCGACCTCGACGAGGTGCGCAAGTACCTGGAGGACCCGGAGTGCGGGTTCGTGTTCAACAACGCGCTGGTGCGGGATTTCTTCCACGGCATGGCCGCCCTGCGCACCCCGGAGCGGGAAGCCACCATGCCGCCGGACCTGCCGATCCTGGTCGTCCAGGGGGCGCTGGACCCGGTCGGCGGGAAGCTGGAGGCCACCAACGCCCTGTTGGTCCGGTTTGCCGAGTTGGGCATGACACGGGTGGAACACCGCTTCTACCCCGAGGCACGGCATGAACTGCTGAACGAAACCAGCCGCGAGGAGGTGGAGCGGGACATCCTGGACTGGCTGGAACGCCAGCTCGGGACGACTGCCACCAACTGATTGCGGACTCCGGCAATAGCCCGGCGGTCACGCGGTTGCCGAGGCCCTCCCGCCCAGCGGCGGCCGGTGAGGACGAAAACGCTCCTCCGCCATGCGATCCGCCACCGTCTGGGTCGGCAGGGCGTCGCGCTCGGCGCGCCGGAAGACTTCCCGCAACGTCTTGCCGATCCGCTCCACGTGAGCCTTCACCACGGCGGCATCGAACGCGCCTCGCATCTCGTAGGCGACGTCGATGATGCCACCGGCATTGATCACATAGTCCGGCGCATAGAGAATGCCGCGCCGGCGCAGTTGCTCGCCATGCTCCGGCCGCAGCAGCTGGTTATTGGCGGCACCCGCCACCACGCAGGCCCGCAGGGCATCGACCGTCTGGTCGTTGATTGCGCCGCCCAGGGCGCAGGGTGCGAATACGTCCACCGGCTGGGAGAAAATGGCCTCCGGCGACACCACGGTGGCGCCGAGTTCGGCTTCCGCACGACGCAGGATGTCGGTATGTACGTCGGTCACCCACAGCGCCGCGCCGGCGGCATGCAGGCGGCGGGCGAGCTTCCAGCCAACGCTACCCAGCCCCTGGATCGCCACCTTCAGACCGGCGGCATCGAAACGGCCCAGGCGGTGCTCCACGGCGGCCTTCATGCCGACATAGACACCGTACTCGGTGGAGGGCGATGGATCGCCGACCCGTTCCTCACCGTCGACGCCGACCTTTTCCTGGATCCCCACCACATGCCGGGTGGTCTCCGAGATTCCGCGCAGGTCGTCCAGCGTCATCCCGGCATCCTCCGCCGTGACGTAGCGGCCGCCCAGGGAATCCACGAACCGGCCCAGCGCCCGCAGAAGCGCCGGCGTCTTGTCGCGGCGCGGGTCGCCAATGACCACCATCTTGCCGCCGCCCAGCGGCAACTCCGCCATCGCCGATTTGTAGGTCATGCCCCGGGACAACCGGAGCACGTCCGTGACCGCAGCCGCGGTATCCGCGTAGGCATGCATGCGACAACCGCCGCAGGCCGGTCCGCGATCCGTGTTGTGCACGGCAATGATTGCCTGCAGGCCGGACTCGACGTCGCAACCGAACACCACCTGTTCGTGGTAGTCGAAATCGGGATGTCTGAACAGTTCCATCGCTACCTCCTCGGGCGATTGGCCTCCGGATTCGGCCCTGCGACCCGGCCGGCGGTTGGCCGGCGGGTGCGCTCCCCGGGGCGCGGCGGGTTGCACCTGCGCCCCCATCGGCGAGAATGCCTCTGATAAACAGGCTCTCAATGACCAGTCTAGTGTCCCTGAGCGGAAGTTCGCAGCATTTCTGAACACCAGACTTGCGCCGGGGCCCTGCCCGGGACGGCGAAGGAGGAAGATGATGTCCGAGGGTATCCGCATCCGAGCCTACCAGCCGGCGGACTGGCCGGCAGTCTGGGCGGTGATCGAGCCGGTGCTGCGCGCCGGAGAGACCTATCCGCTGGACCCGGCGATCACCGAGGCGGAGGCCCGGCACGCCTGGACCGAGGCCCCGCAGGCCTGCCATGTGGCGGTGACCGCGGGCGGGGAGATCATCGGCACCTACTACATCAAGCCGAACCAGCCCAGCCTGGGGGCGCACGTCTGCAATTGCGGCTATATCGTTAGCGAGGCCGCCCGCGGCATGGGCGTGGCATCCGCGATGTGCGAGCATTCCCAGCAGCAGGCCATGGCCATGGGCTTCCGGGCAATGCAGTACAATCTGGTGGTTGCCACCAACACCGGCGCCTTCCGTCTCTGGAAACGGCACGGCTTCCAGGTGGTCGGCGTGCTGCCCGGCGCCTTCCGGCACCCCCGGGAGGGATACGTGGACGCCTACGTCATGTACAAACAACTGGAAGGGTAGCCGCCGATGGAAGTGACCTTGTACTGGTTCGCGATCTGTACTGTCGCCCTGTTCTTCAAGATGTTCGCCCTGTCCTGCTATCAGGGCTATCACCGCATCGGCAAGCGCAGCTTCAAGATCCCGGAAGATGCCCGTCTCGCCGGCTCCACCCCGCTGCAGGAGGAGCTGCCGCAGGTGCAGCGGGCCGCCCGCGCCTGGCAGAACGACCTGGAGAACATTCCGGTTTTCTTCGCCCTGGGCCTGGTATACATGCTGGTGGATGCCCCGTCGTCGGTGGCGCCGGCTCTGTTCCTGATCTTCACCGCCTCGCGCATCCTGCATACCGTGTTCTACCTGGCTGCGCTGCAACCCTGGCGTACCATCGCCTATGCGGTGGGGATCACCTGCCTGCTCTGGATGAGCATCAGCATTCTGCTGGTACTCGCCTAACCAACCCGCGAGGATCCGATGAACCTGAGAAGCCTGTTCGGAATCGACCACCCCGTGATCCAGGCGCCGATGGCCGGCGTGCAGGGAAGCGCGTTGGCGATCGCCGTCTCGAATGCCGGTGGCCTGGGCTCGCTGCCCTGCGCCATGCTCTCACCGGAGGCCATGCGCAAGGAACTGGACGCCATACGGGCGGCAACCGACAGGCCCTTCAACGTCAATTTCTTCTGCCATACCCCGCCGGAGCCCGACCCGGTACGCGAGGCTGCGTGGCATCAGGCGCTGGACCCGTATTACGCGGAAATCGGCCAGGATCCGCGCAACGTGCCGGCCGGTGCCGGCCGCGCCCCGTTCAGCCAGGAGACCGCGGATATCCTGGAAGAATTCCGGCCCGCGGTGGTCAGCTTTCATTTCGGCCTGCCCTCGCAGGAACTGCTGGCTCGCGTTCGCGGCTGGGGCGCACGGGTCATCTCGTCCGCCACCACGGTGGACGAAGCACGCTGGCTGGAAGCCAAGGGCGTCGATGCGATCATCGCCCAGGGCCTGGAGGCCGGCGGCCACCGGGGCATGTTCCTGAGCGAGGATCTCACCACCCAGGTGGGAACCCTCGCCCTGCTGCCGCAGATCGCCCAGGCCGTGAACGTGCCTGTCATAGCCGCCGGCGGCATTGCCGATGCCGCCGGCGTGGCCGCAGCCATGCGGCTGGGCGCTGCCGGCGTGCAGGTGGGTACGGCCTATCTGCTGTGTCCGGAAGCCAGCACCAGTGAGGTGCACCGTGCCGCCCTGCGGAGCGGCGCCGCCCGGCACACCGCGCTGACCAATGTCTTCACCGGCAGACCGGCCAGGGGCATCGTCAATCGGATCATCCGGGAGATCGGGCCCATCTGCCCTGCAGCACCGGCCTTTCCGTTGGCAACCAGCGCCATCGGACCCCTGCGTGCTGCTGCCGAACAGCGGGGCAGTGGCGATTTCTCGCCGCTCTGGGCGGGGCAGAACACCAGCGGTTGCCGGGACGTGCCTGCGGCGGAGCTGACCCGCGCTCTGGCCGGGGAAAGCTGACCACATGACCACACGGCACGCTGCCCCCGATCCCGACCTGCCGCGCTGTAGCTGGTGCAGCCAGGATCCGTTGTACATGGCCTATCACGATCACGAGTGGGGCGTGCCGGTCCACGACGACCGGCAGCTGTTCGAGATGCTGGTGCTGGAGGGCGCCCAGGCCGGCCTGAGCTGGCTGACCATCCTGCGCAAACGCGACGGCTACCGGAGGGCATTCGACGGTTTCGATCTTGAACGCGTGGCCCGCTATGACGACAGGACGGTAACGACGCTGATGCAGGATACGGGCATTGTCCGCAACCGCCTGAAGATCGAATCGGTGATCCGCAATGCCCGGGGCATACTCGACATCCAGGCGGACTTCGGCAGTCTCGACAGCTTCCTCTGGCGCTACGTGGACGGCACGCCCATCCGCAACACCTGGAACCACCTGCGGGAAGTACCGGCGCGTACGCCGATCTCGGACCGAATGAGCCGCGACCTGCGGAAGCGCGGCTTCAACTTTGTCGGCCCGACAATCTGCTATGCCTTCATGCAGGCCACCGGAATGGTGGACGATCACCTGAACGACTGCTTTGTCCGCTCGCTCGGCGATCAGGCATCAAGGCCGGGATCGTAGCAGACGATGCAGTTCCGTCCGTCGCGTTTGCCGCGATAAAGTGCCCGGTCAGCGTTGTCCAGCAGTTCCTCGTGGCTGCGCAGGTCGTCGTCATAACCTGCGACTCCCAGCGTGATGGTCACACTGAGCATGTTCCCGGCCACCTCCACCGGTTTGGCCTCCACCGCCGCCCGGATCCGCTCGGCAACCCGCATTGCCTGATCCACCGGCGTGTCCGGCAGGAGCAGGGTAAATTCCTCGCCGCCGTAACGGCCGCAGAGGTCCTCTTCCCTTAGCAGGCTCTGGGTGCGCACGACGGTCTGCCGCAGCACTTCGTCACCGCTCTGGTGACCGTGGGTATCGTTCACCCGCTTGAACTCGTCGAAATCGAACATGACGATGGACAATGCCCCGCCGTGCCGCCGTACGCGTGCAAACTCCTGTGCCAGACGGGTTTCGAGATGCCCGCGATTGTAGGCACCGGTAAGGCTGTCCCGCACGCTGGCTTCCGCGAGGCGGGCATTGGCCTCCTGCAATGCGGACTGGTACAGGCTGGCATCGGTGACGTCGACCACGGTGATGCAGACGTGGGAGACATCCCCGGAGGGTTCGGCGATCGGTATGAAGGTGCAATCCTGGCGCATCCAGTCGAGGCCGCCGGTAACCGGCCGGTCATGGCGAAACCGGAACAGATAGGGACGCTGCTCCCAGGACGTGAAGGCATAGTTACGCAACAGGCGCACGCTATCCAGCTTCTTGCGCAACCAGGGTGCGGGCAGATCCGGAAAGCACTCGAACAGGTCTCGGCCCAGCACGTCGCCGGCCGCGAGCCCACTGTGCGTGGCCATGAACCGGTTCCAGCGCACGATGCGGTTGTCGGCGTCGAGCAGCAGCACGCCGACGTTGATACGCTCGAAAACCGCCTCCAGCGGGGGCTGCTGCACTTCCCGGCCGCTCAAATTTCCCCCAGAAGACGGTCGAGGGCCTGCCGCAACACTTCGATGGATTCTTCTGGCAACAACAACACCAGATGGCAACTGAAGTTGCGCGGTTCCAGCCGGAAATTCACCTCCAGCAGCAGGGCGTCCGCCCAGTCCACCGAACCCTGCCGCAGCATGGCGGCAATGCCGAGTTCCTCACCCAGCAAGGAGGGCGCGGAGAACGCGAAATCGGTGCGCAACTGATCGCCCAGACCCCGGAGCACCGCGCCGACCAGGATATTGCTTACGTCCAGCAGCAACTCCTCGTGCTGCTCGGCGCCGGCGGCATTCTCATGGCCGAGCAGATCGGCCAGCTCCCTGCATCCCCGGTCACCGAACAGGCTGATCGACTCGCCGCGCAGCCGCCCCTGGAAGCTCTGGCGCACCGCCGTCACGGCGGTGTCCATCGTCGCCCCAAGCATGGCGGAGACGGCGGCGGCAAGCTCTGCCGCGTGTACCAACCGGGCCCTTGGGACGGACAGCACCACGTAATGATCCAGCAACCGGGCCAGCACCGCGCCGGCCTGACCCATGGCGATATTGGCCGTTTCCTGGAGTGCGTCGAGCTGATCGTCGCTGAAAGGCCTGGGGCTCATAGAACGCCGCTCTCCCGCAGCACGTCGGCCAGCCGGCCGGCGTCCACGGGCTTGGGCAGAAATGCCGCCGCCCCCAGTTCCTGCACCCGCGCCATGGCCCCGGGCTGAATATCCGCGGAGATCACGATGACCAGGCACTCGAGGCCTTCCTCGCGCAAGGCTTCCAGCACCTGAAAGCCATCCATGCCCGGCATGGTGAGGTCCAGCAGCATGACCTTCGCCTTGCCTTCACGGCAAAGCACCATCGCTTCCTCACCGCCGGCTGCCTGGTACAGTTCAATATCCCAGTCCGGCGGAAGCGCGCGTATTGTGAGCTTCCGGGACATGGTCGAGTCATCGACCACCAGCACAGGCATAGCCATTGCGCAAGAATCCCCGATCAATGCAGCGAAGCAGGTCCGAACCCGGCTACTTCTTATAGTGGATTATCCCGGCCATTCCGCACCGGGACGGAAGTGGCATTACGCCGGACATAATTTCAGTGCCGTGAGTGGATTGCAAGGCACTACGTCACAGCATGGGAACCTGATCGAACGGCCGATCGGCCACCCCGTCCAGACGGCGGCCGCAGGCTGCAAAGGCGCCTCCTGCGATCCACGTGGGGCGGGAGACACCAAGCTGCCGGGCGACCTCGCTTACGTTCCAGCAGGCTTGCGACACCGCTGCCCGTAGCGCATCGGTTTCGGTCCGCAGCTTCGGCGGTGGCAAAGGCAAGTGCGTTGGCCAGCACCCGATGCAGGCGCGTCTGCGGAGACAAGGGCATGTCACCGGTTCCGGCGGCGCTCCGGCGCCCCACGGATTCGGGCTGCTGCCCGCCTCACGGCGATGCGGGCGGCAGGCGGCTGGACTATTTTACGGAAGAGGGGGGACCGATTCGCGAAATGGAGAGGATCCGCCGTGCAACCGCAAGACGTTGTCGATCACTATCTGACAGCCATCGCACACCGGGATTACAATCAGGCCCGTCGGTTTCTGGCGGACACCGGTTTCAGCTACATCAGTCCGATCGGCATGTTCACCGATCCTGACGAACTCATGGCGCACTCCTTTCTCAGCGACGGCATCGTGCAACGCATGGAGGTGCGCCGGCGTTTCACGGATGGCGAGGATGTCTGCCACATCCTGCGTTTTCACGTGCAGATCTCCGAGAAGTTCACAGCCGACGTGGTTCACTGGGCGACCGTGACCGACGGTCGCATCCGCCGTATCGAAATGATCTTCGACGCCTACCCCTACCGCATCCTGTTCTCCGACAAAGGCCCGGAATAGCCGACCGCCGGGTCAGCGGCCGGCACCCACCAGCCGATCGCCAGGCTTCACGTCCCCGGCTTTCACGGCGGTCTTCCTCGGCGGATTGCGGAACAGCGCCAGCAGTTCCCTTTCCCGCTCCCGGGCCTGCTCGGCGTTGGCCGCCTTGATGTGCCCGTACCCGCGGATACGCATGGGCAGCGCAGCGAGTTCGATCGCATACGCCCGGTTCTCGGCCCGCACCGCACCCAGCACTTCGTCCATCAGTGCCTGGTAATCGGCGATCAAACGGCGCTCCAATTGTCGGTCATGACTGTAGCGGAACGGGTCCAACATGGTGCCGCGTAGCCCTTTCATGCGCGCCAGCAGCCTCAGCAGTGGAAGCACCCAGGGGCCGAAGCTGCGCTTGCGCGCCTCGCCGGTGACCGGATCGGGCTTCGAGATCACCGGCGGCGCCATGTGGAAGCGAAGCCGGTAGTCGCCGTCGAAGGTCTGCTCCAGCTGCTGCCGGAAGCGGCCGTCGGTATACAGTCTGGCAACCTCGTACTCGTCCTTGTAAGCAAGCAGCTTGAACCAGCTCCGCGCCACAGCCTCGGTCAACGCTGACTCGCCCGGCGCACAGGCCGTTTCCGCCTTGCGCGCGGCATCCACCAGCGCCAGGTATCGCCGGCTGTAGGCCGGGTTCTGGTAGGCCACCAGGTCTTCCACGCGCCGCTGCACGAAGCGCTCCAGGTCCGGAGCTTCCGGTTGCCCGTCCTGCCCCGTGCTGCCGGCGATCCGCTCCACCGCCTGCTGGTCGTGGGCCGCCCGGCGCCCCCAGAGAAAGGCCCGCCGGTTCGCCTCCACCGCGGTGCCGTTGAGTTCGATGGCCCGTTCGATGGCCTCGGCGGACACCGGCAGATAGCCCTTCTGGTAGGCGAAGCCCACCAGGAACAGGTTGGCGGTGACGGCGTCGCCGAACAGCCGCTCGGTCAGGCTGATGGTATCCAGGGCATGCACCTTGTCGGCAGCCGCGGCCTCGCGGATCTGGCCCAGCATGCCGTCCGCCGGGAAGGGCAGATCGGGGTTGTTGATGAAGCTGGCGGTCATGATGCCGTGGCTGTTGATCACCGCGGCACTGCGTTCCGGATCCAGCTTGGAGAGACTGTCATGGCCGGCGGCCACCACCAGGTCGGCTCCCAGCAGCAGATCCGCCTCGCCGGCCGGGATCCGCGCACCGTTCAGTTGGTCCGCTTCCTGCGCCATGCGGATATGGGTGGTAACCGCGCCGTACTTCTGGGCCAGCCCGGTCATGTCCAGCACCGCCACATCCTTGCCTTCCAGATGCGCCGCCATGCCCAGCAACGCACCCACGGTGACGATGCCGGTACCACCCACGCCGGTCACGGTAATACCGTAGGGTCGATCGACGCCCGGACGCTGCGGTTCCGGCAGGGCGGGAAAATCCACCTCGTGAACGACAGGCTCGGGCTTGCGCAGGGTGCCGCCGTGAACGGTGACGAAACTGGGGCAGAAGCCGTCCACGCAGGAGAAATCCTTGTTGCACTGGCCCTGATCGATGGCTCGCTTGCGGCCGAGCTCGGTCTCGACCGGGATCACCGACAGGCAATTGGACTTGACGTTGCAGTCACCGCAGCCCTCGCAGACCCGCTGATTGATGTAGGCACGCTTGGGCGGGTCCTCCATCAGGCCCTTTTTGCGCCGGCGGCGCTTCTCCGCGGCGCAGGTCTGATCGTAGACCAGTGCGGTCACACCCGGAACATCGCGCAGTTCCCGCTGCACCGCGTCCAGCTCGCGGCGATCATGCACGGTGACGCCGGTGGCCAGTCCGGCACTGCCCGGATACTTCTCGGGCTCGTCGGTAACCACCACGGTGCGCGCCACGCCTTCGGCGGCGAGCTGGTGGGTGAGCTGCGGCACGGTCAGTTGGCCGTCGACGTGCTGGCCGCCGGTCATGGCGACGGCATCGTTGTACAGGATCTTGTAGGTGATGTTCACGCCGCCGGCGACCGCCGCGCGGATGGCCAGCAGACCGGAGTGGAAATAGGTGCCGTCGCCGAGGTTGGCGAAGATATGCCGGGTTTCCGTGAACGGCGCCTGGCCGATCCACGGCACGCCTTCCCCACCCATGTGGGTGAACGTCTCGGTGTTACGCCCCATCCAGTTGGCCATGTAGTGGCAGCCGATACCGGCGGTGGCCCGGCTGCCTTCGGGTACGCGGGTCGAGGTATTGTGCGGGCAGCCGGAGCAGAAGTGCGGCATGCGTTCGGCAAGCGGCTTGCTGGCCGCCAGCGCGTTCTCCTTCTGTTCGAGGAATTCCAGTCGCCGGCGCATCACCGGGCTGGTGTAGAATAACGCGATGCGATCCGCGATGACCCGCGCCACCCGCGCCGGGTTCAGCTCGCCGGCGGATGGCAGTATCCACTCACCTTTCTCGTCGAACTTGCCCACCACCCGCGGTCGCGCCGCCTCGCTCCAGTTGTAGAGCTGCTCCTTGAGCTGGTTCTCCACCACCGCACGCTTTTCCTCCACTACCAGGATCTCTTCCAGACCCTCGGCAAAGTGGCGCACGCCGACCCGATCCAGCGGCCAGCTCATGCCCACCTTGTAGACGCGCAGACCGATCCGCGCAGCTTCGGCATCGTCGATACCCAGGTCCTCCAGCGCCTGGCGGACATCCAGGTAGGCCTTGCCGGTGGTGACGATGCCGAAACGCGGTTCGGGGCTGTCGACGACCACACGATCCAGCCGGTTCGCCCGGGCAAACGCCAACGCCGCATAGAGCTTGTAGCGCTGCAGCCGGTATTCCTGGTCCACCGGCCTGTCGGGCCAGCGGATATTGAGGCCGTCGGGGGGGATCTGGAAGTCTGCGGGCAGCACGATGTTGACCCGGTCCGGATCGATGGACACCGATGCCGAGGAATCGGCGGTGTCCGCCACCATGATGAACCCGACCCAGCAGCCACTGAACCTGGACATGGCCCAGCCGTAGAGTCCCATGTCCAGCACATCCTGGATATCGGACGGGTTGAGCACCGGCATCTGGGCATCCATGAAGGCGTATTCGGACTGGCTGGGCAGCGTGGAGGACTTGCAGCCATGGTCGTCGCCGGCCACCGCCAGCACACCGCCAAAGGGGGAGGTTCCCGCGGCATTGGCATGCTTGAACACGTCTCCGCAGCGGTCGACGCCCGGCGCCTTGCCGTACCACATGCCGAACACGCCCTGACAGGTCGCACCCGGCCACAGGCCGACCTGCTGGCTGCCCCAGATGGCGGTGGCCGCCAGGTCTTCGTTGATCCCGGGCTTGAACCGGATCTGGTTGCGCTCCAGGAACGGGCCGGCTTCCCACAGCGCCTTGTCCAGCCCGCCCAGGGGGGATCCGCGATACCCGGAGATCAGGGCGGCCGTGTTCAGGCCGGCCTGGCGGTCGCGGCTGCGCTGCATCATGGGGAGGCGGACCAGTGCCTGGATACCGCTCAGGTACACGCGCCCGGTTTCCAGGGCGTACTTGTCGTCGAGTCGTACATTCGCCAGGGCCATACAGGGGATCTCCCTTGCCGCAGCCGTCGCCGGCTGTCACGATGGTTGCCGGGCACCCCTCCGCACACCGGGCGGACCGCCCGCCACGCGATGGATTGTTGTTCATTCCGCGCACCGGGGGATCGGTCGTGCCGCCTTTTGAGCGGCCACGCCGATTGGGATGTCACCCTCAAAGCTACGCCCCGGCCGCCGGGAGTCAATGTGCGGTGCAACATGATGCCGCAGGCGCAAAGCCGTGACGGGGGTCATGTTATTTAACGCATCAGCAGCTTAATCTGGCCATTCGCCCTGGCAGGCCGAGGCTCCCGAGTGAACCACTTCCAGATCACGCGACACATTCCCGACGACATGCGCGTGCTGCTGGACTGTTCCCACACATCCGGTCTCGTACTGCTGTCGATCCTGGTGGCAAGTGCAGCAGGCTACGTGACCCTGGTGATGGCAGACCGTGTGGGCGATGGGGGCCGCACCGGTCGGGAACTGTGGCGATGGGTCGGTGCGGCCTGCCTCGGCGGCGGCATCTGGTCCATGCACTTCATTGCCATGCTGGCCTTCCAGGTACCGGTGGCACTGCACTACCACACCGGACTCACCGTGACCTCGCTGGTGGTCGCGGTGCTGGCCTCGTATCTGGTGATCCATGCACTGGGCCGGCGGCGACTGCACAAGCGGCAGTACGGCATGGCCTCGGTGTCGGCCGGCCTGGGCATCGCCGCCATGCACTACCTGGGCATGGCGGCAATCCGCTCGGAGGCGGTGCAGTATTACGACCCTCTGCAGTTCACGCTCTCCATCGTCATTGCCGTTGCAGTCTCGCTGGCGGCTCTCGTACTCGGCGGATTTTTCCGGGGTCGTATCGGCGCCCGCTATGGCTGGCTGCGGCTGCTCGCCAGCCTGGTCATGGGCGGCGCCATCGTCAGCATGCATTTCACCGGCATGGCCGCGTTGACACTGGCGGTCCCGGCTGATGCGGTATTGCAGGCTCCCGGCGGGGATACAGTGCCGTCTCTGCTGGCGGGCGGCATCGGGCTGTTGACGCTGATGCTGATCGTCACCGGGATCGGTGCATCCTGGGCTGAACAGCGCCTGCGCACGCACCAGCATGATCTGCGGGCGGTAGTCAACCAACTGGACGCCGCCATCCACTACGACCCGACAACCAATCTGCTCAACCGCCCGGCACTGCAGCGCCTGGCCACCAATCTGCTGCCCTCCGAGGATCCGCTTGCGGCGCCGCACGGGCTGTTCTTCGTCAACCTGGACAACTTCAAGCGCATCAACAACAGCCTGGGTCACCAGGCAGGCGACGAGACCCTGCGCATCACCGCGCAGCGCCTGCGCAACGCCCTCGGCCAGACCGATATCCTGGCGCGCTTCGCCGGCGACGAATTCTGCGTGCTCGCCGAGGGGCTTGACGCCGACGCGGCGGAACGCCTGGCGCTGCGCCTGCAGGCACAGCTCAACGCACCGTTCAACATCCAGGGGAGCCAGATCCGCCTCACCGCGAGCATCGGTTACTGCATCTACCCGGACGACGGTACGCGGATCGAGGAACTGCTGAACGGGGCCAGCCTTGCGCTGGGCTACTGCAAGCGCAGCGGCCGCAACCGCAACCTGCGCTACATGCCGGCGCTGAAGGAGCAGGCAGACGCCGAACTGCTGATCGAACAGCAGCTTCGCCAGGCGATAGCGGACGACAGCCTGGAGTTGCACTATCAGCCGGTGGTCGACTGCAACAGCGGCGAGGTGGTGTCCCTGGAAGCATTGCTGCGCTGGCGGGATGCCGGGGGGAACCCGATCAGTCCGGAGATTTTCGTCGCCGTGGCCGAGCATCACGGCTTCAGCGCCGAGCTGGACGGCTGGGTGCTGAACCGCGCCTGCGCGGACATCAAGCAGTTCCGGCTGCTGGGACACAAACGGCTTCGCGTCGCGGTCAATTGTTCCGCCAACACCCTGGCGGACCCGGACATGGCGTCCGCCGTGGCCGTGCAGCTTGACCGTCACGGAATTCAGGGCGGGGCGCTGTGCCTGGAGATCACCGAGAATGCCCTGATGGAGAACGTCACGACGGCGACGCTCGTGCTGCAGGAATTGCGGGATCTGGGCGTTGCCGTCTCCATCGACGACTTCGGCACCGGCTACTCCTCGTTGAACTACCTGCGGCGACTGCCGGTGGATACGCTGAAAGTGGACCGCTCCTTCATCCGCGACATTCCCCAGCAATCCGACGACTGCGAGATCACCGCCGGCATTATCGCGCTGGCCCACAAGCTCCGTCTCAAGGTGGTTGCGGAAGGCGTGGAGACCCACGAGCAGCTGACGTTCCTGCGGCGCAACGACTGCGATTTCGTCCAGGGCTACTTCTACAGCGTACCGCTGCCCTTCGACGCCCTCCAGCGCTGGCTGTCTCGCGAAACACCGTCCCCACCCACCCCGCAGCCGTTCCCACTCCAGCATCGCTGACCCGGCAGCGGGGCGGCACACTCATTCCGGAGCGTCGGTGATCGCCCCCAGGGAAGCCGAGGTCACCGTGCGAGCGTACTTGGCCAGCACGCCCCTGCGGTACCTCGGTGGCGGCTGCTGCCAGTGCCGGCGACGGGTTTCCAGTACATCGTCGTCCACATGCAGGGTAATCTGATCGGTTTCCGCGTCGATGGTGATCGGATCGCCGTTCTCGACCAGCGCGATCGGGCCGCCCTCCATGGCCTCCGGGCTGATGTGCCCGACCACGAAACCATGGCTGCCGCCGGAGAAGCGGCCATCGGTAATCAAAGCGACATCGTTGCCCAGCCCCCGGCCCATGACCGCAGAGGTGGGGGCCAGCATTTCGCGCATGCCGGGCCCGCCGCGCGGGCCTTCGTAGCGGATGACGATGACGTCGCCGGCAGTCACCGTACCGTCCAGAATCCGGTCCAGCGCCTCCTCTTCGGAGTGAAAGACGCGGGCCGTGCCGGAGAACCGCGTGCCTTCCTTGCCGCTGATCTTGGCCACGGCGCCGTCGGGCGCCAGGTTTCCTCGCAGCACGCGCAGGTGGCTCTCCGCCTTCAGCGGCCGTTCCAGCGGCTGGATAATGTCCTGCCCATCCGGATAGGGCACCACCTCGGCCAGGTTCTCGGCCATGGTGCGGCCGGTCACGGTCAGGCAGTCGCCATGCAGCAGCCCGGCATCCAGCAGCATTTTCATCAGCGGCTGGATACCGCCGATGGCCACCAGTTCCGACATCATGTATTTCCCGCTGGGACGCAGGTCGGCAAGCACCGGGGTGTTCCGACCGATACGCACGAAATCGTCCAGCGACAATGGCACGCCGGCGGCGTCGGCCATGGCCAGCAGATGCAGCACGGCATTGGTAGACCCCCCCAGCGCAATCACCACGGTGATCGCGTTCTCGAAGGCTTCCCGGGTCATGATGTCCCGCGGCGTGGTGCCGCGTTCCAGCATGTCCAGCACCGCCGCTCCGGCCCGGGCACAGTCTCGCTGCTTGGCATCGGAGACGGCATCCTGAGCCGAACTGCCGGGCAGGCTCATGCCCAGCGCCTCGATGGCGGAGGCCATGGTGTTGGCCGTGTACATACCGCCGCAGGAGCCCGGGCCGGGAATGGCCGTACGCTCGATCTCCGCCAGCTGCCGGTCGCTGACCGTGCCCTTGGCGTGCCCGCCGACGGCCTCGAACACCGAGATGATGTCGGTGTGGTTGGCGCCAGGCCGGATGGTGCCGCCGTAGACGAACACGGCGGGGCGGTCGAGCCGTGCCAGGGCCATCAGGCAGCCCGGCATGTTCTTGTCGCAGCCGCCGATGGCCACCACACCGTCGAAGCCCTGGCAGCCGGCCACGGTCTCGATCGAATCGGCGATCACTTCCCGCGAGACCAGCGAATATTTCATCGCCTCGGCGCCGTTGGAGATGCCGTCGGAAATCGTGATGGTATTGAAGATCACCCCCTTGCCGCCGGCCTGATCCACGCCCGCGGCCGCCACCTCGGCGAGCTTGTTGATGTGCATATTGCAGGGCGTGACCATACTCCAGGTGGAGGCAATCCCGACCTGCGGCTTGCGGAAATCCTCGTCACCGAACCCGACCGCCCGCAGCATGGCCCTGGCCGGCGCCTTGCGCGGGCCATCCACCAGCACGCTGGACCAGGGACGTTTTTTCTCCTCGCTCATCGACAGGCCTCCCGTCATCGTTTCGCGAAAGCGCGTACGCACAACATGCTTTGCAGCAGTATAGGTTTCGGGTAAGCTGAACCATACATGACAACCAATTCATGTTTTACCCAGGAGCACCTTCACCATGTCCCGGAATGCACGGATCGTGTCCATCGCGCATTACTTGCCCGAACGCCGGATCAGCAACGAACAACTGAATGAGCATTTCACCCGGCTGGGCAACGCGGAGGTGGTGGGCAAATTCGCTGCCAGCACCGGCATCGAGCAGCGCTGGTATGCGCCGGACGACTGGGCGACCTCCGATCTGGCATTGCCGGCGGCCCAGGAGGCACTGCGGCGCGCGGGGCGCACGCCGGAAGACGTGGACCTGATCATCCTGGGGACCGATTCGCCGGACTACACCACGCCGTCCACCTCGGTGGTGCTGCAGCACAAGCTGGGCGCCAGGCAGGCGGGCACCTTCGACGTGGTCTGCGCCTGCGCCTCGTTCCCCACGGCGCTGACCTCGGCAGCCGGCATCCTGGCCACCAATCCGGGCTTCCGGACCATCCTGGTGATCGGAGTGTACATGATGCGCAAGCTGGCGCACCCGGATGATCCGACGGTGTTCTTCTACGGCGATGGCGCGGGCGCCGCGGTGGTGGAACCGGGCGACAAGCCGGGCTACATCGGCTCGGCATTCCTGGCCGACGGCAGCTATTCGGACTGCTGGGGCATTTTCGCCGGCGGCACGGCCGAGCCGGCCACCGAGGAGGCCGTCCGCGAGGGCCGCACCAACGTGCGCCTGGTGAAGCGCTACCCGCCGGAGATCAACGACGAAGGCTGGCCGAAGCTGTTCCACCGCCTGGCGGAACAGAACGATTTCACGGTGGACGACGTCGACCAGGTGATTTTCACCCAGGTCCGCAAGGAGACCATCCTGCAGGCGGCGGACGCGATCGGCCTGCCGCGGGAGAAGGCGCACATCATCATGGACAAGTGGGGCTACACCGGCTCGGCCTGCATCCCGATGGCGCTGTCGGACGCGGTGGAACAGGGCAAGGTCAAGGACAACGACCTGGTGGTGATGATCGGCTCCGGCGTGGGCTACAACCAGGCGGCGGTCGCCATCCGGATGTAGCGTGCGCGGAGGAATTACCAACCTTTAAGGAGGTAGAGCCACGTCTCAGCGCTTCCCTTGTAGTGGCTTCGATCAGGCCTTGGGTGGTGACATGCCTGCGGACACGCCGTAAATACCTCCATGTAGGCTTGACGATCGCGTCCATGCGATCGACAGTCCGCAGGCATGTCACCACCCAAGGCCTCGTTTCAGCGGCATCGTCAAGAGGTGGCCCCGACGCAGAGCGCATAGGGGGGCAACCGGTGCCTACCAATCCGGCCAAAGGCCGGATACTGCGGTGTCACCTCCCGGCGGCGGCCGGAACGAACCCTCCTGAACTACCCCTCCCGACTCGCCGCCACCTTCCCTTTCCGCCGCGACTTCGGCGCTGCCGCCGGCGCGAGCGGAATCGAACGCAGGTGGTCCCCCTGGCAGGCGGTCAGCAGCGGTTCGGCGGCAGGGTCCTCGGCGGCAATCCAGACGCTCTGGTCGCCCACCCACTCGCCCCGCTCCACGGTGTGGATGAAATCCGCCAGCAACCGGCTGGTCAGCGCGGGGATCTCCAGCGTGAAAGCGTGGCAGACCCGCGGCACCAGCACCAGCCGGGAGGAGCGGATGCCGCGGCGCAGGATGTCGTGCAGGTGGCGCGGGGTGAGGCAGTCGAACTCGCCGTTCAGGATCAGCGCCGGCGCCTCGATCTTCTCCAGTTCCGGCGTCATGGACTCGAAATCGGCCAACGACTCCATCAGGTTCTGGATGCCGTAGAGCTCGTTCGTGCTCACGCCGACCCGCCGGATGAGCTGGATCAGATCCTGCTGCTGGGAAATCCACTGGTTGCTGAAGTTCAGCGGCATCAGCAGATCGAGATAGAAGCCGAAGCCCACCCGGACCAGGCCCACGTAAAGATTGGTGGCATGGCCCCGCAACTGGGCATCCAGCTCGCTGAAGGTGCTGACCGGGATCACACCACCCAGTTCGTCGGGATAATCCACCGCATAGCGCAGCGCCACCACGCCGCCGAAGGAAATGCCGAACACATATGGCCGCTCGATTCCCAGATGCCGGTGCAGTGCATGCAGGCCATCGGCGTGATCCTGGAAACCGGCGCCAAGCACCGGCTTGGACGAGGCACCCTGGCCCAGCATGTCGTAGGTGAGCACGCGCACGCCGGCCTCGGGCAACAGCTTGAAATACGGCCCCCAGTGCGAGGTCCGCATGGACAGGCCGTTGACGATGGTGAGCACGGGATCGCCCTCGCGGCCGTGCAGTTCGTAGTAAAGCTGATGCCCCTGGTTCTCGAATACCGGCATGCGGGCGCTCTCCGTTGTTACTGGTCTTCCAAGCGGAAATCTACTCCCGGGGCTCCTCCGGACACAGGCTCGCCAGCAGTTCCAGATAGCAGGCTTCCACCCGCTCGCGCTCTTCCTCCACCAGCGCTTCGCGTTCCGTCCGCTCCATGCCCATGTCCAGCTCCTTCAGCAGCCTGATCTGCAACTGGATCTGGCGGCCGTTCTCCTCCTCCACATCATGCAGCGCCTGCAGGAACGGCGTATCCAGCGGCAGGGAAGGCGGCAGCAGCGGGATCAACCGCACCACCGAAAGCAGCGCGTGGCTCATGGCAAGATAACGATAGAAGCGCTCGTCCTCCGCCAGCGGCGCCTGCAGGTAATCCCAGGCCTGGGTGCGGTTCCAGAGCCCCATGTTCAGATTCCCCGCCTCCAGATACACCATCGGGCTGGTGCTCCAACTGGTGGCGCGGCCCATCAGCGTGGCCATTTCCAGTTCCCGGTAGTATTGCGTGTGCAGGAACTTCCAGGGCGCCCAGTCCAGCGGCTGGAACTCCAGTTTCGCCAGGATGCCGGAATTGATGGCCTTCAGGGACTGGATGAACAGTGTGATGCGGGTCTGGTCGTCCGGCCCGACGCCTTCCCGGGAAAAACAGGCATGCAGACGCTTTCGCTGTTGGTCGAAGTCCACCGACATTGATCATCACCTCTGCAGTGTCGCTCACGCCGGGTGACGGCGCGTTCATAATGGGCAGTCTATCGGAAAGTGCTCCACGCTTCGCGTTTCCATACCACGGTAGCAGTGGCACCCTGAGGGGAAGCGCATAGACTGGGGGGTGGAGCGCCTACCGAAAACAGAAGCTGAGCCGGCGCAGGGCATGCCGCATGTCGCCGCGCCCGCAGATAACCAAGGAGGAGCGATGCAGCAAGTCGCAGAGAAGCGCGTCCATGCCTTGCTGGACGCCGTGCAACAGCGGGTTGCCAAACGCTGGTCGGCCAGGGATGCCTCGGTACTGCAGTTGTTCGTTCAACAGTATTATCAGCGCGTTGCGCCGGAAGACCTGGCCGAGCGCTCGGAAGCCGACCTGTACGGCGCCGCCGTCTGCCACTGGAATCTGGCACGCCGCCGCCGGCCGGACACCCCCCGCGTCCACGTCTACAACCCGGACCCGGAACAGCATGGCTGGGAATCCAGCCACACGGTCATCCAGATCACCGTCGACGACGTGCCCTTCCTGGTGGACTCGGTGGCCATGGCCCTGGCCCGCCAGGGTCTGACCACGCACCTCATCATTCACCCGGTGGTGCGCGCCCGCCGCGACGCCCGCGGCGAACTGCAAGCCGTCGGCGACGAGGACCAGGGCAACGGCACCATGACCGAGGCCTGGATGCACTTCGAGGTGGACCGCCAGCCTCACGGGCCGGAACTGGAAAGCCTGCGGGAGGACGTGCTGCAGGTGCTGTCGGATTGCCGTACGGTGGTGCGTGACTGGCAGCCGATGCGCGAGCGCATGCAGGCGGCCATTGACGAGCTGTCAGCGCATGATCACCCCTCACCGGGGGATCGGGACGAGGCGGTGGCGTTCCTTGTCTGGTTGCTGGACCAGCATTTCACCTTCCTGGGGTATCGCTGCTACGCACTCAGCGGAAAAGGGAAGCGCTACCAGCTCCAGCCGCAGCAGAGCACGGCACTGGGGATACTCCGCTCGGCCAGCGCCGAGGCCAGCTCGCACAGTTTCAATGCGCTGCCGGAAGCTGTCCAGGCACTGGCCACCGACCCCACCCCGCTGGTGCTCACCAAGTCCAACCGGCGCGCCACCGTCCACCGGCCGGGCTACATGGATTACGTCGGCATCAAGCGGTTCGATGCCAAGGGCAAGGTCATCGGGGAACACCGCTTCCTCGGCCTCTACACCTCCGCCGCGTACAGCACCAATCCGCGGTTCATTCCGCTGCTGCGCAAGAAGATCGACGACGTGTTCCGCCGCTCGGCGCTGCCCCACCCGAGCCACGACAGCAAGGCGCTGCTGCACATTCTGGAGACCTATCCGCGGGACGAGCTGTTCCAGATCGACGCCGACGAACTGCACCGCATCGCCACCGGCATCCTGCACCTGCAGGATCGCCAGCGGGTACGCCTGTTCGTTCGCCAGGACACCTACCGGCGGTTTGTCTCGTGCCTGGTCTACGCGCCACGGGAACGATACGACAGCGACGTGCGCCGGCGCATGCTGTCCATACTCGAGGAGGCCTACCAGGCGCCCCAGAGTGAGTTCTCGGTGAACCTGTCGGAAGGGATTCTGGCGCGCATCCACTTCATTCTCCACCTCGCCGGCCACCGCCTGCCGGACGTGAACGTGGCGGAGGTGGAGGCGCGGCTGGCCCGTACCATCCTCGACTGGCGCGACGACCTGCACCAGGCATTGCTGGACTACGACGGCGAAACCCGCGGGAACCGCCTGTTCAACGCCTACGGGCAGGCATTCACGGCAGCCTACCGGGAGGACACCCAGGCCCGCTCCGCAGCGCACGACATCGAACGGCTGGAGCGGCTGCACCCGGAGCACGATCTGGAAATCCTGCTCTACCGGCCCCTGGAGGCCGACGACGACCAGCTCCGGCTTCGACTGTACCGCCGTGGTGCGCCGATAACCCTGTCCGACGCCTTGCCGCTGCTCGAGAACATGGGCGTCGTCGTGCTCGACGAGCGCCCCTATGCCGTCCACGCCGACGGCCGGGAACCCGCCTGGATCCATGACTTCGGCCTGCAGGTGGAAAGCGCCCGGGAACTGGACATCGAACAGGTGCGACCGTTGTTCGAGGAATGCTTCGATGCCTGCTGGCACGGCCGGGTGGAAAACGACGGATTCCACCAACTGGTGCTGGCGGCCCGGCTGGACTGGCGCGAGATCGTGATCCTCCGCGCGTACAGCAAGTATCTGCGACAGGCCGGCACGGCGTTCAGCCAGGCCTACATCGAGGAAACGCTGGTCAACAACCCCCGCATCGCCCGGCTGCTGGCCCGCCTGTTCCACACCCGGCTGGACCCGCAGCGCGTGGACACCCGGCGCGCGGCCCGCCTGGCGGAACAGATCGAGCTGGCCCTGCACGACGTTCCCAGCCTGGACGAGGACCGCATCCTGCGCCGGCTTCTTGCGGCCATCCAGGCAACGTTGCGCACCAACTACTACCAGCCCGGCGCCGACGAGCAGCCGAAGGAATACCTGAGCCTGAAGCTCAACCCCGGCGATATTCCGGAGATCCCGCTGCCGCTGCCCGCCTTCGAGATCTTCGTCTATTCGCCGAGGGTGGAAGGCGTGCACCTGCGCGGGGGCAAGGTGGCGCGCGGCGGGCTGCGCTGGTCCGACCGTCGCGAGGACTACCGCACCGAGATTCTCGGGCTGATGAAGGCGCAAACGGTGAAAAACGCCGTGATCGTCCCGGTGGGCGCCAAGGGCGGCTTCGTGGTCAAGCAGCTGCCGGAGGGGCGGGAGGCCGTCCAGGACGAGGTCAAGGCCTGCTACCGCACTTTCATCCGCGGCCTGCTCGACATCACCGACAACTACCCGGGCGGCGAGATCCAGCCGCCGCCGCAGGTGGTTCGCCACGACGATGACGATCCCTACCTGGTGGTGGCGGCGGACAAGGGCACCGCCACGTTCTCCGACACCGCCAACGCCATCGCCGAGGAATACGGCTTCTGGCTGCAGGACGCGTTCGCCTCCGGCGGCAGCAACGGCTACGACCACAAGAAGATGGGCATCACGGCGCGCGGCGCCTGGGAAGCCGTGAAACGCCATTTCCGGGAAATGGACCGCGATATCCAGACCGCGCCGTTCACCGTGGTCGGCATCGGCGACATGTCCGGCGACGTGTTCGGCAACGGCATGCTGCTCTCCGGCCAGATCTGTCTGCTCGCCGCCTTCGACCATCGTCATATCTTCATCGATCCCTCGCCCAATCCCGAGTCCGGCTTCAAGGAGCGCCAGCGGCTGTTCGCCATGGAGCGCTCCAGCTGGGACGACTACGACAAGCGGCGCATCTCCAAGGGTGGCGGCATTTTCCCGCGCAGCGCCAAGTCGGTGGAGCTGACACCGGAGATCCGCTCGGCGCTGGACATCGACGCCGAGCGGCTGACCCCGAACGAACTGATCCAGGCCATACTCCGCGCACCGGTGGACCTGCTCTGGAACGGCGGCATCGGCACCTACGTCAAGGCCGCCGCGGAAACCCACCTGCAGGTCGGCGACCGTGCCAACGACGGCGTACGGGTGGACGCCCAGGAACTGCGCTGCAAGGTGATCGGAGAAGGCGGCAATCTCGGCGTCACCCAGCTCGGCCGCATCGCCTTCGCCGAACGGGGCGGGCGCATCAACACCGACGCCATCGACAACGCCGGCGGCGTCTCCTGCTCCGACCACGAGGTGAACATCAAGATCCTGCTCAACGACGTGGTGGAGCGAGGCGAGCTCACCGGCAGACAACGCAACCGGCTACTGGAGCAGATGACCGAGGAAGTCGCCCGGCTGGTCCTGCACGACAACTACCGGCAGACCGAGGCACTGTCCATCATGCAGGCACGGGGGACGGAACTGCTGAACGAACAGGCACGCATGATCCGGCAACTGGAACGGGAGGGTCGCCTGAAACGCCGCCTCGAGGGGTTGCCCGACGAGCAACAGCTGGTGGAACGTGTACAGACCGGCCATGGCCTGACTCGGCCCGAAGGTGCGGTGATCCTCGCCTACGCCAAGCTCAGCGCGTTCGAGGTGCTCTCCCGCAGCGAACTGACTGAGGACGGCGACCTCACCGCACCGCTGCTGGACTACTTCCCGGCCCCGCTGGTGGAGCGCTACAGCGCCGACATCCACCGTCACCGGCTGCGCCGCGAGATCATCGCCACGCAGATGACCAACGAGATCCTCAATCGGACCGGCGCCACCTTCCTGTTCCGCATGCAGGACGCAGCCGGCGCGACGCTGGATTCCGTGGCCCGCGCGTACTTCACCACGCGCGGCATTTTCGGCCTGCAGGAACTCTGGCGGGAAATCGACGGCCTGGACACCCAGGTCCACGACAGCCTGCAGACCGAACTGCGCCTCAGCATCCTGCAGGTGGCGGAAAGCGGCGTGCTCTGGCTGCTTCGCAACAAGAGCCCCAGCTACGCGCTGGCGGACACGCGCGATGTGCTCGCCGGACAGGTCGCCGCCATCGGCGAACGACTCGACCGCCTGCTACCGGAAGCCGACCTGCTGGCCCTGCAGGAGCAGACCGCGCACTGGAAAGAGCATGGTGCCCCGGAGCCGCTGGCCCGCGCCGTGGCCCGGTTGCGGCCACTGGCGGTCAGCCTGGATGCCTCGCGGGTGGCGGAAATCACCGGGGAGGACGCTGAAACGGCACTGACGGTACACTTCCATCTCGCCGATCGCCTGAACATCCGCTGGCTGCTGCAGGCTATCGAGGCCGTGCCCTCGGACGACCCCTGGCACGAACGTGCCCGCCTGGGCCTGCGTGACGACGCCAACCGCCAGTTGCGACAACTCTCTGCCGGCCTGCTGGCCAGTGTCACCGGCGGCAAGCCCATGCAACGGATCGACCGTTGGCTGGAACGGCACCAGGGGCCCGTGGAGCGGCTGCTGCAAACGCTGGAGGCGCTGCAGGCCGCCGGCCAACCCGATGTGGCCATGCTCAGCGTCGCCGTCCAGGACCTGAAGAACCTGGTGGTGGTGGCCACCCCCCAGGACGGTCCGCCGGCCGGCGGCAAAACGCGCAAACGCAAAGGAGACGCATGACCGACTCGTTACCCCTGCATTACCGCAGTCTGGGCCGGGGAGCCCCCCTGATCATGCTCCATGGTCTGTACGGCTCCGGCAACAACTGGAAGCGCATCGCCTCGGCGCTGGAGGACCATCACGCATCGCATCTGGTGGACCTGCGCAACCACGGCCAGTCACCGCATCATCGGGATGTCGGCTATACCGCCATGGCGGCCGACCTGCTGACGCTGATGGACGAGCTGGAACTGGAACAGGCCGACGTGCTGGGACATTCCATGGGCGGGAAAGTCGCCATGACGCTCGCCCTGCTCCATCCCGAGCGCATCCGCCGGCTGGTCGTGGCGGATGTCGCGCCGGTCACCTATCCGAACAGCGGCGAGCACGAGCGCCTGCTGGGAGCCCTGCAAGGCATGGACCTGCAGCAACTCGGCTCGCGGCGTGGCGCCGATCACGATCTGGAAGCGGAGATCCCCTCGGCGGGCATCCGGCAGTTCCTGCTGACCAACCTGGAGAAGCGCGACGGCGAGTGGCACTGGCGCATCCCGCTGCAGATACTCCGGGACGGCCTGGAAACCATCCGCGGCTTCCCCGATCTCCCCGGCACCTATCCCGGTCCCACGCTGTTCCTGCACGGGGAACAATCCGGCTACGTGCTCGAGGAGCACCACGCCGCCATCCGCTCCCGGTTCCCGGAGGCCCGCCTGCAGTGCATGGAGGGCTGCGGCCACTGGCTGCATGCCGAGAACCCGGACGGCTTCGTCGCCGCGGTTTCGGCGTTCCTCGATGACTGAATGCCCGGCGACCGCTCCGGGCAGGGCCGCCGGGTGGCATCGCCACGCGCGTCAAGACTATAATGCGCGTCTATTCGAACAAGATCCCCGGCCATGCCCAGGCGCCGACCTGGTGCCGCCGGGCTTTTGTCGTTTCCCCAGGGAAACGCGTGGCACCATCCGCCACAACAGGCGCAACTGCTGCGACCTGCGGCGGCGGGCGCCACCAGTACCGGTCAGCCAAATCAAACCAGCCACCGTTCCGGAGAATGGGCATGTCAGACGAACTGCGTGAGAGCGCGCTTGAATATCACCGTTATCCGAACCCCGGAAAACTTGCCATCGCTCCCACCAAGCCGCTGGCGAACCAGCGCGATCTGGCCCTGGCCTATTCCCCCGGTGTCGCCTATGCCTGTGAAGCCATCGTCGAGGACCCGAAGGCGGCGGCCCAGGTCACCTCCCGCGGCAACCTGGTTGCCGTGATCAGCAATGGCACCGCTGTACTCGGCCTGGGCGCCATCGGCCCGCTGGCCTCGAAACCGGTCATGGAGGGCAAGGCGGTCCTGTTCAAGAAATTCTCCGGCATCGATGTGTTCGATATCGAGATCGACGAGCGTGACCCGGACAAACTGGTGGACATCATCGCCAGCCTGGAACCCACCTTCGGCGGAATCAACCTGGAAGACATCAAGGCACCGGAGTGCTTCGAGGTGGAAGCCAAGCTGAAGGAACGCATGAACATCCCGGTGTTCCATGACGACCAGCACGGCACTGCCATCATCACCGCGGCGGCCATCCGCAACGGCCTGCGCGTGGTGGAAAAGGACATTGCCGATGTCACGCTGGTATGCTCCGGCGCCGGCGCCGCCGCCATGGCCTGCCTGGACCTGCTGGTGGGGCTGGGCATGACGCGCGAGAATATCACCGTGCTCGACTCCAAGGGCGTGGTGCACAGCGGGCGGGAAAACCTGGACGACCGCAAGGCCACCTATGCCAGGGCCACCGAGGCCCGCACGCTGGCCGACGCCATGAAGGGCACCGACATCTTCCTCGGCCTCTCCGGTCCGGGCGTGCTGAAGGCGGAGATGGTGAAGGAGATGGCCGAGCGGCCGCTGATCCTGGCGCTGGCCAATCCCATTCCGGAGATCCTGCCCGAGGTGGCACAGGAAGTCCGGCCGGACGCGGTCATCGCCACCGGCCGTTCGGACTACCCGAACCAGGTCAACAACGTGCTCTGCTTCCCGTTCATCTTCCGTGGCGCGCTGGACGTCGGCGCCACAACGATCAACGAGGAGATGAAACTGGCCTGCGTCGAGGCAATTGCCAACCTGGCGCTGCAGGAATCCTCCGACGTGGTGGTAGCTGCCTATGGCGGCAAGCCACTGCAATTCGGCCCGGAGTACCTGATCCCGAAACCGTTCGACCCGCGGCTGATCTCCCGCATCGCGCCGGCCGTGGCCAAGGCGGCCATGGACAGCGGTGTGGCCGAGCGGCCGATCGAGGACTTCGAGGCCTACAAGCTGCAACTGAACCAGTTCGTGTTCCAGTCCGGCCTGGTCATGAAGCCGCTGTTCGAACAGGCTCGCGCCAATCCGCGTCGCGTCGTGTACGCCGAGGGTGAGCAGGAGCGCGTGCTGCGCGCCGTGCAGGTGGTGGTGGACGACGGCCTGGCCAGGCCGATCCTGATCGGCCGCCGCAAAGTGGTGGAGATGCGCATCAATCGCCTGGGGCTGCGGCTGAAACTGGACGAAGACGTGGAACTGGCCGACCCGGAAGACGATCCGCGCTACCGCGAGTACTGGACGCTGTACCACTCGCTGATGGAACGCAAGGGCATCACGCCGGATCAGGCCCGCTACATCGTCCGCACCCGCACCACCGTGATCGCCGCGCTGATGGTCTATCGCGGCGAAGCCGACGCCATGCTCTGCGGCATGGACGGCCGGTACCATCGCCAGCTTGCGCACGTGGAGTCCGTGCTGGGCAAACGGCCCGGGGTACGCAACCTGGCCGCCATGAGCGCGCTGATCCTGCCCAAGGGCACGTTCTTCCTCTGCGACACCTACGTGAACCAGAATCCGACCGCACAACAGATCGCCGAGATGACCATCCTTGCGGCCGACGAGGTGCGCCGCTTCGGCGTGGCGCCGAAGGTGGCACTGCTGTCGCATTCCAGCTTCGGCTCTTCGGATTCGGAAAGCGCCCTGAAGATGCGTGAAGCGCTGAAGCTGATCCAGGCGCGGGATCCGTCACTGGAAGTGGAAGGGGAAATGCACGGCGATGCGGCGATCTCGGAAACCATCCGTAACCGCATCTTCCCCAACAGCACGCTGACCGGCAAGGCGAACCTGTTGATCATGCCCACGCTGGACGCCTCGAACATCGCCTTCAACCTGCTGAAGGTCATGGGGGACGGTGTGTCCGTGGGCCCGATCCTGCTCGGCACCACGCACCCTGCGCACATTCTGACGCCCTCGGTCACGACCCGCGGCCTGATCAACATGACGGCGCTGGCAGCCGTGGAAGCCGGCATGCAGGATGTGAGCAACGAGTAGCCGGCCCTGGCCGCCGATACGGGGTCGGCAATTTCCTGCAGGCCATTGTTGATCCCCGTCAACACATCCTGCCGCCGCTGCGGATAGCCTCTATGGTCCCGGTTCCACACCCCGCGTGGACAGACCTGACGAGGTGCCGATGTTCCGCAGTTTCCGCATTCAGACCCGCATCTGGTCGATTCTCGGCTGGACCATCGTCGGCCTGGCACTGCTGGGCGGCATGACGCTGCATGCCGTTCATGGCCAACTGCTGGAGGAACGCCGACAGGCAGCCGGGCAGACCGTCAGCGCGGCACTGGGCTTACTCCGGCACTACCACGCGCTGAGCGCCCGGGGAGAGCTCCCCCCGGGCGAGGCCATGGAGCGGGCCGGCGCCGCCTTGCGCGCCATGAGCCTGCAACAGGCAGGGGAAGAACGACGCCACGGCCTGTGGGTGGTGGACGCCAACATGCGTCTGATCCTGCACACGAGCCGCCCGCAACTGGAAGGCCGGGTAGCCGGCGATCTCGCCGACGCCGACGGCCAGACCCCGTTCAGCCAGGCCCGCCAGATCGACGACGGCGTCATCCGTTATCGCTGGAGCAGCGACGATGCGGAGGCAGCGACCCGCCACCTGGCCCAGGTCCGGCAGTTCGAGCCCTGGGGCTGGACCGTCGGGGCCAGCCTGCAGGAGCGGCAGGTGCAGGCGGCCATGGTCGACTTTGCGCTGGACATGGTGATCCGGGTGTTGCTGGTCCTGGCAGCCCTGGCCGGTGTGGTCGTCATCGCCATCCGCAGCATCGTCGCACCATTGAAAGTCACCGTGGGCAACATCCAGGCCATGGCCGGGGAAACCATCGACCTGACCCGGCATATGGAGGACAGCGGCAATGACGAACTCACCGAGCTGGCCCGCAGCGTCAATGCCCTGACCGCCACCTGCAGGGGCGCCATACAGCGCGCGGCCGCGGTCCGCGACAACCTGGTCGGTTCAAGCGAGATCCTGGCGCAGGTCACCCGGCACGCCATGGACGGAGTCAGCCGACAGGAATCGGAAGCCGAACAACTGGCGACCGCGATGAATGAAATGGTCGCGACCGTTCAGGAGGTGGCACGCAACACCACCGTGGCGGCGGAATCAGCCACCGAAGCCGAGCAGGCCACCCGACAGGGCGCACAGGTGGTGGAACAGACCATCGGCGCCATCGGCAGGCTGGCCACCACCATGGAACACACCCGCCAGGCGGTGGAGACGCTGGCCAATGAATCCCGGCAGATCGGTACAGTGCTTACGGTGATCAACGGCATCGCGGAACAGACCAATCTGCTGGCGCTGAACGCCGCCATCGAGGCCGCCCGCGCCGGCCACGAAGGACGCGGTTTCGCCGTGGTGGCCAACGAGGTCCGCATGCTGGCTCAACGCACCCAGCAATCCACCAGCGAGATCCACGCCATCACCGAGCGCTTCCGCAACGGGGCGGAGGCAGCCATGCAGGCCATGCAGCAGAGTGCGGAGCTGGCCCAGTCCAGCGTGGAAGAATCAGGACGCGCGGGCGAGAGTCTGACCACCATCACCCGGGCGGTGGACGTGATCAGCAACATGAACATCCAGGTGGCCAGCGCGGCCGAGGAACAGGCCGCGACGGCGGAAGAGATCAACCGGGCGGTCGTCACCATTCGCGATGTGGCGGTACAGACCCGTATGGGCGTCAGGCGCATTGACGAGGCGGCGACCGAACAGCGGCGGATGGTGGAAGACCTGCACGGCGCGCTGCACCGCATCCGTACCTGAGACCCACGGACGCCGGGCAGGGCGTACTGGCACCCTCAACCGGTTGCGTTGTGGGCCTGAGGTTCCTCGTGAAGCTCCAGCGCGGTGAGTTCCGCCATGGGCGCCATGCCGGTGGCCAGCTCCATCCCCCTCCGGAAGTGGTGACGGCTCTTGTCCGGTTCGCCCCGCCGTTCCAGCACATCCGCAAGCATGTAATGGGCTTCGGCCGGCGCACCCCGGCTGACCGCGGCCTCCAGGTACGACTGGCCGCGCCCCCAGAGCTGCGAGCGCAGCGCCAGCCGTCCGGCAGCAAGCAACACCTGCGGGTCGTCCGGGTGCTGCTTCAGCCAACCCTCCACGGTGCTCAAGGCCCGCGCGGGATCTTCCGGCTGCAGACGACCGAAGCGCTCCACCCAGGCAGGATCCCAGGCCTTTTTCAGCACGCCGCGAATGAGCTTGTCCAGTTCCGGCCGCGCAGGCTCGGTCACCAGCATGAGATCCACATAGGTCGCCAGCACCTGGCTGTCCTCGGAAATGGCCCGTGGCAACGCCGCCCACGTCTGACGGAGCTTGCCGCCGCCTTCCCGGGAGGCCTTGTGCAGCACACCGATACCGGCCGCCCGCTCCAGTGCCGGAATCCGGCTGGCCGGGAGGTGACCGGCATGCCGCTTCAGCGACGGCAGGATCTCCAGCAACCGCTCCCATTCGCCAAGCCGTTCGCAGGTGAACGCCAGCAGTTCGAGTACGCGCGGCTGGCGCGGCCATTTCTCATGCAGCACGTTCAGCGTGGCGAAGGCCGTCTCGAACTGCTCATCCTCCACGTAGAGCTGAGCTTGCAGCAGACCCACGGCCAGGCGTGATTCCGGAGCGGACTGGTCTGCCAGCGCCAGATAGCGGTCCCGACGGATGCCGGCACCGCTGCGATGGGCTGCCCAGGCGGCCCCCAGATAGTGCAGCAACGGCGTATCGCTGTGGTCGACGGTATTGACCATTTCCTTTTCCGCGGCGTCGAAATCCCCTTCGGCCAGCCGGCGAAGACCGCGCAGCAGCCGGCCGCGGGCCGCCATCTGCTTGCGATGCCGCCACCAGCTCCGCATGCTGGCAGGACTGCGCACGATGCCCGCCAGCAGCCGGATCAGGAAATAGACCGCCAGCCCGGCAGCCAGCAACACGCCGATCGCCAGGAACAGGCTGGTCTGCAGCGTGGTGCCGCCGGCATGCACGAGCACATAACCCGGTTGATCGTGGAACCAGAGTGCCGCCAGGACGCTGAGGAGCAGGACGATCAGTATCAGGAAGAGTTTCTTCATGACCCCTCCTCACGGCCGCCGAGACGTTCCGGCAGGCTGGGCAGTTCCGGCCTGATATCCTGCCCGGCCAGCTCCGCCAGCGTTTCCCTGGCACGTTCAACCTGGGGATCGTCCTGGCGGAAATAGCGCTCCAGCCAGTCCCGCGCCTGCACCAGGCTTTCCCGGTACATGTCCGGCTTCTCCTGCACCAGCGCCAGCCTGGCGGTCTGCAGCTGCAGCCGCAGGTTCTCCCGCAGGAACCATTCCTCGTCCGGTGCCATCAGCACCGGGGGCGGCCCCTCCCGGCGCACGACCACCAGACTGGACAGGCTGGTGGTGAGCTGGTGCCAGGCCCTGGCCGAGGCATTTCGCCAGCCCTCCCATGTGGTCAGGTCCGCGTCCGGCTGCCGGCCCAGCGGCTCGGGCTCCAGCCGGGCGATATCCTCGTGCACTGCCCACTGGTCAACCTGGGCGGCCATGCCGGACAGCCGGGAGGCGTTCCCGGCCACATCCACGGTGCGCACGTCCAGCAGTGTATTGATGTGTTCCCGCAGGGCTTCCCGCTGCGGCACTGCCTGGCCGCCCAACCGCTCCAGTAAGCCGTCCGCCTCCTTCAGCGCCGCCAGCGCACCGCTGACGTCCCCGCGCAGCATCAGCCGGTGGCGTGCCATGCCGTAGAGGTAATCCACCTCGGAGCGGATCCAGTCTTCCCGACGCGCCGCGGCCAGTTCCTCGAGGCGTTCCATGCGCTCGCCGACCCGGCTCTGGGATTCCCGGACCTGCTGCATGGCCTCCTCGGCCCGCGCCAGGTCACGGGTGTGGGACTGATGTTCGGCCGCCAGGTTGTCGACCCTGCCTGCCAGCCGCTCCGCCCGCGATACCGCACTGTCGCGCAATTCGGCCAGTTCCAGGTCGGTGGCCAGACCATCCTGCGACGATTCCAGCACCCGCAGCCGTTCATACAGCCACCAGCCGCCGCCGGCGGTGATCGCTGCCAGGATCAGCAGCAGCACCAGAGCCAGACCCGCCAGGCCGGTGGCAGCGCGGGGCGCTCCGTTCTCACTCGCGGTGTCGTTGCCGTTGCCGCCCCGGCCGTCCCCGCCATCACCGGACCGGCTGGGCAATGCCGGCGGATTGTCGCCGGAGGCCTCGGCGGCCTGGGTGTTGTTATTGTCGTCGTCCTTCATTGCTGCTCCCCCATTGCCATGCTTCTTGCGCCAGTTCACCAGCCCCTCCACCAGGCCGGAATCGCTGGCTTCCGGGGCGACCACGATGCCGTCCAGAAAGCCGCGCACCCGGGCCGCCGTAGCGACCCGGCCGCTGACCGTCACCAGCCCGGAACCCAGCAGCGCGTCCCGACCTTCGGGTCCTACCAGCGCCAGCAGGTTATCCAGCCCTTCCAGGCTGGTCACCACCACAACATGCAGGCCGCCCCGCTGCCAGCGTTCCAGCAGCGGCGCCGGATCCGCGTCCGGCCGGGTGCGGCGATAGACTTCCAGCGTACTGACACGCGCGCCGCGCTCGCGCAGCGTCTCGGCCAGCACCTCGCGTCCGCCGATGCCGCGGATCAGCAGGGTGCGCTGATCCGCGGTCTGGTGCATGCGCGGATGGGCCAGCAGGCCTTCGCTGGTATAAGGCCCTTCGGGGCACACCGCCACCGGAATGCCCCACTGGTCCAGGGCATCGGCGGTGGCCCGGCCGATGGCCGCCACTTCCGGTCCGTCCGACGGCCAGCTCAGGCCACGTTGCCGCATCAGTTCCAGGCAACAGCTGACCGCATTGGGACTGGTGAAGATCACCAGATCCTGTTCCGACAAGCCGGCAAAACCGGGCTCCAGCTTGTCGGAGTCCGCCAGCGGTTCGATGGACAGCACCGGAAACTGCACCGGCACCGCGCCTTCTGCCTCCAGCATGGCGCAAAGCGGGCCGCACTGGTGCCCAGGGCGGGTGACCAGCACTTCCAGTCCCTGCAGGCGACCGTTGCTCACCGCTGTTCCTCCGCTTCGCGGAACAGCTCATCCAGGATGTCCCGCCCTCCGCGGGCCAGCAGATCCTGCCCCAGCCGCGTGCCCAGGTCTTCCGCTTCCGCGGCGCTGCCTCGCAGCTCCCCACGCACCAGGCGGCTGCCATCGACGGCACCGACGAAACCACGCAGGTGCAGTTCCGTCCCCTGCAGTTCGGCATAGGCACCGATCGGCACCTGGCAGCTGCCCTCGAGCTGCCGGTTCATGGCCCGTTCAGCACTCAGCCGGAGATAGGTGTCAGCATGATTGAGCGGCTGGATCAAGCGCTCGACAGCAGCGTCGCCGACCCGGCACTGAATGCCCAGGGCGCCCTGACCCACAGCCGGCAGGCTTTCCTCGGGCGGCATGCGGCGGGCGATCCGTGCCCCCAGCCCCAGCCGCTGGAGACCAGAAGCTGCCAGAATGATGGCGTCGAACTGCCCCTCATCCAGTCTCGACAAGCGCGTGTTCACGCTGCCGCGCAGCGTTTCCACCTGCAGATCGGGACGGCGCGCCTTCACCTGGCTCTGGCGGCGCAGACTGGCGGTACCCAGGCGGGCGCCTTGCGGCAACGCGTCCAACGCGGCGTGGTCGTTGGAAACGAAGGCATCGCAGGGGTCGCCGCGCTCCAGGATCACGGGGATGTGCAACTCGGCGGTGATTACCGCCGGCACGTCCTTCATGGAATGCACGGCAATGTCGGCGCGGCCGTCCAGCAGCCCTTCCTCCAGCTCCTTCAGGAACAGCCCCTTGCCGCCGATTCTGGCCAGCGGGGCATCGAGGATACGGTCACCGCGCGTGCTCATCTTCACCAGTTCGACCTCGAGACCGGGATGGAGCTCGCGCAGCCGGGCGGCCACATGCTCGGCCTGCCAGACGGCCAGCGGGGACTTGCGGGTTGCAATGCGCAGGGATGAAACCATGGACGGAATGTTTCCTCAGAGGGTCGCAACAGACTGCATAGCATGCCATGGCGGCGGCCCACAGATAAAAGGCATTACCAATAAAAGGCATTACCAACCTTTTCCCATGCGGTGTCATGTCTCGGCGCCGTCATGCGGTTGGCAGCCGCACTCAGCCGCCGCCGGCGTCGCCGCGATCACGCAGCAGCCGGCGGACTTCCGCCACGTGCCGGCGGCTGATCTCCAGCCGCTGCGAGACGCCCCGCAGCAGCAGGAAACGGCGGCCGTCCAGATCCTTCTCCAGCCCGAGGAGCCGGTCCCGGGCCACCAGGGCATTGCGGTGGATGCGGACGAAGCGCTCGGCGAATTCGTCCTCCAGTTGCCGGAGCGACTCTTCGATCAGATCCTCTCCTTCGGCGTGACAGACGGTCACGTACTTGTGCTCCGCCTGAAAATAGAGGATGTCGGCGACCGGTATCAGTTCCAGCGCACCGCGGCGCCGGCAGAGGATATGCCGGCGCCCACTCTCGCTGTGGCGCTCCTGCCGGTCTTCCAGCGCTTCAAGCTGTGCCCGGTTGAGGCTGCATGCCCTGACCAACGCCTGCTCCAGGCGTTCCCGCCGCACCGGTTTCAGCAGGTAGTCCACACCGCTGGCCTGGAACGCCTCAAGCGCGTGCTCGCCGTAGGCGGTGACGAAAATGATGGCCGGCGGCTGCTCCTGGAAAGCCAGCTCGCGGGCAGCGTCCAGGCCGTCCTTGCCAGGCATGCGGATGTCCATCAGCACGACCTCCGGGCCGTGCTCCCGCGACAGCCGGACCGCTTCCTCGCCATTCCTGGCTCCGGCCACCACCTGGTAACCGCCGATGTCCTCTACCAGTTGCGCCAGCCGCTCGCGGGCCGGCGCCTCGTCGTCAACAATCAATACCTTCATGGATTCGCCGTTCGATACGGGAACACCAGCGTCACGGTGTACCGTCCATCCCTGTTCCGGGCATGGAGCCAGGCGCTGCCCGGGAATGCCAGTTCCAGGCGTTGCCTGACATTGTCCTGCGCCATGCCCATCCCCCCCTGTCGTCCGGATGCGTCGGGCCCGGGCAGCGGATTGCTGATGGCAATGCGCAGCCTGTCCCCACGGCGGTCCCCGGTCACCAGTATGTCGCCGCCGTCCACCCGCGGCTCTATTCCATGATAGACGGCATTCTCCAGTAGCGGCTGCAAGGTCAGCGCCGGCACCACCGCGTCCATGGGCAGGGCGTCCACCTGCCAGGCCACCCGAAGCCGCTCCTCCAGCCGCAGGCCCTCGATACGCAGATAGTCCCGCGCCAGCTGCAGCTCCTGTCCCATGGTATTGTCGCCCACGCCTCCGCGCAGGCCGGCGCGGAACAGTTCCGCCAGGTCCTCCACCGCCTCCTCGGCCCGTTCCGGCTTGCTCCGGATCATCGAGGCGATGGTGTTCAGGCTATTGAACAGGAAATGCGGCCGAATGCGCGACTGCAGCGATTCCACACGCGCCTGGCTCTCCGCCATGAGCTGCCGGCGCCAGGCGCGCTGCAGGTAGAAGTAGTGCATCAGCAACGCCACGACGATAATCGCCATGGCGGCGGCGCGACCGTGAAAGGCCAGATGCTCGACGCTCAGGATATCCAGTCGCCCCATGGTTCGCCAGGCCGCCTCGGTCACCAGCAGGGTCACCAGCACGATCACCGCGCCGGCCAGCAGCGCCGCCGGCAACACGTCCAGCCGGTTCAGCCAGCGCCGCAGCAGGCAGAGCAGCAGGCAACTGGCCAGCGTGATCCACTGAATGTAGAGGGAATACAGGCTGAGCGCCCACCAGCGGTTGCCGTGCGGCTGCGCGAGCACCAGCAGGAACACCAGCAGCTGGGCGATCACCACCACGCTGAACAATGTCCGCAAGCGGCAGAACTCGGGCAGGAACTCATCGTTGTTATTCATGCGTTTGCAGTTTGCGTTTCCCGCCTGCGGGTGGCAAGCCGAGGCTGTTATACTCTCCCGCCATCGAACCCCCAGCCGGATGCGGACATGAGCAAGAAAGACACCAGCCAGCAGTTGTGGACCGGACGTTTTACCGAGGCCACCGACGCCTTCGTGGAAGCCTTCACTGCTTCCGAGCACTTCGACCGCCGCCTGTACCGGCAGGACATCCGCGGCTCCATTGCCCATGCCCGCATGCTGGCCAGGGCCGGCGTGCTGACCGACGAGGAACGCGACGCCATCATCCGGGGGCTGGAGGAACTGCGGGGAGAAATCGATCAGGGCGACTTCAACTGGTCGCCTGCCCTGGAAGACGTGCACATGAACATCGAGAAGCGGCTGACCGACCGCATCGGCGAGGCGGGCAAGAAGCTGCACACCGGCCGTTCGCGCAACGATCAGGTAGCGACCGATATCCGGCTGTACCTGCGCGAGGAGATCGACCGGATCCGCGCGGAGCTGATCCGCTTCCAGACTGGCCTGGTGGAACTGGCCGAGCGGGAACTGGACACCATCCTGCCCGGCTTCACGCACCTGCAGGTCGCTCAGCCGGTGAGCTTCGGTCACCACATGCTGGCCTGGTACGAAATGCTGGTCCGCGACCAGGAACGTTTCGAGGACTGCCGCAAGCGCCTGAACGTCATGCCGCTGGGCTCGGCTGCGCTGGCGGGCACCAGCTTCCCCATCGACCGCGACATGACCTGCGCCGAGCTGGAGTTCGACCGCCCCAGCCGCAACTCGCTGGACGCCGTGTCGGACCGCGACTTCGCGATGGAATTCTCCGCGGCTGCCGCCATTCTGCTCACGCACACTTCGCGCATGGCCGAGGAAATGATCATCTGGGCCTCGCCGCTGGTGGACTTCATCGACCTGCCGGACCGTTTCTGCACCGGCTCCAGCATCATGCCGCAGAAGAAGAACCCGGACGTGGCGGAAATCGTCCGCGGCAAGACCGCCCGGGTGAACGGCCACCTGATGTCGCTACTGACGCTGATGAAAGCCCAGCCGCTGGCCTACAATCGCGACAACCAGGAAGACAAGGAACCGCTGTTCGACACCGCCGATACGGTACGCGACTGCCTGCGCGCTTTCGCCGATATGGTCCCGGCCATGGCAGTCAAGCGGGAAAACATGTATGCCGCCGCCCGCAAGGGCTTCGCTACCGCCACCGACCTGGCCGACTACCTGGTGCGCAAGGGCGTGCCGTTCCGCGATGCCCACGCCATCGTCGGTGCCGCCGTGCGGCACGGGGTGGAGCAGGGCATGGACCTGGCCGACATGGACCTGGCCACGCTACAGGGGTTCTCCGACACCATCGGCGAGGACGTCTACCAGGTGCTGACGCTGGAAGGCTCCCTGGCGGCCCGGGATCACCTCGGCGGTACCGCACCGAACCAAGTGCGGGCCCAGATCCAGGCCGCCCGCACGCGCCTTGCCGGGCTTTCCTAGGGAAGCGCTGATCAATTCCCGCGCTCGCGCTCGAGACCGATTTTCGTTCGTGACCAGGAGCAAGGCGCCGCAGGTAGTCATTCTACCTGTGGTGGCTTGCGACACCGCCACGGGCGAAATCGGCCGGGCCCCATGGGGTTGCGGCCGGATTTTTCGCACTGCAGCGCGTAGGGTGTGCACCACGAAGTGGTGCGCACCGCCCCCAACCGCTTAGGGGGCAGCCGATATCCACCAACCCGGCAACGGCCGGCTACAGAGAAGCAGGCTAGGGAAGCACCCGCTGCAGCCAGGCGCTGATCGCTGCGATTTCCTCCATGCACACCTGGTGCACCATCGGATAGTCGTGCCATTCCACGGTGTAGCCCATGGCCTGCAACTGATCCCGCGAACGCTCGCCCATCTGCATGGGCACCACCGGATCCATGCTGCCATGCGCGATCAGAATCGGCGTTCCGGCGTTGGCGTCGCTGCGTTCTGCCTCCACCGTATCGGCGAGCGGCAGGTAGGTGGACAGGCCCATGATCCCCGCCAGCCGCTCCGGATGACGCAAGCCGGTATGCAACGCGATCGCACCACCCTGGGAGAAGCCTGCCAGCACAATCCGTTCGGCCGGAATGCCGCGCTCCCGCTCGCGCCGGATCAGCGCCTCCACCTGTCGCGCGGACTCGCGGATGCCGGCATCGTCCTGGCGCGCACCGCCGCCCAGCGCGATGATGTCGTACCAGGCCCGCATCGCCATCCCGTTGTTCAGTGTCACCGGCCGCACCGGCGCATGCGGGAACAGGAAACGGACCGGCAGGGAAGCGGGCAACCGCAGTTCCGGCACGATCGGTTCGAAATCGTGGCCGTCGGCCCCCAGGCCGTGCAGCCAGATCACGCTGGCGGTGGCCTTGTCGCCGGCCCCGACCTGCACACAATCCAGTAGCTCCTCACGCATGGACGTCAACTCCCGTGGATAATCATTCAGGCCTGCTCAAGGAAGCGCCGAAGTATTCACGCTATCGCGTCACGGTCAGATATTGCGCGATGTCCGGCGTCGTGCGCAGCGCCGTGGTGGTTCCACGGCCAGGCGCCGCAACAACGCAGCGCGAATACTTCAGCGCTTCCTTTACGCGGGGCGCCCAGCATACCGCGGGCACTGTTCATTGGTCACGCCCGGCCCCGGACCGCTATAATGGGCCGAATTTCACGAGGGGAGCCGGACCATGCGCAGACTGACGCACGCTGCCAGCCTGCTGCTGATCGTTCTCGTTCTGGTCGCCTGCGGCCAGAAAGGCGATCTGTACCTGCCCGAGTCCTCTGCCGTGGCAATGGCGCCGGCTGTTGCCGTCGCCTGACACGAACCCCGATCCGGGTCAGCGCTGGAGCCCGCATGGAACCGTTTTCCACCCGCGGCGGTGAACTGTTCGCCGAACAGGTGCCGCTGCAACAGATTGCCCGTGAATACGGCACGCCCGCCTATGTGTACAGCCGCGCGGCGATAGAGCACGCCTGGCAGGCCTATGACAGCGCCTTCGCGTCGGTCGACCACCTGGTGTGCTACGCCGTCAAGGCCAACTCCAACCTGGCGCTGCTGAACCTGCTGGCCCGGCTGGGATCCGGCTTCGACATCGTCTCGGAAGGCGAGCTGGAACGCGTGCTGCGCGCCGGCGGCCGGCCGGAACGCATCGTCTTCTCCGGCGTCGGCAAGACCCGTCACGAGATCGCCCGCGCGCTGGACGTGGGCATCGCTTGCTTCAACGTGGAATCCGAAGCGGAACTCGAGCGTATCAGCCACGTGGCGACGCACATGGGCAGGGAAGCACCGGTCTCGCTGCGTGTGAACCCGGACGTCGACGCCGAGACCCACCCGTACATCTCTACCGGACTGAAGGAAAACAAGTTCGGCATCCCGCTGGACGAGGCGGAAGTGCTGTATCGCCGGCGGGACGACTTCCCCGGCCTGCGATTCGTCGGCGTCGACTTCCACATTGGCTCCCAGCTCACCCGCACCGCCCCGTTCCGCGACGCACTGGACCGGGTGGTGGCCATGATCGACCGGCTGGCGGCGCAAGGGCTGAGACTGGAACATATCGACCTGGGCGGGGGTCTGGGCGTGCGCTACCGCGACGAGCAGCCGCCGTCGCCGGCCGACTACGCCGCCGAGCTACTGCCGCCCTTACAACAGCGCGGCCTGAAGGTGTTGCTGGAGCCGGGCCGCGCCATCGTCGCCAATGCCGGCGTGCTGCTGACCCGGGTGCAGTATCTCAAGCACGCCCCGCACAAGAACTTCGCGATCATCGATGCCGCCATGAACGACCTGCTGCGGCCGGCGCTGTACGCCGCCTGGCAGGCCATCGAGCCGGTCGTGCCACGCCGGGGCGAGGCGCGGCGTTACGACCTGGTCGGACCTGTGTGCGAAACCGGCGACTTCCTGGGCAAGGATCGGGAGCTGGCGCTGGAGCAGGGTGATCTGCTGGCGGTGCGCTCGGCCGGCGCCTATGGTTTCGTCATGGCGTCCAACTACAATACCCGGCCCCGCCCGCCGGAGCTGATGGTGGACGGCGGCAAGGTGCATCTGATCCGCCGTCGCGAGACACTGGAGCAGTTGCTGGAAGGCGAACGGCTGTTGCCGGAAGACCGAGGGCCGGTAGCGTGAGATTGTCATTCACCAAGATGCAGGGCATCGGCAACGATTTCGTCGTGCTGGACGCCGTGCGCCAGCCGCTGGAACTCACCACCGACCAGGTCCGCCGGCTGGCCGACCGCCGGTTCGGTGTCGGCTGCGACCAGGTACTGCTGGCCGCGCCGGCCACCGAAGCGGATATGGATTTCCGCTACCGCATCTACAACGCCGACGGCGGCGAGGTGGAGCAATGCGGCAACGGCGTCCGCTGCCTGGCCGTGTTCCTGCAGGAGCAGGGCCTGACCGACAAGCGGGAACTGATGATCCAGACGCTGGGTGGACCCACCCAGGTTTTCCTGCAGCCGGGTGGGGAGGTGACGGTGAATATGGGTGCCCCGCGCCTGGAACCGTCGCAGATCCCGTTCCTGGCCGAACGGCAGGCGGTGCGCTACCCGCTGGACGTGGACGGGGAGCAGCTCACCATCGCCGCCGTGTCCATGGGCAATCCGCACGCGGTGACCGCGGTGCAGAGCGTGGAACAGGCGCCGGTGGCCAGGCTCGGGCCGCTGATCGAAGGCCACCGCCAGTTCCCACGCCGGGCCAACGCCGGCTTCATGGAAGTAGTGTCGCCCAGCCACATCCGCCTGCGGGTCTACGAGCGCGGCGCCGGCGAGACCCTGGCCTGCGGCACCGGCGCCTGCGCGGCCGTGGTCGCCGGGCGTCTGTGGGAGCAGTTGGCCGAGGAGGTGCGCGTGGACCTCCCTGGCGGCCGGCTTACGCTCCGCTGGCAGGGCCACGGCGAACCGGTCTGGATGACTGGCCCCGCGGAGACGGTGTTCCGGGGTGAAATCGAGCTGCCCTGAAGAATGCGTCGAAGGGCTCACGCCGTCATGCTCGAGGCCGGGGCTTCGTTCGTGCCCCGATGGCAAGGTAGGGCGGGTCGTAGCTGACTGACCTTTTCGACCTTTGAAATGGTTGGTACCCGTTACCGTGAAGACGTTTATCCGATAGACTGTTGAACAATCCCGGCAGCCCACCGGGAATACTGATGATCCGGGCGGGTGAGGAGTACTGCATGAGCACGCAGCAAAAGGTCAGACTGCAGGAGCCGTTGACGGAGGAAGCCGTTGCCGATTTCCTGGAAGCAGACCCGGAATTCTTTCTTCGCCACCCCGCCCTGTCCCGCCAGCTACGCATTCCCCATGAAACCGGTAACGCCGTCTCGCTGATTCTCTACCAGGTGCAGTTGCTGCGCACCGAGAACCGCCGTCTCAAGCAACGCCTGGACGATCTGCTGGACGTCGCCCGGGACAACGACCGGCTGGCCGAGCGCATGCACCGGCTGACGCTGGAACTGCTCAATCCCTCGGATCTCGACCATACGCTGCAAAGCCTGAAAGACGGCCTGCGCAGCCAGTTCCAGGCCGACATGGTGAGCGTGAAGCTGGTGGACAAGACCGGGGCTCATGGGGGACATCAGGATTTCATCCCCGAGGGGCACGAGGACCTGACGCACATTGCCCAGACCTTGCGCGACGGCCGCCCCGTCTGCGGTCAGCTGTCCGAGCCCCAGCTCCGCTTCCTGTTCAGCGACAGCAGCGAACGCGTGGCCTCCGCCGCCATGGTGGCGCTCCGGCACCCGGCCGCCACTGGTGTGCTGGCGATCGGCAGCCTGGAGCGTGACCGTTTTCACGCCAGCCAGGGCACGATTTTCCTGAACCAGCTCGGCGACCTGGCCGCGCACGCCCTGGCACGCCACCTGTCCGGCCAATGAATCCCGACGCTCGTGCCTGGGTGGAGCGTTTCGAGCGCCACCTGGCCGGTGAACGCCGTCTGTCTCCCCGTACCTGCCAAAGCTACCGCCGCGATCTGGATGCGCTGATGCAGTGGTGCGCGGAGCAGGGCCTGGGCGACTGGCCGCTGCTGGATGCCCAGCACGTCCGCGCCTTCGTCGCCCACTGCCACCGGCGTGGCCTGTCCGGCGCCAGCCTGCAGCGGCGTCTGTCGGCGCTGCGCGGCTTCTTCGACTATCTGCTGCGGGAGAATCGCCTGTCCGCCAATCCGGCCCGGGACGTCCCGGCGCCGCGCAGCCCGAAACGCCTGCCGCGCACGCTGGACGTGGACCGCATGACCCAGTTGCTGGACCAGACACCCCCTGGCGAGGACCCGGCGCTCCACGCCCGGGATCTGGCCATGGCGGAACTGCTCTATTCGTCCGGCCTGCGGCTGGCGGAGCTGGTGTCGCTGAACCACCAGGACATCGACATGGCCGGGGGCCGGGTGGAGGTCATCGGGAAGGGGGCGAAAAGCCGCATCGTGCCGGTGGGCCGCAAGGCGCGGGAGCGCGTGCAGGCCTGGCTGAGGCTGCGGCCGGGGATGGCCGGGGTGGAAGAGAAGGCGTTGTTCGTCAGCCGCCGGGGTCGCCGGCTGAGCCCGCGCAGCGTGCAGCTGCGGCTGGAGCAGCTGGCGCGCCATGCGGGCATCCCGGGCCAGGTGCACCCGCACATGCTGCGCCACGCCTTCGCCAGCCACCTGCTGGAATCCAGCGGCGACCTGCGGGCGGTGCAGGAGCTGCTGGGCCACGCCGACATCAGCACCACCCAGGTCTACACCCACCTGGACTTCCAGCACCTGGCCCAGGTCTACGACGCCGCCCACCCGAGAGCGCGGAAGAAGCGATAGCCCAGCCTCCGTGCTGTCCGATCCGGTCATGTATTCCGTGCAACCGCAGGTTCTGGTGCAAGGGTTCTGTCCTGGGTTGTCTTGGCGGACACGCCGTGAACCCATCCATGGGGGCTCGACAGCGGCATCCATGCCGCTGACGGTCCGCCAAGACAACCCAGGACAGAACCTGCGCGTGCGGTGGGTGCATCACGTAGATGCCCTCACCAGGGGAAGCCGAAGAGTCCAGCCACAGCCAAGGTCGCGGGCGGGATTGCTGTTCCAGACTGTCGGCCGCAGGGATGCGGTCGTCAAGCTCCCATGGATGGGTTTACAGCGTGTCTGGAACAGCAATCCCGCCCGCGACCGGAACGAAGCCTCCAAACCACACAACGTGGTATCGAATTGCGGTCCTAACCTTTTAAAATCCTCAGCCAACCCCCACGTCCAGAACTCGGCCCTAGACAGCACTATTCGGAGTACGCATGGAACAGTTCAGAGGCACGACCATCCTCGCCGCCCGACGCAACGGCCAGGTGGTCATCGGCGGCGACGGGCAGGTGTCCATGGGCAACACCGTCATGAAAGGAAACGCCCGCAAGGTGCGTCGGCTTTTCCAGGAACGCGTCATCGCCGGCTTCGCCGGCGGCACGGCGGACGCGTTCACGCTGTTCGAACGCTTCGAGGGCCAGTTGGAGAAATACCACGGCAACCTCACCCGCGCCGCCGTCGAACTGGCCAAGGACTGGCGCTCCGACCGCGCCCTGCGCCGCCTGGAAGCCCTGCTGCTGGTGGCGGACAAGGAGAACACGCTGGTGATCTCCGGCAATGGCGACGTCATCGAGCCCGAGCACGACGTCATCGCCATCGGCTCCGGCGGACCGTTCGCCCAGGCCGCGGCGCTGGCGCTGCTGCGCCACAGCGAGCTGGGCGCCCGCGAGATCGTGGAGCAGGCGCTGGGTATCGCCGGCGATATCTGCGTCTACACCAACCATCAACTGACCATCGAGGAGCTGGCCTGACCATCGGCCGGCTCCGGCAGCCAGGAAGACCATCATGTCCGAGATGACACCCCGCGAGATCGTCCAGGAACTGGATCGTCACATCATCGGCCAGGCCAGCGCCAAGCGTTCCGTGGCGATAGCCCTGCGCAACCGCTGGCGCCGCATGCAGGTTGGTGAAGAACTGCGCAACGAGATCACGCCAAAGAACATCCTGATGATCGGCCCCACCGGCGTCGGCAAGACCGAAATCGCGCGTCGCCTGGCCAAGCTGGCCAACGCGCCGTTCATCAAGGTGGAAGCCACCAAGTTTACCGAAGTGGGCTACGTAGGCCGCGACGTGGAATCGATCGTCCGCGACCTGGTTGACATGGCGGTGAAGATGACCCGCGAGGAGGCAATGGAGAAGGTCAAGTATCGGGCCGAGGAGGCGGCCGAGGATCGTCTGTTGGACATCCTGCTGCCCCGCGCCTCCACCAGCTGGGAGCAGGACGAGGAACCGCAGGATCAGGCCACCCGCAACAAGTTCCGGAACAAGCTGCGTTTCGGCGAGCTGGATGACAAGGAGGTGGACATCGAGGTTTCCGCCTCTCCGATGGGCGTGGAGATCATGGCCCCGCCCGGCATGGAGGAGATGACCAACCAGCTCCAGAGCCTGTTCCAGAACATGGGTGGCGGCAAGACCAAGACCCGTCGCATGAAGATCAAGGATGCGATGAAAGTGCTGCGCGAGCAGGAAGCGGCGCGCATGGTCAACGAGGAAGAGGTGAAGGCGCTGGCGGTCGAGCGCGTCGAGCAGAACGGCATCGTGTTCCTGGACGAGATCGACAAGGTGGCCAAGCGGGCCGAATCCGGCTCCGGCGCAGACGTGTCCCGCGAAGGGGTGCAGCGGGATCTGCTGCCGCTGGTGGAAGGCTGCACCGTCTCCACCAAGTTCGGCATGGTGAATACCGACCACATCCTGTTCATCGCCTCCGGCGCGTTCCATTTGTCGAAGCCCTCGGACCTGATTCCTGAACTGCAGGGCCGGCTGCCGATCCGCGTCGAGCTTGCCGCCCTGGCGGTGGAGGATTTCGTCCGCATCCTGACCGAGCCCAGCGCCTCGCTCACCGCGCAGTACAAGGCGCTGATGGACACCGAGGGCTGCAAGCTGGAGTTCACCGAAGACGGCATCGCCCGCATCGCCCAGGTGGCGTGGGAGGTGAACGAGCGCACCGAGAATATCGGCGCCCGCCGCCTGCACACGGTGATGGAACGCCTGCTGGAGGAACTGAGCTACCAGGCCCCGGACCGCAGCGGCCAGACCCTGACCGTGGACGCCGCCTACGTGGACGAGCACCTGGGCGAACTGGTCCAGGACCAGGACCTGAGCCGCTATATCCTGTAGTTCAGCGTACTCGGCGCACGGCTCGAGGCGTGTGTGAGGCTTCGATCGGGCCGGGGGTGGAGACATGCCTGCGGACCCGCCGTGAACCCATCCCTGGGGGCTTGTCGGCCGGGTCCCTCCGGCCGACAGTCCGCAGGCATGTCT